>JAYYVF010000019.1:0-17077 GCA_036343635.1 Candidatus Latescibacterota bacterium | reverse complement strand
CGAAACAAAACAAAACTTTCTAAACCTGAAAGATCGTCTCCATTAGAATCAAATACGGGGGCATTCCAACGCAGCGTAACGCGATCATAAAACTCTTTATTAGGGATGGCTGAAAGATTCTGAGGTGGAGCAGGAGCTACCTGATCCGGTCGAACCGTGGCCCCAACGAAGGTCGATAATTCACTTAGAATTCCACCCTCACCAACAGCCCGCACCTTATAAAAATAATTGTCACCAGCTTGTAAATTCGAGTCAATATAAGTAGTTTGACCGGTAGTGAAATCGCTTCCTTCTACACTGGGCAATTGCTCATAATCAGCATCGGAACGCCTAGATCTGTATAAAGTATAACCGAAAAGCTTACGGTCTTTTACTGCATCCCATTGAATTTCTATTCCATCAGAATTCGATGTTGCCGTGAGGCCCGTTGGTGTTAAAAGCCCGATCGTCTGTGCACTCTGTGGAACACTAAATTGACTTTCATTACCATGCTCATCAAATGCCATCAATTGGTATGAATAAGTCATTAGCAAGCTAAGACCGACATCTACAAATTGAACTATGTCTACCTCTAATGTATCAACAGGCTCAAAACCATTACCCGCTTCTGAGCGGAAAACAACATAGCCCTTCAGCCCGGTCAACACACCTCCATTTTCATCAACTGTTGGCTGACGCCATCGAACAACAACACGGCCGGGAATCTCCTTATCAGCAACAACAGATATATTTGAGGGCACCCTTGGACTTAGCAGATCTTCCAGAATTGTCGCCCCCACAAATTCCGAGAAGTCGCTCCGCAAACCAGAAGTATCAACAGCAGCCACTCGATAGAAATAGCTTTGTCCCGGCATTTTTAAAGAGTCGGCAAAGCTCAACTTGCCTGTAGTAATTTCCAACCCGGTCTCACTGTCCCCCGGTACAAAAACATAATCTCCATTAGACTCGCTGGCCCGAAATACAGCATAACCTGCAAGATCAAGCGCTTGAACAGCCTGCCAAGATAAAAGAATTTTATTTATTGCAGGTTGGGCCCGTAGACCCTGCGGTGTCTCAGGTTTTTCAGAGCTAACAGTAGCTTGCGGATCCACCGGATTGCTACGCTCTCGATCACAACCGAATGGGCTTAAAAAACAAATTAGCAAGAACAGTCCGATAAATGCTCTTGTAGTCATATTTATCTTCATTTCATAGAGGAAACTAGAAGCGATAGGTATAGCATCATAACGACTTGAAAGGATAAAACCTAATTAGAAAAATTTTCGGCTAAGAGAAAATCCAAAGCCACCATTTGTTGCTCTCGGCTCAAGAAATACATTGTTCAACGAACTTTCATAAATAAACTGCCGTGACTCAAATTTCATCTCGTCATTATCTTTGCCATCTTTGCCAAAAAACAAGAACCGGAATCCACTGACTGCGAAAGCGCCTGCTATGGCCAAACTAACCTGGCTTTTCACATCACGATTATTAGTTCTGGAATAAAGTCGATCTGCTTCGTCAGCTATTTCAGCAGCCTGATAGCGCGAATATAGATCGTCAGCCTCACTTCGAAAATCAATACCTTGCTTCACCATGAATGCACTCCCACCCAGAAACATGACACCCAAACTCCTTCTCAAACTAACAAAACCTTCATCTTTTTGTGCACAGACAGCCGTGGGAAGAACACCAGAAACCAAAAGAAGTAAAATTAAACAAGAAACCCGATATTTAAACATATGCAAATTCTGGCCTTGAAAATAAAATAGGACTCAATTGATCTCAATCCCCGTCCATAGTTGTAATAGAGTGAAAAAAGCAAATATTCCGTCTCAAAGGTTATTCTAAAGAGCGGCGTTTGTCAACAATTTCAATTTGTAACTAGATATGCAACAACCTTATATCAGAAAAATAAAACGGTTTACACTTTGTAGATGTTTGACAAATGAACTTTTGTTCAGTAGTATAACTGTGTTCACTTCATTGGTTCAAGAAAAGTTTTTGGGAGATGATCTTATGCGAAAACCACTCACCGAACGTCAACAGACTATTTTCGACTACATTGCCACAACCATCCGTAGTCGTAATACCCCACCGACAATACGAGACATAATGGAGAAGTTCCATATCAACTCCACTAACGGTGTTCGAACAACCCTCGCTGCATTGGAAAAAAAAGGCCATATTCGACGTCATGCGCGACTTTCTCGAGGTATCGAATTAGTTGATTACGCTGAACCTTTTACGCAAGGTCATTTGAGGGAAATCCCTCTTCTCGGGCGTGTTGCAGCAGGCGAACCAATCCTTGCGACTGGAAACGTCGAATCCACACTTCAGATTGATCAATCTTTAGTTTCAGCATCAGGAAACGTGTTTGCCCTCAGAGTACACGGGGAAAGTATGCGTGACGCGGGTATTCTGGATGGAGACATCGTTATGGCTCGCCAACAAAATGATGCCGAACACAACGATATCGTCGTGGCGTTAATCGGGGACGAAGCCACAGTTAAGCGCTACGCCCCGGAATCTGACGTTATCCGTCTACTACCTGAGAACGAAGCCTTTGAACCAATTGTAGTACCAAGAGAAACGGAAGATTTTTCTATAGCAGGTAAAGTTGTTGGTCTTACACGACAATTCTAGTTTGGTAAACTCTCGTGAACAACTCGCTACACGTGGATGCACAAGAAATTTTTCAAGCTGGGCTAAAAGCGGTCTCGCCAGCAGATTGCGTAGACCGAGTTGTATCACTTGAACATTCAATGCTTCGCATTTCAGATACAAACTATGATTTAAACAACGTTTCTCGGATCATCGTAGTTGGTGCTGGTAAAGCAACCCCTGCTATGGCGCTTGCTATCGAGAATATTCTCAGTAAACACATCAACGATGGCCTGATAACAACAAAATATGGACACAGACTACCTTTGCGCTACATTGAAACGGTCGAATGTGGTCACCCCGTCCCAGATAAAGAAGGTGTTAACGGAACCCAGAATCTATTAAATATGGTTAGCAAATTAAATTCAGACGCTTTAGTAATCTGCCTCTTTTCAGGCGGAGGCTCGGCATTACTCCCTGCCCCAGTTGAAGGAATCAACCTGAGTGAAAAACAAGAAACCACACAACTTCTGTTGGAGGCTGGGTGCACAATTGATGAAATTAATACTATTCGGAAACACATCTCTCAAATCAAAGGTGGCTTGCTGGCAAAGGCCGCACATCCTGCCAAAGTAGTGTCACTAATGCTCTCTGATGTTATTGGCGACAAACTCGACACAATAGCCTCTGGACCAACTTGCCCGGATAATACCACCTACAGTGATAGTTTAGAAATAATAAGAAGATACAATTTAGAAAGACAACTGCCCAAACCAGTGTACAAGCACCTCAAGGAGGGAGCAAATAACCAAAGATGCGAAACCCCAAACCATCAAAGTAATTGGTTTGATCAAGTCCAAAACGTCATCGTTGGCAATAACACATTAGCATTAGAGTCCGCAGCCGCTAAAGCTCGAGCACTGGGATACAACACTTTACTACTCACATCTCGCTTACAAGGTGAGGCCAGAGAAGTCGGAATAGTCCTATCGAGTATAGCTCAGCAGATAAAAATAAACGAACAACCTATTACACCCCCCGCTTGCCTCCTTTCTGGTGGAGAAACTACTGTGACTTTAAAAGGAAATGGTATCGGCGGACGTAATCAAGAATTGGCCCTTTCGGCTGCCATACACCTTGAAAATTGGACTGACGTAGCCATACTATCCTGTGGGACGGATGGGAATGATGGTCCCACAGACGCAACTGGAGCAATAATCGATGGACAAACTGTAGCTAATGCAAAGTCATTGGGACATTCAGCTCAACAATTTCTTGTAAATAACGATTCATATTCGTTCTTTTCCGATTTAGATCAGTTGATAAAGACAGGTCCAACCGGAACAAACGTAATGGACATCCAGGTCACGCTAGTAAAATAGTCTGGGCGCTCGTCCTATGCTTGACATCACTATGTAGCCAACGTAGTATTTCCTATATTGATTTAACCTTTCAAAGATTTCATTCAATGCGTGGCTACACTAACCTAATCCTCATATTTTCGACCCTATTTATTTCCTTCGGTGTAAGTGCGATTCATGCCTCTTCCGATTTTTCTGGAGACTTCCTGAATCTTGGCGGAGGCGCAAGGGGAATAGCACTCGGAAATAGCTTCGTGGCTATTTCTGACGATGCGACCTCGACATATTGGAACCCTTCCGGACTTACCAGTGTAACGAACAAACAATTACATCTTATGCATTCTGAAAGATTTTCAGGTCAGGTAAAACATGATTTTATAGCCTACGCTTTTCCAACATCTAACCGTTACCAATGGGGTTTTGGATTGCTACGGGTCGCAGTACCTGATATTGCTTTTACACGACTTTCTGATCCGGGTGCTGGTCTTAGTGAGACAAATCGACCTATTGTCACATCAATTGAGACCAGCGCAGATTACGCAATATACTTTTCGGGAGCTAAACGCTTACGAGAACACTGGAGTGTGGGGACCTCGATAAAAATCATCTATCGAACCATCTCTACCTACCAAGCCCATGGCATAGGCTTGGATATAGGTTCGCATTTTTTATTACAACCCAATCTTCGAATTGGTTTGATCCTAAGGGATGCAACGAATACGACCATTCATTGGAATACGGATGCTGATGACAAAATAAACCCCACGTTAATCTTGGGAGCGAGTTATACAATCCAACCCTTCGGCGGAAGAACTATCATAGCTGCCTCAACAAAAGGTGGTAGATCTGCAAATAATAATTCAAACCCATTCCCATTTTCTGCATCGATAGAACATACCCACAATATTTTGGCTCTACGATTTGGCCATGAAGACGGCCAACAGAATATTGGAATCGGGCTGCAGCCATATCCATCAATCAGCATGGATGTGACCTACATTCAACACGAAGAGCTCGATTCAACCTACCAACTCTCAGCCAACATTTCGTTTTAAAATGCGTTGTGGTTATGTGGCACTCGTTGGACGCCCTAATGCTGGCAAATCGACTCTCTTCAACGCTTTTCTTGGGCAACGCCTGTCAATAGTTACAGCCAAACCCCAAACTACGCGGGGCCGCATACTAGGTATTGTAACCGACAAAGAGAGTCAAATTATCTTCGTGGATACTCCCGGCCTATTAGAGCCAAGCTACAAATTACATGAGAGTATGGAAAAGCAAATCGAACACGCCGCAAGAGAAGCAGATTTAGCTCTTCTTCTTTTAGATGCTTTCAAACCGAGGGACCGCTTTACTCTTATTCAACGTTTTCTTGAAAAAAACCGTACACCAACATTAGCACTTTTAAACAAGGTTGACCTACTTCCTGAAGATCAAATTGAAAATCTATTGTCAACCTTGTGCAAACTATATGAGTTGCCCGACATAATGCCTATCTCAGCATTGATGAATAAAAACTTAGACTCTCTATTTGTTCAGATTAGAACTCGTCTTCCAGAGGGCCCTCAACTGTATCCAGACGATATGATTGCGGAACAGCCTGAACGTTTTTTTGCCGCCGAACTAATTCGGGAAGCAGCTTTCGAACGTCTTGAGGATGAGTTGCCCTATTCCATCAACATTACTATTGAGGAATTTGTTGAACGAACTGAAGAAAAATCATACATACTAGGTATCATCTACGTGGAGCGTGAAAGTCAAAAAGGTATCGTCATAGGTCGTAAAGGTTCAAAACTTCAAGCAATCGGAAAACAAGCACGGAAATCTATAGAAGAGCTCATACAAGGTGAAGTATATTTAGAATTAAAAGTCAAAGTTCGAAGCGGTTGGCGTAACGAGGAGTCTGCTTTGGACGAATTCGGTTATCTCTGAGTTTGAATAAGGAAATTCTGTAAATGAAAATACTCGTGATTGGCAAAGGTGGGCGGGAGCATGCCTTAATATGGAAACTGGCACAAAGTCCCAGGGTAAAAAAACTTTATGCAGCACCTGGCAACCCAGGCATGGAAACTCTTGCGCAAATATTACCCTACCGTGTTGATACTGCTATTTCACAAGAATCTCTATTAAAGGAAGAAATCCGTCGCTTAGGAGAGTGGGCCGTCGCAGAAAATATAGATCTCACCGTAGTCGGCCCCGATGATGCATTGGCTGGCGGCGTTGTTGACCACTTTAAATCTTTAGGACTACAAATTTTTGGCCCCACGAAAGCAGCAGCTCGGTTAGAGAGCAGTAAAGCCTTTGCCAAGAACCTTATGTTCCGCATTGGTGTTCCAACTGCGGCGTACAAAACTTTTAATGAAATAGATACCGCTTTAGAATATATTCGGAGTGTAGAAGCCCCCTTAGTCGTCAAGGCCAGTGGACTCGCTGCCGGGAAAGGAGCTGTTGTTTGTAAAAATTTAAAAACCGCGGAAGAAACCGTTCATCAAATGCTTTCAGGGACTGCGTTTGGAGACGCAGGTAGCGAGGTAGTTATAGAAGAATTTATGCAAGGCGAGGAAGTGTCACTTTTTGCCATTTGCGATGGAAATGATTTCGTAACACTACCACCCGCGCAAGATCATAAGGCAATTTTTGATGGGGATAAAGGTCCTAATACAGGTGGGATGGGAGCATATGCCCCGGCACCAGCACTTTCAACAAGACTCCAACAAGATGCCGAAAACCAGATAATTCGCCCGATACTTAACGAAATGCACAAACTAAACTGTCCGTTCAGTGGCGTACTCTATTGCGGGCTTATGTTGACAGATAGCGGACCCAAGGTCGTAGAATTCAACGTACGTTTTGGAGATCCCGAGTGCCAAATTTTACTTCCTCTATTAAAAAGTGACCTTGTGGACCTGTTAGAAGCGTGCTGTGCGGGGCGTCTCCGAGATTTTGATCTACAGGTCTCCAAAGAAGCTAGTGTATGCGTCGTAATAGCATCCGGTGGGTATCCAGGAGACTTCGAAAAGGGTTTGACTATTTCGGGTCTCACAGAATCTGAGCAAGGCGATAAAATTGTAGTTTTTCACGCTGGCACCGAACGACAGAACGGAACCCTCGTTACCGCTGGCGGTCGAGTCTTGGGAGTTACCTCGACGGATATAGACCTACCTACTGCTGTCAAAAATGTTTATGCCGCTGCCAATAAGATTAGCTTCGAAAATGCATATTATCGAAAAGATATTGCACATCGTGCCCTATAAATTTTTTAGCAGCTTTAACAATGTAAAAATCATTACGAAAAAACTATATTATGCCAACAGATTACATTCGTCTCCATAATATGCGCTTTTACGCTTATCATGGTGTCTTTCCCGAGGAAAAAAAATTAGGCCAGTGCTTTGAAATAGACATAGAAATCGGCTGCGATTTGTCAACAGCCGGCCAAAATGACGACCTCGAAAATTCTGTGGACTATTCTCAGGTATATTCCGTAGTCCGTGCATGCGTGGAAGACAAACAGTTTGGACTTTTAGAGGCCTTGGCCGAGCATATTGCCGAAACAATCCACGAAAATTGGAAACCAAATAACCTGACATTAAGAGTTCGAAAACCAAGTCCTCCCATACCGGGAAATCTAGATAGCGTTGAGATCGAAATAACACGTAGCTATGAGTGAAACTGTATACATAGCCTTAGGTTCCAATATCGGCAACCGAACAAAATACGTAGAAGACGGAATAAATTCACTAGATAATTTGCACAACTTTAAACTCGAAATTAGCTCGAATATTTATGAAACTTCTCCAATTGGAAAAGTAATTCAGCCACCATTTCTAAATGCCGTCTGCAAAGGCCATTGGAAAGGAACTCCTTTTCAACTACTCTCAAAAATTCAAGAAATTGAACACCATTTTGGAAGACAAAGACATATACATTGGGGACCTCGAACACTCGATATCGACCTATTACTTTTTGGCCGCCAAATTATAAATACGAAACAGCTAACCGTCCCGCATCCATTCATGACGGAACGTGACTTCGTATTAATTCCACTATGCCAAATTGCGCCCACATTAACGCACCCATGCAGTGAAAAGCCTTTTCATGAGTTTTTGGAATCAATAACAACCTCAACCCGTCCCATCTTTGGACCATCAATCAACTACTTTAAAAATGTCAAAACCTGAAATCATAGATACTGTAGAAATAATGCAAGTTCGGTCTGCTAATTGGCGCAGTAATGGTTTGACTATTGCACTTGTCCCAACCATGGGTTATCTACACTCTGGTCATCTAAGCCTTATTAAACGAGCCCGCGAGATGGCGGATCGGTGCATTGTGAGTATTTTCGTCAATCCCCTACAATTTGGACCTAACGAAGACTTTTCACGTTATCCAAGAAATATTGAAAACGATGTCCTGCAATTATCAAAATGCCAGGTTGACGCAACATTTATCCCGTCGTTGAAAAATTTTTACCCCTCTCATTTTTCAACAACTGTGGATGTAAACACACTGACTGAAGGTTTATGCGGAACAAATCGTCCGGGACATTTTCGGGGAGTCACCACAGTAATCAGCAAGTTATTTAATACCTGTTCGCCTCACGTAGCGGTGTTTGGGCAAAAAGACTACCAGCAGGCGATGGTTATTGAAAGAATGACGCAAGATCTTAATTGGGATATTGACATCGAAATAACGCCCACAGTGCGTGAGCTTGATGGATTAGCAATGAGTTCTCGAAATGCAAACTTGAATAAGAAGGAACGAGATAACGCGCCGATGCTTTACAAAGCGCTTTGCAGCGGTCAAACTGAGGTCATCAACGGCGAACGCTCCGCTACTCAAATACAACGAATCGTACACAGCTTTATCAAAGAAAAATTGACCGACCAAATTGATTATGTGGATGTAATTGATACAAAAACACTCGAAAAAATCAAAAAGATAGATCGCTCTGTTGTCATAGCCGCGGCAGTACGAATGTCTAAAGCACGTCTAATCGACAACATTATGGTACATCAATCGGATTGGACTTAAATTTAGACACTTTCCGTGGGCTACTTAAGAAGAAGCATTCCCCTTACCTCATCCCGATTTTTCATACGCAGTAGGATTTGGTAACGACCCGAAGCTAACCGAATTCCCGATTCATCTTTTCCATCCCAAGAAAATTGATGACGGCCAGAGGTGAGCCAACCATCGTGCAACAAACGAACCTCCTGACCATTAACATTTAAAATCAACATTTTAACATTTTGAGACTTTAAAAGTTGAATTGGTAGTGAGATACTACTATTGAAAGGATTTGGGAAACCATTTCCAAGAGTCCAAACAGATGATGGTGTGTCCGAAGAAGAATGTACATTCGTCGCCACTGGATCCGGCATATAATAATCTGCCGAAATTACAAATTCTCCAGGTATTCGATTCTTGCTACCAACCACTAGTTTCAAACTATCTACTGCTATCCATTCTATTACCGATCTATTCTCGTCATCCAGTTCAGCCTTAACCATCTTACCCATATTGCCCCTCATTCCGTATGACCAAAGGGTATAACCAACACCATCTGCCCCATCAAAATTAACGCGGATACTTCCAGACGAACGAAAAAGGACATTAACAGATCCCCATTGTTGTAGCACTTTACCACCAATAGGACCAATCGGCATGTCATCAAGTCCGTATGCGAAAGCCGTCCGACCATTTAATGCGGCATATCGAGATTCTAGATCTAAGGACACTGAATTAGCTATAATCCATTCCTCCCACATATCACGAAAATTCAAAGAAGTTCCTCGTGCCTTCAAAATCTCATCAATTGAAAATATTCCATTACGGGGTTCTGCGACCAAATCGAACACGAATTCAGCACCAAAACGCTCTCGTAAGAACGAAATAAAGAGATATGTAGCGCCGTAATAAGGAGTGGCCAAAGAAAGCGAATTTGGCCAAGATGTAAAATTAATATCTGGATTTGACAAAAATTTCGAAACCATGTTAGGGTCCGCTTCGGGATATCCAACCAGCGCCTCAGCATACCCCGACAACCCTTCGTCTAGCCAAATCTCCTCATCAGGATCTTGGCCCCAATGTATAAGGTGCTGAAGTTCGTGCGCCATCGTAGCTTCAGCCAAACGCGGTCGTGAATTCAAAAAATAGGCATCTATGTATATAGCATCGTGTCGAAAATGTGGATTTTCATGAGTTGACACCTGAGAATCGAAGTAACCCACTAAATTATCACCCGGTAGGTCAACTACGTAGATGAATATCCGCGAATCACCATCTACGTCAGGAAAGGCTCCAAAGGCACCTGTTAAAATATCAAATATGCCCCTTGTCGAATCAGAAGGAGCAGCATGTTCAATGAGTTGCCCTAGCTTAACAATGGATTGCTCGACTACGGTTACATCCCACAATGTGTCTTCAACAAAGATATAGGCTTGTTTGTTTTTATAACGACAAGTCGTATCTCGGGCAAAAACATCTCCCCTTACAACCACCTGTAATGGGCTACCAACATCAAGAGAATCGTCTGCTGATTCAGTGGTTTGTTTCGCCGCAATATGGTATATAGTAGATCCATGAGCCTCTAACCAACGTTTCCCACAAGGAATCGTTGCATTAGCCGCAACACAAAAATAAAAAAGAAAACTGAGGATGACCTTCGACAGGCACCGCCTAAAATCGTTTGACAACAGCGAGCTCCAATGCACCCAAACGGGAATTTACCAAAGTAACCGAAAATTTATTAAGATTTTCCGTTGGCCTTCCATAGTAACGAGCAGCATGAATAGCAGAAACAATACGGTTGGCAACAAGCCCACCAACTAAGTAGAGCGCCTGACGCTGAGAATGCCTGCTTTCATTACGCAAATTTCTATAAGTATTCCTATGAATCTCGTTGTCCCAATGCCAATCATATGCCGAATCAAGTCCATATATCTTAGCTAACGGGCCGTCTTGATATAGTGCATATTGATCGTGCAGAGACCGACTTTCATAAAACCCAATATCGTCAAGAAAATCCCGCGACTTGTTTTTTAAATCTGCACCTGCATGTTGTCTCGCAAAGGAGCGAAAACGATCGCTTCGAAAATCAGCACGTTTCATAAGTCCCCAGCGGCCCCCCCATAACACGGCTTCAGCCCATAAAAAACGACTTGGTGACATGCCTGTATAATGTTGTCCCCATCCAGGTATAAACAATGATCTCCAAAAACCACCAGTAGCAGACTTAGCTACAAGATCGGTAGTAAAGACAGCAGTCAACAGAACAACAATTAGTATATGAGTTCGACTTAACATGTTTTACTTCAATGGTTTATAGGCAACAACCATGGGGAGGATATTTCTACGATGACTCTGCGTTATTACAGCAAACCTGGTTCGTAGACTAATACTCGAACGGGCTGTTCCTTCGGCTTTGGCCCGTGCCACCCGGGCGGCATCTACGGCACTAATGACGTGATTAACCAACATTATTCCCGTCATCCAACTGGCGCGTTTTAAATACCGATTACTCTCGTCACGCTTTACTTCGTAGTCCAGTCGCATCTGCGAGCGAAAGTTCTCCACAGAATCCACCTCAGTCCATACGGCTCGATTTTCTTCCGGCAATCGAACCAAATCCTCCCAACCAGCCACATATTGATCATATTTTCCAATAAGTTCAAAGTATTGCTGAATGTCAATCGGTGGGCAGTTCCCAAAATCTAACCTCCCGTCAGATTCAGACTCTGCACTTAAAGATTTATAGACCTGACTCGAACAGGGCAACGCATGCGTAATCGATGAATTTCTGGAAATTGTTGAGCCGCGCCATCCCCTATAGGCCAGCGGATCCCATTGCTCCTCAGCATCTTTTCGAAATTCATCTTCAGTATCTTTCCCCTTACCCCTCCAATTTAAATACATACCTAAGGTAGCAAGCTCAACGCCTGAAAAAATGACACCACGCATTGTATCTCCTGCAAGCAATTGACCTAACCCTGGAATCAAAATAGACGAGAAAAATGCTCGCCGAGGCGACGTATTATTAATTTCGCCCTCGGCGACAAATACCTTTGCGTTTTGCTTTCCCCCCGCGTCCATTTGACCGAATGACCCCATTAACAAAGCCTGTCCCTCCGGACTAAGCACACTAAGTAACGGCTCACCTTCGGCACGCTTACTTATTAAAAAAATACACACTAAGGAAAAAAAGAAACGAATCGTCATTAGAATGATCCTCTTTCCACTTTTCATCTTAAAAATGATATTTATATATATCCAAATAATATAGTCAAATAATATTTCCAAGGACTGCGCGTAGCAACCTCGTCAATACCATAAGCACAATCAAATTGTACTCGGGTGGGCAAGCTATAATGCGAATTAAAATCGATACGTATTTGACTGCCAAAGTCCCTCAGCGGTCCTTTACGTCCGTAAAATACATCAGCCTCATCCCAGGCCCCATCCCAAGCCTTGCCTACATCTGCATATACAGCAGTAAAAATCTTATCTAGATAAAACTGCTGCCACCGTGCACCCCAATGAGAAACTACTGGGAATCGCAGCACAGCGGTTGCCATGGCTGCTTTCCGTCCTTCAATACTGTAAAAGGTGTAACCTTTCATATAACTCAATCCACCTAAATGATAATCAAAAAAATCATTTACTAAATCATCCTCATCAACTGCTTCATTGTCTATCCAACCAGAAAAAAGCCGAACTCCAAAACGGGCATTCCACGGAAGCACAAAATATTGGTTCCAGTCAACGGTGAGCTGGTTATAATCCAACTTGAGATATTCTTCGTCTATAAACGAGGCTTGTTCATTAAACGTTTCTAAGAATCGATTAAACATACGATCATAACGTATATACAACTGGGTGCCTATTGGACTAATATCTCGATCTCTTCGCCGTGCAAATGCGTTCACACGATACGTTGCACCTAAACCGACCCCCTTCAGATAGGTATACCCAATAGGTTTTTGTTTTTCGAGTCTGGATCCTAATTGACCATCTCTCCGCTCAACAAACCTACGCCAGTCAACACTTGCATCATACCTGTCGTAGGTAAGAGAAATAGTTAACTCTCCTACGCGGCCGATTTTCTTACGCGCTCCTAAGCTAAGTTGATTTAAACTGAACCTAACTCCATCGATAACTCCATCACGAGCTTCTGAACTGTCACCACGGGAAGAGCTGCGACGCTGATGAAAAGCCTCAAGAAACAGCGTAGGACGTAACCCATGATATTCATACATTGCAAAAAGATCTCGGTCACCATTTGTCGGCGCAACAGTCCCCCCAGCAAATACACCCTGTTTGTATAAAACATCATTGGAGTTAAGGTAAAATCCTGGCTTAAATCGACCTTCGTCGATACTTATTCGTGGCATAACTGAAGTACGAAGAAAGTCACTTCGATATGTAACAGCATTCAACGAATCATTACCCCCTAGAGTTTCTTCGGCAATAACAGTTTCGGGATCAGCACCTCTGTTTAATTTTATTGAATTGGGTGCAGCTTGAATCACACGAATTTGAAAACCATTCACATCGTATGAAGAGAAATAAACTCGACCGCTGTCACCCACCGTCGGATTAAACGCACCGCCCACCACGTTGGTTATCTGACCAACGTTACGGTCATTGAGATTAATCTGATAAATATTAAATATACCTGAAATATCAGAAGAAAAGTAAAGACGTTCCCCATCCGAACTCCACACAGGATCGCGATCTGTACCACCCGTCGCAACAACCGGATCGATGGTGTCACCTTCTCCGACACCATCATCAGAAACCCTCAAAATTGCCAAGTCTCTTTGTCCTCCCCGGGCAATAGAAAAGGCAACCTTTTTACCATCTGGTGAAAAACGAGGACTATACAGTTGAGTACCATCAGTAAATTGAGTAAGGTGACGCAGTTCACTCCCGTCTCGCCGCATTAATCCAATATTATTGTTCGTGCCGGAATTATGAACAAAAACGATCCACTCACCATCCGAAGAAAGATCAGGGTAAAAAGCGCGTAACCCCCGACTCAACTGTTCTTCCTTGTATGGATCAGATGTGAAACCCACCAAGCCAGCGACAAACTCCGGAATCAACCGCAAAGACCGATTTAACCAATGGCGATCTGTTATACCAAAATCGTAAGAATAAATATCTGACTGACGGGATCCGTAACGATCAGCGCGAGCGATTCGAGTAAAAAGCAATTCTTCGCCTGATGGAGAAAAACTGACCGAGGAAGCTGAAACTCCTGAAGCAATAACCTCTTCATCATCATTTTCTAGGTTGCGCACCACAAGGAAATGAGGACCATACTGCTTTTTTTGGGTTGATAAATATGCCAGTCGACTACCATCTTCCGAAACATGGGGACGCATATTAGAAAAGCCAGTATCGGCAACTAAATCACCTTCTCTAAGCTCCCCCAATTCCTCTATCTGTTTCTCATAACCGCGCCTTAATTCAAGAACCCAATCCTCATAGACCTCTTTAATGGGTTTCCCTAAAACTCTTGAAAAAACACCATCTACATCTAGAACGTGCCAACGTGCCGCGGCACGAAATAATTTCCTAAGATGATTTACTCCATACGTCTCCGCAATGTATGAGACAAACGAATAACCGTGATCATAAACGTATTCGTTCCCAAAACCGCATTTACCAAAAACACCCATTTCATCAAAAGGCAACTGAGAGCCCGACAACACCTGTTTACGCAAAATCATATCACGATGAGCATCCCATCTATCATGGTGAGCTCCCGCGGCCATGTATTGGGCGGCCCCCTCAGCCAACCACATAGGAACCACAACGTTCATCATAGGATAAGAAGCAATTATATTTGGATACCCAGTTAAAATATCTGCACGGTTTTTTTCCGCTTGGTAACCAAAATACTGGAAATATATCCCCGGGATTCTTGGAGAAATAGAACGAGCAACTCCTAATGAAACAATATGCGTGAACTCATGAGTAATAACATTTCTCAACCAATCCGTTGTCCCACGCAATTCATACTCATGATCTAGAGAAGTCGTCCAAATTTCTATCGTATCGTGATAGAAAAAAGCCGCACCATTCGCATAATCATCATAGTCTTTGAGTACTATTCTAACCTTTTCATTTGGTTCGTAATCATATAACGTCGTTACGGGACCGTATGCCTCTTCGGCGATCTTTCCCGCTCTTTGTGCAGCGTTTTCGAGACCTTGGTGATAAAAAATTCGGAAATGTTTAGTTTCAAAAACTTTCCAGTTTAATTCGGGATGGTTTTGACCAACCGCCGGAATAAATCCCAAAATCATGGCCAAACAAATGCGAATTAATGAAGCAATCATTGAATGATCGCCATCTTAACGATATGGGTCTCTGTTGCTTGATCAGTCCGTGCTGTTATTCGACAAAAATAAAGACCGCTTACATACGATCCAACAGCCCAAGTAATCTCATTCTCTCCGGAAACAACCCGCTCTCTAATGGTTTGGACAGGGAGGCCTAGTGCGTCTAAAACGGATAATTCGACATCGGCATCATCTAACAGCGTAAATCTCAAGTGAGCCATATCTCCTGAACCCACCGGATTTGGATAACAATAAACTAGCCGAGGAGGCATTAATTTCTTGCCATCCTTTGGGACTCCAATAGTATCCAATTCTCCCTCTGCAAAACGCCATCCATTTGCCTTACCGTTAAGCTGACCCCACGCCACACTTGTGACCTCGTAATCTAAAATCACCAAATCCCATACGTAGACGAATTGCGAATCCAAAGCCGCCAACTCACTTAAACCATCTCCATTAATATCGAGAAAAATCGGCGCAGACTGTGGGCGTGATGACAGTAGTAAGGGGAACCCATGCATTATACTTCCTAGGTGATCGAAAGCATAGATTCCACCTTCCGTAGTAACAATTATTTCCTGACCACCATCGCCGTCTAAATCAGCAAGTAATGGCTGAAAAAGAATTCGACCCGCATCAGCATACGCTGGTAATCTTAGCGGAAAATCTGCCTGGGGTATTCCTTTAGCGTCTATAGAATAAACGGAGTATAGTCCAGAAAATATCCCTTCTAGTTGCCCATCCCCATCCACATCACCCATTGAACAAGGTGCTATCAACGAATCATCTATTGCAATATGTTTCCCATTTATTGACACATTACCCAAACGTCCAGCAACCACAGAAAATATGGTCCCATCAATTTCTTTTCCGAACACCTGCGTGAAGGGAGAATCGTTGACACCCTGAGATGAAAACACACCCGACGGAACCCCACTATACCCCTTGTCAGTAGCATAGATACCAGTAAATGTTTTTTCAGGGTTATCAATAACAGCACGCAACAACCCTGTATCAGCCTCATATTCATACAATTGACCAGAAGACAACACCGCTAAGATCGGGATTTCCTCCGTTTTCTCTGGGCCGGAAAATCGTCCCACAATTGCAGCTTCCGGAACACGATCGAAATCCGTTCCCCAAATTTCTTTGTTTTCTCCAAGACTCCATGCTTCGATACGCCCTTCACGAAACACGATTAATTCATCCCCCTTTTGATCATCAATGTCTCCGGACACTAAGAAATAAGCGCGAGGCAATTTCCAAGAATCGATACCGTTTGCACCAGCAACAGTCAGTCCCTCGGAAGTTTCAACTATTAAATCATCGAGATTATCACCATTCAAATCCGAACCCTGTAAACGTCTTCCATGCTTGAGCTCTCGGGGCCAATTAGGGAAATTTCGAACAAAACGGACAGAAATTTGTGCCGTATCTTCCCATTCTGACAAAACCTTTATTTCAATACCCGTAGCCCAACCGTCGACACTATGACTGCTTGGAACGGAATATTGATCAAATGTAGATATACCAACGCTCGTAAACGCATCGTCTTCAGATCCTTCTATCTGCCTCAACCGTTCAAAAACAGGTTGACCAATATCACGGTAACCATCGGCTTCTTCCAAGGCGATACCTGGTTTAACAGGGTCATTATTAAAGGCCAATCCCTCAGCACCAGTTATTACCTTCTCATTGATATGCCAAATTAACAAACCAGATCCCGGAACAAATGAATCATATTCGTCTACTCCCAACCAAACGCCTTCATTGTCACCGGAG
>JAYYVF010000018.1:0-17467 GCA_036343635.1 Candidatus Latescibacterota bacterium | reverse complement strand
GGTTACTAAATTTCCAAGATCTCCCCCCAGGTTGTAACGGATGATAGCATCGTTTGCCATGTGGTCGCGGAAGGCTTGTCCGGCAACTTTTTCTCCTTGGTCGTAGAAGGTAGAATGAGCGCGCTCAGAATAAGAAACCATTTCACCGTCTAGTGTTATTGGGATCAGTATATAGGCAACGAGCCCAATTTCTGTCTGGGTAACCTGTTGGGTTTCCCAAATTGCTTGCAAATGTAGTCGGTCTAATTGGGGCAGCATATGGTCTATTTGTGCGGCGGTTATTCCACCTTCTTCGACGGCACATCGTAGACTTTCACTTACATGTTTTACCTGATTAAATTTCGAAAAATTTTTCTTGTCCGTGGCGTCGTCTTGATAAGAGCATCCGTCGTATGGATGAATACCCATAATGAGTTTGGGCACCTCTGCTTTTCCGATTGATTCGGTTGGTACATGGCATCCTTCCAGGTAACTTTTCATGTGGTAAGCTTTCTCATGGATGTTGCGCACCTTTGGTTTCAAGATATACAGCATAAAGCGATTGAGAGCCCGTAATGTAAAGCCGATTCTTTTTGGCCCCCCCACCGAAGCAGAGATTAGATACGCCTTCGGGCAGGTGAATTTTCCCGATGATCTTACCATCTGGCGCAAAACAATGCACACCGTCATAACCTTCGCCAGCCCAAGCGGCTGATGCCCACAGGTTACCGTGTACATCGCAACGGATACCGTCTGCTAGACCGGGTGCCATCTCAACGAAGCACCGCCCATTTGATAGCGTATCGCCATCTACTTCGTAAGCGCGGATGTTTTTTGGCTTTCCCGTGTCTGATACGTATAGTGTTTTTTCGTCGGGAGAGAAACATAGCCCGTTGGGCATATCCATTTCTTCTGCTACTACTGTCACGTCATGGGATTTGCCATCTATTCGGTATACCCGGGTCGGTAGTTCAGGATCGGCGTGCTGCCCTTCGTAGGCGAAGAGAATGCCATATCCTGGATCGGTAAACCAAACGCTATGGTCCGAATGTACCACGACATCATTCGGGGCATTTAGTGGGCGACCTTCAAATTCGTCGACTAATACGGTTATAGTCCCGTCGTATTCGGTACGGGTAACTCGACGCGTAAAGTGCTCACAGCTTATTAGTCTGCCCTGACGGTCTCTTGTGTGGCCATTACTATTATTTGACGGTTTTCGATAGAGAGTTACTTGTTCGGTCTCTTCATCGTAACGTAAAATTCGATTGTTTGGGATATCGCTAAACAGAAGATAACCGCCGTCCCCAAAGTAGACCGGACCTTCTGTCCATCGTGCGCCGGTCCACAAACGTTCTACCACGGCATTCCCAAGCTTAAATGAACCAAAGCGAGTATCATCGATTATCTCAATGGCTGGGTCGGGATATCGTACAATACTTCCTGACCAATCTCTTTGCTTTGGCATGGTGTTCTGTCTCCTTCGAGTGGAATTGTGTCAGTGGGAAATTTACGAAAAAACGTCCCGAGACCTCAAGAGTCTCGGGACGCAAAAGATAGAAATTTGCTACAATATTAATTGATGTTAGAAACTATAGCCCAAAGATACATCTAATAAGAGGCCCCCGGTCTCATCGTTTAAATCTGCATCAGCACCTAGATAGGGTCCATAACCGGCGCCGATTGAAAGATCTAATGTTTCGCCGAGATCCATTTTATAACCTACTAGTGGTCCGACGGAGGCTGCGTCTTCTATCGTATTCCAGCCGTCAGCATCTTTTTCCCAGACCTCGGCTCTGGCTATAACGTAGGCTAATCCCGCCCACAAGGTGTTACCTTCGGCATTTAGCGAGTAGCGAGCAGATATGGCGACCTGTCCTTCAACCGAGGGGCCAGCTCCCACAGATATATTTCCCGTTTGATATTCGATCCCTGCTAATCCGGTCATATGGCTTAATCCCAATCGGACACCAACCTGAGCTTCCGACTGTGATGGTATTGCCATTAACATGCCGCCAACAGCTAGAACTGCTAACAACTTTTTCATATGTTTACCCTCCTAAAGGTGGTTTTGTCTGTCCAAAGGATATAAAGGTTTTACGGTCTCGTCCAGTAAAAATTGATATATGTTCAACGAATTCAGGACGTTATGTTTGATTATGTACAAGCGGGATGGTAGGCTTTACTCACGCACCCGCTGTCTGCTTGCGAGACGGTCGCGGAGAAGTCTGCTAAGTAACCGCGATTCATTGAAAGACTAGGAGCTACCCATGTAGCCCTGCGTGATTCCAATTCCTCGTCTGTTAAGTGTAACGTTAGCTGACCTTTCAAAAGATCGAACGAAATATCATCTCCATTTTCCACCAAACCGATTGGCCCACCAACGGCAGCTTCAGGGGCGCAATGTACTCCGATGGCACCGTGAGAGACTCCAGAGACGCGCGTGTCAGAGAGAAAGGCCACTTTTCCGTCTAACTCGGGAACGGCTAATGCGGCTGTTGCCACTAGGACTTCGGGCATGCCCGAAGCGACAGGCCCTAAATTTCTTAGAATAATAACGGAGCCGGGTTTAATGAGCTCGGCCTCGACGGCATCGACGATATCTTTGGCTTCGTCGAAACAAACGGCGTGGCCCTTAAAGGAAGGTTGTTCCATGCTCGAGACTTTAAATACGATTCCACCGGGAGCGAGATTGCCAAAACAAATTTGCATGTCGGCATGATCTTTAAATGGTTGGTCTACCGGCACGATTAAATCTTGATCGGCGGGAACAGGTGGGACATTTGTCAAATTCTCCGACAGGGTTTTTCCTGTTACGGTAAGACATGAGCCATCTATTAATTCTGCGTCTAACAAGTGTTTAAGCAGGAGTGGTGTGCCTCCGAGGTGATGCAAGTCAACCATTGTGCGTTTTCCACGCGGGGCAAACGAACAAATCACAGGCGTTGAGCGTAGTATCGGCTGTATGTCGGCTAAGGTGAATTCAACATTTGCTTCTTTAGCTAAAGCGAGAAGGTGTAAAATTCCATTTGTTGACCCCCCAGCCGCGGCAATGGTTACCGCAGCGTTTTCAAAGGCTTTGCGCGTTAGGATATCGCGCGGACGGATGTTTTTGCTTAGAAGTATATTCACTGCTTGGCCCACATCAATACACTCAGTGCGTTTTTCTTCTCCGACGGCTGGTATGGACGAACTATAGGGCAGCATCAGACCAATAGCTTCCATACAGATTCCCCACGTATTGAAAGAAGCAGCAATACCACAACCCCCAGCACCAGGGCAGGCTTTGCGCAGGATTTGATCTGCGTCCTCTTGCGTTGTTTGTCCAATGGACAGCGAAGCCTGAGAATCGTAGACGTCCAGTATCGTTATATCCTCATCCTTATAACAGCCCGGTTGGATGGAACCACCAGAGACAATGAGGCCGGGATAATTGAGTCTGGCCAAAGCCATTGCAAATCCAGGACCATTTTTGTCGCAATTGTGTAGGCCAATTAGTGCGTCGTAACTATGAGCCGAGACCACGGCTTCAGCAGCGTTGGCTATCATATTTCGAGAAGGTAGACTGGCGTTCCCGCCTTCTTGACCTTGCGTAATGTTGTCGCTGACTGCTGGTGTTCCAAACGGCAGTCCGATTAGGCCCGCTGCCTCACATCCTTGGGCTATGAACTGGGCTAGCTCGTAGGCGTGTACATTACAGATATTTCCATCTAGTAAAGGCGTGCCGATACCGATTTGTGGTCTATCGAAGTCTTTGTCACTAAATCCCAGACCGTAGTAAAATGCAGTGACCCCCTTTTGCCACCCTCGGGTGAGAGTCTTGCTGTTCCAGTTCGTTTTCTGTGTCATTATTAAGAGCTTTCCTAGCTAATTGATAACAGAGATGTCATTTTACAACAACTCGGTCTCGCATGTTTTGTCCGCCATAGTTGAAGCCTGGCACATTATTAGCAACATGAGTTTCACGAAACAATGTCTGGCGCATAGCAGGCATCTGCTCAATTAGCTCGATAGGTGGGTTCCAGGAAGACCAACGCGACCCCACACTGTTATAAAGGTTAAAAATACCGATACGTCCATTATTCGTGTTCGTCCAGGGACACGTGCTATGGGTTAATGCTTCAGTAAAAAACAGGACGGATCCGGCGGGGCAATCGTAGGTTTCCCATATCTCTGATTGCGGATTTTGTATGGATTCTGGGGAGGCGTAAGCGGCCTTGTGGCTACCAGTTGCCAGTAAAGTTCCTCCGGTTCCATGTTTAACCGGGTTAAGTTCCCAAACGACTCGGGTTAGACCGCTGAACCCCTTGCCTGGGATGCATTGATAATGGTGAGAATCGACGGCAAATCGAAACATTCCATGCCCGTTGTGTGGACTGAAGACTCCCTGTTTTCCTTCATGTGAGCTAGGGTTACGCAGCCCACTACCTTCCATTCGGAAGCCATAACAATTCGGGCTGGACAGGTGAGGAAAGGCTAGGAACTCGTTAAGGAAACCCACCACAACAGGATGATCGGTCAATTTTTGCAGTGGTCCAGCTACATATGAGCGTTCGGCTTCGGGTAAGGAATCAGGGTCATTTGCTATTTGAAGGGCAAAGTCTCGCATCTCTCGTGTTTCATTTTCTGAAAGAACGTTCGGAATCAACAACCATCCGCGAGAATCGAATAAATACTTTTGTTCGTGCGTCAAATCAATGACGGGTTGCCCGTCTGCATTGTGAGTCGGAAGGTCTCCTTCTTGAATTTCTAATTTACTTCCGAGGTTCTTGTCTACGACGTATGCGTCATTCATAAGCACAATTCCTGTAATTGTTTATTTTTTTAATATCTATTAACGCAGGCAGTATATAATCGGCCAAAATGTTAGCTATATCAATGTTTTTGGTAGCTTGTTATGTTTTTAAAATTCGGTAATGCTACTAAATCATCAGGTTGGGTAGGAAACCTATCGGATATTGGCTGCCGTAATGCTGACATGTTAATTATTTCTGTTTAGGTAGTCAGTTGAACTTTAAATGGTGATGAGTAAATGATTTTAGGAATTTTATCAGATTTAGAAAATGAAAATCGCGTTGCGTTGGTTCCACGTTCCATCAAGAAATTATCGCGAACGGGGGTTGAAGTTGTTGTGGAGTCGGATTCAGGGGCGCGGGCAAATCACTCTGATAATGAATATTTAGAAAACGATGCTAAGGTTGTCGATCGCTCCGAGGTATTAAAAGCAGATATCATTGTGTCGGTCCATCTGCCCGATCCTGAAGTCCTTAATCCAGGTCAGGTAGTTATCTGTATGGCAGATCCATTTAGAAACATTGATTCTGTTAAACGGTGTATAGATGGGAAAATTACCCTTCTTTCGATGGACATGATTCCTCGACGCCTCTCACATGCTCAGTCAATGGATGTTAATTCTAGCCAAGATAACTTAGCTGGTTATAAAGCAGTGTTGCTTGGTGCTGCTAGTTTGTCTGTGGGTATACCAATGATGACGACTTCTGCTGGAACCGTAAGGCCTGCCAAAGTTGTTGTGATGGGGAGTGGAGTAGCCGGGTTACAGGCGATAGCTACGGCCAAAAGGTTAGGCGCCGTTGTTTATGCGTCTGACGTTAGGTCCTCTGCCGCCGAACAAATTGAATCGGTGGGAGGTCGCTTTATTCAAGTGGATGGCATGGATGATTTTGAAGATGCTTCGGGATACGCTAAGCCTTTAACTCCTGAATTCATACAAAAGGTGAACGAAACGGTGTGTGGGCATTCCGAGGACGCTGACTTGATAATTACGACGGCTAGAATTTTTGGGCGACCGGCTCCAATAACAATTCCGAGTGTAGCGGTTGCTCGTTTCAAGCCAGGTGCGATTATTGTTGATATGAATGCGGATGTAGGAGGCAATTGCGAAGATACTGTTGCGGGACAGGTGGTCACTACAGAAAATTTTGTAACGATAATTGGAACGGAGAATCTACCTGGGATGTTAGCTCAGACGGCATCTCTCCTGTATTCCAATAATATTGTGGCGTTCATTTCGTCAATTGCCCGCGAAGGATTGTTACATTTTGATGAAGACAATGATATTCTGTTTGGGCCACCCAAGGGGTCAGATTTTTTCGTTGATGGGATGGGTGGTGTGTTAGTTTGCTCGGATGGCGAGCTTAATTCCAACCAAACTCGTTTAGGAGAAATGCTCCCATGACTATAGAGCTCTTAATTGGTTCCATATCGTTATTTGTAATCGCAATATTTCTTGGTTTCGAATTAATTACCAAGGTTCCTCCTACGTTACATACGCCACTCATGAGTGGGGCCAATGCAATTTCCGGTATTAGTATAGTAGGCGCGCTGATTGGAGCAAACGTTGTATACGAAGGCCTCGATACTTCTATAAGTGGTGTATTGGCTTGCCTAGCAGTTGTTTTAGCTTCGATCAACGTTGTTGGAGGGTTTGCGGTGACACGCCGTATGCTCAATATGATTGCCGGAAAAAAGAAGGATAAGGCCTAATGGCTGTCGAATGGGTCGGTCTAGGTTATCTGTTTTCGGCTATTTTTTTCATTCTGGGACTTAAACGTCTCGGACATCCCAGGACGGCCCCGCAAGGTAACCAATTGGGTGCCCTGGGTATGTTGGTTGCGGTATTGACGACCGTTGCCGAAATGCAGGCGTTACAGGGAATTCAGGGAGCCATACTAATTGGCGTTGGCCTGCTCGTCGGTGGGACCATCGGGTACATTGTAGCCGTCAAAGTTGAAATGACGAGTATGCCCGAAATGGTAGCTCTTTTCAACGGCTTTGGGGGCGCAGCTTCTGCCTTAGTTGCTTTTTCTGAATCCTGGCGATTTATTGAAAACCCAGCGCTACCAATACCCACTGGGTTGGCTTTGTACGTTCTTGTGATTGCTACGGGTCTTTCTGGCTTTGTTGGGTGGATGACGTTAACGGGTTCGTTACTTGCCATGTTAAAATTGAAGGGTGGAATCCAAATTTTTGGGCGTTGGATTCGCACACCTACGTGGGGACCAGCCTGGTTAAACCCAATAAAAATGTTGTTAGGGCTTTCGGTAAGCCTTCTCATTGCCTTGTCCACTGGGGCACCGACAAACGTAGATTATATAATTGCTGCGCTGATTGTTTCCTGCATTCTTGGATTGTTACTTGTCCTTCCGATTGGTGGTGCGGATATGCCGGTGGTTGTGTCCTTACTAAATGCACTTTCAGGCATTGCTGCCGCGTTTACTGGTTTCATAATACTTAACAGCGTTCTAATAATAGCTGGTTCGCTAGTTGGAGCCAGTGGATTGATTTTGACTGTAATCATGTGCAAGGCCATGAATCGAAGCCTTTATGAAGTTCTTTTCAAAGCTTTTGGAGGTGATGAATTAGAAGAGCAATTAACCCGGACGAAAGTGGGTAGTGAGCCTGAAGAGGTTGCGATGATTCTTGATGGTGCTCAAAAAGTGATTATTGTTCCGGGTTATGGCATGGCGGTTAGTCAGTGCCAACATCAGGTAAAGGAATTCGCAGATCTTTTAGCAGACAAATATGGAACAAAAATAAAATATGCTATACATCCCGTGGCTGGCCGCATGCCTGGTCATATGAACGTACTTTTGGCCGAGGCTAATGTACCTTACGAACAGCTAATCGAAATGGATGACATTAATCCAGAGATGCCGGAGGCCGATCTGGCGTTGGTCATTGGTGCGAACGATACGTGTAACCCAGCAGGACGTGGCAGTGACGGGCCGTTAGCTGGGATGCCAATCATTGACGTAGATTTAGCTCGTACTATTGTTGTCGTAAAGAGAAGTCTCGCGGTCGGTTATGCTGGGGTGGACAATGACCTGTTTTATCTTGACAAAACCCTCATGTTGTTTGGCGACGGAAAGCAGATGATGACAGATTTAAATTCAGCCGTTAAAGAATCGTAATACTTGATCTTAATCTCCAACGTTTCGAGGTTTGTGTTGATTGTTACCTAAAAGCTGTTGTGTAATTTCGGACGGTGATTTTAGCTCGTTTAGTTGTCCAAGCATATCTTCCTGAGGTATAAAACAAGGTTTCATGTACATCCCCAGGAGACAAGATCTCGAATGATTGCTAAGGTTTGGTCGTGCCGTGTGCCACCATGCGCCATGTGCGAATACAACACTTCCACGTTTTCCTGTTAATATTTCTTCATCTTCGCGCTCCTCCCCCGTATTTCCATCGGGAGGATGTCCTTTTAAATGTGAACCCGGAACTGAGGCGGTTGCGCCATTCTCTTTTGTGAAGTCGCTCAGCATCCAGAGAGTTTGTACCGCGAAACGTCCTGGAGGCCACGGTGGTTTAATAGACCAATAGGGATAGTCAGCGTGCCAACCAATATCTTTTTTACCTGGATAAACTGTGTTGGCAGAGAATGTGCCACAAATTAAATCATCACCTAGGTATTTTCCCCATAGATTAACTACAAAGGGATGGCACATTAATTCAAGAAAAATTTTGTGTTTTACGATGATTTTTCCTACACGCTGAGTTTGTGCTGCCCGAATGTCCTCAGTAATTTCGTTTGCTAAAAGTTCGTCTAGCACGTTACAAGCTTCGTCTGCCTTTTCAACCGAGATGACGTTGGGAACACAACAAAACCCACGTTCATCGATTTGCTTAATTATGTCGTCGTTTGTCATCAAAGAGGTTCCTTTCAAAACCAACGCAAAGTACTATACTGAAATGTCTAAATTTTTCTAAACCGTTAACCGCTCTTCGCTGAAATGGATTATTGGAAAACATTCGGGAATGTGTGAATCTCTTGATCCATGTGGACTCCAGAAAAAACCGCTTGAGTCGTCAGCGGGTGGTGCCTCCCGGTATTGGTTGAATCTGGAAAAATCCATGCGCCATATATCCCCTTCTTGGGGAGGAAGCGATCGGTTATCGGCTATTGCCAACCAGTATAAACTTTTCCATGGTATAGACATTTCAACGGTCCAACCTCGATCACGATCAGAGGAATCGTTTAAGGTTCCGTCGATGTGAACTGCTGAACGTAGGCCTAGTAGATCGTAGCCCCAAAACCCAGTCCTTAGCCCTAATGGATGTGTTTTGAATCCAACGCCATTAAAAGCTTTTGCCTGAGGGTGGTCTTTACGTAAAGCCGGCTCTTTTCCATAGTCGACGAGTTCGTAGAACTGATCCCAAATGAAAAATACTTCGTATATTGTGCCTAATGCATTTATTTCGAATTCGTAATAGGCATCCCTACCGGCTATAAATAGTTCGACATCGTTATTGTTAAATATAAGTGAATCGCGTTCTGTTAGATCGGCCTCTATGTTTGGTTCTTCGACCCAGAAACCAACATATAAGTTAAGTTCATCCCACAGGACTGCAGCTCGGGTGTCATGTATTGACTTAGCTCCAGTAATCATATCTGAAAAGCGTGGTGATCGTGGAGCAGCTTTCCATGCCGGTTCGTCTAGGTGACCATCTATTGAAATAGGTTCATCTATACGGTAGGCTACATATTCTTCGATTTGGTTTGCAGGCCAAGGAAAAGGGCTTTTGGTTGTGTGTTTTCTATCAATTGCTAGCCCGAGGTTATATTTATCTTCAGGGGAATTTTTCATCGCGAAACCGGCTTTATTTTTTTAATTTAGAAAAAAGTAGGCTTGTACTAGGAGTTTGTTACATTTTAAAAAAATCATTTTTTACCGTGCTCCTGTTTCTGGTCGCTTTTCTAAGGAATCCACAATATGCTTGCTACTCAACATACAGACAACTCAATATCTATGACAGAGGCTCAGAAATTTTTTTTTGATCTGCGAGGATGGGTAATTTTGCCCGAAGTGATAACAGACGAAAACGAGATAAACCAGTTGAAGGATGAAGTTTATAACGGGGCTACTAACGGTTATCAAGGACGACTGCAAACCTTACTTGATCACCCGGCCATTGTTGGGATACTCTCAGAGATCTTGAGTGAAGGTTCGTATATCCGTGATGACTGCTACGGTTTCCGGTGTGAAAATTCATTTACTACCGTCCGCCCGCCCGGGTGGAGTACAGAAAAAAGAGGAGGTACAGGTCTGCCGCACGTTGTTCGTCCTCCTCAACAGGCAAACGCAATGCGTTACCAAGCTGCTGGTGGCAAAATTTTCTCGGGATTAACTCGTGTTGTTTGGGAATTGGAGGAAGTTCGATCGGGACAAGGAGCTACCTCCTTCCTGAGTGGTTCCCATAAAGCTCATTTTAATTACGGGGGTCCAGATCGCTACCGACCAAACATCGGAGAATCTCCATGGGAAAATGAAATGCGTGATATGATGGAGGATTACAGTTGCCCTCCGGGTTCAGTAGTGATTTTCACCGAAAGCTTGGTTCATGCAGCGAATCATTGGACGCATGCGGACCATCCCCGTTGTGCCGTATTTAATTGTTATAATTCTATATGGGCACAATGGCACCGTCTAAATTTGGACGACAACATAGTCGAATCAATGCCCCCTAAGCGTCAAACATTATTTCGTGGTGTTTGGGGCATAGGAGAGAATGTTGAATATTCTGCTAACAACAAATCCTATTGAGAAAATCAGAAAAATAATCAGAATTCGATTTATACCACGTCTTCTCGGCCAGTGCTTGAAAGATGACTCGTGTCCCCAAGGACTTTAAGTATCCAACCATCTGCAGATCTATAGATCTCGTTATAACATGTGTTTGTGGTAGAAAAAGGTCTTTTGAGGGAAAGGTCCATTTTTAGAATCTTATAAAAAATTACTGCGATTGTGCCGCCATGTGTGACAATGACGAGAGATTTTCCTTCGTGTTGCTCAGCCAAGTTTTCTAAACACGTCCAGACCCTTTTTTGAAACTGGAGCATGCTTTCCCCTTTGGGTATGACATAGCGGGGATTGCCGCTTTTGTGTTCAGCATATGCTTCGGAGTGGATGTCTGAAACGCGGCTTTTTTCTAAACCTTGAAAAATGCCATAATGACGTTCACGGAGTCCTTCGTCTAGTTGAAGTGGAAGATCACACGCTTTGCTAATGGGCTTGGCAGTTTCTTGAGCTCTGTTGAGGTCGCTAGAGTACAAAAAATCGAAGTTGTGTTTTTGCAGTCTCTGGGCAATAGCGGTAGCCTGGACGTGTCCAGTTTCTGTTAAGTCGCTGTTTAATTGGCCTTGAAAAATGCCACGTTGATTCCACTCAGTTTCTCCGTGGCGCACTAAAATAATCTTGGTCATTTGTTTAGTTTTTCCACGGCTTGGATGAGAGCTTGCATAAACCCTATGCAGTGTGCGCGTCCTCGGTGTCCCCACGCCGTGTCGCCCTCAATTTTGGGTACATGATCTGTGATCATGAATCCCTTGAAATCAAGACGATGTAATAGTTTGACGACCTCAAAAGTGTCGACTTGGCCGCAGTCGATGAAGGTCTCGTGAAAGTTATCTACGGAACCAACCACGTCCCGAAAATGGATGTAAAATATTTTTTTTCTTGACTGGAAATATTCTATGGCCTCCAACACGCTGTTGTTCCCGCCCATCTCCGACCAGCAACCCATGCAAAAATCTAATCCGTGGTGCGGACTATCAAAAACGGACATATTGCGTTTAAAGTCGTCAAAACTGCTGCAAATTCTAGCTATACCGCCTAACTTGTTTGCTGTAGGTGGGTCGTCCGGATGTAGCGCTAAGCACACATTGGACTCCTCGGCTACAGGGAGTAGGCGTTCGATATACCAACAATAGTTCGACCACATTTCATCGTGAGAATAGGTGCGACCGTGTGTTGGCGGGTCGTTGTCATGATCCGCTTGGTTAAAGCGGGTAGATTGAGCACCTCCACGAAGCGTAGCCATTTGAGGAGTTCGCCAAACCCCATTTGGGATCCAGTGATAACCTAAAATAGGTATTTTTGCTCGACCCATATTTCGAACGGTGTGGATCATATTTTGAAGCTGATCTTCGCGTCCGTCTAATCCGAGCATTATTTTGTCATAGAAAGAGATAGGAACGTTCTCTAAAGCCATTAAACGAAGGTCTGCCTTATCTGCTTTATTTTTCAAAATTACCAGATCTTCGTATTCCCATCGTGCATCGCCAGGTAACTTCGGAGTATTCATGAGAAAGTCATCGACTCCAACCTGCTTTATAAAAGCCATCAAGTCATCATTTATTTCGTTGAATTGGCCTAGCCCGACGCGCATTTTTAGTGACATAGAAGATTTCCTCTACGGTGATTTAAACAGACAGTCAACTAAAGTTCTTAAACGAAAACAAGCCCGTCAATGCTTCTTACCAATAGGCTCTCCGGCGGATACCTGCACCTCAATTCCGTTAGAAGAGTCAGTGAGCAGGTCATCGTCAAAGAGAATAGAATTGGGGCTAAATAACAATACCAGAGTAGATCCTCCAAACTGAAAGTACCCTTTTTCTTGGCCACGGATTATAGTTCCAGGCCCGTAAGTTTGGATGATACTCCCGACATTCAGAGCTCCTACTTCTATACAGGCAACCCGCCCAAATGACACAGTTTCTATTTCTGTAATTGATCGTTTGTTAATGGAGAATAAATCAGGAATTTGACCGACCGCTATTGGATTAACAGAGTGGTAATTTCCTGCAATTTCGTGAGTAGTCCCGGCGTTACCGTCATCTATGAAATGAAACCGGTGGTAATCATAAGGGGCCAGTCTTATTACTGCTGCGCCGCCGCCGATGTAGTGACGACTATCTACAGAATCGCCCAAAATCTTTCCGGGAGTTGTTAAAACACCTTTTACTGGGACGGACGTGTTGGGATCAAGAAAAGGGTAAACTAGTACTTTCCCATCCGACGGGCATGGGAGTAGCATTGGGTCTGTTGTAAATGACCGAGCGTCAGGTTTTAGTTTACGGGTAAAAAAGGCGTTAAAATTGTTGTAATGATCAATTGGCAACTCTATTTCGTTTACATTAATCTGATACTGTTCTACAAATTTTCGGATGTGTTGTTTGGTGAAGCTTTTTTTTTGCCACCACCCAAACAATTCGGAGACGAAACGCATACGAGTGATGAGCAGAAGAAAAAAGCGTCCCAACGAAGAAGTATAGAGCCAAACCAGGAGACCCAAGCCCGGTGACGTTTCGGGGATCATTTTTCCGCTTGAGCGTTGTCGGTAGTGCTTTGTGTTCGACTTCGCTTTTAATGATGTGTTACATAGCATACTTGAAAAAATCAAGCCTATTAGAGTGGGCGCAATTAGAGAATTACCCTAATATATCCTCAGATGGCGGTATGGGAAAACAAAACACAGTGTATTTTTTCATAGGAACATAGACGTTGGAAAAAGATAAAGAATCAGTACTTGAGTATTTTCAATCGTTGCAGAATTCAGTGAGTAAACTATTAATTGCCGAAGATAGTGAAATCCAAATTAAAGAAGATAAATGGGATCGACCTAACGGTGGCGGTGGTTGTTCTCGTGTCCTGGAAAAGGGAAAATATATTGAGAGGGCGGGAGTTAATTTTTCTCATGTCAGGGGTGATACGTTGCCTGGCTCAGCTTCGGAAAGGCGCCCAGAGCTTGCAGGCAGACCTTATGAAGCGATGGGTGTCTCTATAATAATTCATCCAAGAAATCCTTATGTTCCTACCTCGCATGCAAATGTAAGGTTTTTCCTTTCCATTAAGGAGGATGGATCTCCTGTATGGTGGTTTGGTGGCGGCTTCGATTTAACGCCGTACTATGGATTCGAAGAAGACGCGGTTCACTGGCATCGCACGGCAAAAGCAGCATGTGACTCTTTTGGAAGCGAACTTTACCAAAAATATAAAGAGTGGTGTGATGATTACTTTTATTTGAAACATCGAAAAGAAGCTCGCGGAATTGGTGGGTTATTTTTTGATGATTTAAACGAGGGAGGGTTTCAGAGATGTTTCGGTTTGGTTCGCAGTGTCGGAGATAGTTATCTAACTGCATACCAACCGATCTTAGCTAAGCGTAAAAACGAACCATATGGTGAACGAGAACGGACCTTTCAACTCTACAGACGAGGCCGTTATGTTGAGTTCAACTTAGTATATGACCGAGGTACCCTTTTTGGTCTTCAATCCGGTGGACGTACTGAATCAATTCTTCTGTCAATGCCACCGGCTGTACATTGGGAGTATGATTGGAAGCCGGAAACAGGTTCTCGTGAAGAAGAGCTTTACACAAAGTTCTTACCACCAAATAATTGGGCTGAATATTAGGCAAGTATTTTCCACTCTTCTTGTTTGAAACCAACGAAACCATTTTTTTTTGTGAGAAGAAACGGTCGTTTTATAAGCTTTCCATTTTTCGACAAAAGGCGAATGGCGTCAGTTTTTTTCATGTTGCTAATTTTGTTTTTTAGGCCCATTTCCCGATATACCTGGCCTGAAGTGTTGAACAGTGCTCGGATCGAATCGTTTTGAAATTCGAGCATTTGGGTTAATTCTTTTTGAGTTGGAGGTTTTTCTACGATATCGACGGCGGTGTATTCAACACCCCGCTCAGTTAAGAAATTCAAGGCTTTTCGACAGGTTGAACATTTTGAATATTGATAAACCGTTATCATTCGTATTCCTCCAGTTGTAAGATACAGGTTGCTGTTAACGTTTCGTTTGGTAAAAGGACTTTTATCCCAGAAGTCTGGTCGCCCTGCGCGTAAAGATTCACACCATTGTTTGCATTGCTTACCGGCTCAATCGCAAAATAATCTGATTCTGACGGATTGTAAATTACTAAGTGTTTGCATGTCTGATTGGTTGACATATTCAAACGTAGATTGCTTTTTGGCCAGGAAATGGAACCTCCTCTAAACCCATAACAGCATACATCGAGAAGGTTATCTGGAAGTAATTCGCGCTCTGGATCAAAATGTTGATTTTCCGCTAAGGGGCCTAACGGTCCGGATGGTATGCGGGTTAAGTGGGCATCCGGATAGGCCCCATCCAGCGGAAAGTGAAGTAATACTTGTTCGTTATTTGATGTAATTTTTCTATTAAAATATGGATGCCAACCGAGTCCAGCTGGCATGGTAGTTGGGCTGGAATTGGTTACAGAAAGTTTCATATACAACGACAATCCGTCAAGTTTAAAACTCGCCTCAGCGGAAAAGTCCCACGGCCAGTTAATGGCGGTTTTGTGACGCGAGTTGAAGGTGCAGGTTATTGATTCAACAGTTTCTTGGTTGATTTCCCATTTGCGATTTCGTACGTCCCCGTGAATGGAATGCAGCTCGCCATGCGCGAGATTATAGCCATGCCTTTCGAACGAGAAACGTCCATTCTTAACACGATTGGAATAAGGTATCATTAGGAAATTTGCAAATGGCAGATCACAATTAGGTGAACGAGTATCTGGCATTATAGGAAGCCAATGTCCATTTCTATATAGATCAAAGGTTTTTGTACCGACACCCTTATCGGGATCTATAATTAGACGTAATTGATTATTGCAAATTTTTATCATTCGCCAGACTCAACGTGGTAGATGTTACATCGAGGGCGAGAAAATCTTGAAATTCTCTCAAATCTAATTGATTATTTGATATTGCTTCCCTAGCCTGGGTCAAAGACGCACCAAAACGTGCTTGCCACGTACTGTCCTGTTTACAGATGATATTTTCCCTGCCAGAAAGAGCATCTAAGATTCGTTGATAATGCCACCCAATCAAAGGTTTTGGGATCGCATTTATACCAAAAAATGCGCTAGCGACGACCTCATCGGTCGTTTTTTGTAGGTTGCCATCTATTGGGTGTGCGGAAAAAAGAATGTCATGGTCTCCACCATTGCACCAGGTGGGGCGTGAATAGACACCCACTAAGGAATTTATTTCAATAGTTAAGCCGGTTTCTTCGTAGATTTCTCTGACGGCAGCATCCGCAAGCGATTCCTCTTTTTCGACACCTCCGCCCGGTAGGGCCCAAATGCGGAAATCGCGTCTTTCAGTCAGCAAGATTTGCTTGGATTCTATTACAGCTACTTCCACACCTAGGCTTGCCATAGTAACCTTTTTCGGATTACTTCATTAATTTGGATGATCTTTTTTCTAATTACACAGTTTGGTTGTGCCAGTTCGGATTTGTCTGAGGAATTTTCGCTTCAACTTTTTTCCGCCAAGCGAGTAACAAATCGTAAAGTTGTTTACGAACTCTTGGTTTCTGCTCTGCTAGATTGTTATTTTCTCCAATGTCTTCTCGTAAGTTGTAAAGTTCAACCTGATTATCTTCAAAGAACTCTATCAGCTTATAATTTCCGCAACGAACGGATGAACCCGGTGTACCACCTTGGTTCCCATAATGAGGATAGTGCCAATAGATTGCATCTCTATCAAGGGTATTCTCTCCATTTAACAGAGGGAGAATACTTATACCGTCAATGTGTTGATCGGGTTTTAAGTCAAGGCCCGCAATCTCCAGTAGTGTAGGATAGAAATCGGGGCTAGAGATAGGCGTTGAGCATGTTGTGTTCTGCGCAACATGGTTGGGCCAACGTATCAGTAAAGGTTCGCGGGTACCGCCTTCGTACATCCAGCCTTTACCTTCTGCCAACGGAGTGTTACAGGTAGGCGAACCTTCAGACGTGGCCAAACCGCCGTTGTCAGAGGTGAAAACTATTATGGTTTCGTTTGCAATTTCTTCGCTATCGATGAGATCTAAGATGCGCCCCACACTTTCGTCTAGGCTTTCTATCATCCCAGCATAGACAGGGTCGGATTGTAGAAGCCTACGTTTTACCTTCTGGTCTTTTTTGTGGTCGCAGGGGAAGTACTCATCTTCAGAAAAGGTTTGTAATTGATCAAGCCCTAGCCTACGGGCTTTGTCAGCGTACTTGTCGATTTTTTCAGGTTTGGCCTGCAGAGGCGTGTGTACTTGATAGTACCAGAAATTCAGAAAAAATGGCCGTTCGTCCCTATGTTCAATGAGTTTTACTGCTTCGTCGGTCAAGTAATCCGTGAGATATGTTCCATCAGGAACATCAGCGTTTATCAAAGGAGTAATGGACCACGGACTAAAGTAACCACCACGCCCTGGCGAACCTTGGTGCGCACCACCGATATTGACATCAAAACCGTGATCCTGGGGAAGATGTCCTTCATCGCCAAGATGCCATTTCCCTACGTGCCAGGTTTGGTATCCACCAAGTTTCAAGGTGTTAGCGAGTGAGCATTCCGATTGTGGGAGTCGCTTGAGGTATGGCACATCCACTAGGCGTCCGCGGGCTGGGTGTAGTTGATTTCCCGCATCAATCCAATCAGTAATACCAATACTAGCTGGATATTTTCCCGTTAGTATACTGGCTCGTGTAGGAGAACAAACAGGGCAAGCTGCGTATGCATCAGTAAAAAGCATGCCTTCTGCTGCTAACCGGTCTATATTTGGAGTCTCGTAGAAAGAGCTACCATAACAGGCTAAATCTTTCCATCCCATGTCATCTATCAGCATCAGGATAATGTTCGGCGCAGTCATTTTAGTTGAGGCTTTCCTCAATTGCTTCG
>JAYYVF010000017.1:0-81620 GCA_036343635.1 Candidatus Latescibacterota bacterium | reverse complement strand
TTAACAGGGTCATTATTAAAGGCCAATCCCTCAGCACCAGTTATTACCTTCTCATTGATATGCCAAATTAACAAACCAGATCCCGGAACAAATGAATCATATTCGTCTACTCCCAACCAAACGCCTTCATTGTCACCGGAGAACTGTATCTGTGAAAGATCCAACCATAAAACTTTCTCATCATCAACCCCTCTAACTTGCAACCCCTCCGGTGCGCCCAAATTAGCCCTTTGGCGCCGGTATTCTAACAAGAAATATTCTTCACGATTTACAGGAATTCGAACTGCTCTTGGAAACTGAGAATCACGATCTGTAGCCGCAATAGACAATACAGTATCGCGAACGACAACGAGGGGATCTATCCATCCTAATTGCGCCTTGCTCCATGCCATTGGATGAGGAGGAACAAAACCGACCACGGCATCTAAACTATCTCTTCTAACAAACCCCAAAGCGTTGGCCCCGACGTCCATGAGACTCCATCCACCCAGTGCCGGCAATCCATCGGAAAAATTAGACATCCCGGGTAAACCCAATTGATTTCCGAAAAATTTAGCCATTAGCCCATTTAAACCACCACGCCCTGTCCGACTCGGAGACTCAGGTAAAATCCAAGCAGAATCAATCTGAATGTCATCAATCAATAGAGGACCGCCATTGAATTGGAGAAAATCAGTCGGTTGTAAGAATACCGAACGAATATCGTTTAGCTCCCCAGTCTCGTGTCCAACACCCGCATGTATGACTAAAAAGCTATTAAAATCAGAAAAGTTCGGGCCGCCCTCGTCCAGACGGGCAAGTTCAAATGCATCCTTTAACAATTCAATCCACCGGGTACCAATTTCTTCCGTCGACCTACCGTTACCGTAGTACAACATAGGCTTTGGAAGGGTATAAGCATCGGTGGCACCCTGAGGATATATCGAATACTCGATCGCAACCCGGCCCTCCGAGACAGTATCATAATAACGACTTAACGATTGCAAATGGTGATCGAAGTACAATGCGTCGTGCGGAGGGAGGTCATACGGCAGAACATAATCCGAGTCCGATCTGGCTAGCTCTGGACTACGCAGATCGAAACTTCCGATTCCCGTTGTAGTACGTTGATCGGGTTCTTCAAAAGGGAATTCAACTCTTATAGCAAGGATATTCCACTCGTCTGCAACAACAGCTGTAGCAAAAAGTGTTACAAAACAGGCAAAAATTCTTCGCAAGATCGTTGCTTTACTATCACTTCTAAGGAGTGGCTTCACGATGCTGCAAAATACAACATACTTCCCCATAGCCTAAAAAGTTAAGTTGAGCGAAAAACGGGTATTATCTTGTTGCGGGGTATCCTCGCCCGTTACATATGCCACGTCTATTTGAAACTGGTTGTATTTCAAACCAATACCAAAGGTAGGAGTCTTTAATTCTCCATCACTATCAAGGGAATATCCACCGCGCAAAGCAAAAAATGCATCGTCTTCATAGGCAGAAAGACCGTATTTGTATTCGCCCCCCAAATGCAAATCCATTTCCTTAAATTCGTCTGACATAGATTCATCAGTCCAGGCCTTAATCAAATTTGTAACAAAAGAGCCATCAGAGATTAAAGGCTTATAAAGATCCATAGATAGTAAGGCGTCATGGTACTGCGTATCCATTAGTTCATAGGAAAGACCGAGTACTATATGTTGCGGCAAGGGATCGGCCTGGCTCGCATCTATATAAGCTATTTTTGGCCCCAAGTTTCTCAAAGCTGCACCAAAGTTTACATCTGGCGTAACGCTCCAAAGGAAACCAAAATCAGCGGCAAAGCTATTTCCCACACCTCTACCACGCTCTATACCAGCCCCTTGATCAGCTAGACTACTCCGAATAAACTTTAAGCCTATACCAGCCGAAGCATTATCGCTAATTTCAGCACCATAAGCGGCTGAAATGGCCATGTCATAGCTGCGAAAGGTACCCTGTTGGTTACCTCTTTCATCGGTTCGAGTTTGCTCGCCTAAATTGAGCAAAGAAACATTTAAACCAATATTTCCCCACCCTGAGACTGGGGAGGAATAAGCGAGAAATTCATAAGATAAATCGTCCGCTAACCCAGGCAGCCACTTACTATGCGTAAAATTTATTTTCGAATCCGCCTGGCCTGCCAAAGCAGCCGGATTGAAATAACTGGCCGTCGCGTCATCTGCAATTGCAACGTATGATTCACCCATACCGATCGCACGAGCCCCGGGTTCGATGAGTAAGAAAAGAACCGCAGCACGACTCTCTGGAGTAGCATGAACTGCCCCATTAACCACCAGTAAACTCAGTCCTACCCACAACATGGAACGTATCTTCTTCATAATATTGTCCTCCTTGACCTAGGCATAATCAATGTGATACGCAAAAAGCAAAAACTGTTCCAATTCAAATTGCAACGCTTTCTCTTCTTACAAAAGCACTCTCCCATTAAGGAAATTCACATTAACGTACTACCTGAAGCGGTCCCGAATGAACAGCCACTACACGGCTACCACCAATCAGTTCAATTTTATAAATATAAGTACCATTGGCAATATTTGCAGGTTTCTGCCACTCAATCTGATTATAACCTTTTGAATGCCCTGAATCCAACACTTCAATTAAGCTTCCGTCTACCGTAAAAATCTTTATTTGCGACGCCTCAGCATCAATTTCAGAAGTGTAAGTAAAATAACCTATTTCCCCTTCAAGCGGATTTGGATAAAACAAGGCATTTTGTATAACATCCTCATGTTTTTTAATTAATTCGAAGTTTACTTCGGCCCGAGAGGAATTGTTGTGAGTATCCCATGCTTTTAGTGCCAAAACATGTGTCCCCGCTTCCAAACCCAGTAAACTATACTCTAAAACTCCCTCCCTATAATCCCCTCCCTCAACATTAAAACGATCCGTGAGTTTAACAGATTCATCATTGTCTATATAAAGTTCTATTTCGTGTCCTGTTTCCCCTGTAATATTGAGTCCGCTAGAATCAAATATATTTACCCGAAGCAAAGGTACACCCATAACTTTATCCCCACTCTTAAACGCCTCATTCCCCTCAAAACTCATCCTAATTGTCGGTCCTTCTATATCTGACTCAACATTTGAGGCAGTACCCGTAATATCCAGATCTTCTATGTCACCAAAAGCTGTACGCCCCTCTGCATCCCATGCAAACGCACTTACTCGCCCATTATTACCACCATAAGTGATATCCTTAGGAACGCGGAACTGTGCGCTAAAGACACCACTATTAACTGAATAAAAACCACGGAAAAGATCCGCTCCAACCTGTCTGTAACGAACACCATCAAGTAAACTCAATTCAGAGGAATCAAAAGCCCTTATGCGTACCGACCCGGTGTAATCATTTACCAATATCCCATTCTCATCAACGATCTTACCAACAATTTGGACCAACCCTAAAGCCTGCATTGGCTCCTGAACATTGAGAATTACACGGAAACGAGGCAAAGCCATTCTCTGAAATGGATCGCCAAATAGAGAGTATCTACGAATATTTCGTACAGAAACCGCATCCTCCACATCAAGCCTTTCTATAGAAATAGGCTTAGCCTCCATAAGGGCCAAACCAACAGGAACTCCTTCTCTTCCACTACGGTACATTCGATCATGAAATGCCTCTGCTAACATCACATTACTCATATGATAACCAACTCTAGTCGCAGAGATCATCCCGATAACACCCCCATCAGCCAAATTAAGCAACTCCTCAGGCATTGATGTCTTTACAGGATCATCAAAAACACCCACTTGGCTCGCTGCAGTGTAAAAAAGGGGTAAACGCCGACCATTATTAATTTCGTTTAGATCTCGGGAAACGCGGAACATTTGCTCGTGGGCAAGTACGTCCGGATTTCCATGACCCAAGTATGTCACCAAAAGAGCCCCCTCGTTGAATTGTCGAATAAACTGATCTCTCGCTCGTGGCTTCCCTTGCCCTTCAAGCGGGAACAAACCCAAATACAGTTTTTCTATATCCATTTCTTCGGGGAAAAAATTCGTCATGTATTCGCTATCGTATACAAAGTATGGCTCCGTATCTGATGGCTTATCGGGATTTGAAATGTCGTCAGCAATCAGCAACGCTCTGCCCTGCCAAGACCCTACTTCTGCCTCGCTATCATATCGAATTATCTTGTCAACTAAACGATCCGCATCAACTGCCGATTTGACGGGAAGCCTACCTATTGCCATGTCAGGCAAATCGTCATTGCCCAAAATACATACAAACCATTCTTCGAATGTACTATCTCCGTCCTGGTATGCCGGGATCCAATTACCCAGACTAGTACCTGAGTTATTCTTGTAATCATATGACCCATCTCCCAAAAGACATACATACATCGGCGGGCGACGCCAGTTACTCTCTGCGTAAGAAAGAAAATTTCTTAGCGCTGCCGGATCGAGCATTCCACCCGAGAATTCATCGTAAACATCCTGAATATCAATAGCCATAGTGATTGGAGGAGTCCCCCAACTATCATCAGTGGCACGCCAATCAGCCAATCGGTTAGCAGCACGATCAAAGTCTGCATGATAAATAACAATATAATCTGCCTCATTATTTCGAGACAATAAATTACTCGGAGTATCCAATTCGATTTTTGAGGGACTTTTCCAAGTTGCCGCCGCGCCTACAATAAAGTGTCCCGGTTTCGACCGGCCTTCATCCCGAAATGTCAGATTACCTGTATCAATATCAAATTCAAAATCGACTACCTCAGCCAATTCTGATGAAACTTCAAACAGCCTAGGTTTCTCTCCAGAAAATCCGGACAGAGCATATTCAGCAGATGATCCTATCTGAGGAGAATGAAAATCAAGCAAACCGCGTTCAGCCGTAAAACCTCGGCTATATTCAACCTCGAGCCAGTTAAGTCTTGTGGGATCCCCCGAATGAAAAAGCCCGAGCTCATTTAATCCCTCGATCGGCCCAACTTCACTCGTTACATGTTTCTCGATAAATCTATTTGTTTTAAAAACAATCTCGCCTACCTCATCTCCGTTCCATTTTACATTAAAACTGGGGCGATTCTTTCCAATTCCAATAAACCCAAAACGCATATCTACCGGTGCAGCAATTGGATCACTTACCAGGAAACGAAAATTACGAGCATTGCCGCGAAAATCTTCTGCATACCAAGTATAACCCGATTTAATTCCGTAAGTCTGATAAAGAACAAACTGTTCATCTTCAAGATGAACTCGGACACGATAACTCTTAGGATTTATTGTTCCCGGCCCTTTAGGATTAACGCTCACACGCTCCTCCCTCAATCCATCTACACCACCAAAACCTAGCCAGAAAGAATTATACGATGTATATTCATTACTCAGCCATTCAAACAATTTTTCTTTCTCGTTATAAATCCAACGTTCGGCAGCCTCTCCGTAAAAGAGCACGAAATCCTTATTATCAAAACTACCATCTCCCCCATCTTCAACGATCAGACCCACTTCTTCACGCTGTACTGGAACAGATGGTCTATTTCTATACAGAGGACGTCCTCCACCATAATGTAATCGGAATGTGCTGGCCTCAACACTTTCGAGTGATACACCTGCATCTACCAAATCCTGACCCGTAACACGAAACATACCATTATCACGCACTCTTATACGGAGCCAAGTAGTTTCGGAATCTTGAATCGGCTTACTAACAAATTGATTAGGACGAGGGAGACGCCAGCTTCTAGATTGTTTGGGATTCACTAAAACACTGTTGTAGAGTGTTTCAGCCATTGGATCTTTGACGTTCGTCACTACCGTAGAAGAGAAATGAATGTCAATTTCAATCCTATAAGCCATAGCCAAGAGTGATTGATCTATGGCCATTCTCATCACCCGTTGACGCCGTAACATTCCTTCATCATCAATACCAACAAAAGGTACCCAATCTATATGAGGTAATTGGTAGTTATTAGAATCGAAAATACGAACCTCGGCGATATCTGCAGAACCCGATGGCGGGACTCCGATTAAAACAGAAGCACCCATTGTATCCGGCCGCTCTACAGTTTTTTTGTACTCTAGGGAAAGAAATTGATCTCCTTCAATTAACACAGATAGTTTCGCGTGCAGAGGAGACACTATTATTCCAAGAAACGCAACAAAACTCCACCAAGCCATATTTATTTTCTCTATAGATCACTATCTAATGGACACGACAAACTGAAGGACAATTTGTGGCTCCACATAAAAATCAAGCCTGTTTTTAAAGTCAAATTTACAAGCTGATTTGTCAAGAAGGACCCTTGACGGATTTTGATACCATCTATATCTTAGGCTTCTTAATTCAGGAGAAGTAATATGGCTCGTAGATGTAGTTTAACAGGCAAAAAAGGCTTAGTAGGAAACAAGGTAAGCCACTCGCAACGAAAAACAAAAAGAGTGCAGCAACCGAATCTAATTACTAAGCGTCTTTATATCCCAGAAGAAAACCGATCGGTAACGCTGAAACTTTCTGTGCGGGCACTGCGTACTCTGAACAAAAAGGGAATCCAACAGTTCATGAAAGATGAAGGTATCTCTTTGTAGAATCATGATGTAACCAAGCAAAAAATAAAGAAATAGAGTAATCCAGTAAATATTCTACTATCCGACTAGCGCTTCTATTTCTCTTTGAACCTGTTCTTCCCTTACCTGGTCGATCACGTCTTTAAAATAACTCGCGGCTCCACTAGCTATCAGCCGCTCGATCGCATCAATCTCTTCATCGTTGTATTCGCCAGAATCTCGAACAAGTTCCATATACTTAGATTTTGAATGCTTATCCAAGTCCGAAATGGAGGATAGCATGTCAAAAAGTTTGTAAGCCGCCTGACTCCCTAAACATTGTTCGACAATACTAGCCAAACGCTCGTTTCTTACATTTGCTCGCGTGTCGGTATCTTTCATTTTGTAACCCCTAAGAAATGAAATCCTACAGGCCCGATGCCTGTTTCGACATCCAACTACGCAACTATTAGGCCTGACTAAAACTGATTCGCAATAAATATCATAAAATGTTGTTTTTTAAATATTTAAAAAATATGGTATGTCTGTTTGTTTTGTAATTGGTGGGACACAACATCTTCCGGTACAGATATATTTTCTCAATAGAGGAAATATATTCCTATTTTATCGGGGTTGTTCATGACCTCAATCAGAGCTATCTTTTTACCTATCAACCAAAAAGAAAGTGAACGGATTATGATCGACAAAGAGCTTTTAGAAATACTCGCGTGCCCAGAAAACAAAACACCCGTTCATATGGCCGAACAAACGATCATAGATCAGCTAAATGAGAAAATCGAAAAAGGAGAGATTACGAATCGGGGAGGGAATACTGTTGAAGGTCCCCTCGACGGTGGGCTTATTCGTGAAGATGGAGCGTTTTTATATCCTATCGATGACGGTATCCCGATCATGCTTATTGACGAAGCAATTCCTCTCAACTAATAACCGCTATTCTTCGACTTTAACCAATCTTTCTGTCCCCTCACTATTACTCAAGAGAGAGACGGTCACACCCTTATTCCTGGCTTGGGCTTCATAGTCATCTACAAGCTCTACGGTTTGTTGCCTCTTCAATAGATTTAGTGCCATAAGTTTATCAAAATCATTTCGAGTGACAGCTCCTAATCTTTGTCCACGAAAATAAATATTGTAGACCCTCACCGATTTTGATGCAGAATCAAACTTTGTTGAGGGTCGAGCCCATGTATAACTCAAAATGAAGCCAAGTAAATTCACAACAATAACTACCAAAGGACCGAGCCAGCCTCTTAATTCCATAAGTTGAAACCACCAAAAGAGCAACATACAAATTGCCATCAAAAAAGCCATTAAAAAAAAATGTAGCCGAAAAGTTGAGAGTTTTAAAGCCTCATCGTTTGTAAGTTTCATTCGTATAATCTTGTACACAGAGAATGATGTTAGAAATGCAAACAATGTAAATAGAATAAAATAGTGCATGCTTCCCGTTTTTAGTTTCCTCTGATGAAATGCATAAATTATATTTAACTCCGAGCAATTATGAAGCACTATTTCCTAAAAAATTTGATGCCTTTATTATTAATAAAATGAAAAACTCAAAATACTGTGATTATTCGATTAACATATAAAACCTATGTTCCCATTATGGCCAATATAAAAGTCAGTAGTCAAGTAGTTTCGCAAAATTGAAACCCAACAATAACAACTATCCTATACAGTAGGAGTTTGAAAAAAATGATTATCGATACACACTGCCATGCCGGACTACACAAATATGAACCTATTGAATCTCTGCTATATCATATGAGAGAAACGGAGGTCGAAAAAGCCGTTCTTATTCAACATGGAGGCGAATTTGATAATAGTTACCACATTGAGTGTATAAATAAGTTCCCGAATTGTTTCGCCTCAGCGATGTTGGTGAGTCCTGACGACGAAGGCGATAGCATTCACAAATGGGCGGAACAAGGAATTGTGGGAATACGACTTGGGGCCTCTTCGCGGGCACAAACTTCAAACCCTCTGGCCCATTGGTCTACTGCGAACCAATTAGATTTGGTAGTAAGTGCACTAGGATCTCCCGAAACATTTCTAAGCGAAGAGTTTGCGGAAGTGCTGCAACGATATCCGAACCTACACATTATTATCGAACACTTTGCAGGAGTAACAAATGGGGCTCCAGAGACAGTAAAGTTATTCACGAAAGTGCTTGAGTTGGCCGAACACGAACAACTCAGTATAAAATTGCCAGGATTCGGAGAATTCTGTGCACTTCCCTACCCATTTGAAAGTGTACCTCAGTTTGCAGACATGACATTGGAAGCATTTAGTCCACAGCGCATCATGTGGGGTAGTGATTATCCGCCAGTAACTACACGCGAAGGCTACAAGCACTCACTTGAGTTCCCAATGAAACATCTTTCTAGACTAAGTGAGGACGAACTTGGTTGGATTTTTGGTAAAAGTGCATTTGAATCGTGGCGGTTTACATAAAACAACAGGTCTCTGTCAAACAAACCAACAGAGACCTGTTGTTTTATGGTGCCGAAGCGGGGACTCGAACCCCGACGCCCGAAGGCACTACCCCCTCAAGATAGCGTGTCTACCAATTCCACCACTTCGGCATTTCGCAAAAATCAGTCTGTTGTCTTTTCGTCTGCCGGAGGAGGGGAAATTGAATTCGTAGGCGAGGCTTCCTCTGCAGGTGTTCCCAACAACGAAGATGATCCTCCGCCTATCGGAGAAGGCACCACCGGTGGCAATTCACCTTCCTGAATCATACGTTCAGTAGCTGTTGCTGGGCCTTCTTGGCTTTGCTGAAAGGCTATGGCTTGAATTAAACAACTAATAAAAAATACCGTAGCTAAAATTGTTGTTGCCTTAGTCAAAAATGTAGTCGCCGTCCGACCACCGAGCACTGAAGACGAAGCCATACCGCCGCCTATCGCTCCTGCCATACCACCACCTTTACCAGACTGTAGAAGTACAGCACCAACCAAAAACAGGCACACCACCACATGAACTATCATTATCAATACATCAATCATTTTATTTTGCCGCCTTGACGATGTCTACAAAACTATCGGCCTGCAACGCTGCCCCGCCGATTAACCCACCGTCTATGTTTTTTTGTGAAAAAAGTTCCTCCGCATTGTCGGGCTTTACGCTACCCCCGTACTGCAATCGAATCTGCTCAGCTACATCAATACCAGCATGGTTTACAAAGAATCCTCTAATAAGAGCATGCACTTCCTCAGCCTGAGAAGCGGTGGCAGTTCGTCCTGTCCCGATTGCCCAAACCGGCTCATAGGCAATCACGATGCGATTCAATTCAGCCTTATCGATATTCTCAACTGCAGCCGCGACTTGGCCAATAACGATCTCCTCCACCTGATCAGCCTCACGCTGCTCTAAGCGCTCTCCAACACAAATGATCGGAATCAGTCCGGAGTTCAAAGCAGCAACAGCTTTGCGCTTAACATCCGCATCAGATTCAAAAGCATACTGCCTACGCTCAGAGTGCCCTAAAATAACGTATCGACACCCGCTGGTCAATATCATTTCAGCAGACACATCTCCCGTATAGGCTCCTGATCCTTCCCAGTGCATATTCTGAGCTCCAAGCCCTATCTTCGTTCCATCTACCACATTTTTCACAGAATTTAAACTAGTAAATGTGGGACACAAGACAACATCACATTGACCAGGTTCATCGACCAATTCCAAACGAATCTGATCGGCTAATGCCACTGCCTCTTCCGCGGCAAAATGCATTTTCCAGTTACCTGCTACAATTGGCTTCCGCACAACCTACACCTCCTTATCTGTTAAGGCTGCAACTCCGGGCAATATCCGCCCACCCATACATTCCAGCGACGCCCCACCTCCGGTCGAAATATGTGTCATGGCATCGGCATAATTCATCTGAACTATAGCTGCCGCAGTATCTCCACCACCAATAATGCTAGTAGCTCCCTGTTTTGTAGCTGATGATAATGCTTCTCCCACAGCACGTGTCCCATGCGCAAACGCTGGTATTTCAAACACCCCAACCGGACCATTCCAAATAACCGTACCGGCTTTAGCAACTCTCTTTGAGTATAATTTGCGTGTTTCTGGTCCAATATCCACCCCTTCCCAACCTATTGGCATATCTTCTCGGGGCACGACACTGGTTTGAGCTGAATCACTAAAGCCATCAGCAACAATTATATCAGTCGGCAGTAACAAATCTACTCCCTGTTCCTGGCATCTATCTATCACTTTCCTGGCAACATCAAGCCGGTCCTCTTCCAACAGTGAATTACCTATCTCCAGACCCATAGATTTAAAAAAGGTGTAAGACATCCCTCCACCTATTATCAGCGTATCAACCTTGTCCAAAAGATTGTCAATCACTTCTATTTTCCCAGAAATTTTTGCTCCACCTAAAATAGCGACAAAAGGTCGTGCAGGGTTTTGTAGTGCGTCCTGTAAATAAGTTATCTCTGCTTCCATCAAGAGCCCACACAATGATGGACTAAGGTAATGGGTAACACCTTCTGTAGACGCATGGGCCCGGTGTGCTGCACCGAATGCATCATTCACATATACCTCACCCAGATCGGCCAAAGCACGAGAAAACTCTTCGTCATTAGATTCTTCTTCCTTATAAAAACGGAGATTCTCCAAAAGTATTATTTGCCCCGGTTCAAGTTTTCGAACCTGACTTGAGACCTCTTCGCCAATACAATCGGCAGCCATACAAACAGGTTTACCAAGTAGTTCCGTTAAGCGACAAGCAACAGGGGCTAGAGACATTTCAGCAATTCGCTGTCCCTTGGGGCGTCCTAAATGTGACATTAGCACAACAGCGGCACCGTGACTAAGCAAAAATTCAATCGTCGGTATTGCAGCAAGTATTCGAGTATCATCAGACACCTGCTGATTACCATCAAGAGGCACATTAAAATCTACACGAACAAGTACTCTCTTACCGCCTATGTTTACATCCCGAAGATTAACTTTAGCCATTACCTTATTTAACCGAAAAATACACGGGCTATATCATAAAATTCCTGATCGACAACTTTGAGAGTATCGACCGCGTCCGACAGTGGAATCGGTACAATTTCATTACCCTGTAAACTAACCATTTGACCGGATTTGCCTTCTTTAACCAAATCAATGGCAGCAATACCAAACCTTGTTCCCAGAACCCTATCAAATGCGGTCGGCGTACCACCCCGTTGTAAATGTCCAAGAACCGTAACTCTTGCCTCAAAGCCCGTACGTTTCTCAACCTCATCACATACAAGTTGACCAACGCCTCCCAATTTCACATGTCCGAAATCATCAAGACCTGATTCCTGCACGATGAATTCGCCATCTTGTCCCTTTTCTTGAATAACAACGCCTTCTGAAACAACCACTATTGAAAAATCTTTACCTCGAGCATGGCGTTGCTCTATCGTGTCTATAATTTCATCAATGGCATACTTCTGTTCGGGTATTAGAATCATATCTGCGCCACCGGCAAGCCCGGCATGCAACGCTATCCATCCACTATGCCGGCCCATGACCTCAATAACCATCACTCGGTTATGGGATTCAGCAGTGGTATGGATACGATCAATTGCCTCGGTTACGATGTTTACAGCCGTATCGAAACCAAAAGTGTAATCCGTACCACTCAAATCGTTATCAATCGTCTTAGGTACGCCGACAACTGGAACATCCAGAGAGTGAAGTTTTCTAGCAACTCCGAGTGTATCCTCTCCTCCAATTGCAATAAGGGCATCGAGTTTCATCCGCCGCATATTCTCGATCACGATATCCCCACCATCTTCTTGCTTGAAAGGATTTGTGCGAGAAGTCCCTAGGATTGTTCCACCCTTTGGCAAAATACCAGAAATCTCATCGAGACTTAGCGGCTCCCAGTCACATTCCATCATACCCTTCCAACCCTTCTGGATGCCCTTGAAACGATAATTATAACTTGTGATACCCTTTCTTACTGCAGCACGAATAACTGCATTAAGTCCGGGGCAATCCCCACCCCCTGTCAGTATACCGACCGTTTTTTCGGCCATGGTAGCTTTCCTCCAATTGACGAGTCCCTAATTGAAATAGAGAGAATCAACAAATCTCGTAAGATTTCATGTTAAATGTAGAGCCTTATAAAATAGGTAGTTACGAAAATTGGTCAAGGGATTCGCACGAAGGAACTCGCCCTAGCAAAAGATCTAAAAAAAAATGGAATAAGTCCTGTTAGGTAAAAAAAATTTAATTAGGATAGTTTTAATACCCCACTATATTGGCAGGATTTGGAACGCTCTCCACAAATAGGAAATCAGGGGGGTCGCCATTTTTATGCAAGAAGATCTACAATACCACCATCCGCTTCTTCTCTTCGTTTTTTGTCATTTTTCCGCTTTTTCCCACCGCGATTTTCATTATTTGATCGAAAACGATCTTTCTTTTCATCAGTACGGGGAATTGCTTCAGGTGCAAAACGTGCTGCTTCGGTTCGCATATCCATGTAGCTGCCTCCTTGCAACTAATTTGCAATATTATATATACAAACACTGTGGATAGTTTTATCGGCAAATTAATCCAATTCCTTGAATATAGCTGTCCGAGGCAAAAGATCAGCTTCAAATAACAGCAACAAAGAAAATCATTAATTTTGCTACATCATAGCATTTTGCTTTATTCATCTGGGACAACTAAAGTAAACTCACTTGAGGATATACATGATGAGAATTGGTAAAAAACTCGCCTATTTGCTTGCTCTTTTCCTTTTTGCCTCAGTCTTTCCGGTAAAGGCTGAATATACATTGCTCCACGGGCCCTTAAGTAACGACGCGATGGGGGCCCATATATACGAATTGGATAACGGACTACGCGTATACCTAACCAAAAACAGCGAGGAACCGCGGTTTTACTCTGAAATTGTTGTCAGAGCTGGATCAAAGCATGATCCCCCCGATGCCACAGGCATAGCACACTACCTAGAGCACATGCTCTTTAAAGGGACCAAACAATTAGGCACATTGGACTTCGAAAGCGAACAAAACCATTTGGACCGCATCAAAGCCCTCTATGAAGAGCATTTCTATACTACCAACGAAGAGCGAAGAATAGAAATTTATAAGTTGATTAATCTGGAAAACCAATCAGCCGCTAGATATGCCGTACCAAATGATTTGGCGAATCTTTACACTTCTATGGGGGGGCGGTCATTAAATGCTCACACGAGCGTAGAAGAAACAGTATATAAAGTGGATCTACCCATTGACCGATTGGAACAATGGGCCCATATCGAAGCCGAACGATTCCACAAGCCCGTTTTTCGTTTATTCCAAACGGAGATAGAAACTGTTTACGAAGAAAAAAACCGTTCCATGGACAACAAAGCAAGAGTCATCAGGCAGTTGGTTAATGAAAATTTGTATCTACAACATCCCTATCGGAATTCGGTTTTGGGCTCTATTGATCACCTAAAAAATCCGTCCTTATCACATATGCATGCCTATTTAGATACCTATTACGTCCCTAACAACATGGCCATTATTATATCCGGAGACATCGATGTCAACAAAACTATTGATCTGATAGATCGACAGTTTTCAGTATGGCAAAAAAAAGACTTACCAAAGGCTCCGATATGGAAAGAACCAAAAATCGATACAGTAAGACGTATCGAAGTTGACTATCCCGGCGAGGACTACGTCTTGATAGCATTCAGGACCGTATCCAATAAGCACCGCGACGCTGAATCCCTACAGATGTTGGATATGATTTTAGATAATGCCACAGCCGGTTTAATAAATCTAAACCTTAACCAACGACAACTCGTTCGCGAGGCAGGATCCTACCCATACCAAAATAACGACTACGGAGCGCAATACCTCTGGGCAATCCCCAAAGACGGCCAAACTCTTGAAGACTTGGAACAACTCCTGATAGACCAGGTCCGTCATATACAACAAGGTGACTTTGATGAATGGATCCTTCCGGCCATCACCACCGACTTCACATTGAATTACAAGCAAGGCTTGGAAAATAATGCGACTAGGGTTGCTATGATGCGTAAAGCTTTTGTGGCACACAAGGAATGGGAAAATCAAGTAGGTCATCTATCACGGTTAGAAATGGTTAGTAAAGAAGACGTAATAAGAGTCGCAAAAAAATATTTCAAGAATGCTTACGTCGCCGGATACAGAAGAGATGGTAAAGCGAACCATGCATCCATACAGAAACCCCCCATAGATGATATCGAAATCGATCCATCTCGAGAGTCCGAATTTGCACAACAAATCCTTAAAATGCCCTTTGAAGAGCCTGAACCACATTACATCAGTTCAGGAAACGATTTTTCCCAAACATTACTACACGATGGATTAACGCTTTACCATACGAAAAATCCATTAAACGATTTGTTTGCATTCGAAATCAACATCAAAACCGGATCATTGTCAGAGCCCAAACTACCGTTAGCTAGGCTACTCTTAGATAAATCAGCCACACCAAGTTTTTCTGCCGAAGAAATAAAAATTGAATGGTATAAACTGGGAACATCTCTCGGTATTAATGTAGGTGACCAGGAAGTAACCATATCGATATCTGGCCCTAGCAAAAGTTTATCTGCTTCTTTGGACTTATTGATCCAGATTATGCGCACTCCGGAGATAGAGCAAGAAACATTAACGGAACTCAAACAGATTGTGGTTACGCGTCGAGAAGATGCTATGAAAGACCACAACACAGTCCATAGAGCACTTTATCATTATAACCGGTTAAATGACAATGCCTACTTTCGCCGCATCCCAACAAATTCGGAAATTATGGGCTTCACAAAAAAAGACTTGATAGGCGTTATAACCGATTTACTGAACTACCAACAAACCCTTAGTTACACTGGACCTCTTTCAAAGAAAGAGGTTGCTGCGGTTATAAGCGAACACTACCCCCTGCCAAAACAGCTAAATAAAACCCCAGACTACCAACATTTATCTTACCGCAAACCCAATGAAACCGAGATATTTTTTGTTCACAGAGAAATGGCCCAATCGCTAGTGCGCGTCGAATTTGGGGGCGTGCCTTATAATCAGGCACTAGAACCAGCTATTGAATTGTATAACGACTATTACGGAGGTATGGCGGGTATTCTGTTTCAAGAAATACGTGAAGCGAGAGCCCTCGCTTACTCTGTCGGGGCACGCTACGTCAATGGAGAACAAAAAGGTGACTATAATCTCATGCTTGCTGCTGTCGGTACTCAAGCGGACAAAACCGTCGAAGCTCTAGGTGCCTTGGTCGGTCTAATTGATGATCTCCCTGTATCGCAAGATCGATTTACATCAGCAAAGGGTTCCTTGGAAAACAATTATCGTACTGAACGCATCGGATTCAGGAGTATTCTTTCTTCAGTTCAAAATTGGGAACGTAAAGGGTTGGCCACTGATCCACGAGCAATGCGATTCAAAAAAATAAAAGAATCCACCGTGGAAGATCTCGTCGATTTTCATGAAAAACATATTGCTAAACGTCCAAAACTGATCTCAATTGTTGGAGATCGTGGCAAAATAGATATGGACGAACTTTCCAAGTATGGAACAATAACTGAACTAAACGTTGATGATCTATTTAACTTCTGACCATTGACAAAAAGTCACCCCTGAAATAATTTCGGGCTGTTATTCAGGCGGCGTAGCTCAGGTGGTTAGAGCAGTGGAATCATAATCCACGTGTCGGGGGTTCAAGTCCCTCCGCCGCTACCATAAAGAAAACCGCTGATATTTTAGGATATCGGCGGTTTTTCTTTGTTTATACCCTTCTATTATAGACTCCAGATAATTGATAATAGTGACTCCATCGTCATAATTCATTCACACTTCTACTCTCTGTTTGACTTGTCCCTTAGTTTAACATATCATATGGAATCAGTAATAAAAACAGTAAGTTATAGATATAAATTGGGTATCACCTAACTCTTTGGAGGTGTGCTATAATGAGGAACATAACCATTCCCGCATTAGTCTTCTCAATACTCAGTATTTTATTCCTCACCGAGACGACTAGCGCAGTTCCAAATAAACAGATTAAGGAACTGTGCAAAAGCTTTGTGGGAAACGAATACTGGCTTAAGATCGCCGTTGTTCGGATTCAGGATATCGCTGGAGGTACCGATGCGACAAATCTCTATCCTGGTGGCAATATCTCATATAGAGCTACACTTGGAATGTTTCGGCAGGTGCAGTCCAGTGATTCTGAGGATTTTGCTGAACAAGCCAGAGCCTCTATACAACAGCACGATTTGAAAACAAAAAGCGTCCGGCACTGGGCTCGTGGAACCAAGGTTAAAGTGCATAAGGTAAGAGCGAAACGAAAAGAAATTGAAGTCGACATTACAGAAGAGGGCGGATCAAAATCTCGAATTCGATTCAAATTCGACAAAACTCCCAAAGCCTACACTTTCAATGAAGTCGAATCGCTCTTTACAAAAATATTAGCAGTTTCTGAAGAAGATCTTATGGGTGCCGAAGAAACAGTCGAGATTAATATGGGTATGACCATCGAGGAAATTGTTAAGGTTTACGGAAAACCCAAATCACGAATAAATCTGGGTAAAAAAACAGTAATCAAGTATGATGATATGAAACTTATTTTTGAATCAAATAAACTGGTTGATGTTGAATAACCTTATTGAGACAACCAGTTTATGATGCAATAACGAAATGAAACAAATAAAACTGTTGGTCCCTAATTGGGTCCCCTACACGTAAATTGTTGCTCGACAATACCTGACTGTGGAATCATAATCCACGTGTCGGGGATTCAAGTCCCTCCGCCGCTACCAAATAAAAAAACCGCTGTTATCTTCGGATGATGGCGCTTTCTCTTTGTTTATACCCTTCTGTAGTAGGCTCGAGTTCCCGAAAAAATAACCGTTTGACCCATCAATACCCGATAACTTATTCTGAGGAGACTGGATAAAACCCTCGACCCTTAACCGTATTTTTTGTACCCTCCCAAATTAAGAGGATAAAATGTCAGGATTATCCCCTAAAAGAAACGGATACAACGTCACGTTTCGCTTACCGATTGACGGCCAAAAAGAAAAAAACACCACGAACGGATTCGTTTATCGTCAAGGGAATAAATGCCTTGACTTCTGTATTGATGGTTTGTATTAGGTTGGTTCATGTAATGACGGGTGGATCTATTTACAACTTTGCCATATTTTTTTTCAAATTTGTGATTTGGATCACAAATTCTCGTTTGAGTATTTTTGAGTATTAAGGTTTTTTACAGCCCAACAAAAATTGTGGGAACAACAAACCCGACTGGGAGTCTATGAGAAAGACCACGTTAAAGCATGGAAACCTATTCCAAGGAGTTGTACAATGAAACGGTTAGTTGTCTTTTGTATAGGTATTTTAGTTGTATGTCTGGTTTCGATATCTCATGGCGGTCCTGGCAAAGGAATACGACATGGGCCTAAAATGGAGCTACAATTGAGTGAGGAGCAGAAGGTCCAAATGCAGGAATTGCGCAATGAAATGCGGATGAAACTGGAGGCATTGCGGGCTAATGGTTTTAAGGATAGAGATCAGATGAAGGCTGTGCATGCAGAACGAAAAGAGCGTATGGCAACTATACTCACAGATGATCAATTTGCTAAGTTGGAAGCTCACAAGCCTCGTGGGAGAGGGCGCCTGTTCTGGTCAAAACTTGACTTATCTGAGGTGCAAGAGGATCAGATGCGCGCATTGCGGAGTGAAACGCGGATGAAATTGGAGGCATTGCAGGCTAATGGGGCTGTTAAGGATATAGATCAGATGAAGGCTGTGCATGCAGAACGAAAAGAGCGTAGGTCTGCAATACTTTCAGCTGATCAATTAGCCCTGATAGAGCGTTTTGAGATTCATCGTAAGAAACGGTCACGTGTAGGACGCGGGAAGCACGAGTGGTTACAGGGGAAATCAAGAAGGGGTCGTGAGCGCGATGGATTGTTTGGTCAACTTAATCTAACTGAAGAACAACGTGAACAGGCTGCTAATTTGCGCGCGTCGAGCCATGCTCAGCGAAAGCAAAATAAAATTGACGGAATCAAGTTGTCTCCTGAACAGAGGAAGGAATTGCGTCAGGCTCATAGAGAGGCTTTTAGAGCAATACTGACACCTGATCAATTGAATACGTTGGATCAAAATAAGAACAAATATGGAGAAGGTAACGATAATCCGGATGTTGGTTACAGTTCTTCTAACTCTATGTTGTATGAAACGTTAGCGCCAACTGCGGTTGAGCGAGCAACGTGGGGCGAGATCAAAACGAATATGCGGTAAAAAAAAACAGGTTGGTTCTTTTGCAGAGGCTTAGTACGTATTCTAAGCCTCTGTTTTTTTGTTTGGTACTTTTCGAACTTCTTATTACTGATCTAAATTTAGTGTAGATAGGTAGCGGGTAGCAGCCATCCCTAAGGCGTCTTGATGCATGCGCCACGGATCTGAAAATATATCTCTACCTATTTGTATGTCCAAGATGTGTATTCTGAGTCTGGATAAGGCGACGTTTTTAAAAAATGAGATTGTATTTTATGTATCTGCGGCATGGCCTGCCCTTGGCGCGTGGGATAATATTTGCGCCTTCGCCTTTGACTCAGATGCGCTCAAGGCTCAAAAGTCGGCCGAGGTGGATCCGCCCAGTTGCCATCGGGATCCGTCCCACGGCAGAGTATCCCTTTAGCCTGCAAGGTCGCATCAGCATGAACATCGATTGTGGCATAGCGAATCCCGATGCCACAACGCCTTCGGTCGGAACGGTTGGCGTCCGAGCCGTGAAGAAGCAGGCAAGAATGGATGGAAACCTCTCCGGCTTTCAGTTCAAGACGATCCGGGGCGCCGTACTGTTCTATATTGTCCACGGTCTGGTTTAAGACATTATTCTCCTGGGGATCGCTTTCGCGGTAAGGCAACAGACCATGACGATGGGATGCCGGTACTACCTGTATGCAAGCATTCTCTCGGTCGACATCGTCTATAGCCACCCAGATGGTTATCACCTTTGCCCGATCCACAGGCCAGTAGGTAAAATCTTGATGCCAAGATACTACTTTGGGATCGTGCGGCAATTTACAAAAGTAATGGGCTCCGATGGCGGCAAAATTAGGACCGAGAAGATCTTCGGCCAGATCAAGGATTTGGGGACTTGTGACCAAGTCATAAACCCCGCCATACACCACGTGGGAACCACTGATTGAGTAGCTGCTTTTTCCTTGAGCAAGAGCAAAAGCAAGCAGGCCGTCAAAGTATGTACGGTTCGCTTCCACTTGTTCTACATCAAAGAGCGGTATGTTTTTCAGGTAGCCCTTCTGATTGTACGTTTCTACCTGATCCGTAGTTAAACAGTTGAGGCTGGAGTTTGTACTTGGGTAAAAGGTAAAGTCTTTTTCCATTTATATTTTCCTTACAGGCTTTGGGAACAATTATTGAAACATTCAAAATACCTGACATATATGAAATACACCATCTGAGAAATCTTTGGGTCATGTTGGTGAAATATAGGTTAGGCTATTCGAAATCCAAATTCATTATTAGGCGAATTCTTGTGAATGATCCATTGATACATATTATTGAAAAATTTAACGACCTTGCGAAAACCACGAAAACCGTTAACATCTTGGGTATGGAAATTAGTAAAAACAAATCATCCTTAACACAGCCTTTGCGCTCTATGCCAATAGTAGTGCTCACATTATTTTTTATGTGTGTTGGCATCGGCTTCTCGGTAACTCACGAACTCCACGCGGAGACTGTTACGAATGAAATAACCTGTGATATTTGTGTAGTACAAAGTAATTTAGGATCTGCTCTTTCATCCAACATCACTACTTCCTCAATCACGCTGACCTTATCAAGTATTCTTGTTTTGATTTGGTCTTTAGCTTTACCCCCTTCCACAGGAAAATGGTCTCGCTTAAGCCGAGGTCCACCCTTTCTAGTTTTAGCTTAAACCATAGATAGTTCGGATCGTCGAAAAGATGAAGACCTTCGCACATGAATTCTTCAGGATCTTTTTGCGTATTCATGTGCGAAGTTATGTAGTGGATTACGGTAATACATAGCTACCAGAAATCCACTACATAACTGTGGAAATCGATGCGACATAATGCGTCTGTCATCTTTGAAAAAAAGGTAATAAGCATAGGCAACAAGTTTTCAGCGTTGCCTATGGTAAACTAAAATAGCTTTTCAACAAAAATTTAAAATATAGGGTTACAATGATAACTAAAAAAAGAATTCAAACGGCTGTTTCGTGCCTATGCTTCCTTCCTATGGTATTCGCCACAACTGGATGCAACTCAGACAACCCGGTAGACGGAACCGCCGACCAAGACCATGCCGAAGCATTCGGTCTAGTAATTTATAATAGCGGAACTGAGGTTGTCCGCTTAGAAAAAGGTGTGATAACGGGAGAAATAGAAGTCGGACACGAGAAAGAAACATCTCTACTTACGGTACGATTCTTGTCCGAAGATGGACAGACATTTACTCCGGATGATGATTTGAAACTATCGATGCAGTTAGCCAACGACAGCGTAGCGGAAATCGAAGCTCACGCCGAAGATGGAGCTTGGTCATTCCACGTAGTCGGATTGAGCGAAGGTGAAACAACCCTTACTATCCAGCTTTTGCATGGAGATCATGCTGACTTTGTCTCCAGTCCATTACCCGTACACGTCGTTGAAGATGGCCCCGGCCAAGACGCTCATGACGAGGATCATGACTCGCATGATCATGACGATTAAAAAAATTTCCGTTATTGTTCTATTTTCGAAGCGCATATTAATTGCAGGATCCATGTCGATTAGTCTCTCGACAAATGCTTCATCAATAGATCTCCAAGGCAGAGTTTTACAACATCAGACGAGAGCGCCAATTATTGGCGCTCTCGTTAGCCTGCAGGATTCACAACTTGTAAGTGTTTCTAAATCCGACGGATCTTTTGGATTCTCTTCATTAAATCCCCGAGTTTACGTTTTAACAGCTACGCATATTGGCTACGAAAATTTTAGAGACACTCTACTTATAAACGACAAAATTCCTGAAGTTGAAATTTTCATGCATCCTCGTGTAGCCACTTTGTCCGAAACAATAGTCGTAGAAAAAAACATTGATAGAATTTCATCAAAAGCATCAATCAATTTGAATACATCCCAACTGCGTAGTCGATTAAAAAATACTTTAGCTGAAACACTAAGCAATCAAGCAGGATTTTCTAAGCGTTCCACGGGACCGGGAACATCTAGGCCAGTAGTAAGAGGGATGGGTGACGCAAGGCTTCTTGTGTTGGAGGACGGTCAAAGTACGGGCGATTTATCTGCCTCTTCTCCAGACCACGCAACGGTCATCGAACCCATGACATCTGAGACCATCGCCCTAATTCGAGGTCCCGAAACTGTTCGTTATGGAAGTAACGCATTAGCTGGAATCGTAAATTCAGAAAAAAACTTAATTGCAAATTCCCGACCGAATCGCTGGACTCGCAATATAGTATTTTCCAGCGCTACAGCCTCCTCAGGTTGGGCATACAACACTCAAATAGAAGGTGTCGTTGGAGAATTTACATTTAACACAAATCTAATGGGTAGAAAAGATAATGACACGGACACTCCGATTGGCCTCCTTGTAAATACCGAATCACAGCGAAACAATTATGGTTTTGGAATCGGAAGGATTGATGGAAAGGATAGGTTTGGAACAGCTCTAAGTCTTTACAGCTCGACATACGGTATCGCACCAGATCCCATAGGCGGCCACCCGAAAGGGGTAAACATCGAATTAGAAAGGAAACGAATAGAATTCGAATTAGATACACCGCTCATCATTTTAGGTCTTAATCACAAAAGACTAAACTGGTCCCATTCAATCACGAGATATTACCATGCTGAATACGAATCTTCAGGGATATTGGGAACTGAGTTTGGCGTAATTACTCACAGCGGTGGGTTTAGGTCTCCTAGAAAAGATGGAGAAGATGGCTTGAGCTATGAATACCGAGATTACGCATCGGGTGGTTTTAGTAATACTCCCGAAACTCGCGAGTATGGAGGAGCTATCTACTCGATTCGAAATTGGAAATTCAAAAAATGGGAACTCGCATCTTCACTGCGTTGGGACATACGAAACATTGTGCCAAAGCTAAATCGCACCTCCTCAACTATTGGTCAAACAAGAAAAAGACTGTTCCGCGGTTTTTCAGGAGGAGCGTCTTTGCAACACCAACCTGTAAATAAATGGGGTATAACCTTCACTTTGATGCGATCATTTCGTGCTCCTACTGTGGAAGAATTATTTTCTTCAGGACCTCATTTAGCTGCATATTCTTATGAAGTAGGTAATACTGACTTGGACCTTGAAAAGGGCCTGGGGATTGAAGTCGCCACTACTTGGGATGGACCCAAATTAAAGCTACAACTGGCAATATTTGAAAACCGTTATCGTAATTTTTTATACGCTGAAAATACCGGATCAATGAGTCTGCGGCGTGCTGACTTACCACTTTATCAGGTACGTGGCCAAAACGCACGTTTCCGAGGAGCAGAAGGAAATTTTTTGATCCCTATTAATAATAATTTTAAATTTTTTGCTACTGCCAGTTACGTGAATGGGACATTCCTTTCAAATCCAAAACAAGCGATACCTCAAATACCCCCTTTGCTCTGGCAAACCGGCTTTAAATGGTCCAATGAAACTTTGCAGATGCGGTTCACTTCCCGTGGGGCTTCGGCACAGAGGCGTAATGGTATATTTGAGGATCCTACCGAAGGATACTTAGTGTCCGACGTTACTGTCGAATATAGTCGATTCAAACATAAGATGTTGAATACCCTTGTATTGTCTGTAGATAATATCAACAACATCCTTTATCGAAATCATTTAAATCGCATCAGATCAGTCATGCCGGAACCAGGACGAAACATACGTCTGTTGTATCAGCTCTACTTTTAATAGCTAAAATTGAGAATAATAGAATGTGTGAAATATCCATTCGGGCGGAGATACTTTCTGACTACGATGCTATTCATAACCTTATTGTGGAGGTTTTTCATGAAACCTTTGGCTCCGGTGAAGAGGAAGCAACACTTGTTGAGCAGCTCCGTGAGGAACCAGGGCATAGACCAACCATCTCACTCGTTGCCGAACTGAACGGAACTGTAGTTGGGCACATATTCTTTAGCACAATACAACTCGAAGATCATCCTGATATTTCCGTATGTGCTCTTGGACCTCTATGTGTCTACCGCAAGTATCAGAAACAGGGAATCGGTTCTAAAATGGTTCAGAGAGGAATCAAGAAATGCGTTGATCAGGGTTACAAGATAGTGGTCGTTCAAGGCAGTCTCCAATATTACCCTCGCTTTGGCTTCATTCCGATCGACCGTACCCATCTTCATACCATTTTTAGATCCAGTCATGACATGGTCCTGCAGCTCGAAAATGATATCTTAGGTAACGTGAAAGGATTGATCGACTATCCAAGACCTTGGCAGGTATTCAAAGAAGATTGATTTCAAAACAATTTCGTTGCACCCTCCCAGTCCAAAAAGAATCCGGTTAATGTCTACTCTGTTTATAGTGCAACTCCACGCCACTCATTTGAATCACCTGTCACATCAATGATATTGCCATCTGGATCTGTTACCTTAAAGGCTATCTCGGGCGGAGCATCTCGATCAATATCACTTCGGCTCTTAACCGTTTTGATCCCGGATGCTCCCGAAGCTTTAAGACGATACCAAGCCCCTTTAAGGTCGTCCACATAAATCCCAAAATGAATATATTCGTCCCCTTCCTCAAAGGCCGGTCGAGTCCCTTTGTAAGGCAATAGGGTAATGTTCAAAGTCCCATCCGTCAGATCCAAACTGCCATCACCGTTTGGAGAGCGGTAATCAATAAAGCGAAAGCCTATCGCCTCTTCATAGAAACGTCGCGACACTTCAACATCACGACACCTTAAAGCCAAATGACGCAATAAAGCCACCAGGTACCTCCTCACATTAAAGTGGTAAAATCTTCATACTGCAATTTTGAAATATCTCTTTAGGTTTTGACCTGTAGTCAAAACCTAAAACTGGGCCCAATCCCTGTTATCTTCTGCTTTATAGAGTTCCCAGATGACGCGTAGACTCTGCAACGCTATAGTTCCGTCAGTTAGGGGAGTCTGGTCTTTTTCTATACAGTCAAGGAAATGAGCCATTTCATATTCTGTATGTTTGCTTGATTCACTTAGCTCAGTAATAACTTCTTGGTGCTTTCCTTTATGAAGAATAAGTTTCTTTCCCGAGAAGTCGGCTTCAAGAAGACCACCGTCGCAATGGGCATGAAAAGAATATCCAAGTTTTGAACCACGAGCTCCCCATGTGCCAAAATGATAACCTAGTCGACCATCTTCAAATTCCAAACAAACATTACTTGTTCCTTCTCGCTCCATCCAAGGCGTTCCACGATTAGTGCCCATATGGATCCCTCGTTTTGGCCACCCCAAAAACCACAGAAGAAGATCAACATAATGACATCCATGACTAAATAGCTGACCACCACCAAGCGTCTCTTCACGACACATCCACGATTCGGGAGGAGCTTGTGTGTGCTGTTCGGTCCATATAGAAAGCTGAAAAAGATCGCCGGCCAATTTTTGATCTACAGCCTGCTTTAGCGCTAATACTAGTGGGTGATAGCGCATACAATAAGCAATCATTAAAACACGCTGTTTGCTTAAAGCCGTTTCTATTAATTCTTCACATTGCTTTTCAGTATTGGCCATTGGCTTTTCCAGTAGAACGTGTTTATCACACTGCAAACACTCTAAAGCCACCGAATGGTGAAGATGGTGTGGAAGAGCTATCAGTACAGCATCGACCTGACTCAGGACCGAACGATAGTCAGATGCCGGCTTGGCACCGGGCACTAATGCAGCTACACGGTTGGCAGTTTCAATATCTACATCAACAACATTTTTCACTTCCAAACGATCTGCGAGGGAAAAAAAACGGCTTAGATGGCTTTGTCCCATACCACCACAACCAATCAAAGCGAGACTCGTACGCGACATTAGTAGCTCCTGATTTATGAGCACACGAAAAAATCTATATTTTTCTTAACTCAATAGCAATAAAGTTGAAATTACCCGCATCACATCGCCTTGTGTATCAGTAAGTAACGCCGATTGTGCGTAACACTCTGCCTCCAGAGTCCTTTGTGCCCAGATCAATATCACAGATATAAATTCCTGGACCTACTAACGTCCCGTGGGCATCACGTCCGTCCCAAAAAAAGAGCTCGTCGATCCCACGACGTTCAGCCGTTAGTACCACCACGTCCTGTCCATCAAGATCCCGAATCGTTACATCTGGAACACGCTCTGTGGCTTTAAAAACAACAAAACTAATCTGAGCCCGTTCGTTGATACCGTCACCGTTTGGACTCAATACAGGTGGGCGGACTTTCAAATCGCCTACCAATTGCCCTTGACCAGGCAAATCCGGTAGGGTGACTATATTGGCACGACGAGCGATAGGTTCCACCGGCTGCCAGATACCAGGTCGATCAGTCACTCCTACATCCACACTAAAAAGCGCAGCATACTCCAACAATCGCGCGCCAAATTGTATCTTTACCGTATCAGCCTTCACTCGCTCGGGGAAAAAAAAATAGAGTGAATCGCTTGTATCAATCACTTCTGCAAACGGTACTTCTTTCTCGCCCAAATGCACACTGATTTCACCGCCTATTTCACCTGGCACAGCAAGTCGCAACACATCAAAACCACTATCGAATAAATCACCTTCCGTCCATAACGTGTAAGTGAAAGCGGTCATTTCATTAGGATTCGCTCTGCGCGGCCAAATTTCACCGCGTACCTGCTGAAATATCGCCTCCTCAAATTCGACAGAGACCGAATGAAGTTCCGCTGTTTCCTGTGGATCATCACTGGATAAAATCAGTTCTAACTGCAGGTAACGGCGCGGACTCTTAGATTTAAAAATCTCGCCCGAAAATTGGTAGACATTGCTCCAATTGTCCCAGTCATCTCCAGTTACCAAACTCGTATCGACCCTACCTCGCAAGACTTTGGGAGCGCTATTCCATTTTTTTTCAGTAATAGCATCACCCTTGCGGTCGTAAAAGGTATAGACTTTACGAAGCGATTTCCCCGAACGAGAGCGCAACTGGATCTTAGTTCCTGGCGGCGTATGGGCAGACCATTCTAACTGTTTTATTACACGTGGTCGACCATCACCGTTCGTAGCGGCCAAATCAATAAAATCTGAACGCATCTGTACCTGTGCCGGATATCCCTCAGCAAACAGCATAGTCTCAAGCCCCCAACCCGTACCACCTCCGAGTTCGTCTATTTCGTGCCACAAAAGGTAGCGGACTTTTCGTGGAGTGAACATATACCTTTGTCGGAAAATTTGCCCGGCACACTGAGGACGACAGCGATCCTCGATCAGTACATCGTAATCCACACGCTCGGGTACGGGTAGACTAGAATTAGAGGCCGGACGACCGTCCGAAATTAAAAAATTACCACCCGCTGCCGATGGATTTCCTCCCTGGGCCTGACCACGCAATCCTTCACCAAGCTGGCTCTGATAGATAAAAATTTCATCCAGAAAAAACACTGCACCAAGATCAATGCGCCACCAAACCCCCGCGTCTAACCAACCTCCGTCTGCGCTGGTCAACAACGCGAAGGTATCCATATTTCCGTCAAACATAAGCGCTGCACCAGTCGTGCGACCACCTTCTAAAAATCCACCACCGCGGCCTGCAGTACCGAGACTCACATTATCTCCCACCGCCAGCACCTCGATTTCGGCCAGAGCCGCATCGGTACTCTTTTCATCAATTTCTATTATGAGATATTGAATTACGCGGTATAGTTTTTCGTGTTCAATATCAATATCAAGTTGAGCATCAATTACATAGGTACTATCTATACCGATATACTCTAATGGTATGACCACTTCGTTACTTGTATTTGGTTTAAAAGTACGGTAGACGGCCTCAAATTTAAAAACATCTTTTAGTGCATCAGTTCGCGATCCCGAAGAAACAAAGACGCTGAACTGCCTGAGTGGTCGCGCTCCTTTGCGATTTGGAAAGCGAAGGCGGATCTGACGTGCCAGTACAGGTCTCCCCAGATCGACCTGCACAGACCATTGATCTAATGCATCATTCTGATCTGGCTGCCAGAAAGTTTCAGGATCGCCATCAATAATTTTAGACGCAGTTTGTGAATTAGTCTTAGCTAACCAGATCCCGCCTCTGACCTGGTCACGTTCCTGAGACACATGTTGAAATTGATGGGCGTTAGCAGCAGCATTTATCTCCTTATTAATTCGCCGAAGACTCAACGTACCCCCTTCATCAAAGAGAATCAAATCTGAGGGCATCTCCCAACTACGCCAAGAAGATTCACTGTCGAAGCTAAGCTGTTCAGCCACTATGATCTCACACAAAAACAGAAGGGCTATGTTCCATTTCCACACCATTAATAGGCCACTCCTATCGGTCGCAACGGACGCTCGAGAGGAGTCCCCGTCATCAACGTTATACCGACTATATACATCCCGGGTGCAAGCAAATAGCCTTTATCATCTCGTCCATCCCAAGTAGTACGCTGCGGACCAAAACGCTGCAAACCCAATTCGCGACGGGTCATTAGCCGACCATCTAACGCATAGATCTCAAGAACTACTGGGACATGTTCCATTAGTTGAAAAAGAGTGTACTCTATCGTGAGAACATCATTGATGCCATCGTCGTTAGGTGTGATCATATCGCTAGAAAAATCTATCTGATGTAGGGTGCGACCGTTGTGCTCGGTGCTGCCTAACACACGCAATTGGCTCGTGCCTATATGATTTCCAGCGTCACCTGGCACCACTGGCTGCGGCAAACTGGTAGTCTGTATATCCATCACCTCTCCAGCGAAAGTCCAAGCTAATGCAAAGACCTGAGAGGCAAAAAATATGCGAAGGGGTAGGTTGTTTTCCGTTTCTATTCGCTGGGGCAAATAAACGACCAACTCGTCTTCACCTTCTTTAACAAGTAAAGGCTCAACAGGGATCGGTGGTTCACCCAATTCTAGACCCCGAAATTCCACTGGCGAGCCAGTGCTTATTTTCAGTGCGTCAAAACCGATTTCATCACTGCGCACAAAATGAGCCTGTACATCATACACAAACTCCGTCGGTTGACCTAATTCAACTTGGGTGAAACCACTTGCTGGGTTCGGTTGGTCACGTCGTGCCACTTCAGCAATTACCTGATCCGCAAGCAATGGAGATGTATCGATCCAGAGTGAATCAAGACGAATCAAGGTGTCAAACTCCTCACTATGTAGCGTGACACGAAGTTGCAAATATGAACCACCCCTGAGCCCCAGATTTCCTCCAGAATCTTCAAATGATGACGTCCAAAACGACCAATTTTCCGTATCATAATCGATGGAGGCCCGCATGCCTGGGCGAGGTTCACGAACCACCCCAGAACGCAGAAGCGGCTGTAGCACCCGTTCATATCGTTCACGCGAGACCTCTTCTTCACCACCTCGGTCCGTGTGTTCGTGATAAACATTAGGATCTCCATCACGTCCCGAGCGCACTTCAACACTCACCTTCACATTTTCACTATCGACTTCCACCAGCTGCCCGTTTATCATCCGCATCGGAGCAGCCGACCAATGTATTCGACCTAAATTGATCCCCTTACCCAGATCAAAAATACGCGAACGATATACCGCACGACGTGGAACACCTTCTGCAAAAATTTCAAAATCAGCGATGGTGCCAGCAAAAGCTACCCCCGCCCCAGTACTATTTGATGTTCCCATTCCAGAGTCAAGAAGCGAGGTAAGACGCTTGTAGCGCACAAAACGGACGTACTGTTTCGGAAATTCAATCTGTACATTAGTCGAAAAATTTTCCGGTTGTAGGGCTATTAGATTACCTACCTGCTGATAGTTGGTTTTTTCCAACCACTCGGCTTCACCTTCAGCAGAAATCGACACTTCAAAAGCAGGAACTGCATCTTGGACAAAAGGCGTGCCATCACTGCGATAACCTCGCGGTGGCGTAAAAAACCCAAAACGAATAGCTGGAACAGGCACACCAGTGTCTAGGGTGTACCAAACAGTTTCGGGTTGAGAGGAGACTGGCGGATTGAAGGTAGTGCTGTCGCCATCGACCAGATAGGTACCATTGTGGGCAGTGGTCTCGTTACCATGCGCACCCTTCCAGGCCCGTGGTACTTCACCAAATACAAAACTAAGCTCACGTGGAATGCGCAACGGTTCCCAACCAGAAAAATGCTCATAGGCATTTTGATTCGGGCTGAAATAAATAGGACGTAAATGATCGCCCACTTCGATCAGGACAGTGATCGAATCATTTTCACTCCAAGATAGGCCACTACCGCCTATTTTCCAGGTTCCAATCTGTGCGTCCAAATTCGTTGCGAACAACAAGGCCATAGCCCATACGTATTTTTTCATTCGCTCTATCCCTCACGGGATTATAAATTATTTCGGGTATTGGACCGATTAAGCGACAAATAGATAAATTAAATATTGATCAATATATTACATACAACATATTTACAACTTTACAACTAATTTTTTTGACTTTTAATCTTGGCCTTTCTTGTCCTAAACAAAAAAAAATTGACCCAATGAAACTTATTTATTACGAAAGAAAATACATATGAAAATCGGGATCGTTGGAGAAGGGGCCCAGGGCCAAACACATTTGGAAGCACTCAGCCAGATAACGGACGTTGATGCCATTTCTATCTGCGGTGGGATCAGTGGCGACACAGAGGAACTGGCAAAAACGTGGAAGATACCTGATTGGTCTCTCGATTACGATTCATTTATTGAAAACAAAGAACTAGATGCAATCATACTATGCTCTCCGAATCAAGTGCATTGCGAACAAGCTACAAAGGCAATGAATGCAGGCCTCCATGTTTTAATCGAAATACCAATGGGGCTATCCCTCGAAGAATCACAGAATATCGTTGAAATAGAAAAAAGCTCTGGGAAAGTATGTATGGTAGGCCATACGCAACGATATAGCCCAGAATTTAGAACTATAGCTGAGCATATCTCTGAAGGAAAATTCACCCCCCATCATATCATACAACAAACATATTTTTTTCGTAGAAAAAATGAAAATCGTTTTGGGAAAAAACGATCTTGGGTCGATGACCTCCTTTGGCATCAGGCGTGCCACATGGTTGATATGGTTCACTGGCTGCTTGGTAACGACATAGAACAAGTTTGGGGTCAGGCCGGCCCCTTACATTCTGATCTTGATATCCCCATGGATTTATCTATAGGAATGCGTTCAAGAAATGGTACTCTTGTAACCTCCGCACAATCCTTTAATCATCATGGCCCAATACAGAGTAATTACCGACTGATCGGAACTGAAACAACACTTTTCGTAAAAAATGGGAAAATTTTCGAAATGGACGGGAATGAACTCCCAATCAAACAAAAGACAGGTGGTTTTAAAGCCCAGAATATGGAATTTTTTGCAGCAATACGGGAAGGACGCACTGCTCTTACTAGTTGCAGTAAGTGTCTCCCTGTCATGGAAACAATTGACCGAATACAGAAAGCTATAGACAAAAACTCTAAAGAAAATTGATAATCATAGAATTTTTCAGAAAACGGATATTGGTCCATGTTTCGTGAGAATCATAGACAGGAGGAGCCATTCCGCAGAGGAACTACAGGCAAATCACAATTACCGAAAGTTTTACCTGTAAGTTGCCTACGCGTGCTATATGTTGGAATGTACATGGCCCAGATATTAACTTTGCTGGCAACAAATTCTACAATCTAATGAACTTTAACGAAAACGGCGTAACAACTATCTAATTTATGAGTGAATTTCATTCCGCCGCAAAGCTCTATAAAATTGGAAGCTCACTGTTTCAAAGTGTCGGAGCGCATGAAGCGGAAGCCGACCTGGCAACCCATGAGCTTGTTTTGAGTAGCATGCTAGGACATGACTCGCATGGAATAATCCGAATTCCCGAGTATGTCGGCTTTATTGAAAATGGGAGTCTTAAAACGAAAGCCATAGTCGAAAAAAAAATGACCAGTGACACTACCGCAGAGGTTGATTGCGGCCAGGGGTTTGGTGCAGTGGGTGCCACCGCGGCAATCGATATGGGAATAGAGATTGCGCGCCAACATAAAACGGCTTGTGTTATTACTCGAAATTGTAATCACGTAGGACGACTGGGTTCCTATGTTACAAAGGCTGCAGAGGCAGGAATGATCGCCATTGCAACCTGCAACTCTCCGATATACGGTCACCACGTCCTACCCTTTGGTGGACGGGAAGGACGGCTTGCGACCAACCCCATTGCCTACGGGGCCCCTACGGAAGGCAATCCAATTGTTGCAGATTTCTCAACCTCCGTGGCTCCGGAAGGAAAAGTCCGATTCTATAGAAATGAGAATAAACCCGTTCCCGACGGCTGGATTTTAGATGGAGAGGGCAAACCGACAAATGATGCAAATGGCTTTTACGGTGATCCTCCGGGTGGCATCCTTCCAATGGGAGGTAACGTCGGTCACAAAGGATACGCACTGGGATTGCTCGTAGAGATATTAGGAGCCGTTTTTTCGGGCATTAGTTCCACAGCCACGAATGTGTTTGGCAACGGTGTTTGTTTCATCATATTGAATACGAACTCTTTCACAGAATCGAATGTTTTTTCAAAATTAATGAGCGAGACTGTTGAATACATGAAATCTTCAATTCCTGTTGAAGGCGTTGAAGAAGTTATGGTCCCTGGTGAATTAGAGTTTCAAACTAAAATCGAGCGCGAAAAAACGGGAATCCCTGTAGATCCTGAAACTTGGAAACAAATAGAAGAGCTCTGTAAGAAGTTCTCTATCTCTATTGAGGAATAGAAGCACATGGTTAACAGTATAAAAACCGGTATGTTTGTCATGCCAGTACATGACCCGAACAAACCTCTTTCTCAATGTTTCGATGAGGACATAGAGTTAGCAGTAAAATGCGATGAATTGGGAATTGACGACTTTTGGGTTGGTGAACACCACTCATCAATTTACGAGAATATTACCTCCCCCGAAATTTTCCTCGGAAAAGTTTTAGGCCTCACAAAAAATATTCGTGTGGGGCCTGCTCCTGTCTGTCTGGCGTATCACAATCCCGTACACGTTGCGAATCGCCTCGCTTTTCTGGATCATCTTTCGCATGGTCGCTTAAATGTCTGTTTTGGTCCTGGGGCGGTCCCGACAGACTTGGAAGCATTCAATGTTGACCCACCAGAAATCGGGCAGCGTGTGTCTGAGGCCATCGATTGTATTTTAAATATTTGGACTTCGGATCCACCTTACAGGTTTAAAGGTCAATTTACCGATTTAAATCTCGAAGAACATATTGATAATGAATTGGGTATTGGCGCCCTACATAAACCTCTACAGAAACCACTACCCCCTATTTACGTTCCAGCTGTGAGCCGATCCTCAAAGGGATTAGAAATAGCTGCGAGCAAGGGATTCCGCTTCATTTCCCATCATATGATTCATCCAATGGTTCTTGCCGCTCAGTGGGAAACATACAAAAAAGGAGCTTCTATTTCCGGGCTACCAATCTCCCCTGAGAACTGGGCAGTTTCTCGCAATATATTTGTAACAGAAACAGATAACGAAGCTCAGGAGTTTGCCCGAGAAGGATCACTGGGTAAATGTATCAAATACATATTAGAGTTAACTCGAAGAACAGCCGCAACGGGAATCGACATATGGAAACCCCATTCAGAAATGAAAGATGAAGACATTGACTTGGACTACTTCATGGAAGAAGTCGTTATTGCCGGTAGCCCACAAACAGTCACAGAAAAACTCATTAAACTCCGCGAGGACGTGGGCAATTTTGGAAATATAGTGCTGGTCGCGCATGATTGGGATGACCGACTAAAATGGATTCGGTCTTTAGAATTGTTCACACATCAGGTGTTGCCTGCATTCAATGATATCATTTTGAAAAACACAGAAACGATCTAACGTGGCAAACTCAAACCTTAAGAATTTTATAGAAAAAATGGATTCCGGACAGCCATGCCTGGGCTCTGCCGTTACCTTCGCCGATCTATCTATTACCGAGGCTCTTGCAGCTGCTTGTGATTTCATATGGATTGATCTAGAACATAGTCCCAGCAGCATAGAATCTATGGTTGGTCACCTGATTGCCTGTCGGGCTGCTAAAACACCTGGATTTGTGCGTATCCCCTCCGGCGAAATAGGCTGGATAAAGCGCGTTCTTGATAACGGTGCCGATGGAATTATTCTGCCGCAGGCAAAAACTTACGAGGAAATAAAAAGCTTTGTCGATGCCTGTTATTATCCACCTGATGGAACACGTGGTTTTGGACCTCGCAGACCAACAGACTACGGTCGATTAGAATTGAATAAATATTTGGACCACGCCAGTAAAAATATTTTTGTATGCGTACAAATAGAATCTAAATCTGTAGTAAAAGACTTGGACCGAATCGTTGAAATTCCTGGACTGGATAGCTTGTGTCTTGGCCCGATGGATCTTTCGGGATCTGTAAATAAACTCGGAAAAACATCAGATCCTGAAGTAATAGAACTGATCGAAACAACGGTGCAGAAAGGACGTGAGGCGGGACTCTATGTAGGTATGGGGATGGGAGCTTTCCCTGAAGCTGCTTTAGAAGCTATTAAAAGAGGCATACAATGGTGCCAATGTGGATCAGACATGGAATTAATCGTTAATGGAGCAGAAACAATGTATGACGATATTCGCAACCGAATATAAGCATTATACTTTCTACTTCATCAACATCATTTTGCGCGTCAAAACTTTTCCAGCAACATCCATTGAACATAGATATATACCTGACGAAACCAATTCATGCCTGTCATTTCTACCATCCCAATACGTTTTGAAATTGCCAGAACCATGAAAATCATTTGTTAGCTCTCGAATTTTCTGTCCGTTAATGTCAAAAATATTTATTATCACTTTCGATGGGCTATCCACTCGGTACGGAATCACGGTTTCAGTATTAAATGGATTAGGATAATTCGGATAAAGCGTTGTAGACACGGGAAGACCGATCAACTGTTCCGCTAATGCAATGAGCTTAGCCATTTCCTCCTTTCGGCCAAAATTATCCGCAAATATGAAAAAATCGGAGAAGTCCACAGCGCCGCTGCGGTCTAAATCATACTTGCGATCTCGACTACCAAACGCGTCAGCAAACAAAAAGAAATCCTCAAAATCAATAGTGCCACTAGAATTGAAATCGCCAAATCTTTCAACATCTGTTTCAGAGCTCAATTCAACCTTATGATAGACAAAACTCTTTAGCGATTCACCTTCGCTTAAACGTAGATTGGTCTCACTCACATAGATGTCTGTGGAACCAGTATACCCTTCAATGACTTCAATGCCGATAGTGCCCAGAAAGCCGTCGCCAGAAGAACTATACGATCGATCCAGTAATGCTCCACCAAGTATGATTTTTCCAACATCATTTCGTGACAAAGAAACAATTCCCGGCAAAAACGATCCAACCTCAAAACTGTTCTCTACGACACTTGCCTGTTCCGGGTCATAAATTATTTCTGCACTCCAACCTTTTACCTCCGGCAGTCCATTCCCAAAGATCTGTAATTCGAATATATCACCTGCTTCAACACCATATTTTACTCGTTGGCCCTGATCATTTTCTGTTTGATTCCAATCAAGAGTAATCACACCTTCAGGACGATCAAGCAAATCCTCTAAGGTCTCTGGATTGACAACAATACATAAAGTTCCTCTGGCACTACCGCCATTGCCATCAGATACAACATAATCCAGATAATGTGTCCCTTTTTGATCTGAAGTAGGCGTCCAACTAAACCTATTTCCAACTAAAATAGACCCCGTTGGATTTTCAGCAAAAAAATAGCTCAGAGAATCTCCGTCAACATCCGTAGCTAATAACGAAAATGATATAGAGTCTCCTTCGTATACAGACCTATCCTCAATTGGAACAAGTATTGGCGCATTATTTTCGCCGCGTATATCGATTTGAACCAAGGCAAAAGAAGAAGTTTCAAAGCCATCCGAGGCTGTATATTTAAAAGCATCTAAACCTACAAAACCCGCATAAGGCACGTATAGCGCCGTCGTGTCACGAAAGCTAACATCACCATTTACTGGACCCGATATCAGGTTGTACGTTAGTTGGTCCCCATCAACATCCCTACTATCAAGCACAAATAGTTGGGGGACATCCTGAAACCCAACAACAAACTGTGAAGCCACTTTAGGTGGATCGTTCGATCCATTCACCGATATCGATATTGTTTCAGCGACTGACATCAGGCTATCATCAGAAACAGCGTAAAGGAAATTATCTGGGCCGGTATAATCAGGAAACGGTGTGTATGTTACCGTATTACCATTCAGGGTTGCAGTGCCATTGAAAGGATTCGACAATAGCTGATATGACAGTTCGTCGCCTTCAGGATCGTGGCCTGTTAATAGGATTGTTCGAGATTGATCTTCCTCAACCAGAAACCACTGACGATTGCCAATAGGTGCATCGTTTATGGCATTAACTTCAATTAAAACCTTCGCCGGAGAAGAGACAAACCCACCGTCTGAGACAGTAAAAAAAAGGCTGTCCATACCGGAAAAATTTAATGCCGGCCTATACGTGATTGTATTACCCTTTAGCACCACAACCCCATGTAAAGGATTATTAGACAGTGCGTAGGTTAGAACATTTCCATCTAAGTCGCTGCCAAAAAGAACGATTGACTGATCCGTATCCTCATTAACTTTAACAACCTGAGATATTGCCTGGGGAACATAGCTATTGTCGGGATCGGTCAAGATAGAAACTACACCTTCCTTAGAAGTCAACGTGCCGTCACTAACAACAAAAGTAAAACTTTCAGAACCAACGAAGTTTTCGTTCGGAGTATAAATTACTTGGTTACCACTTAAGAATATATCACCTGCCGAAGGATTTGAACGCTTAACAATTTCATACGATAAGGCATTCCCCTCTATATCCACGCCGGAAAGTATTATTGTCTTTGGTACACCACTGGTGACAGTAACTGTTTGCGACTCTGCTTCGGGAATATCATCCACGGCGTTTACTGTGATGGAAACGGTCGCATTAGAAGAATTGAGGTTTCCATCTGAAACGTAAAAGGAAAAACTATCTGAACCATTAAAATTTTGTGATGGTGTATACGTTACCGTGTTACCACTAAGACTCACGCTGCCGTTGGAAGGATAAGCGGAAAAAATATACCTTAAGTTATCACCATCGGGATCTGAACCGGATATTACAATGGTCTGCACCTTATCCTCGTCACCCGACACAGATTTAGACGTTGCTGTCGGAGCATCATTGTCAACAGCAGTTACTGTGATAGAAACTGTTCCAATCGCGGAAGCGATTATGCCATCAGAGAATTTCCACGTAAAAGAGTCAGTACCATTGAAATTAGAATTCGGCGTATAAGTAGCCGCTCTACCACTTAAACTCACACTGCCCCTTGAAGGGTTTGCCACGATAGCATATGACAAACTTCCCCCACTGTGACTACCAACAAGGTTAAGATTTTGAGCTGCATCTTCAATTCCTGAAGTGGCCTGATTCGTACCTTGAAACACGGTAACTGAGCGTATGCGTGAATTTGCAGTATCAGCGATAAAAAGATTTCCCCAATCATCGACCCCTATCCCCATAGGCTTATTCAAACGAGCCGAAATTGCCTGAGCTCCATCACCCGAATAACCGCCTCCGTTTCCTCCTACGATCGTAGTAAAAAGCCCCGTGGAAGCATTGATCTTTATAATTCTATGATTGTAAATCTCGGCGACATACAAATAACCACTCGGGCCTACATCGATGGCCCGGGGCTCGTACAAACCTGTAGCTAAGTCAGTCGATGAATAATTAGAGGGATTAATTTTTCGAATAGATCCACCGCTAGAGTTGGTTACAAAAATATTTCCCGAATTATCAATCGCCACATCGTGAGTTGACCCAGCACCGCTAAAAACGGTTGTCAAATTATCCGGCTGACCGGAAACAACTTTCTGTAAAGATCCGTCACCGTATGTATTCGTTACGTAAACAACTCCGCTGGGATCAACTGCAATGCCACGCGGATCACTTAGATTGCCTGGCCCAGCTACGGTAGTAATAACTCCTGATGAAAGAACCACCTTTCGTATTCTGTTGTTTCCCGAATCAAGTACATACATGTTACCACTACTATCAAAATCCAAATTTGTAGGTCGATTCAAACTTGCAGAGGTAGCATTGCCACCGTCTCCCGAAAATCCCGCAGATCCATCTCCGGCAACAGTAGAAATGTTTCCATTGGTTACATTTATTTTCCTTATACGATTATTCGAAACATCAGCAATATATACATCGCCATCTGAATTCACTGCGACACGAAAACATTCGGCTTCCGGATCAAATTTAGCACTTGTTGCTGCTGACCCATCCCCACTGAAACCATCAGAGCCGGTCCCCGCGATAGTCGAAATCAATCCCGCTCTTGCCTCATTGCCATTAAATTGCAATAAGCAAAATAATGAAACTAAAGTGATTTTTTTCAGAGGCCCCATAGAGCCTCGACCAAAACAATACATTTCACATTTCTTCGAATCTCGATTAAAACTGGAGAAAACCACAGTTAGCGCAATAAAACCATCTTTCGAACTTCTTGGCGAAGATCCTTCCCATCATTGCCAAGTGTAATGACATATAAATAAGTTCCCGTTGCCACGGCCTTGCCATTTTGAGACCGTCCATCCCAGGAAACATGGTGTTCACCAGAGAACCGGGGTCCCCTAAAGAGCGTCACAATTTCCTGACCGAGCACGTCGTAAACTTTTAAATCGACAACGGTCTCGGTCGATAGGGTATAAGAAATTAGAGTCTTCCCATTAAAGGGATTCGGGAAATTCTGTTGAAGAGACGATGTGGCAGGCAACAGATCTACCGACCCTTCTTCAACAGCCGTATCGACATCCGGCCGAGAACCGATTGCGAACCACGTGGCCGACTGAGCATCCTCTAAAAACAGTTCCGGCTCCGCCAACGCTGAGAGTCGATCTTTCGCTAAAGGAATTTGATACACTGTGAAACTTCCATCGCGATAACTCTCAAACACAAGCCGTTCATCGTCGACTGAAAAGCGCGGGAAGGAAAAAGTTCTCCCTGTCTCTAAAATAAAACCGACCTCATTTTCAAACAAATCGGCCACACCCACTTCGTGGGTTTCAGAAGACTCATCGTGAAAATCAAACACCAAATACCGCGGATTGGTTTGCGCAAAGGAAGGATTTCCCATATGAACACCTTCCGGCAGGGCAGCAAACAATGAAAATATGAGCTCATTTTCTACATCGATTATTGCAATATCCCAATAACCCAGGGTACTTTCACCTGAGCGTACAGAATTATAAGCGTCATACACTAAATGTTTACCACTGAGATCCCAATCCAACGCATCTGCAAAAAGCACCGTATTTGATTGAATTCCATCTTGAGTCGTGGGATTGTATAATTTCATCTCGAGCGAATTCTCAGGATTCACCAAATCAAAGATAAAAATAGTTGAATCCTCAAAGACGGAAGTTGCTGCTAATTTACTCCCATCAGGTGAAAGTGATATTGAAGACCATTCCCCCTCTTCACTCAACACTTCCTCATTACTTCCGTCAATATTAATTCCACGGATAAAGTTTGAATCATCAACGAAAAACAAATATGAACCATCTTCAGAAACTGTTAAAGCATTTCCGGTCTCTGCAAAAACCTGAGTCTCCGTCAACTGAACAATATCCTCATCGTCCCCCACGGTTGGCCGCACAAGATACAAACTTGTATCAAAATTTTCAGCGTTTACCACAGCCAGCCATTCTTCCCCTTTTACAGAAGGCAATTCTTCCGGCTCAGACGCGACCAATTCCTCATCCCCTGTAATCCCCACCTGGTCAAAAGCCGCCACCGCTGAATTAAATTCGTCGCTATCCTCTCCATAAAGATCGATTGCAGCCTGAACTACGGCCAACCGCATATCCGTAAATCCCGAGGTAGCATTTAAATAGCGTGCGTCCAAAACCCTATAATAAATCTGACCCAACTTTTCTCGGCCTATCGCCTCTGCGAGCAAATATGCAGCTTTGTTTGGAATACCACTGTTTACGTGGACTCCCCCATTATCATCGTCAATATCCAATTCAACATATTCCCTCATATGAGACGGCTGCCAAAAAAAATCGCCGGGATTACCACCGTTGTGCGGGTCGACCATACTACGCAGCGCACCCGAGGGAAAATAGTCGGACGAAACAACGTCCTCACCTACCAGCCAGTCTTCATCATCGATCAATACACCAAACACATCAGCGATTGATTCATTTAGTGCCCCTGATTGAAATTGGTATTCAAGGTTAACCGTTCGTTCGATCAAACCGTGGCTAAATTCGTGTGCGGCTACATCGAGTGAGCCGGCTAATGGCTTAAGGGCCTCACCTCCATCTCCATACGCGATAAAACGACCATTCCAATACGCGTTAGACATTGATTCCCCTCCATCGGTAACGTGTATTAGTGAAATAATCGTGTCACCATCTCCATCAATCCCTCTTCTACCAAAGCTATCGTAGAAATACTCAAAAACCTGAGCCATGTTGGCATGAGCAGAAACCGCGCTGGCGTCACTCCATTTATTATCTTCAGAAGACGCAATGAGAAAATCGACATCCCTCGCCAAATCTCGCCCCTGCAAGTCCATTGTTAAAAGGGATCCCCGAGGTAACCCTCCAAATCCCGCTAGATCTTCATCGTATATCGGGCGAGTAAAATCTGCTAAGAAAAACAGGTTCTCTTGTTCGTATACTTCTAAGGTCTTTTCCTGGCCATTAAGATCTTTTGCTTTAGCCTGCAAGGAGCCATCGCTTGGACTGGCCGCATATCGATGAATAATTTCTCCCGTATGCGCATCAACAAAATAATAATTACGTTCATGAACCTGAGGACGCAGCAACACTCTCCAAACCAACCGCACATGATCGGCGTCGCGATTCCAAAGATATAAATGTGTTTCAGGACCTGAATAATCTAAAATATCACCAATCGATTGGGGTAAGTTCGAGATACTCCCAACGCTCTGAGTCACAACCTCAATTGCCTGAATCGAAGATACCGTAGGTGACGTATCTACCTTTACCTGGGACAAAGATTGGTAACTTGCATTCAGCGCGTAAAGACCTATACCGTCCAGATGCGAAGTAAGCTCTCCACCCCACACGGGTATTCCTTCGTAGTATTGTTGCATCAACACGTGAAGTTGACCGCGCCTATCAAAAATTGTTTCACGGACCAAAAACTCAGTGGTGGGATTAGTTATTTTGAACGCCTCATGATGCGTTTCCAATAGCCTGTAGGTCAGGTCGACAGCACTGGATAGCGCGGGTCGAACCGCAACCTTACCAGCAGGACGAGCGGCCTTCCACCGTAAACGCTTTGGTAGCCCCGAGCGTCTATCCCGATAGACATGCCAATCTTTTTCCAAAACGTTTTTACGCACAACGCGCGCCCACGCCCTAGGTGTTCCAAATCCTTGATTCGTTCCCGAAACTACCTTCGCTCGCGGGATTGAAGGAACAAAATTTTGCTTTAACACCTTATTTTTGAGTCGTTGACTCGGTGGTGAAGCCTTTGATGTCAAGGATACGGATCGCCCGAGTTTGCGAGTGCTCTTAGACTTCCAATTTTTTGCATTCGCGTCTGCAGTGGGAAAAACCATTCCACCAATTACTACCACCGCAAGAGTGCCCAACAACAATTTTCTCATGAAATAATCTCTTCGAATTTAGTGTTATAACTTACTTAGCATGATCAATACAAAATTCCCGCGTGTTCCGGTACCATTCTTCCCATTCCAAATCTAACGAGTCATCAATCGACCAAGACCAACGCAATGTATCATTGACATCCCTATACACTACTTTATACGTCATATTCCCCGGCTTACCAATTAGTCCATCTGACAATTCGAGTGCCAACAATCGTTCTGCTATCTCACGAATTCTTACCGAAGAAAGCTGCTTTCTTCCCAACTCTTCGCGCTTACCAATCCCATACTGTTTCCATTCTATGATCATCCCATCGCTACGAAGTTCACATCCCTGAAATAAAGACGTAAAGCCACCACCCTTACTAACTGATACAACGAAGGGCTTGTCCTGGTCTCCACAGCTCACTATTGCATTTACATACAGAAGCCAGATTCCAATGATCAGTCGCTGCACGGGTTTCCCCCTCTATTTGCGTATATTGTATAACATATATTCACATAAACCAAATCTCTCATTACGGATCGTCAATTGAATAATAATGAAATAAAATTATGGAGCGCATACGAATCTACTGACTATTGGGTTACGGAAACTGAACGTCCATTTTGTATTAAAATAGATCAGAACAGCTACGAACTTGAAGAACTCTTAAAAAAACATAAAGAGTTAAATTGGACATACATAACAGCCTACAATCCACAATCAAAGAAGTTAAATAAGCCACAAAACATAAATCGCCATCGAAATCTCGTAGCGTATTGTACTGAAAGGGACTATGTGTTTTACGCAGGAGAAGGAACAGACACAAAAAAAGAATGGGATCCTGAAATAAGCCTCTTGATAATCGGTATCGATATGGTCACAGCCAAAAAATTGGGGAAACACTTTGAACAAAAAGCCATACTTTGCGGAAGCCTAAACCAATTACCCCACTTGGTCCCTTGTCATTAAACAGCTGTTTGCAGTAGCTATACCGAGATCAACACAGAGCAAGCCTTTCAAACATCTCGCACGCACCGAAAACCCATATTAGCCGTCGAACTATCCGATGTGTTAGATGTTCGAGCTGCAATACGATATCGATTGCAGTAAGACGAATGGCATAGAAAAGAACCTCCACGCATAACGTGGCGATTACCGCTTGCTGGCCCCGTAGGATTTCTGTCGGGACCATTTCGGTGAAAAAATGGACTCCAATAGTCGTGACACCACTCCCAAACATTACCAGCAACCGAATAAATCCCAAAACCATTAGCAGGAAAAGCTTTAACTGGACTAGTGCCAGCATATCCATCAGCAGCAGAATCGTTAGACGGGAAATCACCTTGCCATATATTACATTGATGTTTTCCGTCTGGAGTCAGTTCATCTCCCCAAGCATAGCGTCTTTGCACTAATCCTCCACGTCCAGCAGCTTCCCACTCTGCCTCAGTTGGAAGACGTTTACCCACCCATTCACAATAAGCTCGAGCATCACGAATAGAGACATGAACCACTGGGTTTTCCATGCGTTTCTTAATATTACTTCCAGGACCCTCTGGGCGGCGCCAGTTAGCACGATCTACTTTACGCCACCATGGAACGCCAGGCACAGGTTCACCACTGATTTTCTTGGGAACATGTGCCTGAAATACAAAAGACCATCCAAAGTCATCCGCTTCCGTCCGATAACCTGTCGCATTGATAAAATCACTAAATTGGCGATTCGTTACAGGCGTTATATCGATGAAAAAAGCATCCAGATATATCTCCCGAACCGGCCCTTCTCCATCATCCTCATAACCAATGCTTTCGTCAGTACCCTTGAGAAAATTACCTACATCAACGAGGACCATGTCGTCTAATTTTCCTGATGAGACACGCTTAAAGACTTCAACCTGTTTCGAACAAACTTTTTCGTCTTGTTGTGCTGCACAGCAACGACTTTCACTCAATCCAAAAATCCTTTAAAAAATATGATCCAAAGATCATTTAATTAGTAAACGAGTAAGTGAGTCATTTGAATTGAGATGGGAAATCGACAGTGTGAAAAACCGTTCGAGTAACCCATCTGGCGTCAAGTCACTGGTATCCATAGAGAATTTGTTCTTAATCCACGACTTGTTAAATTGTTGCTTAAATTCGTCTAAAACGACCGAAATGTCAGAAGAAGGCACTAATTGTTGCGGGTGTGGATTTTCAACCATACGTCTGTTAATAGTTTCAGCGGAAGCATGTAGATGAACCAAAATTGTATCACTGGGCATCTCTGGTTCCCATTCTCGTATCTCAATATTTATACCGGGATAATAATATCTTGGACCATACACAATCTCTTCAATATGAAATCCACCCAAGAGAATGTGGGAAAATCGATGCAGTAATTTTACATGATATGCAATTTGAAAACGCTGAAAACGCTCCTTAATCGCCGGTAGCATATCAAGCATTGCCTGTTGCTCCTCCTGGCTCAAATGAAACGCATCGGGGATAGTAAAATGATCATCTAAGTGATAGTTCATACCATGCTGAAGTCCCCAACCATGGATCGCATTGATAAGAGTCGTAACCCCAGAATACTCACATCCAACAATAATCAGTCGCATATTTTACATCTCCAGTACAGATCCTCACAAACACAGAAAAATTTCGCCGTACTTTAGGCTACCCAACCCTATTTTTTTTTTTTACAATCATTGCCGTCGTACACGTCTACAAACAATATTTCAAAATAATGTTGGTTATCAATAAAGGCTTGGCTAAGTTTAAGACCCAGAAGTTCGATTGACAACTGAATCCCCAATAAAGAATGGATAAAAATATGAAGATTACTGAAATAAGTTCGGTCGTTTTGCAACCATTCGCCTGGGTTTTGGTTAAAGTAAAAACAGATCAAGGAATTACAGGTATCGGGGAAGCCTATCACGGAGCAGGGGTCCACCAAATTGTCACTGATCAAAGGATACAAAGAACATTAATCGGGAAGGACCCCCGCAACATTGACCGTTGCTTCCGGGATATGATGCGCGGACAATCTGCCTCAGGTTATTACCAAGGGGCGGTGATGAGCGCAATCAGTGGAATCGAAATGGCATTGTGGGATATAAAAGGCCAGGCATTTGGTGCGCCAATTTGGCAGATGCTCGGAGGAAAATTCCGAGATACAGTTAGAGTGTATAATGATTGCCATGCCGGCGAAGACGAGAGTCCAGAGTCTTATGCTGCCAAAGCCGTCGAAGTAGAAGCACGAGGATTTGATGCCATAAAATTTGACATAGATCCACTTCCCTCTAGACGCGATGAATATAATCGAGGAATACGCAACAAAGACATTAAATACTATGTTGATGTTGTTACGGCGATCCGTAATGCCTTACACCCGGACACAGATTTAGCTATCGACGCCCATTGGGCCTACACTCCTGTCGACATACTTAAGGTCGCGAAAGAATTCGAACATCTAGATCTTCTTTGGCTGGAGGATCCAATACCCGCTGAAAATGTGGAAGCCATGTTGCGAGTGAAAAATTCCACGCGTACTCCGATCTGTACTGGCGAAAATTTTTATACCCGTCATGGTTTTCGAGAATTAATTCAATCACAAGCAACCGACATTGTCACACCAGACATTGCCAAAGCTGGAGGCCTATTAGAGAGTAAGCGAATCGCAGAGTTAGCCGACCTTTACTATATGCCCTTAGCGCCACACAATATATGCAGCCCCATCGGAACATACGCGATGATGCATGTATGCGCAGCAGTTCCAAATTTTTTAGCCTTAGAATTCCATCATCTTGATAATGACCTCTGGTCAAATCTTACGATGGAAGGCCCGATGATAGTCGACGGACACATCACGGTACCTGACAAGCCCGGGCTAGGTATAACACTAAATGAAGACGTTGCCAAAACCGCCGCAAGAGAGGATTTAGGGTTCTTCGAATAAATTTGGATAGAGAAACCCAGTCCTCCTCCAATGATACAAGCAGAAAACGAAATTGGCCGATGGACTCCTTGACATGGATTTATATGTTATTTTTTGGCAACATATTGGTCCATTTATAGTTGATAAGCCGTATATTTTATAGAAAAATCAGTCCTTATCGCCAATTTTACCTTTTCTTTTTTTGTTGCCATTAGGCAATATTAATTCCCAAATCAATATTGCCTATCTACAGCAACAAACTTAAAATGAAGCACTAGAGACAAGTATTGTTTTTGATCTCATATCCTGGAATTATGTCACCAACAGTTTTTTCAAAACCTCTTATTCACGCGTAACAGGTCCGAATGAACACAAACTACAAATTAGTTCTTCTCGCGATTCTATTTTATATAGTGACCTATATCGGATATCGAATATGGCACAGCAAAGTACGCGTTCCTCGGCGGCTTGAATTCATAACACGTTATCATTTTAGTAAATCGGTAAAAGACAAAATAGCCGAAGAACATCCGGCCTTGAGTTCCTACGATGTAAATCTTGTACTAAATGGACTCAAACAATTTTTTATAATCGCTCACTTTGCTGGAAACCGCCGAATAGGCATGCCCTCATTGATCGTTGACGCTGCATGGCACCACTTCATTTTACACACTATTGAATACCATAATTTCTGTAAAAAAGCATTCGGACGAAGATTCAATCACACACCCAACTCTTCGATCGAAAATCCTAAGGATATAGCCATTGAATTGAAACGCACTTGGCGTATCGCCTGCAATATAGAAAATGTTAACCCAAAACATCCGACTCGCATACCGTTGCTATTTGCTCTCGACTCAAAGCTTAAAATTGAAAAGGGTAATTACTACGAACTCATTGAAAACGAACTCCGTTTCGGTGCGAAAGAGAAAACTTCTTCTTCGGAGGCCGCCTATCCCGTATTTCTTTGCGGGGCATGCGGCGGCGCAACAAGCTTAGGCGGTGGTTGTGGTGGCGGTGGTGGTTGTGGTGGCGGATGACAACTCATCAAACGAACAACTCCTTCAAAAAACAATTCGTTTTTCTTTAAAAAAACATGGAGACGTTTAATTGAAAATATTTTCTCAAGGGATAAATCGCATAGCCTCTTTTTTCCCCATAGCATTAATTATGCAAACGCAATATTTATACGCTGAAAATCTCGGAGAGAATGATGCTGTTCTTGAATTAAATAAAATTTTTAGATCCCATTATGCCCAAACTCGTTCGACATTATTGCAGCAAAGCGGACCGATCATAATTGTCCGCGGTGACAATCTGATACTCATTGATGGACAGCAACGTGTTGAAGGAAAAATTATAGACAGAGCTTACCATGATGTTAAAGCTGTAGCTCATGCACCTCTGGCAATTTATTCCCTTTTGATACGCAATGAAGAGGGGTCGATACCAAAGAAAACCGTTTCTGACTTAAAAGAACTCGTCAAAGCCTTCGAAAAAGCTGCTGGTGCATTTACTTTGCGCCTAAACTCAAAAGAAGTTGAAAAAGAACAGAAGAAAATACTTTCAGCATGTATAGCTTTTACTTCAAAAATATTAGCGAACAATCATATAAATCATGTAGATTTGATCAAATTTGTAAGAGGTCTTCTGAAGCCGATCCAAAAAAATTTAGATATAGCAGCAAAGTACCGCATCGACAACTATCGCGATCAAATTTTCCAATGGCAGAATAAACTAAGTGACGAACAATGGTCGCGCTTAGTTTTCCTTATCCCGGGAAGCCCAATGGCACGAGAAAACAATTTGGCCGTGCAATTTTGTGCCAAACTGATAGGCGAAAAAGGAGAAGGCTCGCGTATTGTTTATGCTGAATCATTATTCGATGAATCTGCAGCCTTATTAAAACTCGGAACACATCTATTCGATACACAAATCGGGAATGATGTCTTCTCTGACCCATGGCGCATGCATCGAGATGCTTTAGGGCCCGCTTCAGCGCGCTACCTTGATATAATTTCTTTAGAGAGCAAATAGGTACAACGAATATAAAAAATATTTTTCACAGTAATTTCAATCAAAGGAACCGAGAAGTACACAATAATGACTATTATTAACCGCGACCAAATCAACCAATTGGTCCTCAGCCTAGTTCTTTCAATATCCTACCAACTTTTCGAAAAAATGATAATTTTCCTCTACGAGGTCATAAGAATTTCTCCCCTTGACTATAAACGAATCCGTATACATTCTTTATATCTAGTAGCCCGGTCGTTCAATTGGTAGGACAGCGGGTTTTGGTCTCGTCAATCGGGGTTCGAGTCCCTGCCGGGCTGCCATAAATAACCGCTGTAAAATAATTTTTGCAGCGGTTATTTTGCATACTCTTTCAGTAGGGGATAATGATAAAGTTTCTCCCACACTAACAAGCATCTATTACTTTGGCCGCTTAGGTGGTGTCGCTGCTACCCCTTCCATTCCTCCGGATACTCGCATAATTTCGCCCGTGATCCAATCTGCATTAGGGCTACATAGAAAAGCCACTCCCCGAGCAATATCCTCCGGTTCACCCCATCGACCAAGTGGTATCGCACTTCGAACACGCTCAACCATTTGTTCTTCAGTAATTCCCAACGTTTCACATCGCTGTGACATATTGCGCTTATTGAAATCGGTATACACGGGACCTGGACAAACAGCATTAACTCTAACACCGTAGGCAGCCAATTCCAAAGCTAACGTCCGCGTAAGACTAATCACTCCGGCCTTGGCAACGTTGTAGGCGGCCACCAATGCCGCAGGATTCTGGCCATTAATAGAGGAAACATTAACGATCGCCCCGTGCTCCTGTTTCTCCATAATCTCAGCGCCGGCACGACAACAGTAAAAAGATCCTGTTAACGTAGCATCTATCACTCGGTGCCACTCTAAATCAGGCAATTCCGAGATTGGTGCTACCTGTTGCCCAGTTCCAGCATTGTTAACCAAAATATCAAGCTGCTCTATTCTTGAGAAAAAGTCTCTGACCCCCTCACTATTGGTAATATCTAACTCTATTGCAATGGCATCCAAACCTTTAACCCGAAAGTTTTCACATTCCGCCTCGGCCTTAGCTAATTGTAGATCTGCTACCAAGACCTTTGAACCCCTCTCAGCCAACTCACGTGCAATACCCAAACCTAATCCCTGAGCAGCACCAGTGACCACCGAAACCAGACCCTCCAGTTCCCTTGTCTCCATAATTTCTTCCTTTCATTTCACCAAAAATCAGAACCTAACCAAAGAGCTACTTCCAGATTCCGACTTAAACCAAACGATATACTAAATAGACTTAAAGTGATATTAATTCTGGAACCTACGCGGAAGAGAAAACATCATCAACTAAACTTTGAGAATCACCATTTGGTAGGAGCAACTTGAATCTCTGGATGTGAAACAAGCATATGCCATATCAAAGCTTGATATGACTCAGCCAACGGTGTCACAAGCTCTTCATTTTCAGTTGGGATAATCACACACGCATCTGCAATTTGAGCTGTGACCCCTCCATCACGTCCGACTATTCCAATTATTGATGCACTTTTTTCCTTTGCATATTCAAGCGCCCGAATCAAATTAACACTAATACATTTTTCTGCATCACCACCACCTACAGAAAAAACCATGACCCCATCATTTTCATTCAACCGTGATCCGGCCAGCCAACTACTAAACACAGTTTCCCATCCTTCGTCATTTACTCGAGCTGTTAATTCAGATACGTTGTCCGTGGGGGCATACGTTTCAATATGAGCGAGTTTCCTAAAGTCATTAACCGCATGAGCAGCGTTTGCGGCGCTTCCACCCACACCTAAAATAAAAAGGCGCCCTCCACGCTCCCGTAAACTAACGATTACTCTTACTATTTCATTTAAAGCTACATGGTCCAGATTATTCAAAACACGTGAGCTAGCATCCAAATAATCAGCTATAAAGTCTTTGTTCAAACCTGATATCCAGCGCTACGAGCATCATTGTAAAAATCATCCACCGTTTCAAGCGAATAATCAATTAGATTCTTACCAAGACAAGAAAGTTTTTGAATAATCTCATTGGTGCAAGTTATGATGTGACATCCAATTTGATCAGCTTGTACAACGTTGTAGACCTCGCGAGGACTAGCCCAAATTAGCTCCGCATTAGAATTTGAAGAAAGTAATTCTACAGACTGACGCATTATTGGCATATAATCCACTCCCGAATCGGCAATCCTTCCAGCAAATACCGATACACAAGAAGGAGCTCCTCCGATTAGAGCCTCTGCAACCTGACGAACTTGTTCAAGAACAAAAATTGCCGTGACATTCACCTTTATGCCATCATTAGACAAACGGTGCACCAATTGACACGTTGACTGACCTTTAGAATTTGTAACTGGAATCTTAGCATAAATCCGGTCGCCCCAATTAGATATAATCCGAGCCTGCCTCTCCATTTCATCAAGGTCATCAGCAAAAACTTCAAACGAAATATCTCGGTCAGGTATTACTTTAACAATGTCGTGCGCAAATGCAACATAGTCTTGCACACCTGCTTTTTTCATAAGACTCGGGTTAGTAGTAAATCCAGAAACGAACGGATTAGCGTAACTAGCTAGCATGCCATCACGATCCGCTCCATCGGCAAAAATTTTCACCTTTAAGTCAGTTGGTTTAATCGACCCTTGTGTGATTTCGTTACCGAAATCCATTATTAGCCTCCATATGTTCAGAGTGCCTTATTATACAAGTTTTCACTAGTATTGTCGAACCATAGTTGTAACCGTCTTATTGTTTCTTGAAAAGCTTGTAAAAACTTACCATTTTTCTTACTGTCTGTTAGTATAATCTTGGTTATTACACCTGGGAAAGAGTTAATTATAAAGATGCACAAACTAATCTGGATTCTGCTCTGCGTTGGATTCACCCCAGTTTTAGCCCAAAAGCCTCTTAATCTCGAAGATTGCATCCGCATTGCACTCCGTAACAATTTGCAACATTTGAGTGACAAACAAACATTATCTTCCAGCCAACTAGACCTCGAAAATGCCCAAGCTCCATTTTCTTTTGGAATGAATGCGAATTTAACTACACCTACTTTTTCTGAAATACGAGATACGCAAGAGAGTGTTGCTCTAGCAACCCGTGTTCGCGACGAAAGCACAAACTTTCGGTATAGTGGTGCAATCCAAATGAACCAACGGTTACACCACCTAGGGTCTCTCGCGATAACAACTAATGCCGAGAGACGTGACTTTTCTTCTAATCGAAGAGCAGACTTTCTTGATTTTTCTGGAGATGTTCGAATCGACTACGTGCATGACATTCTAAATCGTCCATCCGAAGAAATCTCTCTCCAAAGAGCCCGCTTTAATCTGTCAAGTGCTGAATTAAATTTCAAGCAACAAACAATGACATTAGAGGGACTGGTTGTAGATGACTATTTCACTCTCGTACAAAGACTCCGCGAGTTAGAAATACAAGAAGAAAGACTCAATCTTTCTAAATCTAATTTAGAATTAGCCGAACGAAAATTTGAGGTTGGACTTATTGCCGAAGTGGAAACACTCCGCCTCCAGGTTGAGGTTTTGCAAGCCGAAGCAACCTATGCACTGGCAGAAACTGCAATCGAGAGTCAACGCGACCAATTGAGACAAACGCTTGGACTTGAAGCCGAAGAACCTCTCCAAATAAGCACATCGGTTGCACATATGCTGTATAAGGTTGACAAAGAAAAAGCGATCGGTATAGGCCTACAAAATAGGACAGACATGCGTCAGTCGGAAATCGTCGAAAAACTGCGTGCAATCAATTTAGAAGAAACCAAAAAACAGAATGGGATTAATGCTACGCTAAATGCTAATTATAGTCTTCGTGGGCGAGGTGATGATGTCGGAGACATTAGTTCAACTCTAGAACGGAACCAGTGGGGAGTCGGAATTCAGGTAACGATGCCACTAGTCGATAACGGTGCTCGCCGAAGTAGTATAAAAAAAGCACAAATTCAATTGGAACAAAGTAGATTGACTCGGCGTAGAGAACAGCAGCAAATCATCCGACAAATACGTAATGCTGTACGCAATTTAGATGAAGCGGAACGACAAATTACTATTCGGGAAGCAGGCCTTGAAGTAGCCGGAAGAACTTATGAAGTAGAGCAAAGCAGATTTGAACTGGGCTTGGCTAAAAGCCAAGACCTACTTACTGCACAAAGCCAACTGACTCAAGCACGAATAGACGCCCTCAATGCCAAAATAAACTACCAGCGAAACCTTAAAGATCTTCGACTTGCCACGATGGCAGATATCAGAGAACTTGAAAAAATTAATTAGTACAACAATTACTCATCGTCATCCTTGCTCATTAGTGGATGTGAAAATTCCGCGTCGTCCTCCCCATAAAAACGCCGAGATCTCTGCCGATTATAGGAAGGAATTCTATTCTGTTCATCTGCTTCCTGGCAGGACACGCACAATCTGGCCGTTGGCAAGGCCGAGAGTCTAGGCTTGGGAATAAATTCCGAACACACTTCACATTTTCCATAGTCCCCTCTTTGCAATTTTTCTAGGGAAAGAGTAACCTCCTCTAATTCTCTCCGTTCGGTATCACCTAGCTTTACCAGCAATTCCATAGCTCCAGCCTCAACAGCTCTATCCAAATCATCTGCCTTAGGATCTTGTAAGTCATCTATTTCCTGTTCTGTACCATCAAGATCACTCAATAATTCGGAACGACGAGCAACGAGTTGTTTTTTTACTTTTTCTCTTTCACGTTTATTTAACGCCATCTTCTTTGCCATAATTTTCCCTTAATTTCATAACTAATAATATCTACAACCAGACTTACAAAACAGACTACTGACATTGTAAAATTAAAACCCTAACAATTCCCACTCTCCAAGGAACGTAACCGGTCACGCAAATCTGCAGCCAGTTCAAATTGGTCGTTTTCAATTGCATTGCGCAATTCATCACTCAATTTTTCTCGGGGGGAAACGGGCCGTTTACTTTCAACTTCGGTCTCCCATTCGCGCAAAAAATGTAACTCTGGGCAATGTTCCAATTGGTCGAAGCGTCCAGTCTTGCGCAAATAATTCTCAATCTCTGTTATTCCGCCCCGAATCTCAACAAGTGCCTTAGTATGCTGCTCTCCGTCTAGATGAGACAAAGCACGAGCCTGAATACAATGAGCCGTAACAAAAGGAGTATGCTGTTCAGCCATTTGACGATCTTCTTCTGCCTCCGCATACTCGTAACAAAGATCTAAAATACCTAAATTGTGACGAGCATCGCGTTCAGCTAAAGCATACTCTTTCAATTCGAAAAAACTTATCCTGCGCCAATAAAACTTCATAGCTTCTTGAGCAAGTTCCCAACAGTCTTCACGAGAAAGTACGAAAGACCCTGGGCCATTTTCTGCTTCCGAATTCCTCAGTTGGCTACGAAAATGATCCAATTGAGAATCACAGCCGTTGGGACGAACACCGTCAGGCCGCCCCTCCCATTCCATTTGCATCAGGCCCAAATCCATTCGCACCTGAATTTTTGGTTTTCCGTCGATTCCTTCAATCTTTCGGACATTTAGTTGATTCGACGAATAATCCCAATCATGAAGCTTTAAACCGATATCGAAATCCATATTTTCAAAAAAAACCTTCGAGAACTGAGGTTTCATTACGAAACTTCGCATAAAAGTGGCCCTCATTATAGGCCTGACTTAAACTTTTGTCAACTCAATCCTCATCCAACCCAATTTTCGTTACACCTCGTATTTCCGACACAATACCCAGTAACTCCTGACGCAAAGACAATGTCATTTCATTTTCAGCGATAAAACCCTCTATAACTGTTACCGCCTCTTCACCGACACGAACCAATGATTGATGTGTATGTTCACGTTCTTCAGGAGTTGGGTCATATTGCATTTCCTCTGGATTAATCGGAGTTCCGAACATACTCATTTGCGGGTGCTGCTCTTGTCCCAGTAGGCCACCCATGGCAGGATTAGAGAATCTAGGAGGACGATTGCCCGTAGAATCCATACCAGCCGGCCCGAAGGGAAATATCTGCTCTTCGCCGGTAAACACACCTTTTCGTGAACGCTGTTCATCACGCAATATCAGCAAGTCAAAATAGCGGAGAGCATTGACGAGAATCTCCGCAGATTTTTCCCCACCAAGGTCACCCAAAGCATCAACAGCCGCCATCCGCAAATCAGCATCTGCAGTATTTAATGAGCGATCTAGTAATCGTCCAATAGGTTGAGCCGCATCGGGGTCCCCAATTTTAGCCAACGATCGTACAATGTCTTGCTTTAACGTTGTGCGCTGTTCGTAACCTTGTAAAGCTGTGATCAAAACCGGCGTAGCTCTCGAATCACCAATTTCACCTAAAATTTGTGCGGCCTTGCGTCGGGTAGCGTATGGATAATCACTGCGAGAAACAATCTCAACAATTCTATCAAATTGCTTTTTATCGCCCTCCAAATATTTCCGGTGCATCTGATTTATATTTGTACAGGACATCAAAGGTATAATGAGGACTATAAAAATTTTTTTGAGCATTACCCTCTCCCAATATCTTGTTGCTGGCATAAAAGAAAAAACCTATAATCGATACGGTTTAACCTGTAACGAAATTGAAAGCTACTGCAACGTGACCCAGATATCAACACATGACAGGAAACCTATCTTTGGAATCCGTGATATGCTGGCAATCTCCAGTGGGAAAGGAGGTGTTGGCAAGTCGACCATAAGCGCCAACATTGCTGTAGCCCTAGGCAATATTGGCCTAAAGGTCGGCCTCATGGATACCGACATATACGGACCAAACATACCTGGAATACTGGGTTCACATGACCGTCCCGTCACAAACCCCGATACTGGACAAATCAAACCCATTGAAGCCCACAATATTAAATTTATTTCTATGGGGCTACTCTTAGAAGAAGGCTCTCCTGTAATTTGGCGAGGACCAATGTTGGCAAAGATGATAAATCAATTCCTATCCAACGTGGAATGGGGAGAGTTGGATATCCTAATTGCGGACCTACCGCCTGGAACCGGGGATGTTCAATTGACGTTAACACAATCTGCACCTTTGACTAGTGCTCTTATTTTGACCACACCATCTGCTATAGCCTTGGAAGATGTTAGACGCGGCGTTGAAATGTTTAGACAAGCTGAAGTGCCAATCTTAGGCTTGGTAGAAAACATGAGTAGTTTTCGGTGTGACGCGTGCAATCATAATGAGTATTTGTTTGGGCACGGCCAAAGCAAATCTACCGCTGAAGAATTAGAAATACCCTTTCTATGTGATATTCCGATAGATATAAAACTCCGCGAATGCGCAGACAACGGTCAACCAGCAGTTTTTAGCCAACCTACTACTGCTGGTAGCGAAGCAATAATAAACCTAGCAAAAATTGTAATCGCTTGCCTAGAGGAAAAATAGCTTTTACTGTTTAAAAACCAACGGTAAATACGCTTCGCACAATTTTTTTGTTTCCTGCGGCATCCTGCGCGCTTGCTTCAATAACGTGGCTACCCGGCTCTAAGGGCTGATCTAAAGACGCTGTAGCTTTATGTCCTTCGGGATCATACTCAACTATTAGACTTTTTTCATCAAAGACAATCGCAATATCTTCTTCCAAAACAATACCGCTTTGATCATCACGCACCATGACTTTCACATGGGGATGAGTAGTGCCAACAGAAGTATTTTCAATGGGTGCCACTATCTCCAACGCCGGTTTTACATGATCGGCCAATAGAGCTATGAAACTAAATTTTCTTACTGACGCAGATATATATCCATCCATTCGATCATTACCTAACAAGGTCCAATAATTACCATCACTGGATCCATACAGTCCGATTCTCTGGTCTAAAGCCTGCGCTGGATCTACCCGAATACCAATCCTAATTCGTTCATCAAAAGGTACGTTCACGGGAGAAATTAAAAACGAAGGGCTTATAACCTTGAAACCATTCAAGTCATTCAAAACAGAGCGACGAACCTGGGGGAAAAGGGTGTCGTACACACTATTTACCCCCACATCTATTAACACGTCGCCATCTTCAAACATCAATTGACGTGCTTTACCTGGAACCAATGCCCGCTGCGAGGCCTTACCACTATAGCGAGCACTGCCGGATATAAAAGACAAACTCACTTGATCCAATTCACCATACACTAAAGGAAACGAGGCGAGATAACGTGAACGACCTATCTGCTTAACCTCCCCACGCCTTGTAGCAATCCGAGCATCTGGAAACGTAGATAATGGCTGTTCGGTTTTTATATCCCATTCGATCCAACGAGCTCGACAGATTTCGGCCACATCAAGCAAATCTTTTCCTCCATTTGAAATAGATCGAGAAAAGATTATTGAATCGCCGGCTCCATATCCATCTTTTATCTCCCATTTCCAAAATAAATTCTGCCCGCGAAGAGGCCAATCAAAGAGTCGATTTCCGGCTACAACTCCGTTAGAAACTACAGCCCAATCATCATCCCTTAACCCATACAGAGTTCCTTTAAGTAAACTATCATCCACATCTACCACATTTACTGTCAAAACACTATCATTCCTCCCCCAATCAGCATAACGAATAGTTGGAGAACTATTTACTATAACCTTTACTCGGGCCGAAGCTGACTGACCGACGACATCAGATGCAGTTACTTCAAGCCAGTGTTCGCCTTTAGAAAGACCGAATTCTCTGTCAATGGAATAAGTCCGCACAAAACCATCACTATTATTAAGATAAAATGGCAATCTGTTACCTTTGGAACGAAATAAGGCGTAGAAATCACCAATACCCTGCTGTGTTTCTATTTTTATGCGGTCAAGAAAAATCTGATGACCCAATGAATACGTCGCACGATCATATCTAGCCGAAAAAAACACCTCATCACCAACTCTTAATTCAAGTTCATATGGTGCCAATTTATTCGTTGCCGCATCCGCTCGGTCCCATCCCCACAAAGCAACACCAACTTGCCCCTCAATTTGTATGGACGAAGAGGTTTTAAAAACTTGCTCAATATCATCCCAATATAATTGACTGCTAAATGGATTCCGAAAACCGTTTACGCTGCTATCCCAACCTATTGGAATAAAAGCAATGCTGTTAAGAGTTGGATTAATTAAATCTGTCACTGAATAATCAGTTTTTAGAGGATTTATTGGCTCATTGTTTTTATCTCTCACTTCAAAATGTAAATGTGGAGGACCTGCCCCACTTTCTCCCGTAAAGCCAACAACATCTCCGGTACTTACTTTAAATTCTTCTTCGCTAAACCACAGGTCAATACTATAACTCCCAGTCTTAGATTGCGCATTTGCAACACGATCTTTTAAGAATTCGCCAAACTCCTCCAAATGTCCGTATACAACAAGACGCCCATCATTTAGCCGCAGATATACGGCTCGTCCATAGCCCCATGGTGAAGTCCGAACACGTTCTATAAAGCCACTAGAAACCGCCCGCACAACATAACCAGTGCGTCCCCAAGTCTTTAAGTCTATCCCCATGTGAAATGATGATGTTCGAGACTCGCCAAACGATGACGATAAGGCCGGTTTTATATCTAAGGGCCACCTTAACGACGATGACTCCTTCGATAAAATTTCAGTTGCCGTAAAGATCAATAACAATAAGGTCGAAGAGAGCCTCAAGCTATTATTCATAAACCCATTCACGTAACAAAATACTATCCGAATCTACGCTTAGATAGTGTAAAGGAATTTCGGTCCAAGATCCTGTGTTTAGATAACGGATATCTGAACTATTATCATCCATCGCAAAATGCGTATGCCCACATGCGATCGCACTACAACCATTAACTATAGCAAGTTTCATTCCGTTTTGAGCGACCCGATTATTAAGCACCTTATAGAGACGCGGCCAACGTTTCGCATATTGAGCAACATGCATATCGCGCAAACCGGCCATCACGCATAAATCGTGGAACCGCCGAAAAACCCATTTGAACAAAGGGTGGCTTGGCATAACATTATCGAGTTTATGCCCGTGAACAATTAGCAACCGATCCTCTATCTTCCATTCTCGCAAGAATCGAATCTTCCCTATATCTTTCATCTGAAAATCAGCATCGTGATTTCCATGTATCCAAACAACCGACCGCCGAGAGGATTCAACAATGATGCGTTTAAGCACAGCGCCGTGGCACCCATTTAAAGGTTTCGCTGGATCATCAATTATATCGCCATTTAAAACCAAAGTTGCATTCAAAGGTAACTGGTCAAGCCAGGCAATAAACGCCCGATGATTGAAATAATGATTACCTAAATGTAAGTCACTAACGACAAAATATTTATCAGGATTCATTTTCTTGCAGTGCAGATGTTCATTTGTGAATTTATTATAAATATGCATAAAGAAAGGTCTAGAGTGCAACGTCAATTCAGTTGTAATCCACAACTTCAACATCTTCTGAAGTATTTGGGAACGCTACTACCAAGTAATGAACATAGAAAAAAATTTTTTGAATTCAGCATAAGCCCTCAACCGCCAAGTTTTCGACTGAACGACCTCTTGAGTAGATCCAGAGAATTGAAGTCTACCCTTCCAGAAAGATTTATTTCTGTGCCATGGTGTGAGGAAGGCTTCGTATCGTCGGACTGGAGCAAGCAAATGGGCCAATCATTCGAACATGCTATTGGGGGGATCTATATACAGGCAAAAGCGCCCATGTTGGCGGTAGAGGCCTTAGCCCCTAAACCAGGTGATCGTGTTTTAGATCTTTGCGCTGCTCCAGGCGGAAAAACAACTCAAATTGCCGCACGAATGAACAATACAGGGTTGTTAGTTGCCAACGAATCCAGCTCAAAAAGAGTATCTTCGCTCGTTGGAAACATCGAAAGGTGCTCTGTAGCTAATTCAGTCATAACGCAAACTAAAGGCACTATCCTAGCTCGTTACTTCCACAATTATTTTGATCGAATCTTAGTAGATGCCCCCTGTAGCGGAGATGGTATTCTTCGCAAAGACAAAAATTTTCTGCGCTACTGGTCCCCTGAGAATTCTAAACGACAAGCTCAGATTCAGACAGGACTGATACGAGCCGCTTTTCACATGCTTCGTCCGGGAGGAACGTTAGTCTATTCCACATGTTCTCTATCGATTGAGGAAAATGAACACGTCATAATGAGTTTAATCGATCGCTTTGGTGAAAACGTAATTATGAAGCCCCCCCCAGACATCGAAACACCCGCACTTCCAGATCACATAAAAAATACTTTGTCAATCGATGCCTGCAAAAGCACTAGAGTCTGGCCTCACATTCATGACAGTGAAGGAGCATTCATCGCTCGAATGAGTAAATTTACGATTACCGAATGGCCTAAAATTGAGTCTGATGCAAAAGAGTGGTCAAACATACAAGCCAATGATACGGTCGCTTACCAAGCAATTGATATTCTCGAAAGATTGTGGCGCAGAGATCTCCCACGAATACCGGGCCAGGTATTCGCTTGCAGTGGGCGACAAATACTAACTCAGCCAAAAGAAAGTGAATCAATGAGAAAAAACCTGCCTTTTTTCGTGCGTAGTGGCATGCGAATTGGACATCAATACAAACAATTTTACCACCTAAGCCAACCAGCTATTTCCCTTTGGGGCGAAAAGTTCGAGAAAAAACATTTAAATCTATTATGGCCACAAGTCCGACAACTTTTTCAGGGCCTCCCGTTTCAATTAAACGAAGCTACTCAGCACCGCGGCGAAATTATCTGTCGCTTTAAGGGGTGGTCACTTTGTAAAGCGATGATTGAATGCGATGGAACCCGATTAAACCCCATGCTACCTAAAGTACACCGCAATGCGGCCGTGCATACACTGTTCGATTGGCTATAAACGGCAAAATTTTCCCACATAAATTTTTATTATAAATCAACCAAAGCCTATAGTAACTAGTTTATCAACAGAAATCTGCAAAACCAAAGGCATGTGAGAAAAATTTTCCACCAAACAAGATTTATTTTCCTCTTTCATCAGAACACAACCTAATTTACAACCTAAATATTGTGTACTCCTCCCTAGCATTCCCCTATATTGCGACTGCCCTTTTAATTAATATTACTTAGTATCACTTACAATCAAGAGGGCGGACTAAAAATAAATTAAATAAAAACAACACGTTATGATCTTTTGTGATCTGAATCACGTAAGCTGGCATGGCAGTTGCGAATTGGGAAACAATTCGTTTGAGGATCCGGGGGGCGCACCTCCCTATTATATCATCTGCAGCTCCTCAAGCAGATGGCCCCCGGGAATCTTCAGCGGATCTAACACCAGAATGGCTACAGCCTCCCTCTCCCCGGGTAGGTTATAGCCATTCTTGATATATACTTAACAGTGAATCGAAATGTTATTTTTCCAACTGTTCACTTTTCAACCCTGCCCATGAGGAGAACAATTTATGTTCTATTCCTAGAATACTGCAGATACGTCCTGCAATAAAATCACCTAGGTCATCAAAACTCTTGGGATTTTGGTAAAATGCTGGCATTGCTGGTAAAACAATAGCTCCGGCTTCAGTTACAGAGGTCATGTTGCGCAAATGAATTAGATTCAATGGTGTCTCCCTCACCACTAACACAAGGGGCCTCCGTTCCTTAAGAGTCACGTCCGCAGCTCTCTCTATCAGATTATTAGCATAGGCATTCGCTACACCAGACAAGGTCTTTATCGAACAAGGTACGATCACCATTCCGTCAATCTTCGAAGACCCGCTCGCAATAGTACTCGACTGATCTCCAACTGCGTATTCACAAACATCACCTTTTTCTAGCTCTTCCCCATACGACCGCAACAAAAAATCGCGTACGCTTTCGCGATCAGGCTTGAATCCTAACTCTTCATGAAGCAACAAACGCCCATACTTTGAAATAATAAGATGGACACTATGCCCACCTATCAGTAGAGCCCTCAAAAGGCGTCCAGCGTATATTGCACCACTAGCACCAGTAATTGCAACAACAATCTCTTTCACCTTTAGAAGAGCCTCCTCAATAGACTAACAACTGTTGAATACGATTTGAAGCCACCAAATCGACCAAGACGCCGACAAAATAAGCAATACTAATAATTGCATTTAAATTAAGGAATGCAAAACCCACCTTTTCAAGATCCCTAGGACCAACTAGTAAGTGCTCCCAAATAAGTACGAATGAAATCATACAAACAACTAAACCATATATCCAGCTCATTTGAACTTTAATTCCTACAACAATCATTGTTATTACGGAAGTAACATGAAGTGCTCTGGCAATTAACAATGCGGTTGAAATTCCAAAGCGGCTTGGCATCGAATACAACCCCACATGCAAGTCATGATCCCGATCTTGACAAGAGTAGATTACATCAAAACCAGCAACCCAGGTCATAACAACAACAAAAAGTAACAAAGGGTCCAAGGCAAAATAACCAGTAATGGCCAACCACGCCCCAAGAGGCGCTCCTCCCAAACAAATGCCTAAAATAAGATGAGATCCCCAAGTAAAACGTTTCGTATACGAGTAGAAAAACAGGAACAACAAAACGAGAGGTGACAAATAGAAACAAAGAGGATTGAGTGCCCATGCGGCTCCAATTAAAGCCAAACTCGAAAAAATGATAAAAGTGACTACAGCAATTGGAGAAACCTTCCCACTGGGTAATTCACGGTCCGAGGTCCGCGGATTGGCTTTGTCGATAAATCGGTCGACAAGACGATTAAATCCCATTGCAGCGCTTCGCCCCCCCACCATGGCAACAATAATCCAAAATATCTGAGCGAAAGAAACTTCTGATTCAATCGACGCTAGTATTATTCCGGTAAAAGCAAAAGGCAAAGCAAAAACACTGTGCGAGAACTTTATCATTCTTCCATATGTCCCGACCGCATGAATAAAACACATTAAACGTCTGACTCCCCATAAAAAACCAATTGAGGAACGCGTTCAATAATTCCGTTAGTAACAGCTTTTTCATAAAAAAGGTTTAGCCCTTCCAGCTCACGATCACCTAAATCGTAGTGAATATATTCACGCATATATCTCTCGTACAGTTTTGTATCACCACCATTATGTTCGGCATAGTCGGCAGCAATCTCGCAAATCGATTTCTGGCCCATTTCGCTACTCGAAAAAAATTTATGCACATCGGTCTGATTAATTACTCCAGGCCAACCAGCCCAAAAAGCAAACACAAAAGGTAACCCCGTGTATTTATTCCATTCCTCCGCTAGATCTATATATGGAATTGAAATACCTAAATAAGGAAATACAGGGTCTCCGATCATCAAAGCAGCATCTGCGATTCTCAGCATTTCTTCTAAACACGGAGATGACTCAATCCATTCCGGCTCAACCCCGTATTTTTCGAGTAATATAATCTTCAACAGAGCGGCGGATGTTCTAGAGCTTCTGTCAATGGCAACCCGACGTACTTTCATAATATCTACGTTGTAATAAAAACGAACGGTTAACGCAGGGCCGTTGGCGGCAATAGCTAAATCCGGAACAATGTACAATTGTTTTTCACTGCGAGCATATTCAATCGAAGGGATCAAAGCAACGTCAACTGCTCCAGTCATCAATTCTGAAGCGCAAACGGAGGGAACGGAATAATCAATGTCAAAATTCGCAACTTCTGATAGCGTTTTCACAAGTGGTCGTGAATTCAGATACGAAACAGCTCCGACGGATAACTTCATGACAGGGCGGCGATGTGGCCTTCCCGTTCAACCACAGGGGTTTTGACCCTCTTGTATCGAGTATCACGACGCTGAGGCTGAAAACCAGCATCTGAAATTAACCGTTCCATCTCAGATAACGTCATTTCATCTGTGTGGCTCGTTCCCGCAGCACTAACAACATTCTCTTCCAACATAGTACTTCCAAAATCATCCACTCCGTAGCGTAAACTAACCTGAGCTGTCTTGGGCCCTTGAGTTACCCAGGAAGCCTGTAGATGATCAATGTTGTCAAGGAACAAACGTGACACAGCTACCGTCCTCAAATGGTCAAATCCAGTGGCTTTTGTACCGTCCCAGTGCTTCTGATCAAGAGCAAGTTCCGTGTGCTCTGGCTGAAAATTCCACGTTATAAATGCTCTAAAACCTGCATATTCATCTTGTAAACATCTTATTCGATCCAAATGCTCTATTCTTTCTTCAATCGATTCGACGTGACCATACATCATGGTAGCCGTAGTAGACCGCCCCAATCGATGAGCAACACGATGGACTTCAAGCCATTCTTCCGTAAGATCTTTACCCTTCCCTATTATTTTTCGGACTCGATCCACCAAGATCTCCGCACCAGCTCCGGGAATCGAATCTAGTCCTGCAGAGAAAAGACGTACTAGTGTTTCCTCTATCGAGAGTTGAGAAAGATGAGCTATATAAATTATTTCTGTAGCCGACAAGCAATGTAATTGGACCTGCGGATATCTGTTTCGAATCATAGAAAAGACACGTTCGTAGTAATCCAATCGAAGTTTTGAGTTTAAGCCACCTTGCATAAGTATCTCACAAGATTTAGGCTCATCTCCACCAAGTTCAACCAATACTTCTATCTTGGCACAAATTTCTTCATCACTGAGTACGTAACCCCCTTCTGCTCCCGGTTTTCTATAAAACGCACAGAAATTACACTTTACCCAGCAAACATTCGTATAGTTTATGTTACGTCCAATGTTATACGTAACGATACCCTCAGGGTGCAACCGCTGCCGAACCCAATGAGCCAACATTCCTAATTCCGCAAGATTTGAATGTTCATACAACCGCTTTGCATCCGCGACATCAATTCGCCCACCAGAATAAATTTTTTCGGCTATATCGTCTATCATTTAACCACCTACAGCAGCATATGTTTGATTTTTCAACTCATCAAAATATATTATCCAATTAGAATCATATTCAACAAAAATGACTTTATTTTCAAACCAGTTCATATAGCTTCCACTTGCCTACCTACAGGAGAATTCACAACACTGTATAAGCTATCACGCTCTAATGGGACCCGTCCCGCCTCATGGATTCGATCCAAAAATTCGCGCTGAGTCAACCTTTGTTCAGTTTCTTCAAAGCTTCGCCGTGTTATCTCATAATCCATCACTGTACCATCTAAGTCGTCTGCGCCGTACCATAAAGCCATTTGGGAAATCTCAATAGTATTCATAATCCAAAAGGTTTTGATGTGATCAAAGTTATCCAGCATTAGACGACCTATGGCTATCTCTTTTAAGTCTAAACACCCTGTAGGTGCAGGCAGATGCTCTAATTCGGTACGTTCGGGATGAAAAGAAAGTGGTATATAAGCCAGGAAACCCGATGTTTCATCTTGAACCTCCCTAAGCCTCGTAAGATGATAAACCTTTTCTCGACTGTTTTCTATATGTCCATACAACATGGTCGCGTTAGAAGGTAGTCCACACTGGTGCGCTATGCTGGCAATACGAAGCCACTCTTCTGAATCTGCTTTGGTCCAAAAAAGATCTCCCTGTACGCGATCACTAAAAACTTCTGCGCCACCTCCGGGGATAGTTTCCAGACCTGCTATTTTCATATCAGAAAAAATCTGTTCCAAGGGTTTCTTAGCAATTCTTTGAATCTGCGCCAATTCAATCATGGTGAACGCTTTTAACTTAGCTGCTGGACGTGCTTCTTTCATAGCACGTAGAACATCGAGATAATATTCGTAAGGAAGTTTAGGATTAACTCCTCCTACCATATGTATTTCAGTAATGGGCAAATCAGAATAATCTCGAACTCGTTGAGCAACTTGATCCGGATTGAGAACGTACCCACGTTCATCTTTGGCCTTCACGTAAAACGAGCAAAATTTACACAATTTGTTACAGATATTGGTATAGTTAATATGTTGATTTCTAACGTAATATGTAATATCTCCACACTTGCGTTCACGAACAGTATTCGCCATAAAACCTAAAATAGGTAGTTCGTCACATTGATAAAGCCGCACACCGTCCTCAGCACTGAGACGCGTCCCGTCGCACACCTTTTCATAAATGTCCCGTAATCCAGCTTGCTCAATAAGTTTTTTGTGTACCAAACCCATCTAAATTATTCCATCGAAATCATAGATAAAAAACATCAACCAAGTAAAAGGGCCTAATTTTTTTCCCCTAAGTAAATTGAGCATATCCCTAACGTTAATTTGGTGGCAGAATTTTCAATAAAACCTGCATCACTCATCAAATCTAAAAAAGCACCATCCTGAGGAAAATCGCTCACGGAACGCGGTAAATACTCGTACGCCTGACGTTCTCCAGAAATGAGCCCCCCTAAAAAGGGTAACACCTTCCGAAAATACAACAGGTAAAGACCTCTGACAATTGGCAAAGTCGGTTCACAAAAATCCAAGATAATTAATTGGCCACCCGGACGCAGAACTCTAAAAGCCTCAGCTAACCCTGTAGGAATATGACCAAAATTGCGCACACCAAAGGCAGCCATTACGATATCGAAGGTATCACAACGAAAAGGTAAGCTTTCGGCATCGCCCCCCAATAAACGGGCATCAAATCTACATCTACTAACCTTATCCGTACCCATTTTTATCTTTGCCCGAGCTACATCAACACCCACAACTCTGCTAGGAGAAAAACGACGCGCAGCGATAGTAAAATCACCGGTGCCCGTAGCCAAATCCAAGATCACAGAATTCTCAATCGAGGATAATTTGCTTAGTGCACGCCACCTCCAATAAAAATCTATGCCACCGCTAAGTATATGATTTATCAAATCATAATTATCAGCAATAGCATTAAACATTTCCCGGTTTTTTCTTTTATGATCTTTAATTTGAACTTTAGATTTAAGCATGCGGTGAACCTACAAGTTAGACTTTCAGTGTCAACACGAGGACAGCTTAGATACCATCGAAGGCGTTTAAATTCGATAACGGGATTGTAAGCAGTTTTTGGATTCTTTATTATTGATACAGCAATTCGCCACAAAACAGATGACCTATTAACAATAAAAAGAAAGCATGGACGTTTGCAATGCCAAACAAACCATTTCTGTATTTCCCACAATTAAACCAATAAGTCAATTTATGACCCCCAAAAAGGCACAAATATTAATTGGTGAGGAGGATGCACCCCTATTATTTGAACTTCGAGATGCTTTAGAAAAAGCTAACTACCAAGTCGTTTCAACCAACGATGGTTTGAAGGCTAGTAAAGAATTAAAATCCAGAAAATTTGACATAGCTATTTTAAGTACAAAACTGCCCGGAATAAATATTTTGGAGGGACAAAACTACTATAATTACCCCACCAAAATAATCGTTACCGGTCATGAAAACAACGTTAAAACCGTGGTGAAAGCCATGAAAAATGGCGCCGTCGATTTTATTACTAAGCCGATTGATGTTGCCAAAATACAGGAAAATATCACGCGAGTCCTTAAAAGCCCTCAGCTAAAACCAGAAGGAAGTAGACTGCTAGACCAAGAGGAAAACTCTGATGCTTTTCGTCGCATCGTGCGAAATAGTGAAAGCATGCAAAAAGTAGCAAAGCTTGTTAAGCAGGTCGCCGATTCAAATGTACCAATACTACTGCGTGGTGAAACGGGCGTAGGTAAGGACTTAGTTGCACGCGCTATCCACGAACGAAGTCGTCGCAGCCATCAATCCTTCGTGGCAGTCAATTGTGGCAGTTTTACTGAAGATCTTTTTGCCAGCGAACTCTTCGGGCATAAAAAGGGCGCCTATACTGGCGCCTATGCCGACAAACCCGGGCGATTTGCTCTCGCCGATAGCGGAACATTATTCTTAGATGAGATCGGTGAAGTACCCCTAAAAAATCAGGTTGATCTACTTAGGGCTCTTGAATCACATGAATATCAACCACTCGGAGATCCTAAATTACGACGTGCCGACGTTAGGATAATTGCTGCAACAAACCTTGAACTTGAAAAAAGCGTTATAGAAGGCAATTTCCGAAACGATTTGTACTATCGATTGAACGTAATCCCCATTGATATCCCACCACTTAGAAATCGCCAAGAAGATATTCCCATTCTAATTGAGACATTCCTTTTTGAGGCGTGTAAAGTACAGAATCAATCCCAGAAACATCTAAGTAATGACACGATGAAAATTCTCATCGACTACCAGTGGCCGGGCAACGTTAGGGAGTTGAGAAACATAGTCCAAAGACTCGTTGTGACATCTCCTGCCGAAATCATCCATCCAGAAAACCTTCCGGTTCATCTTGCTCCCAAACAAGACAACCCCGGCTACCTAAGTATTGCTTTGGGTAACACGATCGCAGAGACTGAAGCCGAACTAATCCGCCATACATTACAACGTGTAACATCCAACCGACGCCTTGCTGCTGAGATACTTGGTATTAGCGTACGATCACTCCACTATAAACTAAAACAGTACAAAATTAGTTAATTTATCCGATTGATATCTGCAAATTATGCAGATATTGGAGCCCAAATCCGCATTTCTGATAAACAGTTACCTCTATATGTGCATTCCGTAATATTTCAAACCATTAAATAACAACAATTTAAAAAATTAAATTCCTTTTGGGCACACTATTTGCATAATAACACGAGAAAACACAAACGTAACATAAGTTTAATGCTTTTTCGAGGCTATCACTTTTAGACGCAAGTAATATAAAATAAACAACTTACTATATTTTTTTCAATTTAATAGAGTTAGTTTTACCGAAGAAATACCTTTAGCCTGCTCGCAGTGATGCAATAATTGCACTACTATGATACCTTGAGAATCAGCCGAAATTAGCGAAAAAATTGAGACCGGCATGCAAATATTGCAGGCCATCTTTTCTGACTCAATTTATATAAACGTTTCAATTTAAACATATAACGAAAGAAGACCATGGCCTACTCCATCTCAGAAATACTTAGCGAAGAAGAAACGACCCTTAGGCTATATTTTGACGACATTTCTGACTCACGGCCGCTAAGCAGAGAACGCGAAGTGGCTTTGTCTGCACGTATTGTCGAAGGCGATATGCAAGCAAGAGATGAACTAGTAAATGCCAATCTAAGGTTCGTAATTGACGTAGCTAAAAACTATCAAAACCGAGGCCTGTCCCTTTCCGACCTGATTAGTGCGGGTAACGTTGGCCTACTGACTGCAGCTGAACGCTTTGATGGCACAAAAGGCTATAAATTTATCTCTTATGCGGTCTGGTGGATAAAACAATCAATTCTTCAATCAATTGCCGAACAAGCACGTACTGTACGCTTGCCTCTCAACAAACTCAGCCTGCTTAAAGACATCTCAAAAGCGTCGCGTAAACTTGGGCAAGGACGCGAAAGTGAGCCGGCCGTCGAAGAAATCGCAAATGAATTGGACGTCTCTGAAAGAGAAGTCTTAGATACCATGATGAGCGCTCGGTCGCTTCGTTCGCTGGATGAAACCTTTGACCAAGATGATGAGCGAAGCCTGATAAACATCATAGCTGATGAAAACCAGGCAACCCCTGACCAAAACGTTTTTGAAAATGCTTCCCGATCGCAAATGGAAGAGGCCTTAGAAGTACTAGATAAGAGAGAGCTGCGTATCATCCGCCTCTATTTTGGACTTGATGGCTCAGAAGCCCTAACACTCGAGGAGATTGGTGGAATGATGGGACTCACCCGTGAACGCGTTCGTCAGTTAAAAGAAAGAGCACTTGGTAAATTAAGACATCCATCGCGTTATCAAGCCCTCCTGTCACTTGTAGACACAAATGAGGTGTACTAATTAAGCCACTTTTTCACCGACTTAAATCTATCAAAAAAACCTATATGGCCTGTGCTTCAACACCCTAGTAATGAGCCTATTAGAAAATCCAGACGGAATCTCTGTTTTCTGTGGTTCACGCAGCGGATGCTGTAAATCGTACTTAGAAGCAGGTCGCCAATTAGGAAAAAGCCTGGGAATGGCTGGGATCAGAATAATCTATGGTGGTGGTAGCCAGGGAATTATGGGTGCCGTGGCAGATGCCGCACTAGAAGCCGGGGGACAGGTAGTGGGCGTAATACCTAGATTCATGGTAGAGCGCGAGTGGGCCCACCCAGGAATCACTAAACTCCACGTTGTCGAGTCAATACATCAACGCAAAGAAATAATGTTGCACGCAAGTCAATCCCTCGTTGCACTACCCGGTGGATTTGGCACCTTGGAAGAATTAACAGAGGTGCTCTCTTGGGCTCAGTTGAATGTCCACCACAAACCAATATTTTTAGCAAATATTTCCAATTTCTACGACAAGTTCCTATTTTTTTTGGACGAGTGTGTAAAGCAAGAATTTACAGACCCTCAACATCGGCAGTTACTAACATCGACAGCAAGCATAGATGAACTAATCAGTAAATTGTCCGCATTAAAACCAAACTGAAATACCTACCTTAAGTTTTCACGAAATAATTATTAAGAGTATCTTTTGGATAGCAATCGCCGCAACTCACTTAAATGTCTTCAACAGCGAGTTGCTGAATCATATCCCTTAATTCAGCAGCTCTTTCAAAATTGTCACCCTCGACAGCTTCTGCCAACATCTGTTCCAGTTGCTCTTTCCGGTTAAGCGGCTTAGCCTCAAGTAATTCACTCTCAAGAGCCTCCAAAGCCTCTTCCGAACGTTCCATTTCAACCCGAAATTCCTCGGTATCTATCATAGGACATTCCCGTATTCGATCGCGGGTTTTTGCCACAATATCCAACGCTTCAACGAAATCCCCCTCATCCCGAGCAACAAATGCACGAGCAGTGCCGTTGATTCTCAAAATATAAGGCCACCACTTTTCCAAATTAGATTTGTCCTGCTCTGATGCAGCATATCGATTAACAAAGCGAAACAATTGCATATTCCGCTCTGTATCGCGAATGACCCGTGGGTATTCCTTTAACTGAAGCAGAAATGCATAACGCTCATAAATTCGAGCCCCCTCTTCAAATAATTCTTCGCATGCCTCAGGATCCAACGAAAAACCATCGTCCTCAGAGTTATTTTGTTGACGGTAAGTCTGAAGAGAATTCTGGTAATAATCCAAAGCAAAAGTTTGACCATGCGGCCGACATCCATCGGGACGACCGTCCAAGTCAATTTGTAAAATACCCTGAAAAGCGCCTTGGTTTATCCGCACTTGAATCTTCTCAACACCATCCGTTCCGCGAATCTTCCGAACATTAGTTTCCGGATCAAATGACCAAGCACTAAGTATCTCAGTTATATCTTCTCCCATACTAACCATTTCCATTCCAAACAAAGTAAGATCATACAAACAAAATCTGCCACACCCCGATATGATATCTTCGGCTCCGCTCTATGTCAAATAGTATTATAAAAATAACTCCCGATTCAGCAGCTTGTAAAAACAACAAAAATGTCATATCTTAAAAGTAATTGAAAAATATCCTCTGTCAGAAAAATACAATAATGTCACTAATTAACATTTTACCTTCAATTTTGTATTTATGAATCATACTAACCCGGCACCACCCAAAGCCCCAACCCTTCAGGATCACATTTTCGTATTGCATCAAATTGGTCAAATTCTTGGAACAACAACTGATTTAGAAGATGCGCTAAATCAAATCCTCGAGCAGGCTTGTGTCCGACTGAACATGAGCATTGCCACCGTTAGCCTACTTCAGGAGGAAACAGGACAAGTCTCAATTGACGTTGCATACGGGTTGTCTCAAAAAGAAATTGAACGAGGACGCTACAACATCGGGGAGGGAATTACAGGAAAAGTGGTAGAATCAGGAAAATCCGTCATCGTACCTCGCATCAACAGCGAACCGATGTTCCTTAATCGGACTGGCGCCCATGGCAACGACAAAGACCCCACCTCTTTCGTGTGCGTTCCAATCTCCCTATCCCAACGAGTCGTAGGCACTTTGAGTGTCGATGCTCCTTACTTGAGCGACGCAGTTCTACAAGATACAGTGCGCTTACTGACCATCGCTGCAGTCATGATCGCTCAATCCGTTGCTGCACATCAGCGAGCGCGAAGCGAACAAGAGCAACTCGTTGACGAGAATAAACGCCTCAAGAGCGAACTGCGCGAAAGGTTCCAGCCGGACAACCTAATTGGGAATTCACGCGCAATGCAAGAGGTCTGTGAGCTAATCCAGCAAGTTGCTCCAAGCGACGCGACCGTAATGCTACGTGGCGAAAGCGGGACAGGCAAAGAGTTGGTAGCCGATGCGATACATTACAATAGCCTCCGAGCAAGTCAAAACCTTGTAAAAGTTCACGTTGCTGCTCTCCCAGAGTCATTAATAGAGAGCGAGCTATTTGGCTACGAAAAAGGGGCCTTTACAGGAGCCAACGAAACCAAGGAGGGTCGCTTTGAAAAGGCTAACGGTGGGACCATCTTCTTGGACGAAATTGGAGAACTTGCCCCCGTCATCCAAGTTAAGCTGTTACGAGTCTTGCAAAACCGAGAAATCGAGCGCCTGGGTAGCAGCACCCCAAGGCCCATCGACGTACGCATTATTGCCGCGACCCACGTCGACTTAGAACAAGCAGTAACCGACGCAACATTTCGGGAAGACCTATTCTATCGACTGAACGTCTTCCCTATCTTTAACCCCGCCCTAAGAGACCGGAAATCTGACATACTGCAACTGGCAGATCACTTCCTTGAAAAATACGGAAATCATCACAATAGCAAAATGCTTAGAATATCAACTCCCGCCATCGATATGATGATGAGCTACCATTGGCCCGGAAATGTGCGTGAGCTAGAAAACTGCATCGAACGTGCCGTCATTCTAAGCAACGACGGGGTAGTCCACGGCCATCACCTGCCTCCATCTTTGCAAACAGCGGACGCAACTAATACCCCTGTATCAGGCTCTCTTGAGAGCCTGATGAAAGCCTATGAACAGGAAGTTTTCGTCGAGGCACTCAAAAATACACGCGGCAATGTAGCAAAAGCTGCCCGCACCTTAGGCACAACAACCCGAATACTGGCTTACCGCATACAAAAGCTTAATATTGACCCAAAGCAATTTAAGGAATAAACAGACAAATATGTCTCTTAAGTTGAAAATAAACTACATATTTGTATTTTTATTACCTTCGATCCATCCATTTTAATCCCGCCTAATTATTTTATAAACAACAATTTATAATAGTTATATTACCATCCATTTTCCTGTGGCATAGCCATTGCTATGAGAACGTTAGAGACAGGCGCGCTGTTTCAAGAATACTCGTTCCCACTGACGGGCCTACTACGGCATTTGCAGAGGCGCTTCCTCGTAAAGCGCGGCAGAGGGTTAATTTTAACGAAGCAATGAAGAAGAAGGGGTTTCTCGATGTTTAGTAGACGTTTAATAGGCCTGCTGTCCCTCTTCGCGGTTACAATGCTCGCGAAGAGTGGGGCGGTCGAAGCACAAGACTATACAACTATGGAACAGTTTAAGGCAATGCCGCTTGCCTATCCAAAATTCATGATTGACAACCTTTGGATCCTTATTTCAGCAGCCCTCGTTTTTATAATGCACTTGGGCTTTGCCACGCTGGAAACAGGCCTGACACGCCAAAAGAATACCGTTAACATTCTTTTCAAGAATCTTTTCATTATATCCATTGGGATTGTCTCCTACGCACTGACCGGATTCAACACGATGTATCCTGGTGATTTCAACGGTTTCCTAGCAATAAAAGGGCCCATCGGATTTGACGGAGACGTAGCCAATCTGACAAACCAATATGCCGACTACACATACTGGGCAGATTTCATCTTCCAGGCCATGTTTGCCGCTACCGCGGCAACGATCGTTTCTGGTGCCGTTGCTGAACGCGTAAAACTGTCGGGATTTATGTTTTACGCTGCGATCTTAGTGGCATTCGCCTACCCCATAGCAGGTTCGTGGAAATGGGGGGGTGGATGGCTTGACGGTATGGGTTTTTATGACTTTGCAGGTTCATCCATAGTGCATGCGTTTGGCGGTTTTTCGGCACTCGCTGCAGTCTTAGTCTTAGGACCCCGCCTCGGTAAATATGTGGACGGTGAAGTACGTCCCATCTTAGGACATAGCATGCCACTAGCCACAATCGGAGTCTTTCTGTTGTGGTTGGGCTGGTTTGGATTCAATGGCGGATCCGTCCTAAGTGCTGACCCTAGCCTCGTGTCTATCGTCTTTGTTACAACCTCGCTTGCCGCTGCAGTTGGTTGTTTAGCGGCCATGGTAACATCCGTAATGTTCCTGAGAAAACCCGACGTGACTATGGCGCTTAATGGAATACTAGCTGGACTCGTAGGGATTACTGCTGGTGCAGACACCGTCACATGGTACGGAGCAATGATAATAGGCCTCGTGGCCGGAGTCATCGTAGTCTTCTCCATAGTAATTATTGATCGAATCAAGATCGATGACCCTGTAGGGGCAATATCAGTCCACGGGATCTGTGGCCTATGGGGAACTATTGCTGTGGGATTATTTAGCCCAAACCCAGAACATCTCTTCTCTACTCAATTGATTGGCACCCTTACATACGCCGCATTCGCCTTTACCGTCTCACTCGTACTTTGCCTCATTGCCAAAGCAATATTTGGCCTTCGTGTTGACGACGAAGAAGAACGAGAGGGCTTGGACCTAAGCGAACATGGACAACCGGCTTATGCCGATTTCCAAAACCTTTCAAACTAAACACGACAAAATTTAGGGAGACACATCAATGTTAAAAATAGAAGCATTTCTACGCCCCTCGTCGCTCAGTGACGTCCAAAAATCACTTAAGGAAGTGGGCGTATCGGGTATGTCCGTATCGGAAATACGTGGGTTCGGACGCCAGGGTGGACACCAGGAAATTTACCGCGGCGCAGAGTACACGATCGATTTTGTACCCAAGTTAAAAATTGAATTGGTCGTGCCAGACAACGATAAAGAAAAAGTCGTAAACGCCGTTGTTGAGGCTGCAAAAACGGGAAAAGCAGGTGACGGTAAGGTATTTTGTTCCGCGATTCAGGAAGCAGTGCGTATTCGTACCGGTGAGACAGCAGAAAACGCTCTATAAGTCCACTATATCCTGATTCCGGGCCCACTCACTGTTGCAAGATAAAAAGCTATGGTGGCTTGCAGTGAGTTTGTCCGGTAGCTGGCGGCGCTCTGCGAGGAGTCGCCGCCAGCTACCCGCAGTGGTTTTTGATTAACGCTCAAGGCTCCATAGAGGCCTTAACTCCATAATAAAAAACCACTTGCGACAAAATAGCAACATCATTATATATCTGGAATGTGTTACAAATTCAAAACCGAATAAGGTTTGAATTAACTTTTACTTTATTTTTGGAGGAGCTATGATGAGAAAGATTATTCTTTCTGCAGTCTTGTTAACGGGCTTGGCCGCTCAGGCCTTTGCTGAAGTAAATGTCAGCGCGGACGTGGTTAGCCGGTATCTCTGGCGTGGCGCTCAGCAACCCGGCGGCATGGCCGTACAGCCCAGCATTAATTATTCAACGGGATCCGTCGAAATAGGGACCTGGGTTTCCCAAAGCATGATGGGAGACGCCTCGGAAACAGATCTTTATGTTAGCCTTGATGCCGGACCTGTGGGCCTAACAATCACCGATTATACAGATAGTTTCAACGACCTTTTCAGTGTTGGTGACCATCTCATCGAAGTCATGGCTACGTATGAGTCGGGCGATCTAAGCGCTGCAGTTGCAGTAGACGTATTAAACGGTAATTCAGACCTATGGGTGGAACTCGGTTACGCTATGGGTCAAATGGGAGATGCCGACGTCAGTTTGAGCTTGGGTCTCGGTAACGAGAAATACACATCAGATGGAGATCCGATGTTAGCTTTGATTGGCATCAATGCTTCTCAAGGTGCCTACTTTGCCTCATACCAAATCAATCCTGATGTAAAAGGAAATATGGTAATGATTGGTAAAACCTTCTAAGATTTGATGGTTAGATAGTACCTGTTGTTGGGCGAGGCGCTTTTAAGCGCATCGCCCTTTTTTTATTCATAGCGACTACAACACCCAACCCGCTCCTCTTTTTGTTACCGAATTACTAATTACTAATAGTTCCCAACGTAATACATCATATCTTTTGTTTTGGAACAATTCCTTACCGGAACTTGCAAGGGTATACGGCTTTCCTATATTCTTCGACATCTAACCAACTGCAAAAGTAGAGATTAAAAATTTGAAAATTGTTATAGGCACCCGGGGTAGCGAACTAGCTCTGGCTCAAACAAGGCAAATTGCCGGACAATTGTCTGCTTTGGCCCCTAATATTCAATCTGATATAGAAACAATCCGGACTACCGGCGACGTTCAGACTGGGTCGTTGCGGGGTATGGGCGGACAGGGCGTATTCACAAAACAATTAGAGAAAGCTCTAATTGAGAAGCGTATCGACGTCGCAGTACACAGCTTAAAAGATTTACCCAGTCAATTCGCGCCCGAATTGTATTTGGTCGCGACCCCCCAACGCGAAGACGTGAGGGACGTAATCATCGCGGATTCCGCAATACAAAATATAGTTGGTCTCCCAATGGGTGCAAAAATTGGTACCGGAAGTGCTCGAAGGCAGGCCCAGCTACGGGCCCTCCGGCCCGACCTCAACGTACAGGATATTCGGGGAAATCTCGACACCCGAATTAAGCGGGTAACGGAAGGCGATTATGAAGCGGTGATTTTGGCAGCTGCAGGCCTACACCGCTTAAAATGGAATGCCCGCATAAACTGTTATCTAACGACAGAAGAAATGTTGCCCGCAGCCGGACAAGGGGCCATTGGCTTACAGATGTTACGAGACCATCCATCCTATGCCTTGATTGCCGAACTTAACGACAACAAAACCTTTACGGCGGTTACGGCCGAACGTAAGCTGTTGCGTTTACTTCGTGGTGGGTGCCACTCTCCCATAGCTGCGTGGGCGCGAGAAGAAGACGGGCTCTTGCTGATGGATGGACGCGTGGGTGACCTCAAGGGCCAGCGGATACTGCACGCTACCGCCAACGGTCCTACAACAGAGCCTGAAAAAGTAGCTACAGAGGTGGCCCAGTCCTTGATAAAGCAGGGTGCCGATCACTTGATTGAAACAACACCGTGAATAGATCTTCAAAAACAGGTAAAGTTTATATTGTCGGCGCAGGTCCCGGGAACCCTCAGTTACTTACGCTGCGAGGGCAAAGCTGCCTAGCCCAAGCTGACAGTGTATTGTACGATACTTTAGTGGACGAACGCATTCTATCCTTTGCTCCTTCTCATTCCCAAAGGATCAATGTGGGAAAACGAGGCGGTCAACCGAGTCAAAGTCAGGAAGAAATTAATGACCTGCTGATAAAACATGCTAAGCAAGGACATTGCGTCGTTCGATTAAAAGGAGGCGATCCCTTTGTATTCGGTAGAGGTGCAGAAGAAGGAATCGCACTACACAATGCCGGGATACCATTCGAAGTAATACCCGGTGTTTCTGCAGCCGTAGGCGTTACCGCAGCCGCAGGTGTCCCCTTAACCCATAGAGGCCTTGCCTCCGCTGCTGTGCTAGTGACTGGCCATGAAGATCCAGATAAAGGATGTTCTGATGTCGATTGGCCCAAACTAGCCCGTCTCGACGCTACGCTGGTGATCTTTATGGGTATACGAAAGATCAAAACCATTTGTGATACACTAATTCAGGAAGGAAAAGATCCGAAAACCCCGGCTGCTGTTATACAATCGGGTACAACATCAATTCAACGGAACGTATCCGGCCAACTTTCCGACTTAGCTGAATTAGCTGCTAATTCAGCTATCAAATCGCCTGCCCTGATTGTTGTAGGATCGGCTGTTTCCATTCAACAAAAACTACGCTTTGATATCAAATACCCGCTACAGGGACGTCGAGTAATGATCACCAGACGTCGTGAGCAGGCTTTAGATTTAGCTCAGGGGTTAATAGATCTCGGTGCAGACGTCTTCACCGTTCCTATGATCAAGCTGATTTCACCCCAAGATCCTGAACCGTTGGACCAAGCTATTAGCGAATTAAAAACCTACGATTGGCTGTTATTCACTAGTGCCAATGGAGTCAACTTTTTCTTTAAGCGTCTAAATTTTCATGGCTTAGACGCTCGAGTTTTAAATAACATTAAAATAATGACCATCGGTCCTGCTACCAGTAAGGCTGTTAGTAAATTCGGTCTACTTACCGATTTGGAAGCGAAACAAAGCAATCAAGAAGGAATCGTAGCTGCCTTTGAACCCCTAACAATAAAAAATGCCCGAATACTGTTCCCAAGCTCCGACCTAGGACGTACTCATGTCGTGGAGGCACTTGGTCAACGAGCAGCGCACGTAAATCGCGTGGTAGCCTACCAGAACATACCACCTGACCCCTCCGAACTGATTTTGCCCAATCCTTTAAAAACAGGCCTAATGGATTGGATCGTCTTCACAAGCCCATCAACGATTCAAAATATGTTCAAGATTGTAGATGAAGTACTCCGAACCAAGATATTCGCTACAGCGCATATTGCCTGTATGGGGCCTACTACCAATGAAAAAGCAATAGAGTATGGAATCAGCGTGGACTTAGTGCCAAAGGACCATAAGCCTCAAAGTTTAATTGAGTCCCTATGCGCCTTTGAATCTGGCATCTAATAGGGCTTGTTGCAGGCCTCTTCAGAGTAAAATAGCTTGACATACATTCAGGGACGTAGCTAATTGATCAATCTTATTTAGACGATCGAATCATGAGAAACACGAGACCGGTTATGGGGTTTTCCACAGATCACGACATACAGATTCCTACGCGAGTCATACATGGAGTAGGATCCAGAAAAAAGCTACCCGAATTAATTGAGGGAACACGTCCGCTCATCGTAACAGACGTTGGCTTAGTTAAAGCAGGCGTAGTGGACACCGTACTACAGGTACTAAACGAACATGCCGTGCCCTATTCTCTATTTGTCGGAGCACTCCCAAATCCTCCCGCCAAATGCGTGCATGCGGGTGCTAAACAATACCAAAAAGGTAATTGCACCTCTATTCTGGCCATTGGCGGAGGGTCCGCTATGGACGTTGCCAAAATGATTGGCGTAGTAGCCTCTCACGGAGGGCGTATTGACCGTTATCTAGGTCCGAACAAAATTACAAAAAACATCCCTCCCTTGTACTGTGTTGCGACCACGTATGGAACCGGGAGTGAAGTGACCCCATTTGCCGTACTAACCAACCCTAAGACACAAAATAAAGATCCGGTGATTAGCTGGAAAATTGCACCTTTAGTAGGAATTCTCGACCCAGAGCTTTGCGTGTCCCTTCCTTTGTCTGTCGGCGGCCCCACCGGGATGGATGCCCTGACACACGCTATCGAGAGTTATACAAACCTTCTGTCCACGCCAATCACAGAAGCCTTTTCGCTACAAGCCATCTCTCTAATTGGTGATAACTTGCTGCTTGCTTGCTCTAACGACTATGAAATGCAAGCTACGGAAAACATGTTGATTGCATCCATGCTGGCGGGAATGGCTTTTTCTCAAACACGCCTGGGTAACGTCCACGCTATGTCACATCCGACAGGAGCCCAATACGGAGTTCACCACGGCCTGGCCAACGCAATTTTGTTGCCTTACGTAATGGAATTCAACATGCCAGCTCGCATCCAGAAGTTCGGCACCATTGCCAACGCTCTTGGAGCGGATACTTCCGGCCTTTCAACACGAGAAGCAGCCGAGACTGCTATTGACTACGTCTGGACATTGAACGAAGACCTACAAATACCAAAAAGTCTGGGCGAATGCGGAGTAAAAAAATCCGGTATTCGTCAACTCAGTAATGCAACCATGGATAGCGGTAACGTCAGTGTAAATCCACGCAAAACCCAGCGTTCTGACATAGAAGCTATTTTTAACCGAGCCATTTAAACTTAGTCAGAGGACAATAAGCAATGTCACTACCACGCATGCTACGCATTAGCCAACATTTTGATGCCCCAATCGTCGAAGATATTCCTGGAATCGTGCGGCAAGAAGTAGCCGAAATGAAATTAGAGCAAAAAATTAAACCAGGTGAAAGTGTCGCCATATCTGTCGGTAGCCGAGGCATTAATAATATCGCTCTGATCACAAAGTGTTTGGTTGAAGAATTTAAGTCTTTAGGATTAAATCCCTTCCTCGTTCCCGCCATGGGCAGTCACGGAGGTGGGATAGCGCAAGCTCAACAGGAAATTATTGAAGGGTACGGCGTAACCGAAGAATACGTGGGTGCACCCATTAAATCGAGTATGGACACCGTGCAAATTGGAGAGACTGAGGACGGTGTTCCTGTCTTTTTTGATAAATTTGCTTACGAAGCCGATCACGTCGTAGTGGTAGGCCGTATTAAGCCACACACTGATTTTGTCGGTGAAATAGAGAGCGGCCTTCATAAAATGATGCTTATTGGACTTGGCAAGCATCGCGGTGCAGCACTATATCACCAAGCTATAGTCCATTACAGTTTCGATCGAATCATTCGTTCTGTCGGACAAAAGGTTATCGAACAGTGTGGCGTCCTCATGGGTCTGGCAATTGTCGAAAACCAGTATGACAAAACCGCATTACTCAAAGCTGTTGCTCCTGAAGAATTCGTTGATCGGGAGAAAGAATTATTGATTAAGGCCAAAGAGTGGATGCCTCGTCTGCCCTTCGACTCGGTAGACCTACTCATCGTCGATGCTATTGGAAAAAACATCTCTGGTGCGGGCATGGATACAAACGTTGTAGGACGCAAATTTCACGACAATCATGCTGCTGAAAAAGAATTTCCTAAGGTTACCCGTATTCTCGTCCGCGGATTAACCCCTGAAACGCATGGAAATGCTTCTGGTATCGGAACCGCAGAATATGCTCACCGAAGAGCTATAGACGAAATGGACCGCGAAATCACCTATATAAATTGCATGACTGGAAATCATCCGTCGGGCGCGCATATCCCCCTGTATTTTGACACTGACCGAATATGTATTCAAAAAGCACTGGAAACTGTGGGATTACGAGAAAGTGGTGAGGAGCGAATCCTACGCATTCATAACACGTTGGATCTTGGAGAGCTCATGGTTTCCGAAGCTTATCTACCAGAGGTAGAAAAACGAAAAGATCTGGCTATCGTTGAGCCCCCCGCTGACATGCAATTTGATGAGAATGACGACCTACCAACTCACTTTTGATATTTTTTCAACATTTCTCTGAGGTTACTTACGTTTGTCAAATCCAACCGAACAAATCGGAATTAAAAAAAGTGAAATCGACACTCCTGTCCTGTTGGTCGATATCGAGGCACTCGAATATAACATAGGGAAAATGGCCGACCATTTTCGCAAAGCCAACAAAAATCTCCGCCCTCACAGTAAATCGCACAAAACTCCTGAAATTGCCAAGATGCAATTAACAGCCGGAGCCATCGGTATTACATGCGCAAAGCTTAGCGAGGCAGAAGTGATGGCCGAGGCGGGAATACAAGATATACTGATTGCCAATGAAGTCGTTGGGTCCCGAAAAATATCACGACTCGTGGAGTTGGCCAAGAAATGCGATATAATCGTCGCAGTAGACGATCCAAAAAACCTCTCAATAATAGATGCAGCTGCAGGGTTGGAAGGAGTAAAACCACGTGTATTAATCGAGGTCAACATAGGCCATAATCGCTGTGGTGTAACACCTGGAGAACAAGCTACATCATTAGCTAGACAAGCTGATGAGGCTAAGAATATTCGCTTTGACGGTATCATGGGCTACGAAGGCCATGTAGTCGATTTAGAAAATGTGACAGAGAGAGAAGAGGGCGCACGAGTTTGTTTGCAACGCCTTGTTGACGTGCGTGCTGACATAGAATCGTTGGGAATCAATGTTGACATCTGTTCATCTTCTGCTACCGGAGATTATTATATTAGTACTCAATTTGACGGAATAACTGAGGTCCAGGCGGGCTCATACGCTTTGATGGACGCCGCATACGGACGTCTTGAACTCGGTTTCAAACAGGCACTTAGTTTGCTCACCATGGTGTGCAGCAGACCAACACCCGAACAGGTCATAACGGATGCTGGCTTAAAATCTGTAACCCCTGAACATGGATTCCCCATTGTAAAGAATCGTCCTGACCTGGTATGTCACGCATTGTCAGAAGAGCACGGACGCCTCCTCACTAAAGACGGTCCGTGCACCGATTTATCTCTTGGAGATTTAATAGAATTTATTCCGGGGCATGGCTGCACCACAGTAAATCTACATGACAACCTGTACGTTTTGCGAGATGAGGAACTAATTGACATCTGGCGCGTTGCTGCTCGGGGTCGTGTGCGTTAATGGTATATTACAGGCGAATAGGAATCTAATATCTAAGCATTGAGCCATCTTAGCATTGAGAGAGGCCAGCTTGTCACGATTGATCGCAACACTACTTTTCTTTGCGTCCCAGATTGAAGGTAAAGAGCTTTTGGTTACCTCCTCAAAAGACTGGGCAGCTTGGGATTTACCAGGCGACGCACTCGTCATAGAAAACGGTAGCTTAAGCCCTGGGTTAGTTCGACGAAATATTGATGCAGTAGCCAATGCAACTAATTTTGGCGGTGGGATACGTTCGTCAGGATCTGATACATCGAATTCATTTAGACTTATAGATGGGGATGGCTCAACTTCTTGGAGTCCAAATCTAACTGCTACATCAGATGAAGCCTGGATTGAAGTTGATCTTGGACGCGTCGTCTCTGCCCAAAAAATCGAACTACATTTCTCCACCGCAGGTGTTCCGCTCGAATTTTTTACTATCTGGACTTCAGATGGAGAGCCTTCATTCAACAATGCAAACTCGGTTATCCCTGGGACGTTACGTTATAACGGAAGCACCAGTTATAGTTTCAACACAAAACATACAATCACTGTCGACTTTGATAAGAAACCGCTTCAATTTATACGAATTGAAGCTAACCGAACGCAGAGTAATCCAAATGTGTCTTTAAGTGAACTGCATGTAGAAAGCATTGGGGATAATATTTCTTTAGGAATTTGGGACCGTGGAGGTAATGTTTCGGTAGTATCTGAAGTTGGTTCATCCTTTGGTCGGGAAATCATAGAAAGTAGTGGTATAAGCAGCACGTTGGTGGATGGCGACATTACCAGCTACTGGGGCACCGTCCATCGAGGAGGATCTGGAGCTCAACTGGAACGACAATTTGGGCAATTCGAACTTGATTTAGGCGCACTTTTCTGGATAGATCTCGTACG
>JAYYVF010000016.1:0-20495 GCA_036343635.1 Candidatus Latescibacterota bacterium | reverse complement strand
GTTGACAGAAGTTAGTTCAGAAGAAGAATCTTTCTTAAGGGTCGTTAAAGAAAATCCTGGCGAACTCGCGTTTGGTGCTGCCCTACATGCCTCTGACCTTGCATCTGACAGGACTGAACTGGCTAGTATTAGCTTTAGAGTGCTACGTGATGCTATCCCTGAAGACCTTCAATTAGTTGCCGGTTTTGTAGATCAGGGTGATGGGAAAAGTCGCAACATCGAGAATTTAAAGTCAGGACCAATTCTGCCCAACCAGTTCCACCTAAGTAATAATTTCCCAAATCCATTCAATCCATCTACAAGTATCAAATATGCTCTACCGAAAAACCAAAGGGTAACATTGACGATTTACGACGTATTAGGACGCCATGTCAAAACCTTGATCGATCAAGACAATCATCCCGCAGGATTTTACGACTTAACATGGAATGGTCATGATAGAAACGGCTTGGAAGTCGCAACGGGTGTCTACTTCTATGTGCTTGAAGCAGAGACTTTGCGACAGGTGAGAAAGATGATGCTTCTAAAATAAAAAATTGGACCTACAGCATGCCTTGGGTGGCGGAAAAATATGTTTCATATGCAATAGCCATTTGTTGACTTGTACAGCTTAACATCTATTTTTAGCAAAGTGCCACCCTAGCTCAGCTGGTAGAGCAAGCGCCTTGTAAGCGCTAGGTCATCGGTTCGATTCCGATGGGTGGCTCCATAAGCTAAGTCACTTTATTTTAGTGGCTTAGCTTATTTATTAAATGAATCAGGTAACTTTTTAACAAATAAGTTTAAACAGCCAGACCAACTGAGAGCTTTATACATTTTCGCGCTCTTCCGACTACGTTTTGTCTCAATCGTGCCCCACCTAATTTTCCGAATTTAATTCCCTTCGAATCTGACTTCCCATCTCGTCAATACCCCACTGTAACATACGAACCGCCCCGCCCAATGCACTAAACTGGATTCCAAGTTTTTGCAATTTTCCTAACATTGAAGGGCTAGTGCTATGACATCCCGCAAATTTTCCATTTTTTCTACATACATCAACCAGTTTTTCTACGGCGCTCATTACTTTCGGATGGTCTGCCTGACCAGGAACACCCATAGCTACACTTAAATCCCCTGGCCCAACATACAATGCATCGATGCCGGGTACAGCAGCCAACTCATCCAAGGACTCAACGGCCTCAACAGTTTCTATTTGCACAATAGTAAGTAATTTTTCATTACTTTCCCGCATAAATGAACCCGCATCTGCCGGAGACGTAAAATTGCTATGTGGTCGTGCAAAGTGAATACCTCGCTGGCCTATAGGCGGATATTTAGAGTAATCAACGCATAACTTTAAGTCCTGTACAGACCTTACCATCGGTATCATAACAGCTTCCGCTCCTGCATCAAGAGCCCTCATGATCTCACCACGTTCCGGACCAGATACCCGTATCATAGGACAAATTTGCCAACGCTTAGCAGCATCCAATTGATGAGCAATATCCGAGGGATCCCAGTATCCATGCTCGTTATCAATCAACATGAAATGGAATCCAGCTTTAGTCAAAAATTGTGCTACAGCAGGTGAACGGATCTCTACCACAAAAGTACCAAAGGCGAAATCACCACCCGAAATATGTTTTCGCAACCTCTTGGCCAGTTCCATAAATCCTCCAAAAAAAAAGTAAATTCAATTTCTATACTATTAACTTTCCAGCTAAATCATACCAATAACTTTCATCCCAAAAACGTCGTGCGGCACCTGAAGTTGATGGCAAAACATACAATCGTGTTTTTATCAGTGTCTCTTTTTGTAACCCGTAAACCACTCGTCGCTTAAAAAATTCTTCAGCCGGTCGCTTCCCATTAAAAGCGAACCAGTGAGGTTTATAGGTTACTATTTTTTTTTGCAAACTTGCCACATCATAGCAAGTCTTTGGCACATCAACGTCAACACCACTGACATATTTTGCCAAATCCGTTAATCCCACTCGATATTTTATTATCGATGAAAAATCACCAGGAGATAGTTTTTCGGGAATAATACCACTCTCCCATAAGACATCCCAAAAACGATTACCTAGTCCAGCATAATATGCAACTTCTGCAGCGGATTTAGGACTCGGAGCTGAGCCACAAAATACAACTCGAAGGTTAAAATCTAACACATCCGGAAGAACCTCGTTGTCGAGATTAGTGCCAATAGATGACGTCAAAATTCTATGCGTTATTTTCGAACATAAAAGTGCTTCCTATGGCTTTCTTTCGAGACCAATTCTGCTCCGATCCCGATTCATCTCGTAATAACAACACACCTTCATCGTTTATTTGCCAAGAGACCCTACTTTCTCCTTCAGTTCCAAAGTAACGACCACTAAGCACCAGTTCGTCCTCATCAATCAACCAACTTCCAGGAAAGCTGCGTTGGCTTCCACCTTCTATGAACAAAATCATTGTCAAACGACCAGAATCCATTAGGCGCATCTCCACTAAAACAGATCCATAATCTATATCTTCACCCTCTGTCGTCCATGTTCCCAGAATTAAAGAGTCATTTTCTGGTGTAGGTTCAATATATAGACGCTCGTCTCCACAAGAGACAAGAAAAACATAAAACAGAGAAATGATGTAAATTCGAGTCATCCTGATAAATGACCGTTGTTCGAGGAAACATTGATAGTCCTTAAGCGTATGGAGACTGCCATTATTTCCTCTTGTAGATCCTGAGGGATATCTTTAAAATCTAGCTTTTCTCGACTTGCCGGCAATTCGGATGGTTCGGCCAGCCAACCGACTGAACCACGATACCATCGCAAAATACTTTCTCCCAATTTGTAATAAATGTCTTCTGGATCCTGAGGCGTCCTGTAAAGATTCATTCGTATACTCTTTTTATTAAAAAAACTAGTGGATTTATTATAATAGGCCTAATAATAACTGAGCCGTTGTCAGACAACAACTCAGTTATGTTGCGCTACACATTGTAAGGTGTAACTTTATTAACGCTTTTAATTTTATCATTTTCCATAGAAAGACTTCAATTTTAGACACATGTCCATTTCTACCCAGTTATTTAACGGTCCCATATCGGACGAGTTCCACCAACTCCAGGAAAAAATCCAGCAGAATAATATTGTATCGCGTATTTTAAACCACGATTTTTCCGTCTGGATGGACAACCCTAAAGAGATTTCGAACCGTCTTGATTGGCTTGATTCGCCCATTGAGATGTCAGAAAAAATACCTGAAATCCTAAGATTCGTTGATAATGCCAGAAAAGATGGAATCGAAAAAGCACTTCTATTAGGCATGGGAGGATCTAGTTTAGCCCCTGAAGTGTTCGCGACCACATTCGGAACAAAAACTGATTTTTTGGAATTACATATTTTAGACAGCACCGTTCCCGAGGCTATAATGGAGAAAGCGACCTCTTTTGATCCCGCTAAAACAATTTATATAACGTCGACCAAATCCGGAGATACGGTAGAAACTATTTCTTTACTCAATTTTTTCTATAATGCCGCCATAGAAAAACTAGGAATAAAAAATACGGGGAAACATTTTACAGCAATAACAGACCCAGATAGTGATTTGTTCCGTCTTGCAAAAACACTGGATTTTCGTCATACGTTTGTTAATAATGCAAATATCGGCGGAAGATATTCTGCCTTATCTCACTTTGGTCTTGTTCCTGCAGCCATGATTGGATGCAATATAGAATCTCTCTTATATCGCGTAAAAAAAGAATTAACCAACACAACTCCCGCTATCGAATTAGGTGTATTCCTTGGCGCTGCTGTTGCTCATGGTCGGGACAAAATGACTTTAATAGCATCCCCTGAGGTATCGCCATTGGGTGTTTGGATTGAACAGTTGATTGCCGAGAGTACAGGGAAAGATGGGACAGGGATATTACCGATTAACGATGAAACATTTCCACCCGTCGATTCATATAACAATGATCGATGTTTTGTCTATTTGCGATGCGATAATTCTGCCGACATCTATGCCGACAACCTGATTTCCGCAGGCTATCCCTTGCTACAATTTAATTTAGCTGACGTATCAGATTTGGCCGGAGCAATGTATCAATGGGAGTTAGCCACGGCAATTGTTGGATATTTAATGAAAATACACCCATTTAATCAACCCGACGTCGAGGCCGCCAAAATCCGAGCTAGAGACCTAATTGAAGGCCCTCAATCAACCAATAGTCCTCCCAAAACAATATTGTCTCCCGCCGAACAATACATTCAATTAACCGATGTGAACAATAACACTTCAAATATTACCGCTGGATTAGACCAGCTGATCGCTCATGGCAGCAAAAATCACTCATATCTCGCTATTCAAGCATACTTACACCCGAAATTTGAGACCCGAGAACTTCTCAAAATGCTTCGCCAACAATTACAAAAACTTAGCAGTTTTGCAACAACAATAGGCTATGGACCAAGATATTTACACTCAACAGGCCAACTTCACAAAGGCGATGCAGGACATGGATTGTTTTTGCAGATTACAGCCGAACCCAATACAGACATTGAAATTCCCAACCTTGTCACGAATGATATCGGATCTCTAAGCTTTGGAACATTAGTCAAAGCCCAAGCACAGGGCGACGCTGAAATATTAAAATCAAAAGGAAGATCCGTCCTTCAAATTCACCTAGGATCAAATGTAATATTCGGACTCAAACAGATTATCCAAGCTTTAAACAATAAGATCAAATCGGGTGATTCTGAAACGAACAGCTAATAGAAAGAGAACCAAAAATGAACCAAGCAGATATCGGTCTCATAGGCCTAGCGGTAATGGGAGAAAATTTAGTTTTAAATATGGCGAGTCATGGGATCCGCGTTGCTGTTTATAACAGAACAACGTCGCGGGTTGACCAGTTTTTGGCAGGTCGTGCACAAGGTCAACCTATTAGTGGTGCTTATTCGTTATCAGGCCTGATAACAAAGCTAAAAAAACCGCGACGTGTCATGCTTATGGTCCAGGCAGGTGCTGCTGTTGACGCTGTGATAGCAGATCTGATCCCGTTACTTGATGTCGGTGATATAATTATCGACGGTGGGAACTCAAACTACAAAGACACCATTCGACGGACAAACGATCTAACCAAGAAAGATCTCTATTTTATCGGAACAGGCGTTTCGGGTGGCGAAGAAGGCGCACTAAAAGGTCCAAGTATTATGCCCGGAGGAAATAGTGAGGCATGGCCGCACGTGCGCGAAATTTTCCAATCTATTGCTGCGAAAGTTGAAAATGGGAACCCTTGCTGTGAATGGATTGGGAACGGTGGTGCCGGGCACTATGTAAAAATGGTACACAACGGCATCGAATACGGCGACATGCAAATGATCTGCGAAGCATACCACATTCTTCGCCAAATAGTTGCCATGGAACCAGAAGAAATGGCCAAAGTATTTTCCAACTGGAACAATGGCGAGTTAGATAGCTATTTAATAGAAATCACAGCAGACATTCTGGCCAAAAAGGACGAAGAAAGTGGCAAACCTATGATTGATCTTATCTTAGATGCAGCCGGACAAAAGGGAACAGGAAAATGGACAGGAATCGACGCGCTACAGCTAGGAGCCGTTGCGACCGCAATTACAGAAGCAGTCTACGCACGCAGCCTTTCTGCACTAAAAAATGAACGTGTAGCTGCATCAAAGTTACTTAATGGCCCCCAATGCCCTGCCTTTAACGGAGATCGGAATAAATTCATAGAAGATGTACGCAAAGCCCTATATGCTTCAAAAATATGCTCGTACGCACAGGGATTTCAACTCCTTTCAATGGCTGCTGCAGAATATGGATGGTCGCTCAATTATGGCGACATCGCTCTCATGTGGCGGGGAGGATGTATAATTCGTGCCCAGTTTTTAGACCGTATAAAAGAGGCCTTTGAGAATGATGACCAGTTGGCAAACCTTCTTGTGGCACCGTATTTCCAACAAGCCATCGAAGAAGCTCAAAACTCTTGGCGAACGGTGATTTCAAGTGCCGTCAATCATGGAATCCCTGTTCCGGCTTTTAGTAGTGCTTTAGCCTACTTTGATGGATATCGATCGGCTCAACTCCCAGCTAATTTACTACAGGCTCAGCGAGACTATTTCGGAGCCCACACATACGAGAGAACCGACAAAGATCGTGGCCAGTTTTTTCACACCAACTGGACAGGACAAGGAGGCCAGACCGCCTCTTCGGCATATAACGTTTGACTTTTGATTAACCAAACTAGTAACAGACTGGATTGGGGCCGATAGCTTGCGCAAGAGCTAGTAACACCTCGAACTGTCAAATGTTTATTCGAAGGCCACGAATTAATTTTGGAGTATTTTTATGCTAGAAATATTTGTTGTGGGCGGAGGTGGTTTTATCGGATCTATATTACGCTACTTGGTAACCAAAACCGTCCAAAATAATTTCCCAGCAACACAATTCCCTTATAGTGTTATGTTGGCAAACCTATTAGGCTGTTTTCTTATCGGCCTTCTTAGTGGACTTTCCTTAGAGAGAATTCCACTAACTCCAAACTTGCGTTTGTTTTTTTTTGTAGGAATTCTGGGGGGCTTTACGACCTTCTCTTCTTTTTCTCTTGATGCTTATAATATGTTAAACACCAACGATTTATCGATTCTTATCTTCGCATTGTTACATATCTTAGCCCATGTCATACTCGGTATTACCGCTGTTTACCTTGGACTTCTTATTGGAAAAAATTTCTAAATGATTTCTGGGAAAAGCTCTTTAACAGAAAAATCCTGAACAGTGCCTCTACCAATCAGAACGTTGAAATTCTTTCTGCCCTTATAAGCCCCTCTTCTATAGATCCCACAGTTAGTATTTCGGGTAACAATATCGGCGAATCAATTTCTCCGCCGGGAAAAAGAACATAAGCCGGAACACCAGACCTCCCCAAAGAATATAACATCTGGGTAATAATTTCGTTCCTATTCGTCCAATCTGCTCGCATAAGTGCTACATTATGCGATGCAAAAAGTCTCATCACATTGGGTCGTCCCAAAACCGTTTGCTCATTAATTTTACATGTGAGACACCAATCAGCAGTAAAATCAACAAAAACCATTTCGCCTTTTGAAACGCGAGTATATAACTCTTCCTTAGAAAAAGCTATCCAAGATCTATCCCCCTCACCGAATTTATCGCCTACTCCTTCAGGTTCCATATGAAAAATAGGTTTAAGGAATGCAACGTAACCAAATACAGCTATTAGAAATGAAATTAACCAAATCACACGCCTGTTTTTCGTAGATCGCAACCCACTTTGTAAACCAAAAAGCCAACAACAAACACTTAGGCATAGAAAAAAACATAACATAGCAGAAATCCCATCAACACCGACCTGCCTTCCCAACACCCAAAGCAACCATATTACAGTTGCCAATAACAGAAACGCCATCGTCTGCTTAAAACGATCCATCCATGCACCGGGGACAGGCAAAAATTTGTAAAATCCCGGATTAAGTGCAAGCAGTATATGTGGGCTAGCCATACCTAATCCGATGAAAAAGAATAAGGCTATAGCGATAATGGAAGTTTGCGTAAAAGCAAAACCGATTGCTGTTCCTAGTAAAGGGGCCGTGCATGGAGTTGATAAAACAGTTGCAAGGAAACCATTTAAAAAAGAACCAATGAATTCCTCTTCCTTGGGGAAACGATTTATTGAAGGAATCCGAAAAGTAAAAACTCCCAATTGGCTCAATGCCAGAATAAATATGAGTGCTGATATTCCAACGATAAAAGAGGGGTACTGGAATTGGAATCCCCAACCCAATTCCTGCCCCATAGATCTTAGAATAATTAGCAGCGATGCTAAAACTAAGAAACTAAAAATAATTCCCACAGAAAAAGCTAATCCTAAACGCCTAATACGAAACTCATTACCACCTAAGTGCTTCGTAACCGACAGGGCCTTAATAGCGACAACAGGTAATACACACGGCATAAGATTTAGGATTAGTCCTCCACCAAAAGCCATCAGTAAAAGCATCCACAATCCGTCTCCAAATACATCATTGTCACTTGTAATTCCTGAATCATCAAATAATAATGTAGCCTTTACTCCGCCACGCTTTCCCGTTTCCATTTCATAGACCAAAATTCCAGAAAGTTGTGGATCCGACTTATCACTTATGCTTGCCCATTCAATTAGTAGCCCGCCACCTCTACCAAGCTTAGTTTTTACACCACCAACCTCGGATTCTAAAGGGAAAAAATCAACCCAATTCCTACCTAATTTACTATCATATGGAACAAACGCTTGAAAAGATGGGGCTATAGAAACAAGCTCCGCTGTTAAATCTATTTCATCAGGAGGACCTGATATCCATTCGTAAGAATCATTCTCAAAAATATCAGAATTCTGTGGAACTCCGACACCCGCAGGCAAAGACAACTGATAAAATCCCTCCCCAGGGATACACACTTCTTTACATATCAACCAATTTACTACAACTTCAATGTCGAAAGCACTCGCTTCTGTATCAGGTGCATCGGCAATTAGATCACGAATTATAATTACTTCTTCATCGTATCCGTAAACAACTAGCGATTCCTGTTCCGTAAATTTTTTTGGCAGTGGCCATTTGTCTGTTCCTACCTTAAAAACCGTTGGTAATTTCCAATCTATCTCTGTTGGAAGCCCAGCATCCCCGCTAACTTTCCAGTATATATGCCAACCCGGTTCAATCTGGAGATTAACCCCGATTCGTATGGTATCACCAACCGAAACGGCAGATTTATCCGAGAATATCGCTCCCTTTACTAGTTTCGAAACATCTGCATTTAAACTCTGTCCCCCTGCAAATACAAATACTAGAGCAACTAAAAAAGCAATCAACATGTTTCGCAACATTTACTGGCAAATAAATCCATTGTTATAACTCAGATATAGTTTTTATTTCAAAAATTAGAAAATCCAACAATTAAAAAATCGAATAATTCTTTGCTATGCTCAATTATCCACTAATCTCCATCTATATATTTCTTGTTTCACTGGTAAAACATTTCACGCTACCCGATGTTTGGCAATCATTCCAAGATCCAATTCTACGCCCAATCCAGGATAATCAGGAACTTCAATAAATCCATCAACAACCGACTCTTTTGGCCGGGTCAATCCAGTTCGCCAATCAACTTCACCAAACGCATATTCTAAGAATGTGAAATTTGAGACTGTCGCAGCCAAATGAACACTTGCTATTGTTGAAATAGGTCCAGCAGGAGAATGCGGGGCAACCTGTATCTGTCGAACCTCGGCCATGGAAGCAATTCGCCGACATTCAGTTATACCTCCAGCATGCTTCACGTCAGGCATTATCACATGAACCAAGCTACCCGAGATATAATCCCAGAACTGTTCACGGCCAAAAAGCGCCTCACCACCCGCTATTCGGTGTCCAGAATGCAACGTTAAGTGTCGCATTGCATCCCATTGATTGCGAGGAACAGGCTCCTCAAACCAATACAAATTAAGTGGTTTGACTTTTTCGGCCACCATCATTGCAAGTGCAACATCGAAACGTTGATGACAATCAACTAGGAGCTCTATCTCGTCTCCAATTGCCCGTCGCGTCCACTCCAGACGCTCAATCCCTTTATCGACATCTCTACGTAATCCATTCCCATCCATATTGTTCCAATGAACTTCATCAAATGGAGTAGCCTTTACCGCCTGAAATCCAGCATCGACAGCTCTTACCGCAGCATCAGCAAAGCCCTGAGGCGACCGATTAGAAGTACCTCGATTTAAATTCGCGTATAATCGCACTTTGTCACGGTGCTTACCGCCTAATAGGCGCCAAATAGGAGCGTCGAAGGCCTTACCTGTCAAATCCCATAACGCTTGGTCTACTGCACTCACAGCAGTAGCTCCAATATGCCCCTTCGCGCCAGAGAAAATATCACTTGACCGAACCATAGTTTCCCACAACACCTCCGGTTGGGTCGGATCTAACCCAATGAGTCGAGTCTCCAGGTCTTTTAATGCCGCAACAAGTAGGACATTATTACCGCTTTGACTAGCCTCACCGATCCCAAAGACACCTTCATCAGTATTCACCTGAACGAAATACCAATCACCACGATCTGAAGCTTTGACCGCATGTATAGCCAGTTCCGTGATTTTCATCTCTACTCCAATTTTATATTGGCACCCAAGGAAATCAAATCAGCAAAAAAATCAGGGTATGATTTATTTACGTTTTCTGCATTTAAAATGGTCAAGCCTTCGTGACATCCTAACCCAACTATAGTGAGCATTTGAGCGACACGGTGATCATGATGCGTTTCTACTGCCACACCTCCTCTATAGCCGTGTGGATTGCCGCGGACTATGATTTCATCCTTATCTTCCCGACAATCAACTCCTAACTTACGCAGTTCATTAACGGGAACACTTATTCTATCGCACTCCTTGAGCCGCAAATTTCCAATACCGTAAAACCTACTTTCACCTTCAGCAAATGCAGATGCTGCGACTAGAGCAAGTACTGCATCCGTTGCCTTATCCCCATCAAATTCTACTGATTGTAATTTCTGAGCACTCCCAAAACGAACTTGATTTTGAGATCTTTCCAACTTACAGCCCATTTTTTCTAGTAAAGGCAATACGGCCTGTTCACCTTGACTATCCAAAAAAAGTCGGCCAACAGTAAAATCGCCACCCACTACAGAACCTGCCGATAAAATCGCTGCAACAGAAGGATAATCACCATTTACCACATACTCACCTGCGGAATAATGTTGACCACCTGAAATGGAAAAATGTAGCAAATCGTCCGCTGATTTGACTTCGACTCCGGCATGCTCCAATACTTCTAGGGTCGTTCTTATTAACGGTTTAGAAACCAAACCGTTAATGACTTCGATTTCAACATCTTCTCCTATCAATGGAGCCAGAAATAAGAGAGCACTTAAATACTGTGAGCTATTCGCTCCGCTAACCCAAATTCGTCCACCCCGCAAGCATCCACCCCGCAGTACAATAGGCAATTTACCATCATTCGAACTAGTTTCTACTCCCAATTGCGCCAAGGACTCTAAAAGATCACCGTGAGGACGCTGACCCAGCGATTCAGAAAAATCTGTTTCAAAACGCACTTCATTAAATTTTGCCCCCACTCCCATCATAAATCTCAATACAGCACCGGCATTACTCGGGTTAATCACACTCGGATTAGATGGCTGTCCTGCCACACCACTAATTCGCACAAACTTACCCGAATCGTCTAATCCATCCTCGAATCCAACACCAATACTTGTCAGACAATTTCGCATGGCCGTCGAGTCATCACTTTGAGCCGGCATACGCAATAAACTATCTCCGTCAGCCATACCCGAAACAAGCATATAGCGCGTGGTATAATTCTTTGAAGAAGGTGGTTCTAGGTGACCAGACAAGTGAGTCGTTTTGCAAATCTGCGCCTTCATCAAACATCCTTACTATGAAAATATTTCTGCTGATTTAGAAGATACTAAAAAATAAACAAGGTTTTCATCTCTGGCTACTTGATTAGATTCTGTGCAAAAGAAGACACTGTGGTTTGTATTGCCGTTGCGTAATTGTCCGGTCATCCCTCACTGCCCACTCGTCTTCTGTATTAGATATGGCAAAATGTAATGCCGGACGATCATCCGTTATCACCACCGCTCGACCTCCTACCTCACACAAGCGAGCCGCCTCCTTAATCACCTGCCGATACAATCCATTGTTGCCCGGACCTTGACCGAAGTCAGTCCTATACGGAAGGTCAATCATAACAACATTAAACGTAGAATTTGCAAACCCGCAACGATTTGCGTCCCCCTTAACAATATCCGTCAAATTTTCAACCCCTGCCGCTAATGTATTAGCAGACGTCGCACTTACCGCTGAACAGGAAATGTCCAAGCCAACAGCCAAAACGGCTTTCTCAACCAACAAACGTTCAATCAATAAGGTGCCGCCTCCGCACATGATATTGATCACACGATCTCTGGGTTGGGGCTGAGTCATTGACACCATATTTGCCGCAATTGCTGCATTCAAACTGCCTTTATAATTTACCTGACGCCAAGCCCTAGTCGCTAAGGGCCGACTACCGATCCGACATAATAATTCCCACCCAGATTCCCCCGGACGCATTGCTAAAACGCCGTCTCCTACCTCTGGTTCGTGTGGCAAGCCCAAGGCATTCTCAATAGCATCCGCAATCCGGAGCATAGTCGGAGATTGAGATCCAGCTGCATCTATTCGAAAACTGTGCCAACAATTCCCCCTCATTTGGCTTATCGAACGAATCCACGTAACTAGATCTGACATAATCTCAGGACTAAGCAACGTACGTGGTCGCGATATCTCAAAATCTCTACGAACAAATAAAGTTTGAGCAGTACGAATAGATAAAAGTTTCTTCAATGGACCGCTATATTTGAAATGTATCTCGTTTTTCTTATAATGCTGTAGTTCCTGTATTTGAGATCTCAATTTTTTACGTAACTCAGCACACACTATGTCTCGTGTTCCATCCAAAATCATAAAGCAAAAGCACCAATTCTTATCTGATGCTCCAGCCTTTGTATCATACTTTTTCTTTGCGGTTCTTTTTCTTTGTGATTTCATCTTTTATCTGACTACGGATGGCAAACGATATTGTGAGAGCAACAAGGTGTTCCTAATTTACATATACATCTGAGTTTTTCACATCGGAGATACGGATGGACCTATTTGACGCCAGTATGCTCGAACGCCAAAATCGTGATTTACCATTGGCCGCAAGAATGCGTCCTCGCTCACTTGAGACCTATGTAGGACAAGATCACATTTTAGGGCCGGGCAGGCTACTTCGCCGAGCAATACAAGCAGATCAATTATCTTCGTTAATTTTCTATGGTCCACCTGGTACCGGTAAAACGACTTTAGCTTCAGTAATAGCAGAATCTACTCAATCTCATTTCATTTCCATCAACGCAGTCTTGGCGGGAGTAAACGACATTCGTGGAGCCATAGACCAAGCACAAGACCGTCAAAAACTTCATTCCCAACGAACAATTCTTTTCGTAGATGAAGTCCACCGATTTAATAAAGCCCAGCAAGACGCACTATTACCTTGGGTAGAAGATGGAATGGTCATTCTCATAGGGGCGACGACAGAAAACCCTTATTTTTCAGTAAACAGACCACTTCTGTCTCGCAGTCGTGTATTTCAACTTAAAGCTTTACAATCAGCTGATTTAATGAAAATTGCTCACAATGCCCTTGGAGCTCCCCACGGCTACGCCTACAGTAATGTGAGAATCGAGGAAGAAGCCCTTGAACATTTAGTCAATGTTGCCAACGGGGATGCTCGAGCCCTATTAAATGCTTTGGAACTGGCCGTAGAAACTACCTTACCCAACAATCGTGGACACGTTGAAATTGACCTAATAACTGCCGAAGAATCCATTCAACAGCGTGCCCTCCTCTACGACAAAGAAGGCGATTACCATTTTGATACCATCAGCGCTTTCATAAAGTCAATGCGCGGATCCGACCCCGATGCAACTCTTTACTGGCTTGCCCGTATGGTTTATGCTGGCGAAGATCCACTCTTCATCTTCCGACGAATGCTGATCTTTGCAAGCGAAGATATTGGATTAGCTGATTCGAATGCCCTAAGTATCGTACAATCTGCAGCACAAACTTTCGATCGCGTTGGATTGCCAGAAGGTCGATTCGCTCTATCTCATGCTGCCTTGTATTTGGCAACAGCACCTAAAAGCAACTCTACGATGGCTTTTTTTGATGCACTAAATGCCGTAAAAGAAGAAAAAGAAGATGATGTCCCCAGTCATCTCAAAGATTCTAATCGCGATAGCGAAGGGTTTGGACACGGCAAAGACTACCTATATCCGCATGCCTTTCTGGACCATTGGGTCGCACAACAATACCTTCCTGAAAACCTCAAAGGTCGCGTATTTTATCAGCCGAGTGAACAAGGTGCAGAGGAACCAATTAGTCAACAGGTTTTACGTAGAAGGGAATTGCAATTGGAAGCTGTATTTGAAGAACATCAGACTACAGAAATCCTAACAAATTCCCCTCCAGATGCTGATCGTAATGAATGGTTAATCCGTGCAGCGGGACAACATAGTGAATCTCTCGAAGCCTTACGAGAAAAACTCCTAAAACACCTTAGACTTCAACGACATGACGTCGTCTTAGACATAAATTCCGGAACAGGCCTCCTTGGTTGGGAAATCATGCGTCAGACTCCTGAAGGAGGTGTATGGATGCACGTAAAAAATTCAAATCGTGCAAAAGTACTAAAAGAGATGGCGGCGCATCTGTCCAAAATCGATCGTCCTGTTATACTTTGTGGACCTCTTTCCAAACTCCAAGAACAAATCAAGGAACACGTTTCATCTATTCGTTACAATGCTATATGCGGCAGAAATGTTTTATCCGCAGAATCGGATAAAACGGCTGTAGTAAAAACGATTGCAGACCATATCGCTCCGGGAGGACGAATAGCTCTTAGCGAAAACCTTTTTTTTCTTGCCCAACGTCTATACAAACTATTTGACCTAAAACAGAAAAAAATGGACCTCTTCAACAGAGTAGTTGAAGCGGAGGAAGCAATTTACCAAAAGTCAGCCAACCAGGACCTAGTATGGAATGAAGACGATCTACAATCACTGTTTTTACGAGGGGGGTTTAGACCGGTAACCGTTGAACGACATACTCAAAAATATCATCGACATATTTCCAAGAAAGACATTGATACATGGTTCGCCCCAGGAACCGACGCCCAACCGACATACTCGTATTACTTATCAAAAACACTCGAATCAGAGGAGATAACTTCGCTCCATGGGATTTTCCTTAAATCACTTTCAAAGAAGAATGTAATTTGGACGTCTAATCAAGCTCTGGTCTTTGTCAAAGCAGGCGATAAATAGTTGATTTGTGAACAGCCACCTGTTAAATTACGGGCCTGAGAGAGAAGTGTCTCCGATCTCAGGAAATGACGAATAAGGGATACATGCGCAAACAAATAATAGTGTTAATCGCATTTTTGACTGGATGCACTACAACCGAACAACAGATTTCTGATTTGGTAGAACAAATGGCCGGCAACCCAATCGAATCCCCTACCTGGACGGAATCGGTTGAAAATTTGGCCACTATTGGGCGTCCTGCAGCCCGATTACTAATTTCCCAACTTAATCCTGGGCATTACGTAGGAAAAAACTATCGAGAATTTCGCTTAGAAATAGAAAAGCTACGTACAGGAAGTGCAAGAGTCTTAGGGGAAATCAAACCACGGGGAGCGGCAGGACCTTTGAAGGACCGAATTGGTACAGCATATACAGACTCAGAACGTATAGCTTGTATTTGGGCTTTAGGAGAAATTGGATTCAATCAGGCAGGTATAGACGCGCTCCAAAACATATTATCCGATAACAATCCCCTTATTCGACTACATACCGCAATAGCCCTTGTAAAAATGGACAACGAAAGTGGGTATGAGGAAATTCAAAAGGCGTTAGCTGGTAAAAACAAAGACCTTCGTGAAATAGCGCAGAACGGCTTACGAGAATCCTCATATTTCGGAGTGCCTATTCTAACGCGCCTAATGACGCTACAAGGTTCTCAACAGAAAATATTGATTGAGATCTCACACATAATTGGCGATGAGCTAATAGACCTATTGGATGCTGAAGACCCTGAAACCCGTCGCCGATCGAGCATTGCTCTGGGAATATTAAATGAGATGCGTTTCGAAAAGCCTCTACTTGCATGCCTCGAAGATGCGAGCAACCAAGTAAAATTTAGTGCCGCTGCGTCATTAGCGAGTATCGGCAGTAAAAAGGGCATCGACTTTCTTTTCGAATCCATGAGAAACGAAGACCCGATCCTTCGGTCAAATGCGGTAAAATTCTTAGCCGAAGTACAACACTCTGGGAAAACTGTGCAGGAGCAACTAATTAATTCGATGCAAGATGCCAACCCACTCTCCCGCGCCGGAGCGGCCCAGGTACTCGGCTTGGCAAAAGTCGTTGAAGCCGTCGCGCCACTCGAGTTAGCAACGAAAGATAAAAACGCTACAGTGAGAGCCAATGCAATAATTGCCCTAGGCCATATAGGCCGACTCGGTAGCCAGCCACATGTAAAGGCTTCGACCCAAGATACAGACGCCACCGTTGCCTACTATGCAAAGTGGGCCCTTTCTCGACTAACTCAACATAAGTAAGTGATAGAAACCTAAATGCATTGGCCTAATAGACGCGCATCGATTCCTTTACTACTCATAATAGCTACGCTTTTTTCTGAAATATATGCATCAGAAACACCTGAGACTATTCTCATTCGGCAAACATTGAGAATGGATTTATCCGGCAAGCGACGATCTGATTTCGATTTAGCTATATCAGCTTATGGCAAAAACTTTGTTGAGTATAATGCTGGAAACTATGATGACCCCCGCAAATGGGATGTCCTTATTGAAGGACATCAAGCCCTGCTAAATAGATTGAAAAATGACGTAAAAACCTATCGATACGAGCTTCAGCGAACAATCCCAACCATCAAAGTTCGTGGATTGGTAGCAACTGCCACCTCCTTGGATTCAGGAAACGTCGTGAACCGAGATACTGGCGAAATCCAGAACATCTACGAAACGCAGTTTTGGACTCTTATTAAGGAAGACGACGATTGGTCTATTTCGAGCACGGTCCGAAATGTTGGTAACAACAGTGTCGACTCTACGGACTACTCCATAGATGACGACATTAAGACGTTACTGACAAGAATTTCCAACGCTAGGGAATCCGGTGACTTAAGTACATTAACAGATTTTTTTTCAAAACATTTTATAGGCTACGATGCAAACAACAATTTTGATCCAGTTTCCTGGAACATTATTTTCAGTGGTTCAGAAGAATTCTCAAAATACCTGGCTCAAAGAACTCCGCATGTTGACTATATAATTAACCGCACACTAACATCGGCCCATGTAGGACCATCAGGACACGAGGCTATTGCTATGACACGTGAGACCATATTGGCAAGTCATAAAAAAGGTGACTCAAAGCACAGCATAGAACGCAACGTCTTTTGGACGCTGAGTAAGCAAAATGAGGGTGACTGGAAAGTTACAAGTATGGCTTACAATTGTGGTCCCATAGAGTAAAATAACACAACTCTGAAGGACGCCTTTAGGATCCCACAACCTTACCCTTACCATTGGCTCTTTTGCCAAACGTAAGCCCTTGAAATTAACAAAAACTATCGCTAGAGAGGAAAAATGGAAAAACTCATCTGGTTAGCCATTTTTACATTGGGGTACTGGAGTTATTGCGTTTTCTGGGGAGTTAAAGGAGCACGCTCCACTAAAACGGCTACCGATTATTTTATTGCAGGACGAACAATCGGGATGTGGGTTTTTGTCCTAGCCGCAACTGCAACATCATTCAGCGGCTGGACCTTTGTAGGACATCCAGGGAGCATATATGGCGTGGGTCTACCTTACGCTTTTGCCTCTTTTTATGCGATAACCATACCACTTACTGGAGTAATCTTCCTCAAGCGCCAATGGTTGCTTGGGAAACGCTATGGATATATTACGCCAGGCGAAATGTTTAGTGACTATTATCAAAGCAACGCAATGAGACTCTTGACTGTCATTGTTGCAATGGTTTTTAGTGTCCCATATTTAGGCCTCCAATTAAAAGCTTCCGGCCTTCTTTTTAACCGCCTGCTATCAGGAACCCCAATAGAAAATTCTGCATTGGCTTCGGTTGAAGGTGGAGCCATAATGCTATCATTGGTTGTTTTTATCTACGTGGCGTCAGGCGGGCTACGATCCGTTGCATACGTAGACTGTGTTCAATGCATCCTGCTTGCTTTGGGTATTGTCGCCCTTGGATACATAACACTAGAATTGGTCGGTGGTTGGGAATCTTTTAAAGGGGGGCTTTCAGCACTCGCTCATAAACACCCAGATCTCGTAGCAATTCCTACGAGACCAGAATCAGATTCTTTCTTTGAGCGAGTGGGCACACTTTTCTTTGATTCTTCAGGCGGACCATGGACGGGCTTAATGATCTTAACTTACATGTTTGCCCTTATGGGTATTCAGTCGGCACCCGCATTTTCCATGTGGGCATTTGCAAATCGAGATCCTCGTCCATTTCCATGGCAACAAGTCTTTGCCTCATCAATCGTTATTGGCGGTATCATGTTTTTCTTTACAGCAATACAAGGCTTAGGTGTACGTATGCTCGATGAAGGAATTATTTCCGGAGCTCAACCCTTAGGCTTACCATCTTCAGATCAGTTAGTCCCCTATTTGATTGACACCCTCGCAACTCAATACCCTTGGCTACTTGGTCTGTTAGCGGTCTGTGCTCTCGCCGCAATGCAATCAACAGGTGCCGCCTATATGTCAACTGCCAGTGGAATTGTAACTCGTGATCTTTATAAACATTTTTTCAACCGAGAAGCGTCTCAACAGGCACAGGTCCTTGTTGGTCGAATAACTGTAGCCATAGTCGTGTCACTGGCTTTGATTGTTGGTCTGTCTTCGGGTGATGTTTTAGTCCTACTTGGCGGTCTGGCAGTTTCTTACGGATTCCAGATGTGGCCCGCTTTAATTGGTATCTGCTATGTCCGCTACTTTACAGGAACCGGCGTAGCTTGTGGACTAGTCGCAGGGTTAATTGCTGTCACCGTAACATATGTCACTGAATTGGGTGGTTATCTTGGCATTGGCCGATATCCTCTAACAATTCATAGTGCCGGCTGGGGAATTTTCTTCAACTTAATAGTCACCTTTATCGTGAGCTGTCTCACACAAAAAACAGTAAAAGGTTCTGCCGATCACCGTTTACAATACCATAATTTTATCCGTCAATACACTGAACTACCTAAGGAAAATCAGCGATGGAAAGCACCTGCGATAATCTTAACAATCATATGGTTTTTATGCGCTATAGGGCCTTTCGCGGTCTTAGGTAACGAATCAGATCCAAATCAATGGATTGCAGGTATACCAACCATCTGGCTGTGGCAAATTGCATGGTGGATCGTCGGATGCGTTATGATGTATCTCTTAGCATTTAAACTTCAAATGTCAACTGTGCCCGACCGTGCGGTTGAACCAATCAATCAAGATTCTTGAACGCATGAGTTGCGGAACACATATCGTGAACAACATCAGGGATTCTTTGACTGTGCAGCTAACATTGTCAATACTTGGCGCAGTTATCCTATGCTCCTTATTGCCCGAAAGAGAGGGGATTGATGGTTGGAGTCTTTTCCCCCCATTAGTTGCCATAAGTGTAGCCATCGTTACAAAACGTCTCGTTCTTGGTCTTAGTTTAGCTATTCTTTCCGGAGCAATTTTAGCTCAACCCAATGACGTCTCTTATCCTATGATAGTCCCAAAAGCAGTTTATACTGCTATGGTTGACTTTCTGTGGAAACCACTGTCAGACTCGTTCCAAATTTATATCTTGGGGTTTACCGCATCACTAATCGGAATGGTTCGCGTCATATCACTGGCTGGCGGTACACGCGGTATAGCTAATTTACTTATTAAACGGGCCGCTGGCGCACGGTCTACACGCATGGCAACAGCACTGCTGGGACTGGCAATATTTTTTGATGATTATGCCAACACACTCGTGGTCGGAACAACCATGCGGCCTATAACCGACAAATTCAAAATTAGTCGGGAAAAATTGGCCTACCTAATTGACTCGACGGCCGCGCCCGTGGCCGGCGTGGCTATAATTAGTACATGGATTGGTTTCGAAATAGGCCTTTTTGAAGATGTTTTGCAAAGTTTGGGAACTGGAATATCTGGTTACGAACTTTTCTTCCGAGCACTACCTTCTAGATTCTACTGCATACTAACATTATTCTTTGTCCTATTTTCTACTCTTCTTCGTCGTGATTTTGGTCCTATGCTAAGAGCTGAACAACGAGCTTTTCATCATGGCCATCCTATCGCTCCAAACCAAAAACCCATGACGGGTGAGACGAATCAACTCGAAGAGCACCCTGACCTAAAAGGCCATTGGGCTTCCGCAGCTTTCCCAGTTACGCTTGTTATTTTTGGAGTACTCTTTGGGATGTATTGGGATGCTCGTAGTGCTGAAGAGGTTATAAACATTACGGGTTCTTTAAAATTCCTCAACCACGCTTACTGGATAGCTATTTTTTCAAATGCTGACGGCGCCAAGGTGATGTTTTTGTCAGCTTTAACTGGCACTGCCACTTCAGTTTTGATTGCTTTAAACCAACGTAGCTCTAAAACCAACAAACGCCTGTTCAGTATTAGAAAAGTGTTAAAAACATGGGCGTCTGGCATAACCGGTTTCTATTATGCCCTTTTGATATTAATTCTAGCATGGGCCATCAAAGAAACCTGTCAAGCTGTCTCCACTGCAGATTATCTAAAAATCGCTATTGAGAGTGCCTCACTGTCAGCAGATTGGCTTCCACTAAT
>JAYYVF010000015.1:0-89408 GCA_036343635.1 Candidatus Latescibacterota bacterium | reverse complement strand
ACAGTTGAGACTTGATCGAACAAAACTTCAAAATGCAGGGATAAGTGCCCAAATGGTCTCAAGTAATATCTCCTATGCTTTGAGAGGTTACAACCTGGGTAAGTATCATACTAAAGACGGGCGCGAAGTCAATATTCAGGTAAAATTGGAAGAGGCGGATAGAAAGACTCTTGACGATCTCAGAGCGTTGAATTTTGAAGCAAAAGACGGTCGTGAAATACCACTTGAATCTTTAGCTGATATATATGTTCAGCGTACCCTTGGCGGTATTCGTAGAGACGATCGCCAGACAATGCTAAACGTTGTTGCTCGCGCCGATGAGGAGTCCGCGGAAAAGCTTTTCATACAAGTCGATCAGGCTATGGAAGGCCTAGATTTACCTCGAGGTTATAGCTGGTCTAAAGGTGATCGTTTTGAACGCTTGCAGCAGCAGGATGATTCGATGTACTTTGCGGTAATCATGTCTGTAACTTTTGTGTTTCTACTTATGGGTATTTTGTTTGAATCATTTGTTTTACCGTTGTCAGTGCTTGTGTCGATTCCATTCTCTTTTTTAGGGGTGTATTGGACGCTCTATTTGACGAATACACCGCAGGACGTTATGTCGATGGTAGGAATGTGTATTCTTATCGGTGTGGTGGTGAATAATGCGATTGTTCTGATTGATTTAGCAAATCGCATTCGCCGGGATGGCTCTTCGCGAATGGATGCATTAGTTGCGGCCGGCAAGCAGCGTTTTCGTCCAATTTTGATGACAACTTTTACTACGGCCCTTGGTCTGATTCCTATGGCAGTCGGAAATTCAAAGATGATTGGCCTGGCTTATGCGCCGCTTGGCAGGACAATGATAGGTGGGCTACTGGCTTCAATGTTATTAACGCTTCTGTTGGTTCCTCTGTTTTATACATTTTTTGATGACCTTAGGACAGCCACGCAGAATTTGCTGAGCTCAGTTGTTCATCGAAAGAATACTTCCATTGGGTCTGGAAACCCTTCAACACTACGATAATTAAAACCCTCACTGAATTGACTGTATTAACAGGACCAATTATATTTTTCTCCCTGTTTCAGGCTGGTTTAAAATTTTTTGGAGAGCGCTAAATGTCTGATGAAAAAGAAGATCTATTAAAGAATCTACAAGAGAAAAACTTGGAATTGAATCTTTATAAGGCACGGAAGATTTTTCTGTGGTCTGACGTAAACGATGAGTCTGCCCGTGCCGTGGTGACTAAGTTGTTATCCTTAGACGTAGAAGATCCAAAGGCAGAGATCGTCTTATATATCAACAGTCCCGGAGGGTCTGTTCATGATGGAATGGCCATTTATGATGCTATGAGGGCAATAAGTGCGCCCGTCTCAACTGTTTGTATTGGGATGGCGATGAGCATGGGATCTTTTTTACTATCGGCAGGTGAACCGAAACGACGGTTTGCTTGGCCCCACGCGCGAATTATGATTCATCAACCTCTGATAATGGGAACTGTTACTGGTACGGCTACGGATCTAGATATTCGAGCTCGAGAAACTATTCGTTTGCGTGAAGAGTTGAATGAGCTGTATGCAGAGCATACCGGACAAGATGTAGAAAAGATTGCTAAAGATACAGATAGAGATTTCTTTATGTCGGCTTCTGAAGCAAAAAAATATGGTCTTATCGATGGCGTAATAACAACGACGGAACCTGTTCCAAACGGTAAAGCTAAAAAGTAACTTAAAAAACTATTCAAAGGCCTCTTTTTACCCTTTTTTGGTAGGACAAATTTAGTTTTGAAATAGGCTTCACTCAGAAAAGAAATGTTTTATATAGGTAGTTTGAGTTTATGAATTAGTGTCGAGTATGACCTCTTATATGTGCGACTTTTCTTGGTAAATATGTTATCAAATATCACGGGATTACCGACTGGTGTCTCGTTTCTTATGACGTCGCCTCTTTTACGGAACGTAGGTTTTTAGCCGTTAGCTTTAGAATATTCTTGATAGATGACGGATAGCTGAGTTTGTTGTTACATTTTAAATATTATGTTTTTGACAAGACGGGCAAAAATATGTGCTACGACCAGCTATTTTAACCCGCTGTATAAAAGCTTGGGAGCAGTTTCGGCAGAGCTGCTCATTCCTCCCGTATACGGATAATTTTTGTTGGAACCTACCTCCTTCACCGGAACCCAGATAATCGTTAATTGTTGTCCCCCCTTTTTGCACGGCACGGCGAAGTATATTTTTGATAGCTTTTGTTAATGCGATTATTTGCGCCTGGGAAAGGTGCATAGCGGGTGTTTGAGGGTGTATTTTTGCCTTGAACAAAGACTCACTGGCATATATGTTACCAACTCCTACAACGATTCTACTATCCATAATTAAATTCTTAATAGGAGTATTTCTATCGTGGCATTTTTTGATTAAATAACGGTTGTTAAATTTTGGAGTTAGCGGTTCAACACCCAAACGGATGAGATAAGGACATGTGTCTATTTCATTTTGTTCTAATACCAAGACCATCCCGAATCGACGAGGATCATTAAAAACTAAAGCTCTCTCTTGATCTAAGTGAAAAATTAGATGGTCGTGTTTTTCTCCGGGTTCGCGGAGTAGTAGGTTGCCGCTCATACCTAGATGTATAAGAACGGTGGTTCCTGATTCTAAGTGTAGAAAAAGATATTTGGCACGTCGCGTAATTTCAATAAACTTAATGTTTATTAACTTGTGAAGGCGAGTATCGTTAATTGGTTCACGTAAACGCTTTCCGGAGGTGCTGATCGATACGATTCGTTTGCCGGGGAGAGCTTTTTGCATTGCGCGACAAACGGTTTCGACTTCAGGTAACTCAGGCATTAGAGGATTATAATTGTCGGTGTTGGTTGCGTCAACATATTGCGTTTCAGTATATAGGTAATTTATCAAAGGAGTCATCCAGTGGACCTTTTTCGACAGCCCCCGCGCCGGCCTTCAAATCTTAATCTTTCAGGTGTAGTTGGTTTGTCTCGTATGGCCGACAAGGTTCGAGCAAAGGCCCATAATACCATTGGAGAGTATTCCTATGGTCATGAATCCCCTTTAGATATTTATATTCTAAATTTTATTGGTTTGTCTCCAGAAGAATTTTCGAAATTGGCACTTAATATGAATGACGAGAAACTGTTTGGTTACATTAGATCTAACTACCTTTGTAATAAGTCGGAACTTGCAGATTTTAATAGTTGTCATCTCCAAAATGGGTCGCAGGATATCTATGAAAAGGGAATTCGTTCCCAAACAATGGGCAAATGTGAGCAAGACCGAACAGATATAAAGACTATTTTTGAATCGATTGAATTTGATGACCGAGAATCATTTCGTGGACTAGACTTAACAGTAGAGCCACCTCGAACACCGTATGAGCGTAGTATCCTTGGGATAGTGGGAATAGCTCGTATGGCTGATAAAGCGAGGGCATATAATTCAAATCGTTTGGGTGAATATAGATACGGCCCTGACTCAGGGTTAGATACAGCGATACTCGAGTTTTTAGAACTCAATGCGGGTGATTTCATGCGTGCTGCTATTGATAATCCAAATGATATTGAACTATCAGAGTGGCTTGCAGGGTGTGTAAAAAAAGACGATAGTGCGAAATTTTCTTTCAATGCTCGACGTGCGTATTTTGGTTTTTATGGTAAAGAGAGAGAAATTTTCCTTGCTCGCAGGATTGAGGTGGGCTGTGATGGAAGTGTAGCGGATACGTTTTTTGATCTGATGGATTTTGACGATCAAAAAAGTTTTTTAATAGTTGATTTGCGTCGTCGTGCTCCACGTAGTGTATACGATGTCAGTATTGGTGGGATTGCCGGTTTAGCTCGGCTGATAGATAAAGGATTTGCTCATAAATATAAAATGCTGGGAATATACAAATTTGGCGAACGCTCTTTTTTAGATAAGTTGGTTTTGGATTTTTTGAAGTTGTCGGAAACGGAATTTATTGATGCACTTCAACGTTATCCCACAGAAATAGAAATAATTAATTGGTTACGGGAGATTGACCTCAATACAAATGAAGATGAAATAGAAAGTTTTAATGAGGTGTTTTGGAATTCAGGACCTTTTAATCAGGATCAGCGTGAAATTGTTCGAAAGACGAGTGAGGCGTTGGACCCACAACGAAAAAATATTTGTTGTTTTGCTGCAAGTGCTGAATTGGAAGATGAAATTCACTTCGCAAGAATGAAAGTACGAATATAGCGTGAAAATAAAAAAACCATTGATTGGAATAACAACGAGTATCATTGATAATAATCAGGAATTATCGATCAAATTTGTCGATGCTATTACTGAATCTGGCGGCGTTCCATTGATAATCGCTTCAGCCAAGGATTGTCTTGATGTTTATAGTGAAATAGCTTGCAAAATTGATGCATTAGTCATTACTGGAGGGCCTGGCATAACTCAGGGATTGGTAGGGACGTTGCCAAAAGACTTGCCGCCAGTGTGTGAGCGTAGATGGGAGAGTGATGTGGCTATATTTAATTCCGTTATGGAGCGTAAACGTCCAATACTTGGGATTTGTTACGGGATGCAATTTATAAATACGCAGATGGGTGGTACTATTTATGCGGATGTTCAAGAACAGCTTAGTGTTTCACCGCATTCCCCCAAAAGAAATAATGGTAGGTTGATAGAGCACGTAGTAGATTTGCAAAAAGAAACCTTTCTTACTGAAATGACAGGGAAACGTCAAATAGAGGTTAACAGTTTTCATATACAGGCAATTAAAGAAGTAGGTGCTGGCCTAGATGTAAATTCATATTCATACGATGGCTTAATTGAAGGGATAGAAGGTGATGGAGGACGCCTTTTAGGTTTACAATTTCATCCCGAATCTATGCAAGATTCATTACGGCGAAGGATCTTTGTCGATTTTGTTTCCCGTGCCAAAATGTAGCGCCATAATTGTTATTGAAAAACATTTTGTTGTTTACTTTTGACTTGAATCAGCATTTCGTCTTCGATTGAATAGGCAGTTAGTTTCCCGCCGTATACGCATCCAGTATCTAGGCCGATTAAATATGTTTGACCGTTGGCCTTTTTTACAACCAATCCGTTTGGAGCGTCGTGGCCAAATATTATGAGTGGTTGTTTTTTTTTATAAAAATCATGCCACCTAGGTCCGTCAAATGTTTTTTGGGGGAGGGGCGGCCAGGTTCGTATAGAAATGAATTCTTCAAAGGATGTTCCAGGCAACCCGTGAACAGGGTTTATTCCTGCATGAACTAATAGAAAGTGTTCAGTTTCGATATATAAGGGACAGCTAGAAAGCCAGTGGAATATTTGGGTGTGGACAGATTCTAATTGTCGTATTGTATACAGTTGGTCTGACTTTAATTGTCCTAGGGTTTTTCCCGCCAAAATCATACGAAGTTGCTCAAGTAACCGAACGTCATGATTGCCCATAACCATCTGGGCCCCATGCTTAATGATAGTTTGCCAAACTCCTAACGGATCGGGACCGCGAGCAAAAGCATCGCCAGTTAAAAAAAGTTTGTCAGCTCCTGATGAGAAATTGGCTTTACAAATAATTTGGTTCAATTCATCCGAGCAACCGTGAATATCGCCAATTATAATTCTCTTCATGGGCTTGTATTTGTTCTGACCGATGCAAGTTTGCACTGGGTGCTATAGTACGCTATCATAACGCTCGTTGGTTGCAGAGATGAAAATATAGAATCAAGATGGTTGTCGTTATATGGATTTTTTGTTGGTTACTTTAAAAATATAATATGAAATATAATTAATAGGCCAATTCAGAATATGGAGATGCACTAATGATTGAAATTGCATTAAAGTCTGAAAAAGATGTTGTAGAGGTAAAGATAGATGGGAAGATTTTTACGAAATATAGATATGGACATTATGCATGTCGGCCCTTCTTGTACCCAATGCAGACGCCAGAAGGGATTCCCTTAACCAGAGGATTTCCGGTTGACAATATAGATGGAGAGACCCAAGACCATTATCATCATCGTAGCGTATATACGGCACACGGTTTGGTTAACGGATTCAATCTTTGGGATGAAAGTTTAAATCATGGTGTGATGTTGCAACGAGGCCAACCCATAGTTGGAATGATTGGAGGAGCTGCTCAGATCGACGGCATCGTAGATTGGTTTGGTCCAAATGGTGAGCTCTTAATTGAGGAACGGCGCACGATTCAAATAAGGTCTGAAGGCTTGTTGCGGATACTGAATCATAGTAGTGAATTCCGAGCTTATCATGGAGATGTGAAATTTGGCGATACTAAAGAAGGTGGATTGTATTCTATCCGTGTTCCTACCTTTATGGATGCTAAGGATAAGGGTCGAATAGAGAATTCCGAAGGTCAAGTTTATGAAAATGGAGCTGGGGCTGAATCTACATGGGGAGTTCAGGCAGAGTGGGTGGATTATTCCGGTCCGCTCTCGGACGGAAGCGAGTGGGGACATACCGTTATCGACCACTGTCAGAACCCCCTGTATCCGACTTATTGGCATGTTAGAGGTTATGGCTTATTTACGGCAAATCCATTTGGGATTCACGACTTTAAATCCGACGATAATCTTGATGGTAGTTGGGTAATTCCTAATGGCGAAGTTCGTATATTTCGTTTTTGTCACATAGTGCATCCTGGTCGCGGAATAGACGGATGTGATGGTGTCCGAGAAATTATCTCTGCTTATCAAGAATCTGATAATTAATTAGTCGTGTGAAAACAGATCTATATGAATTGATTTGTTAACTTTGTCCAATGATCGGAGAATTTTAAGTTATGGCAAAAAAGAAATTGCGTGTTGCTTTTATTGGTGCTGGGGGTATCGCCGGGGCTCACATGAACTATCTAAGCAAAATGGAAGATGTTGAGTTAGTTGCTGCTGCTGATGTTGTTTTGGAAAATGCAGAAAAAAGATGCGAAGAGTTTTCAATTGGAGAAGCCTTCACAGACTATAAGAAAATGCTAAAATTGGAGAAGCCTGACGCGGTTAGTGTCTGTACTCCAAATGGCATGCATGCTCCTTGTTCGATTGATGCCCTTAATGCTGGATCTCATGTTATGGTAGAAAAACCTTTAGCGATGAATGCTCGCGAAGGTAATCGTATGTTGGCAGCGGCGAAAAAGAATAGGCGCAAACTGGTAATCGGTTTCCAATATCGATTTGATTCTAAAACGTCGTTTATTAAGAATGCTGTTGACCGTGGACAGTTGGGTAAGGTTCTTTATGCGCGTGTTCATGCCCTCCGCCGTCGTGGTATACCTAATTGGGGAGTTTTCGGCAGGAAAGATCTTCAGGGTGGTGGCCCAATGATCGATATTGGAGTGCATGCTCTAGAGATGACACATTTCGTCATGGGTTCACCCAAGCCAGTAGCAGCGAGCGGTAGTATTTATACCTATCTAGGTAATAAAAGATCAGATGTTATTTCGCAATGGCCCAATTGGGATCATAAGACTTATACTGTTGAGGATTTAGCTGTTGGTTTAATTCGCTTTGATAATGGAGCTACGCTGCATCTTGAAGCAAGCTTTGCTGCCCATATAGAGAAGGAAGCGTGGAATTTTACGATTATGGGAGAAAAAGGTGGAGCATCTTGGGATCCGCCCGGTTTATTTAGTGATGAGAATGATTACATGGTGAACACCAAACCCCATTGGCTACCCAATGAAGATGCATTTCAATCCAAGATGCGAAATTTTGTTGATCACGTTTTGTATAATAAACCAACTGTTGCACCTGGAGAGCATGGTCTCATGGTGCAGAAAATGCTCGATGGGATTTATAATTCGGCTGAAAAAGGTAAAGAAGTGGTAATTAAATAATCGCGATACAGTTTAAATGGCCTTGGGTGTTCTTCTAATTATCTGAGGAATCAAGAATAATTTTTAAGAGCGCAAGGCTTTCGCGTAAGGCTTGTATTGGAGCGCTTAGTGTTGGATTTAATTCTATGCTAAGTGCTCCAGTATATGAATTAGATCGTAGAGTTTTTATTAGATATTTCAAATTGTTTAAGGTCATAACACCGGTGCAAAGAGCCCAGTGTAAATCTCTTTTACCGTCATTGTCATCTAAGTGGACGTAACCCAGTTTTTCCCCAGCGTTTTCTACAATATGCTGGGGATCCTCCTTAGAAATTTGTAAATGCCCCGAGTCTAGCAGAAAAAAAAGGTTGTCGTGGTCCAATTCTCTTATATGTTCAATGGTTTTTATTGCAGTTGGTAGGGCACGTTGGGGGAAGTGTTCAATGCACAATTTTATCCCAGCTACCGCTGCCAGATCTGCAGCTTTTAGCAAGATATTATTGAAGTAGGGTATACGTTCTTGTGAAAAACCAGGTATCACGTAGGCGGTTTCAATTCCACATTTAGACGCATGGTCTATGCCAGATTTTATGTGACCTAAGGCTAATTCACGTTCTTTTGGATTTGGGCTGTCCATGCTTGCGTGGCCAGGCATATTGAAAGACAATCCTATACAGGAGAATTGTTGTCGATGTTTTGCCTGGTTTTTTGAATAATTGTGATTCAAATAAGTTCCAGATTGTATGTCAATGAAAGAACAAGATAATTTCGATATTGTCCTTAGGGTGTCATATTCATTGCCTGGTAAACCCCAGGCGCAGCATGAAATATTCATAATCTCTCCAAACCGGAGCAGCGAATTCTTCCGTAAGAAAAATGCCGCGCGGTTTTAACCAAATTAAAATTTAACTGGTTTAATAATTTTCCATTACTCGAATCTTTTAGTAAAACTGAACGAGAGGCAATCCTTTTGGCGTGACGGATGTCTTCATCTGTAGGAGTGTCATAATTTGCTGAAAGTCTAACTAATTGGATGCCGTTGGCTTTTTCAATGCTGTTTTTGAACATTGGATCGAAATAGACGACGTCAAACGACTTGTCCGGTAATTCGCGTAACACATCCTGGTAACAAGCATTTTTAACGTTAACGCGGCGCATGGCTTGCGTTACTTCTATATGACTTTGATGCTGGTAGGATTCCATTCCCTTACGAGCTAGTAGAGCTAACAGAGGTGAGGATTCCAACGCGAGAACATAGCCTTCATCTCCAGTGATATATGCTCCAGTTATAGCATCAGATCCTAAGCCGCAAGTACAGTCTAACAGTCGGTCACCATTTTTTAATTGCATTAGATCGATCAACACATCGCTACGCCCACGGCATAGGTTGGTAATTCTTAGTACTGACGTATTAGGATGATGGCGCAGTAATCCTTGTAAAGTATGGATTGTTAACTCATACTGTTCAACTACGACAAGAGCATCAAGATAAAATTGCTCAAGAAGAGATTGAATTGTTTTGCTATGGCGATCTAACAAAGGGCAGTTTAATTCAAGTGCAATACTTTTGGCTTGCTCTATCAAGACAGCATCAGCGTTGGCCGTATGGGTTACGGCAATATATGGAGATCTATCGAGGGACGAGGTCATGAATTTTGAGAATATCCCTCAAATTATGGGTGGGTTAATTACTGTTGTATTAATTATTAAAGAAATGAACAGCTATGGAAATCTCTTTACCGAACAAGAGTCATCTTTCTAATCAAGGTGCGGTCAGGGAGGGTTAATTGGTATAAATACATGCCCGAAGATACAGGATTTCCCAAATCATCGCGACTATCCCAGATTATTTCGTGTACGCCGGACTCCAAGAACTGGTCGACGATTAATGAACGAATTGTTTGACCTGTTACATTAAATATTTCGAGGCGCACTGGTAACCTTTGGCTTAATGTAATTGGAATTGTGGTAGAGGGATTAAACGGATTGGGGAAATTCTGATTCAATATAGGTGTTGAGGGAAAGTTGTTTGAATCTATTTGTATATCAAATAGTGCCACGTTTCCAGCATTATCTGCAACACGAATCTGTAATGATTTATTACTTGCCGGTAGGAGTGAAGGATGGAAGCTTAATTTTCTCCCATTCCAATCGTATGTATCCGAATTTAGAGGGATATGCTGGTGAAATACTTCTACCGTGGATAAACCGCTTCCTGCATCTGCAAAAACCCAATTGAGTCCTTCTTTTTCTATCATCTTAGGGTGAGTCGAATCGGTAAAAAGGGCAAATCGGCCAAGTGAATTTAATTCAGTTTCGAAGGCTTGATCTGTCCTCGAAGACGGCATCCACTTCCAGGTTTTGTTTGCATATTGGTACAACCCAGTGTTGCTCTTTGCCCCAGGCGGAATTTTCATTCGTAAACGACTACCATTAGTAATATATTCTTGGGGCGAATATATATTATATACTGGAGAAACCAAAACTAGTTCGGGATGATGCTCTTTTAATTCATCTGGTAAAAGAGCTACCACTGCATCGGAAGAAAATGCTCCGGGATTTAGATCAATTGATAAATTATTATTTGCAATTAATTTTCCACGGCCACTTTGGATACTACCTAATTCGAAGGCGTATTGAGAGCGATACAGTTGAGAATCATCTATCATTAAAGCCATAAATTTGACTTCGCCTTCTTGCCCATGTTTAACGGCATGACGTCCATGCCAGATTTCTTTATTTACTCTGCCTAATGCGATGTCAGACCAGTAATTTTGGTGGACACGTAATCTTGGGGATTGCAGATTTTTCTTTTGGCTCGCGACAAAAATATCGATGAATTCTGGTTGGAATGCATTCGGTACAATAATCACAGAAAAGTCTTTATCTATAAGTCCCTCGTCGCCATCTATAGCAAAAACCTTTGTTGAAATTGTAGCAGTTGCAGCAATACCGTCCGGACTTATGGCTTTCAGCTCAAACTTTTGATCGTTATCCCATGGTATTGTGTTGGATAAAACTAACTCTGTTTGAACAGAGTCATAAAGAACCGTAACATTTCCGTCTTCAGATGGGTTCCAATTGATTTGATCAATAGGAAGATTAGTGTCCGAAATAATATGCTCTATTGGAATACGGATTTCTTTCTGATCAACAAAAATTCCTGCATTATATTCATTTTCAATCAAAAAATTATTTCGATTAGGAATAACGACTACATCCAAGGTAGTTTCTACTTGGATTCCGTCGTCTCGTGTACCAAATAATACGAACTGCTCTCCGTTATGCGGATATTCGCCTGCAGAAACGATTATTTGATATGTTTGAGGTTTAATTGCAGCTTGCGTGTGATTTCCTCCAGTGATTTCCCATGTAAAATCGTTTGTTTCGAATTCGGATAGCAAATTATCTATAAATATGCTACTGTCCATCGTTCCTGTAGATAGTGAAAGGGTGCTGGTAGGAAGGAATATGGGCAACGTAGCGTTGTCATTAGTCACAATTTCAATTAGGTGTATTTGTAATATTTGTTCCGGGCCGTCATTTTCCCTGGCATATATGTTGATTGGCTCTTCCCCAGGAAATATTTCAGTAGAATGAATAATTAGTTCATTACCATTCAGCGACGTTTTTATTCCTTGCACCGAGTCGATTCGCCAGGTAAGTGGACCAGTTGCCGAAGATTCAAGAACATATTCCTCAAGGTTTATAGTATATGTTTTGTCCCTATCCATATTTAACGTATCCAATGCGACTAATGAAAATGTATTTACGTCGTGTAGGTTAGTATCAATAACATGTATTACTATATTTTGTGATGCCTGATTGCCTAAGGGGTCTGACACGCGCAATTGAAAGTTAAAAATGCCCGAATCAGCTTGTTTTTTAGGCTCTATAACCAGTACGTGACTCTGAGGATCTACCCGTAGGTTTAACATCTCGTGATCGGACACGGAAAAAGAAAGATCGTTGGGACTGTTATCAATATCGAAAATGTAGTCATCGAGATTTATACTCGAATTTATTCCATTTTTAGGAACCTGTAATTCAGGAAGATTAGAAAATAAGGGCGTCCCATCGGGCGGTAGGGAATAAATGTCTACCGTGAATGTAGTGGCTTTTCCAGTCAAATCGCTAACTTGAAAACTGAGAGTTTCCATTCCTACGAATTCTTTTGGTGAATCTATAAGGCCGATTTTTTGACTATTAATTTGGAAATTTACTAATTTGTTTCCAGTTATGTCCCATATAAGCGTTTTATCGTCATCATCAGGATCCGTCACCCAATTATCTAAGGAGATTATTTGCTCTTCTCCGGCAGTAATGAAAATACGAGATGGCACTTCTAGTGTTGTTGGTGGTATTGAGGGTGAAACGGTGACTGTTAACGGTCCAGTCGAGTAACTACCTTCTTTATCTTCGACTCGGAGTGTGATTTCCTCAGTTCCGTTCCATTCTGCGTCAGAGTGTATATTCAGCAATCCTTTTTCAACCGATAGTCGTACATTATTTTCGCCAGTCCATGTAAGGCTAAGCTCATTGTAATCGTCCTCAGCATCATTGATTAGATCTTCGATTCTTATCGTTTGGTCTAATCGACCACGGGTTACTCGAATATTAGGGGAGAACAATATAGTGGGCGAATCGTTAATGGATTCGACTTCTATTTCTAGTTGAAGTGTATCTGAAAAACTAAAATTATCTGTCGCGATTAGACTAATCTGTTCTATTCCATGCCAATTTTCTTTTGGAGAAATGGTCGCTTTATGTTCCTGAACATCTAATTGAATGTCTATCATTGATCCTGCTTCAGATGTCCATTCAAGACGTTTCCAGTCTGTATCTATGTCAGAAATAATAGATTCAAGGTCTAATTCATAGGTATGGTCTTCTTTTATTAACAGTTTTCCAACAGTTTCAAAAACAGGGGGATTATTAACAAAAACATCTAAGGTGTCTGATATGAATTGTCCCGCTGGATTCTTGGCGGTGATAATAACCCGTTGCCATGGAGATTCTTCTTGAGGAGCGACCAAACTTAATGTGTGGTTTTCTCGGTTTATGTTTGTTTTAATACCGTCAAGCGTTGATACGTTCCATTCAATATCTTCTATTGGAAAAACAGGGTCAAAAAAGTGTGACGCCAATTCTATTTTGTGCACTTCGGTGCGTTGTAGGACGATCCTATCCGGTAAATTATTTAGAGAAATACCTTGTACCGGTACCACAAGAGGTTTTATATAGCGGAAATACTCCTGATTACCATTTGGTAAGAAGAAGCGAGTTTCACGGGAACCAGTCTCGTCAATTCTAATTTCGGAACTTATTGTTGGAGAAATAGCCCTTAGGCCAAATGTAGCTAAAGGTCCGGAACCTTGATCAGAAGCGCGAACAATGCTGTAATCAAGTTGAATCCCAGCAGTGCTAGCGGCAGGATCCGATTCGTCGAGCAAATAATTTCGAAATATTTCCCCATTAGACAAAAAACTTCCTGGGGAAAATGGTTTCAAGTCACTTTGGGGGTCATTACCATTTGGGATTATTTCGAAATGCCTTGGATCAAAACTGATAAAGACGGCAGCTCCGGATAACTTGTTGTTTTTTGAATCTACCCACAATTCTACTTCAAAGTCATCGCCAACCATTATAGTATTTTCAGCGATCTCATTTCCTGTTCGCCTTAGTTCCAGACTCACTGCAACCGATTGTTTTGGCAAATTGAATATTAAGAATGCAATCGCTAAGAATAGCGTTGGTTTCATGGACTCCGTCCTTTTGGAGGTAATCGCGAGCTATTAAGCTAATAATCGATTAAAGGCAAAAGATGTGCCAGCATCTAGTATGCCTTGAATATCTGTATAGGAGATAGGATCTACTTGAAAAAATGAGAAAATTTTTATGAGATCTTGGAAGATTTTTCCCGTTACAGTTTGTCGTGGGCGCATGAAATTGAAGTACATAGAATGTATGGCACTGGCATTATAATTGCTGGATTCTTGAATAATCGAAGGTAGTTGGTCACTTGGTGTTAAAACATTCTAAGGAATGGAATGGTGAGTACACTTAAGAAAAATCCTACGCGTAAGGGCAGAAGGGGCGAATTCTTTGCTTTTTTTGCATTCGACTGGCAATGGATAGCTATTGGTTTACTTTCCGGGATTTGTATTGGGTCTCAAGTTGGTGCAGCCCTTCCAACATTCGAAAACCGAACACCAGTCGGGTTTTCTAGTCGAGATAGTACATCAAAAGAAGACTTTGTCGTTGGTACTCCAATTGAAATTCGCGTGGATTTGGATCAAGCGGCAACTCCTACCTATCCGGTGGTTGGCCATTTTCACAACTTAGAAACAAGTTTGCAGGTTGAGTCAAACGATGTGGATGGTTTGCAAACAGATATTGCAGTCGATGAATTTGGTGCTTTGCACATGGCATGGATTACTCAGGAAAACATTTCGCCTGTATCTACTCCTGTATACTTTGTTCGCTATGCACGAAGTAATGATGAAGGGGCCACTTTTTCTTCGCCTATTAGTGTATCTGGAGCATTACGTTTTGATTTAATGACTATTAATGTTGCGGGCAGTAGTAGTGGTTTTTCAACGTTAGATATTGAAGTAGATAGCCGAGGTAATCCGCGGATTGCCTACGCAATGAACCACTCGCCCGATGGGCACACGGCTAAGTTTAGCGGGAGTGGAGATGCAAATAATGTTTATTTTAATTATTCTCAAAGCGGTGGTGCTTCATGGTTGCCAGCGGATGGAGCTATAGTTTTAAACGACACAGTTACTGTAGGGAATACAGAAGGTCGCTCAGCAGCTTTCCCTCGACTTGCGATAGATCAACGAGACCATATTTATGTTACTTATGTTCGAGGGTCGACGCAGGGATCTGGCAATGATGATATTATGTTGGCGCACATTGATCAAACGGTAAATCCATTTAATTCATTTCAAGTGGGATCAACGGGGGTGTGGGGTAGTAGGGGTGGAGTAAGACTGTCTCCTGATGCTGGTAGACAAACGGGATCTGACATTGACATCGGAACGGGAGATGTCCTACATGTTGTATATCTAAACGATACTAATGATGATATAGAGCATAAAACTCTGCTTGGTGATTCCTGGACTTCAACTGGCTCTGGAGGTTGGAATCAAGATGTTAATGGTGCAGATGTTGATGATTTTATCGATGAGGCGACAGTAGCTGCTCTTGAGGATGCTGCGGACTTTTATTTTCCAACAGTCGCTGTTGATAGTCAGAGTTCACCGAATCGCATTTACGCTATATACAAATTTGGTGATAATACGTTTGAGACAGTCTCCTTCAATAGCTATACATACGACAATGCCATAGGTGGTAGTGCCGGTTGGGACCCCGCGGCGGCTGTGCCGATATGGAGTACGGCTACTTCACCAGTTTTTGAAGATGGAAGTAATAAGTACAATATCGAGCTGGATTGGACTGTGACGGAGAGAGTGGCGGTTGTAGTTGATGAACAGCGAACAGAACAAGGTGCTCTCCATATAGCCTTTAGTGCTGGATATTCTTCAGGTAACGGTGAGCATGATATTTATTACGGTTATTATAATGGTGAAAGTTGGACGTTACCGGAGAAAGTTGCTGATGACGATTCAGATATTACCATCGAGGATGGAATTGCTACAAATGATATTTTTTTAGGATCTCCTGCTTTAGCAAAAGCTTCTGCGGACACAAATGTGTACTTGGCTTTTTCTGGAGGACTGGGGGAAGGGTTGGGAGTTAACGGGATTACCAATGTTGATCACCATGCATATTTTAAAGTTTTGGGTCGAGCAATTAGCTCTGAAGATGTATCAGTGCCGGTTGGGGCATTTGCCTATAATCTGCGTTACACTCCAACTCGACCACAAAAGGTTAATACTGAAATAGAAAATAACCCTGTATTCATTCACGTTGCTGACAATTCCAATGGGAAGGGATTGGGCGCGAAAGGTTATGGTGTGGCTGATGGATTTTTAGCCGGTGAATGGGATGCTGTAGGAGCTGGTGCGATATTTCGTGACAATGACAAGTATTTTGAAGGTCGAATAAATGAAGATGCCAGTTCAGGACAGGAGTGGGGTGATGACGATGATAAGATTGGACTTTTAGTAAAACTTAATGTTCTCGGTAGTGATTCTTCTACAAACATACAGTCTATTATTAGCAGCACGGCAAGCGGATATGGAAGAGGCGTCGGAGCTCGATCAGTTCGAGTTGGAAGTGATCCGACAGGTTCTTTTGTCTCTACAGGGTCATTTTTTATGATTGGTGCTGATATTGATATTGTGGATTCGAATACTGGTCCGGTTATCGAAATTTTTCAACCCGATGGAATAGGTGATGTAGCTAGTGAATCGTTCGCTATCGAATATAAAATCTCTGACCGCGATGATGACTTTGGTAGTGGATCGGGATTAAAATCAGCACTTTATTTTTCAGCTGATCCGTCATTAGCCACGGTACAGGACGTACAGATTTTTGGGACTTTGATTGTAGATGAAAACGATGATCCGAGTGTATCATCGGATGGTACTGGGGATTTTCTTGAAGAGCTTAAAGGACGCTATTCTTGGGGCTCACCTTCAATAGCGTTACGCAACAAGTTATTTGCCAGTATCACAAAAGTTCCAAGTGGGGAATACTATATTTATCTGATAGCAGATGATCAAAAAAATCCACCCGTGTTTGTTCGTAGCCCAGGGTCAGTGGAGATAAAACATGTTCCAAAGATTGTACAAGTAGATCCCATTTCTCCTGATACAGTCAACACAGGTGTTCGCACAGGAAAATATGCGAATCCCTATGACCTGGATTTTCTTGTCAGAGATTATGATTTACAAGGAGCTACAGAATTACAGTTATTTTATTCTGCAGTTGGTGGTATTAACTCTGTTTCCGTTAGTGGGACATTTCCCAATCAACAGTTTGCATTAGGAAAAAGTGTTGCTGGTATAAGTGCGATTCCAATTCCTCGCACTGAGTTGTTGACCAGTAATTCCAGAGAATATAGCTGGGATCTCACGGATTTAGTTGCTGTGAGAGTCGGCTCATCGATCGATTCACAAGTAGTTAAAGAGGGATCCTATTATATATATCTGGTGGCAAGTGATTCCTATAACGTTAGTGTTGGGCAAAGCGATTACATGTTGAGAGTTCAGCACTCACCGTCTTTTACGTTTTATGAACCCCCTCGAGATACGCATAGGAATATTGATAGTGGATCTCAACCGGTATATGCGATTCAGTGGCAAAAAGGTAGGAGCGATGGAGATTTTGATAGCAATGCCTCGATCGACTTGTATTTTACGACGGACAACCCTGCAGTTTTAAACTACGAATCGAACCCAGATTCTCTTCTTCGTGCCGAAAATACGCGAGTTGTAGTAAAAGGCTTGAGTGAAAATATTGAAGGTAGTGGAGATATGTATATGTGGGACTTTAGAAATGCGGAATATGATTTACCTGTAAGTGGGACCAAAATTTGGCTTTACGCAGTAATAAAAGATGAAAATGGAAATTCCACTACAACTTTAGGAGGTTCGATTTCAGTTACGCACACACCATTTATACATTTGCTTAATTCTAAATTAAGCGGTTATGGCTCTTTTGCTAAAAATGATATTATTCGGTTAAGTTGGGATGATTATCTAGTTGATGATCTTGTGGGGACCGACAATGCATATATAAGACTGTATGCTTCTACTGAAGATGACCTGAATTCTTTATCTGATTTAGAAGCCGACATTGGTGATCATGGTTTTCTAATAAACAGTAGCAATGGTTTGACGACCGGTGCTATAGCTGATGTTAGGGAAGACAGTGCCGATTTTTTTGACTGGAATACCAGGTTGTTTGGTTCAGCTTCTACGGCTTATTACGTCTACGCTGCAATATCCAAAGATCCGACCTTCAATAATAATACCGGCGTCACTTACAGCCGAAGTATTTCTGCATTGTCAATTGGAGCTGCCGGATCGAAACCGAATATTAGTTTCAGTCCGACAGATCAGGTGGTTTCGGTATTTGATACAGTAACGGTAGATGTGGTGGTGCAACATCCAAATGCTATAAACTTTGTTCAGGTAATAATAAAACTCGGAGACAACAGTTTTTCTCTAATAGATCAAAGTGAGGAATCGGGATTACAGCCTTTTTTAGATTTAAATAATGTGTTTCCAAATACGAATCCCTTAGAAAATTCTTACAATACTAGCGCGAGTCAACTCCGTTTCTCAAAGGCGACGTTTGGAGGGCAACAAGTTGGCAGTTCGGACGAGCCGGTGGCTATGGCTCGGTTACAGTTGATTCCGACTGCTAATGTTGTTTCTACTCCTTCAGTTGTTTTTTCAACAGGCGAAACGGGTACAGTCCTTGGATTTCAAGGAAAAAATGATCCATATGACGTTTCAGGTGATGGATTGAGTATTTCCAATCCTGAATTTAAGCGGGAATCTCGCGGTCAAATATCCGCAATTGTAGAACTTGAAGGGCGTACTCTTGGAGACGGTAATCACACAAGTTTGTTAGACATTCATCTACGTCATCCAGGAAGTACGATCGACATTTCTGATGCTATATTTCTATCTACAAATGACGACTATACTGCAACGGCTGATTCTCTTGAAGTAAATACGAATAATACTGGTGCTTTATTGTTAACAAATGTTCCAGCTGGACGTTATGTGTTGACGGTAAAAGACACGAGTCACCTAAGCGCACGAACAGATACATTCACTTTAGTAAATGGCCAGACCGTGACAGTTGGGACTGATGTTCAAGGATTTTTCGCCTCGGACTTGCGAGGTGATCCGTCTTCATTGCTGGGAAATAGTGGAAGAAGATTAATTGCCGGGGACGTAAGTGGGGACAACGAGATAAACGAAGATGATGTGAATATGATTATCGCTTCCTGGGGTACTGGTGAATCGAGAGCAGATTTAAATAACGATGGAAAGGTGGGAGCTTCAGATTTGACGGCTACTACCTCAAATTTTGGAAACAATGAAGGGTTCGGTGCACCACCTGTTTATAAGGATGTTATTTCCAGTTTTGAACCGATTACACTAGAAATGAATCCACTTTTTGATGTGACGAGAGACATTGTAATAGGTCAAAATATTGAATTCTCAGTCATTGCAACGGATTTAAGAAGATTAGCTGGATATGAAATGAGGTTTAAATATGATGCCTCAGTCCTCAGGCCTCTTTTTAGCCAGATTCAAAGTGGAGATGTTTTTTCTGAAAATCCGGATGGAGCTATTTTTATGGCTCTTAAAGACCGTCAAGATGAATTGGTCATATTGGGATCGCGCTATGGAAAACAGTGGTCTGCAAGTGGCGACAAGGAATTAGGCCGTTTGAAGTTTGAAGTGTTGAGCGATAATCCTCTTTCTACTCTATCAATCGAGGAAGGACTGTTGCTAAATGCATACTATGAAAGGCAAATTGTAGGATGGGAAAAGTCGTTAATTGATTTGATTTTACCAAAGAATACGGAATTAGAGCAAAATTTCCCAAATCCATTTAATCCTACAACAAGTATCCCTTTGTCTTTAGCCGGTCGTTCCCATGTTCGGCTCGCAGTCTTCAACTTGTTGGGGCAAAAGATTTCTACTTTAATCAATCAGTCGTTGGAAGCTGGATACCATACGATAGATTGGAATGGTAGAGACGCTTCTGGTCATTTGGCAGCTGCCGGCCTGTATTTTTATCTGTTAGAAACAGAAGATTTTCGACAGACGCGCAAAATGACATTGGTTAAGTAAAGAAATGAAACATAGATCGATTCTTGTGCTTTTTGCACTAAATATTTGGCCTTCATATCTATACGCTGCAAAACCAACATTTGAAAATCGCACGCCTGTGGTTTTTTCTCGAGAAGATAGTACGGTAGCGACTGATGCCGTAGTCAGTAAAGCGATTAATGTACTCGTTGATTTGGATCAGCCGGTGAATAATAATTATCCAGTGATAGGCCATTTTCATAGCGTTGAGCGGAGTGTTCAAGTAGGAAGTATTGATACTGATGGTATGCATGTTGATGTAGCCATGTCTCGTCCGGCGCCACAGGGTAATCTGTTGGACCCCAATGGAATACATATGGCGTGGATAGAACAGACTGGATCTACTCCAAGAAGCTCTTACCCGTATACGGGTGGGAGTACCCCTCTTTACCAGGTGTTGTATGCCAGAAGTGACGACGGAGGAGCTACATTTAACTCTCCAAGGTATGTTAGTCTTGTCCACCATGGACTACAGGCCGACGGTAATGACAAAGGATTCTCTACGCTTGACTTGGAAGTTGACAGCCGTGGGAATCCACGTATCGCCTATGCTTTTATTTCTACTGGAGATCGGGAACGTAAACAAAATGTATATCTGGCTTACTCAGAAGATGGTGGGAACAGCTGGCAAAATCCATTAAAGGTCAATGATACAGCAGTAGGAAAAGTAGAAAGTCGTAGCTGTGGTTTCCCTCGTTTGGCAATTGATGATCGCGACCAAATTTTTATTGGTTATGCCCGTGGTATAAGCAATGGAAGCGGGTCGGATGACATAATGTTGTCCAAGGCAAAATATGAAAATGGTGTAGTTTCCCTGTTTCAGGTGGGTGAATCCGGATCAGCTGGGACGGGAGGTGTTCGTCTAACGCCCAATGGAGATAGAGGAACGGGAGTAGATGTTGGAATAGGAGACAATAATGCGTTACATATAGTATATTTTAACGATTCAGACAATCGGATCGAGCATAAGAGATTAGCTACGGATGCAACGTGGAATGTGGTCAATAACTCTGGTTGGAATCAAAATACTGATGGAGCATTGTTGGCTACTTTTGTTGACGAAACGGCAAACAACTCTGGTATTGAAACCGATGTAGCATATTATTTCCCAAGCATTGTTGTGGATCGTTCTGTATTCCCTGATAGAATATATGCGTTATATAAGTATGCAGATGGCAGTGGCAATGAAGGGGTTCACTTTAATTTTTATGATGAGGATGGATCTATTGGGTCGGGTGCTGAGTGGAATGGAGATGAAGCATTATGGAGAGAAGGTGCGAACGGGGTCTTTCCGGGAGTCGGAACTAATTATTCAGTTGAATTGGATTGGGAATGGACGGATCGTATCTCTGCTGTTGTAGATGCCCGAAAAAGTCCGTTCGGTGATCTACATATCGCTTTTAGTGCTGGATATAGTGGTGCCGGAGAGCAGGATCTTTATTATGCCAGATATAATGGGTCGGTGTGGTCTCTGCCCGAAAAAGTTGTTGATGATGATTCAGATACTTCTGTGCAGGATGGTTTGGCCGTTTCAGACGTATATATACAAAGCCCTTCATTAGCTATGAATCCAGATTCATCAAATATCTTTATGACGTTTGTTGGAGGTTTGAAGGAAGGTTTTGGATTCAGTGGTCAAAATAATGTTAATCATCACCCTTACTTTAAAGTTTTGGGGCGTGATATCGTTTGGCAAGACGAATCGGCGCCGGTGGGAGGACATCAGTATTATCTAAATTATAAGCCAGTAAATCCCCAAAATATTTCAAATGCGCAAAATGATAATATGATTTATGTGCATGTGGCAGATCCTCAGAGTGGATCGGGAATAGGTTCGCGAGGCGATTCGTCGGATGGTTTTTTGAGTGGAGAATGGGAATCCGTGGGAGCCACTCTTTCTGATACAGACAAGTTCTATGAGGGACGCATAAATGAAAATAGTAGCAGTGGTAGTGAATGGGGCGATGATAATGACAAAGTAGGTCTTCTTGTAAAATTAAATGTCTTAGGAAGTGATTCGACGACAAATTTGCAGTCGATTACCAGTAACTCGGGTAAGTCAAGCAATGTGAGTGTGGGGCATGATCCGACAGGTAGTTTTGTAGCAGCAGGATCTTTTTTTTCAATTGGTGCATCGGTGGATGTTGTTTCAAGCAATGCTTCTCCCACCATTTCTATTAGTCAACCTGACGGGAATCAAGATGTAGCGAATAATACTTTTCAGATTCAATATAGTGCCGTTGATGCGGATGATGATGTAGGAGGAGGTTTGTCCATCTCTTTATATGCGTATCCAGCGTCAACATTAAATTCAGTCCAGGACGTTAGAATATTTGCTACATTGATAGCGGACGAAAATGATATTACAACGGTAAATTCATATGGCACAGATGATCTTACTGAAGGTAGCAATCAGGTTTATACGTGGGATGATCCGCCCGATGAATTAAAAAAATCGGCTTTATTTGCATCAATTCAGGGAGTACATAGTGGGCAGTATTATATCTATGGCGTAATAGATGACGGGATCAATCCTCCCCGTTTTAGTGTCAGTTCGGGAGCTCTCACTATAAGACATGGTCCCATCGTCCGGAAAATAGACCCCGTCGTATCAGGAGAAATAGTAGATACTGGTATCAGGAGCGGAGACCAATCCAATCCTTATGACCTCGATTTTAGTGTCGTCGATTACGACAGTGATGCTGCCGTTCAGTTATTTTATTCGGCTCATAGTGGATTAACTTCTATTTCGATCAAAGGTGCGTATCCAAATAATCAATTTGTCCTCGGTAAGAGCCTTTCAGGAATCAGGGCGATGCCGGTCACTGGATCTACTACTTTAAGTAGTAGAGACCATGAATATTCGTGGGATGTCACCAATCCGATCGTATCGGAAGGTGATTATTACATTTATGCCGTTGCAACGGATTCTTTAAGTATTGGTGTTGGTCATAGCAGTACCACCCTTAAACTGCGGCATTCTCCTAGCTTTACATTTTACGAACCATCGGTAGATACACAGCGGTCTGTGAACAGTGGCTCTCAACCGATTTTTTCGATACAATGGCAAAAAGGGCCAGGTGATAATGATATAGATAGCGATGCTAACATTGATTTATATTTTACGACCGACGATCCTGCTGTTTCTGATTACCAGACAACGGACAATGTTGCGGTGCAGACATTTTTAAATGATTCGGATACACATTTAATTGTTAGAGGACTTAAAGAAAACAACGATGGAGTAAACGATATTTATTCCTGGGATTTCCGTAATCCTGCAAACCATATCCCATCTAATGGTGAGCGTGTATGGGTTTATGCCTTAGTTTCTGATGGTTCAAATACCATAATAGCGCGTGGGGGTTCAATTACGGTTTCGCATTCTCCACACATTATTTTAAAAAACCGAATGCCTGAAATTTATAGTGGAGACGTGATTCGGTTGGAATGGGAAAGTTATTGGGTCGATGATGGTCAAGGAACCGATGACGCTTATATCAGGTTATACGCTACCGACAGACCCGGATACACATCTTTAGTTGATATAGAGGACGCTGTTTCGGATGGGCAGGCCGTAATAATTAATAGCGATGATGGTACTACATCTGGTCAGATTAACAATATCCGAGAAAGCAGCGCTAGTGCTATAAATTGGAACACCGGAACTTCGGACTTTGTATTGGATGAAGGCATCTACTCTATTTATGCAGCTATTAGTGGTGATGCCACTTTTTCTGATGGATCTTCGGGGCGGCTTAGCGAGGCATCGAATCGGCTAATTGTCGGAGGATCTAATAATACCAATCCTCAGTTAGCTATTCGTCCAAACAGAGTAATTGGAGCTCCAGGTGATACCCTTACTTTTGAAGTTGCGGTTCAATCGAATGGATCTTCTATCGAATCAATTGGTATCGTGTTAGATTTTAATCGCGCCTTATTTACTGCTGTGAATTCAAACGCACCTTTTACAGATTTGGGAAATGTTTTTGCAGGAGGAACCATTGCACAAAATGGATTAGTTGATGACCAACTGCGGTTTACAAAAACGAAAGTTGGCGGTGAAATAGTTGGAAATACCAAAAGTCCAAAAGTACTGGCACGCTTTAACGTCGTTTTATCTAATTCTTTTAGTGGTAATCAGATGTTGGCTTTCTCAGGAGATTCTAGTCTTGGAGTCGTAGGTTCATCAGGTGTGTTGCGTAGCAGTAATGGGTTGTCGGTTCAAAGTGCGCAAGTCGTTGCGGTAGAACGAGGGACTATATCCGGAACAGTTTTGTTAGAAGGTAGATCGCAGAGTATTGGGAATCATTCGACGTTGTTAGACGTACATTTGCGAGCTCCAGGAGCTACTTTTGATTTGCTTGATGGTTTATTCCTAAGTAAAAATGATGATCATACAGCTACGCAGAATGTCATTGAGATTCAGACAGGTGACGATGGGGCATTGTTTCTTTCTCATGTACCGGTTGGACGGTATGTGCTTGTTGTTAAAGATTCCAGCCATTTGAGTGCACGAACCGATACAATCCTTGTCAGACATGGTGAAAATATTTATTTACATGATGGAAAAGGTTTTTATGCATCGGATATTCGAGGTGATAGATCTCGATTGTTGCCGCAGGAAGGACGTCTGCTGAGAGGAGGCGATGCGACAGGAGATAATGAAGTGGATGAAGATGACGTTAATGCCATTGATGCTGCTTGGGGAACCAACAAATCAGTAGATAATTTCTCGCGTTCAGACATGAATAACGATGGAAGGGTAGGAGTGGAAGACCTCTCTTTAGCTACGTCAAATATTAGTAATAGCACTGGGTTTGGCGCACCACCTGTTTTCAAGCCGACATTTGACAGATTGTCCGATGTCTCAGTCGAGTTAATTCCCGTCAATCTCGACATAAGTTCGGTTCTCGACAAGGAATTAGAATTTGTATTGCTTGCTCGTGATCTACAGGATGCTGTCGCATTTGAAGTTATTTTGGATTATGATCCTGCCTATATTTCTATCCTGGAACCCGTTCAAGCAGGTACGATTTTCGATAGCAATAGCCAGGGTGTTTTTACTCGAATAGATCATAGTGTTGGAACTGTTTCTTTGGCTCAGGCACGTTATGGTCGTGATTGGCAGGTTAATGGAGACGGTGAATTACTTAGGCTTCGTATTCGTTCAAAGCAAAACACAATTAGAAGTCCTTTACATTTACGAATGGGTAAGATTGTACGCTCGGATTATTCTATAGTTGATTTGACAATGCATGGATTGGATTCATCTACCTCTCTTCCGGAGGTTTTTACTTTGCAACAGAATTATCCAAATCCATTCAACCCTTCTACAATAATTCCTTTTTCTGTGCCATTGTCCCCTATGGGGTTCGTCCCAGTGACGGTTGAAATTTACAATACATTAGGTCAGCGGATACGACGAATATTTGAGCGGGATGTCGAATCCGGATTCCGAAGGGTGCTTTGGGATGGACTAGACGCCTCAGGATCTGTTGTGGGGTCGGGTGTTTATTTTTATCGAGTACAGGTCGGTCAAGAGGCCCTGTTCGGTTCAATGACAATGAAGAAATGAGTGTTGAATTGTCCGCTGAGGATATGGAAAAACAAATAGATTTTATTATTGAGGTGGACAAATTAAAACATGTTTTCCGACAAACTCCCTTAATTAAAGATGGAAGAGCTGAAAATGATGCAGAGCACTCATGGCATTTGAGTCTGATGGCTGTTCTTTTATTTCGGCACGCAGGCGAAGAAGTAGACCTGTTGCGAGTACTGAAAATGTTACTTATACATGATATTGTGGAAATTGATGCAGGTGATACTTTCCTTTATGATGAGATTTCCTACAAAGACAAGGATGCCAGAGAACAAAAAGCAGCGGATAGACTTTTTAATATTTTACCAGATGAACAGGCATTAGAATTCAGGGAATTATGGGATGAATTTGAGGAGAGAAAAACGGAAGATGCTCAATACGCTGCTGCTTTAGATAGAATTCAACCGATGTTACTTAATTTTCATACTCATGGTTTGGCATGGAGACGACATGGGATGACTCGTGATCAAGTTATATCGCGCAATGCTCATATTTCAGATAGCTCGCCCGAACTTTGGAAATATGCAAAAAAATTGATAGATGAGGCAGTTGAAAAGGGTTATTTAAAAAGCTAGAAATTTTTGATTAATCAACACAAAAGCGTTTGAGCTCCAATTTCTTGGCAATTAATTTCTCCAGTCGCAACTTTAGAATGACGTCGTTGTTTTCATAATTCTCCATTATAATATCACTTTTTTCTTGTAGTCTTGATAGCAGACGACCTTCAGATTGAGGTATCCGCAAAGACAAGTTGATAAATTCTGCATCCATAAATTCAGTAATTTTAGCGCAGAGTTTCTCCAGCCCGATGTTTTTAGCCGCTGAAATAGCTACGGAATTTTCGCGTTCGTTATACGTGTCGATTATGGTCTGTTCATCTTCCTCGTGGATTCGGTCAATTTTATTGAAAACAGTAACGGTTGGTCGGTCCTCGAGTTTGAGGTCTCTTAATACTTTCTCGACGGCTCGCATTTGTGATTCATAGTTAGCGAAGCTAAGATCTACAACATGCAAAAGAAGATCGGCCTCAACGGCCTCTTCTAATGTGGCTCTAAATGAAGCAAATAAATGATGGGGTAATCTATTTATAAAACCAACAGTATCAGTCAGTAAGATTTTATTTTTAGACGCAAGTTGTATGGATCGAGTTGTTGAATCTAACGTTGCAAATAGTTGATCTTCTACTAAGACATCCGAACCGGATAGGGCCTTCATTAAAGTTGATTTCCCGGCATTTGTGTAGCCAACAAGGGCAACGCTGTAAATGCCCTGTCGACTTTTTCTTCCAGTAGCCATCTGTGTGTTTATGCGTTTTAGTTTTGTTTCAAGAGAGTTTATTTGACGGTGTATGATTCTCCGATCTGTTTCTAATTGTGTTTCTCCAGGCCCTCTGACACCAGCAGATCCCATACCTCGGATAGCCCCACCTCCTGCCTGTCGCGATAAGTGAGTCCACATCCGTGTAAGTCGTGGCAGCAAATAATTGAGTTGTGCAAGTTCAACTTGAACTTGTGCGGTACGGGTTCGTGCGTGTCGAGAAAAAATATCCAGAATAAGAGCGCTTCTATCTAAAACACGCATTTCAGTTTTGTTTTCTAAATTACGCATTTGTGCGGGCGAAAGATCATTGTCAAATATCAATAGATCGACATCTGCCTTTTTTGAGGTTTGCTTTATTTCCTCTACCTTTCCTTTGCCAACGAAAAATGCTGAGTCGATGCGATCCCGCGACTGAATGATTCGTTCCACCGTAGTGAGAAGTGCTGCGTCGGCTAAGCGGGCTAATTCTTCGAGAGAATCCTCTGCCTCCCACAAAGGTATATGCGGGAGTGAAACGCCAATCAGTAATGCGCGTTCTTGATTACTTGAATTGTTACCCAATATTTTCGTCTTCCACCTTAATTAAGCTTAAAAAAATACTTTGGATTTTAATATCACTGATAAATGTATTCAATTCAACATTCTTGAAGTGTTCAATTGAAGAAAAATGACTTAAATGATCTTAAGTTAATATCTTGTTAGATTATGCTTCTCTGTAGAGTGATCTCTGTTTTGATTCACCGTTTGTCACCCACGGATACATATCTTGCGCCTGTGATATGGGATTGTTGTTTGTTTTTAAATTACAATTTGGCTTGAAACAAAATTATTGTTTTTCTATATCTTAAGGATGTTTAGGATTGGTGTTTCTTGATTAAGTTGCGAATTATTTTGAGCCAGGTGAAAGTTGTTTTTACAACCAATAGTATCGGGGAAATTTCTTGAATAAAAAAATTGATATTTCATCAAAGTTAGTTGAAATAACTGGATTGGGTAATCCGGAATGGAACGAAAAGGTTCACGAATTAATTCTTAGTGTACATGAAACTGAGAAGACGAAACTATTAACAAGTTTTGACTCGCCCGAGGTCATGCGATCGTTATCTGAATGTATGGATTTGGTCGTAATTGAGGTCTTCAAACGGACCGTTGGCCTAAATGCCAATGGTATTGCAGTGATTGCGGTTGGAGGTTTTGGGAGACGGGAGATGTCTTTCTATTCTGATGTAGATTTAATGTTCTTGATGGGAAAATCATATGACCCTAAAAATAATTACATATCAGAAATTCTTCATGTTCTGTGGGATTTTCACTTGGATATAGGGTATAGTAGTCGAACTATTTCGGAGGCACTGAAATTAGCTAAAGAGGATATTGAATCTTGTACAGCTATGATGGATGGAAGACTCTTGGTAGGTGACGAGGAGGCTTTTTCGGATTTTTATGAAAAATTATATTTAAATGTACCTAACAATTTGCCGGAAAAATTGAATCGCTGGCGTTTTCAGCGGATTGAAAACGACTCATCAGTACAATTGTTGGAACCGAATATCAAGGAGAGCCCAGGAGCTCTGCGTGATATTCAATCATTGCAATGGGCGATCAAATCCAAAATGAATTCACGCTCTAATGAGATTAGATGGCCCGATTTTTTAGAAGAGAACGACATAGAAACAATAGAAAAATGCTGGCGATTTTTGTCGTCTATACGTCTTCATCTTCACGCAATTTTTTGTCGAAAGCGGGATGTGCTTGATGCGGATGCGAAGGTACAGGTGTCTATAGCTTTAGGGTATGAAGACAGTGAAACAGAACTGGGCGTTGAGTTCTTTATGCGAGATTATTATCAGAACGCTCGGTCGGTTTTTCAGATAGTTAATTTGACATTTGAAAGGTTCACACGTAAGCGAAGGGTGTCGGCACGGACCATGTATCTGGAACATGGGTTGATGTCGATTGATAATGAAATAGTGATAAAGGATGGGCGAGAGTATTTTTCGCAGGACCCTTTTCGTATGTTGAAAATTTTTTCTTTATTGCAGAGGAAAAAATTGATCCTAGGTGAGGTGGCCAAGCGAGCGGTCCAACTTTCATTGGATTTGATAGATGAAAATTTTCGTTGTTCAAGTGAGGCTCGGGATGTTTTTTTCAAAATCCTTTCCGGGAAAATGCGTGTAGCTTCGACACTGCGTTTGATGCACGAATTGGGTGTGCTGGATGCCTATCTTCCCGAATTTGGTAGGTTAAACTGCTTGGTTCAATTTAATCCATATCATATTTACACAGTTGATGAGCACACGTTAGTTGCGATAAGAAATCTTGAAGCACTTCTGCAGGGACGCAGACGAGAAAGATTATCTAATGTTTTTGAAGATTTTGGGCCTAAGTCGATTCTGTTTTTTTCTGTTCTAATGCATGATGTTGGGAAATATAGGAGAACGGATCATATTTCGGCTGGCGTTGAAATAGCTCAAGAGTTAGCGGAGCGTCTAGACTTGCCAGGGGATCAACGAGATTTGTTCGTTTTTTTGATTCGTAAACACCAAGAGATGGTATTGATTTCGCGTCGTCGGGATTTAGAAGATGATGAGATGATAGTTGAATTTGCTAAGGAATTTAAGGCTACAGAATATTTGGACGGATTGTACCTGCTGTCCTACGCGGACTTGTCTGCTGTTTCACCTGAAGCTTGGACGGAGTGGCAGGCGGCGTTGCTTTGGGAGTTGTATGACAAAACTGGTGTGAAGTTAGATTTAGCCATAATACCTGAAGAAAATGAACGTCTTTCTACAGATTTGTTAGAAAAGCACGTTGCTACTGTAGAAGGGAAGTGGTCCAGCAACCAAATTTCTATGTTACGTTCCCATGTAAATAAGATGCCAGAAAAATATCCTGCAACGTACGAATTAAATCAGATAGAGGCGCATATCAACATGGTACAGGATCTCGATGGAAATCGCGCTTATGGCGTGGATTTTATTGAACGCGAAGATTTTACTGAAATAGTCATATGCACGCGTGACCGACGCCAGGTTTTAGCTAAAATTTGTGGGGCTTTAGCCGTAAATGATCTAAATGTTTTGCGAGCGGATATTATTACCAGTTGTGATCAAATTGTTCTAGATACCTTTCAGGTTACTAATATAGATGGTGGGGCAAAACTAGATGATTGGAAAAAAGAGCGCGTTGTAGATAGAATCAGTGATGTACTGGAGAAAGGGAAAAAAGCACGTGAATTACTTGAAATGCATAGTAGTAATTGGTCACAACGTAATCACCCTGAACATTTTGATGAGACGAAAGTAGAGATAGATAATCAATCTTCAAGAAACTATACTGTGCTGGATATTGATGCTCGAGATGATGTAGGATTGTTGTATCGAATAACACATGCCCTTGTCGAACTAGGTTTGGATATTCATATGGCCCTTATCGATACTGTAGTTGGTCGAGCTTCTGATGCTTTCTATGTAACTGATCGCGTAGGTGAAAAAATAGAAGATCATAATATGATGGATATCGTTAGACAGCGCATTATTTTTGAACTAGACGAGTCTGTGATCGTTTAATCCACGTGTATCTGACGCTCATTCAATTTTTTAATGACTTTTGTTGCATTGTGAGGCAGTTCGTTTTCCCAAATCTCTAACACTATCAGGTTGGGCAGATCGAGTATAGGTGCAATCTCACGTACTCTATTTTGACTTAATCTGAGGACCTCTAATTTGTTTAATTTTGCAAGCGGGCTTAGATCGCGAATTTGATTGTTTCCTAAGTCCAGTACCTTTAAGTTGTGTAGATTTTCGAGAGGAGAAAGGTTCTCAATTTTGTTTGCATCCAAACGTAGTTCCTTTAAAGAAGTAAGGAATTTTAAAGGGGTCAAGTCACTTATTTCGTTGTTAGCTAAGCGTAAAATCTCTAGCTTTCGTAGATTTTTTAGTGATTTTATATTACTAACTTTGTTGTTAGACAATTCGAGATGTTTGAGGTCATTTAAGTTTTGTAGATGTTCTATATTAGCAATGAAATTGTTTCGTGCTTCTATTTTTTCTAACGCGTTGAGTTGTCCGATCCCCCACATTGATTGCAGTTTATTGCGGTTAAATTTTAGTACTCTAAGCGAACTCAAACCTTGTAAGTGGTCTAGTGATAAAAGCTGATTACGTGATAAATCTAATTCTTGTAGTTTTACAAGATCTGATAGAGCTTGTAGGTTAGAGATAGTATTGTGGCTTATCGACAAATAGGTAAGATTGGATAGTTTGGACATTGGAGAGGCATCCTTAATGCCGGTCCCATTAATTTTTACCCATTCTATTTGTGTTAATTGCGATATGGGGTCTATAGATTTCAGGGGATTGTGACTAATATCCAAAACTTTTAAAGAGTTTAGCTTAGTCAATGGCTCAGCATAAACAATATCGTTGTGCCCTATTTTTAAAATCCGCAGATCCTGCATACATTGAATGCCATCAAGTGAATGGATGTTTTCATGTTCAACCTGGAAATATTCAATACTTGAACAGTTTTCGTGTGAAAATAAGTTTGTTGAGTCACTAAGAGCAGCGTGCGCGTGCCGTAGGAGTAAGGAATCTTCAAAGGCGACGTTGTCAGCATGACTTTCAGCGCAAATGATTAGTATGCATAGGGCTAAAGATTTAAGTGCAAATTTTTTTCCCAATAACATAGAGTTAGTTCCTCAGTCTGCGAGTAGCGATTCTTCTTATGGATTCGTCCGCAATTACGCCAGCAAGAATAACTATGCCAATTATAGCAAATTCGAGTTGCGTTGGTATCCCCAAAACATTAATCGCGTTATATAGAAAACGCATGACTGCAGCTCCAATTAGTACCCCTAATATGGAGCCTTCGCCACCTCGCAAAGAACATCCACCAAGAACCGCGGCGGCTATGGCATATAACTCATAGAAATTTCCATGACCTGCGGGCTGTACAGAGTTTACATCTAAGGCAAATAAGATACCACCGATTCCAGCGGAACCGGAACAGATTACGTAAGCAAGAATCTTCATACGGGTAATGGGAACGCCACTATAACGTGCAGCTTCTTCATTTCGACCTAATGCAATTAAATAGCGACCCCATATAGAACGATTCAGAAAAATAGCCGCCAAGAGTCCAATGACAACAACAATGAGAAAAGGGGATGGAATTTCTACAATTCCCCCGATAGATATTTTCCCAATAGCTAGCTGGCGGAGATTCTCATATTGGGAGCCGAATCCTTGGATCTGATCATTTGTTAACCAGCGAGCAATCCCACGATAAAAAAGTAGGCCGCATAAAGTAACGACGAAGGGTTGTAGGCCTAACCGAGTGATAAGTAACCCATGAACTAACCCTATGGAAAGAGATAAGAGGATGACTATTGAGAATGCGGTAATCGGACTATAACCGGAATTGAGAAGCATCGGAAGTATACAACCAATCAGTCCAACAACGGCTCCGAGCGAAAGGTCAATCCCTCCCGTGACAATTACAAAAGCGACTCCGATACTTATGATGCCAAATAACGAGGTCCAGCGGGCAATATTTTGGAGATTGTAGGCGCTCACAAACTTGGGTTCGACTGCCCAACTGAAAAGGAAGATGGTTAGAAGTAAGCTCGCGATTCCTATGATCTTTTTCATATTAGGCAGCCCTCCCGGTAGCTAACTGCATGATAGCTTCTTCGCTGATTTTGCCTCTATTTAATTGACCTGAAATACCGCCTTCATGCATGACAACTACTCGATCTGCCACACCAATTAGCTCTTCCAGTTCACTCGAAGCAAATAGGATTGTCATACCTTGATCGACAAGTGATCTCATTATTTGGTATATATCTTGTTTAGCGCCGACGTCTACGCCGCGGGTGGGTTCATCAAGCAATAGCAACTTTGGGCTTGTAGCTAACCATTTTGCTATTGCTACTTTTTGTTGGTTTCCACCAGAAAGGAGGCTTGTCAACTGATCGACGTTAGTCGCACGGATGGAGAGTTGATCCATTGCTCGTTTTGCACCAGAAAATTCCTGCTTAAAATTAATTAGTGAGCCAAAGAGGCTCCATTTTCTTAATTGGGATAGACTAATGTTATGGCAGATATTCATTCCTAAAACAAGGCCTTGTTTTTTCCTGTCTTCCGGGACTAAAGCGACTCCAGCATTTATTGCAGATTCTGGCGTGTCGAATACTGTTTCTTGTTGGTCAATAAATATTTTCCCCGAGGAGGGTAGAGAAATACCGAATAATGTTTCGAGTAATTCGGTTCTTCCCGCCCCAATTAACCCGGCTATTCCAACAATCTCATGTTGGTTAATTGTGAGATTTATTTTTTTTGTTGGATTTGCTTGGGTAACAAGATTTTCGACTCGGAGGAGTTCGTTCCCAGGTTCATGTTGGGTGAGGGGATAATATTGGTCTATGGATCGTCCAACCATTGAAGATACCATTTTCCCCCGAGTAATTTGGTTGCCTTCGAGTAGATCGGTGTTCTGGCCATCCCGAAGCACGAGAGCACGGTCCGAAATTCTTGTTATCTCGCTCAGTCTGTGAGAGATGTAGATTATTGAAACGCCATTTTTACGTAGCTCATTAATAACACGAAAAAGTGTTTCAGATTCGTCATTTGATAGACTTGAAGTGGGCTCGTCCATAATAATGATACGGGCATCGGTAGATAGTGCTTTTGCAATTTCCACCATTTGCCTATGGCCTATTGAAAGCTGAGAAAGAGCGGTCTGTGGATTAATATTTAGCCCGATACGGTTAAGCCAATTTTTTGCTTGATGGCTTAGTTCGCGTTTGTTGATCAATCCATAGGAGTGAGGTTCGCGACCTAAATATATGTTTTCTGCAACAGTTAGGTTATCACAAAGATTTAGCTCTTGGTGAATAAGGGCGATACCTAGTTTTATCGCATCTTTAGGCGATTCGATGCTAACACGTTTATTGTTTACCTCGATGTACCCATTACTGGGCCGTTGAATCCCGGCCAAAATTTTCATTAGAGTACTTTTCCCCGCTCCGTTTTCTCCGACAACGGCCAAGACCTCTCCTACATTAAGGGTCAAATTTACGTTATGAAGAGCTTGGACTCCGGGGAAAGATTTCCCTATATCCCGAGCAGCGAGTATTTGCATTAATTGGTCTTTTCAGTCAGGTCTTTTAAGTTACTCCAAAAGTCCTCAACATTATCTCGAGTTATTTTTCGGGCGGGAATGTCTAAATATCCTTCTGAGGGTAAAACAGATTGGTCGCCTCGTGCCAAACCTGCCAAGATGCGGACTGATTCGTAACCGTATTGGTAAGGGTTTTGTACAACAGTACCGTAAATATGACCATCTGTAATTCCCTGTAGGGTTTCATCTTCTTCATCGAAAGCAATAATTTTAATTTGATTGATCTTTCCTGCTTCTTTGATGGCTTTGAGCGCCATGGGTGGGTTGTAGGCAAAAAGTCCGATAACTCCGTTTAGTTGAGGATATTTGGCTATTGCATCTTCTACTTGAGATTTGGCTTTCGCATAGTCAAATTGATCGGTTCGTGTATCGATAACAGTATATTTTGTACCGGAGATAGATGCATTGTTTGGATCTCTACGTGTGGGGTCAAAGGAGCGATTCATTAATTCATCAATGACGCCTTGGCGACGTTGTTGTGCATTTAGTTGCTCTAGACGTCCCACAAAAATCATTAGATTTCCGCCATCGGGCAATGCTTCTTTAACGAGTTTCCCGCATTCACGACCAGCTGAATAATTGTCAATCCCAATAAAACAAAGTCTGTTGCTATTTGGTGCATCAGAATCGTGGGTGATAAGATTTGTGTTTGCAGCAGCTTCATTCAAAAGTTCTGTTTGATTGTCAGGGTCGATTGGACTTACAGCCATTCCATCAATACCGCGAGCAAGTAGGGCCTGGATGATTCGCTTCTGGTCGCTTACTCCTTCTGCGGGCATATGCACCTCGGCTTGAACGGAAAATTCTTTCGCGGCATGCTCCACGCCTTTTGAAGCAATTACCCAAAATGAGCCGACACCATTTGTAACAAAACCTATCTGCTCAGATTGTGGTTCGTTGGAGCAACCTATTAAGGGAATCAGGAAAGTAAGAATCAGATATTTAATTTTCATGGTGGCCATTCTCTTGTTGTGGGGTTGGTGTGACCAATTTCACTACTTATTTTACGAGTATGTTCCTATGGTATGCAAGTAGTAAATGAAGTTTATAAAGGAGTCTGTTATGCTCATTATTGGTGTGTTATTTGTTTTGTTAGCATTTCTTGATCAAAATTCCTTGGAGGCTAGTGTGGAACAAGAACAGTATGCAGTCACAAAAGATGGACTTTCTGTTGTGCGTTACACATTAGAGAATGAAAATGGTGCGATGGTTCGAATTTTAAATTACGGTGGTATTGTTTCAGAACTCTGGATGCCTGACCGTAACGGGGAATTGGGGGACGTAGTATTGGGTTTTGATCAGTTTGACCAATACGAGGAAGAGAATCCTTATTTTGGTTGCATAACAGGGCGCGTGGCAAATCGGATTGCTTTAGGACGATTTCAATTAGACGGGGCGAAATACGAATTAGCGGTCAATAATGGACCAAATCACCTCCATGGTGGTTTGAAGGGGTTTGATAAAGTCATTTGGGACGCTGAGGTGATCACGCGCCGTGAAGGAGTAGCACTGCGTTTATCCTACACGAGCCCTGACGGAGAAGAAGGTTATCCCGGGAATCTGAACGTAAAAGTTACCTATATTCTATCCTCGAAAAATAATTTCATAATAGAGTACGAAGCCGACACCGATCGACCTACACCAATAAACCTCACAAATCATTCATATTTTAATTTGGCCGGTGAGGGAGATATTCTGGGCCAGATTCTGACGTTAAAGGCCCGATATTTCACAGAGCCGGATGAGACTCTGATTCCCACGGGGAGGTTGCTTCCTGTTTCGGGGAGTCCATTGGACTTTACTAAACCGGCCAGCGTGGGAGGCCGAATAGCGCAAGTAGATATCGGAGGTTACGATCACAATTTTGTTTTGGACAATGGAGGGGGGAATGAGCCCGGTTTAGCTGCAGAGTTGTATGATCCGAAGAGTGGGAGGGTGATGACTGTCTACACGACTGAACCAGCCGTTCAGGTATACTCCGGTATTCATTTGGATAATTTGAAAGGGAAACGCGGGACTGTTTATAATCGCTATGATGGTTTATGTCTGGAGACGCAGCATTTCCCAGATTCCATTAACCAAAATGGATTTCCCTCGGTCGTTCTAAGACCTGGAGAAAAATTTCGTTCTGTTACAACACATGTTTTTTCAACTAGGTAGATGAAAATTGACGCCGGAACAGCGCTATATTTTTGATGTTCAGGGTTTTTTACTTTTGTCGGGAGCACTAAGTGACGATGAAGTTGAATCTGCACGTGCTGCTGCCGAAAAATATTCTCGATCTGAATCCTTACCGATCGGTTTTTCGGTTGAGGGTCGCTTACATAAGCATGGTTTTGCTTTTGATCCTTCCCTGCAGAGCTTGACTATGCACCCATCATATTGGCCAATAATACTTGAGGTAACAAACGGCAAGCCGCGTTTGGTCAGTGGAACTTTGCAAATTAGTCGACATGATCTTCAAGATGAAGCGACACGTTTACATTGTGCTCGGGAAGATTGGGGTTGGGATAGTAGCCGCTATGAAGTTAAAAATGGACGTATTTTTACAGATCATATAGTTGTATTCCCTTATTTGACAGATGTTTATCCTGGAGATGGAGGTGTGGTTGTTTTGCCGGGGTCTCATAAAGCAGAATTTGAGAGACCGTCCGAACTATTTGATGGGGGAACCCTTGGTAATGGCCCCCTTCCTGATGGCTTAGTAAACGTGACGCCTAAAGCTGGAGATGTCCTCATTATCTCCGAATCCCTAACTCACGGTGCTCTGCCTTGGATACCCGTTAATAGGGAACGGATTATTCTTGTCTTGCGTTATCGACCTCAGACGGCTTCAGCTAGTGAATTACCCAAAGAAATTTTAAATCGGTTAAGTCCGGAGGTTCTTGAGTTGGTATCTGAGGCCGGTCCAGCTGACGAAAAAAGAATTGCTGAACATTGGCAGGAAAAGGTGGAATAGCCATGGCTACCTACCGTATTGGAATTGTTGGTGCAGGAGGTATAGCTCATGCACATGTAGAGGCCATCCGTCAGATAGATGAAGCAGACTTAGTTGCTATTTGTGATGTTTCGTTTAACCGTGCTGAGGAATTTGGTCGCAAGGCGGGGATAACGAATTTTTATGGAGCAACAACAGATATGTTGTCTGAGCATTCATTTGACCTGGTCATAATCTGTACCTGGGGTATTTCCCATGCACAAATTGGTATTGATTTAGCCTGTTCAGGACGTGTTCGGGCAATTTTATGCGAAAAACCATTTACACAGACTGCTGAACAAGCTCAGGAATTGGTTTCTTGTGCAAATAATGAGGGTGTGTTGGTCGCAGAAGCTTTCAAATTTCGGCACCATCCAATGCACATCGAGGCGCATCGGTTGGTTGCTTCTGGAGCCATTGGTAAGGTATTGGGAGTTCGTAGTACTTTCTGCACGAACGTTAATTTAACTAGTAGAAGTCCAGAGTTGAATTGGCGGTTTAACAGAGAGCAGGGAGGCGGATCGATTTATGATTTGGCTTGCTATAACATTCACCATGCTCGCTCTATTTTTGGCCATGAGCCTAAATTTGTTTTTTCTTCGCAGGTTCGTGGCGTAGAAGTTGATGATGCCGCCTCTATTATGTTGGTTTTTGATGGTGGTCGGACGGCACAGATTTCAGTTGGTTTCGATGCCTGGGCTTCCCAGTATGCTGAAGTGTCTGGCGAGGAGGGTATGCTGTTTATGGACCAGGCATGGAACAATGAAAACTGTGCAGTTCAGCTTGTATTGCGTAATAATCACGGTGAAGAGCGCTTTGATTTTCCTCCTCAGTTTCAGTTTGTTTCTCAGTTAAATCATCTGTTTTCCTGTCTTAGTGGGGAATGTTCGCACCGTATACCGGCCGAACATAGTGTCAGACAGATGCGCGTAATGGATGCAGTGAAAAAATCGATGGATACGAGAAAGATTATTTCTCTGTGATTTTTGTTTATGAAGTTGATGATTCAGTTTGAGAAGTTTTGGGTTGATACCTAAACAACTGAGGAGGATAGATTATGAATAAACATATAGGGCGAATAGCTGGGAAGGTCGCTATAGTTACCGGTGGCGCATCGGGCATAGGTGAGGAGACTGCCGTGCGTTTTGCCGAGGAGGGGGCGGCAGTTTGTGTTGCTGATATTGATGAAGAAAATGGACTTCGTGTTGTCGAACGTATTTTGGAGTTGGACGGCCGAGCCGAATTCATCAAAACGGATGTATCTGAATCTTTCCAGATAAAAAATTTAATCCAAAAAACCGAAGAGACATTTGGCCGGTTAGATATATTGCACAATAATGCCATATGGTTTCGCCACGGATCTGCACTTGACCTAGAGGAGGGCGATTGGGACAAAACGTTGGATTCCGGTCTAAAATCTTCGTATATCTCTGCAAAATACGGGATACCTGTAATGCGGAAGAATGGTGGTGGAGCAATCGTGAATACTGCATCCGTTCACTCGTTGGTCAGTTTTGAAACTTGCACAGCATACGATGCTGCCAAAGCTGGATTGTTGGGGTTGACGCGGACGTTGGCGATAGATTTTGGGCCCGATATACGAGTCAATGCGGTTTTGCCGGGTGCAATTCTAACTCCCCTATGGGACAATCTTGATGTTCCAGACGATGAACGCCAAAGATATGCCGAACTTGTTCCAGCCAAGCGTCTTGGGTTGGGTCGGGATGTCGCCAATGCTGTTTTGTATCTGGCCTCGGACGAAGCATCCTTTGTTACGGGCACCTCCTTAGTCGTAGACGGTGGTTTACTATGCAGGACGGATTAGAGGAGTTAATAAAATGTTAAACAAAGTTCAGTTTGAACAGTTCAGCCGGGATGGTTATACGGTGTATCCTAATTATCTTTCTGGCGCAATGGTCCAATCGCTTTTGGAAGAGGTAGCACAAATTACGGATGGGAACACTGTGGCGAATCATGATGTAGATAGAATGGAAATGGAGCCAGATCAGTCGAACACCGGGACGGCTGTTCGTCGGTTGTATGAACCTTGTTCCTACTACGGAACATTTAAAGATCTCTCCGAAGACTGTCGATTGCTTGACTGCATAGAGCAGTTGGTCGGGCCAGATATTTTATTTCATTATTCCAAACTTAATATGAAACCTGCGTCTATAGGTTCCGTTGTCGAATGGCATCAAGATCTGTCGTATTATCCCCTAACGAATACGGACTCTTTGGCAATCCTATTTTATTTAGATGACTCATCTGCGGAGAATGGTGCATTACGGCTGCTTCCAGGCTATCACCGTGGCCGATTGTTTAGACATTCGAGCGAGGAATTTTTCCAAGGTCGGTTCACAGAACAGATTGATTCGGAAAAGGCTGAAATCGCATCCGGTTCAGCAGGTACAGCTATCTTTATGCATGGAATGACTCCGCATGCTTCTGCCCCCAATCTTTCGTCTAATCCCCGTCGGACCCTAATACTGAGTTATAGAGCTGCAGATGCATTTCCTATTTTCTGCGGTTCTATGACGGTAAAAGGAGAAAAATTTGTTCGTCAAGTTCGCGGAAAAACGGCTTCTGTAGCACGGTTTGATCGAGAAAACTTTCCAATTCCAACCTACCGTGAGGAATCGGCCTCACTTTATGAACTTCAAGCTCAGTCTCGTGATGATGAACAACACCCCTAATTAGGGTAGTTTAAGTAAACAATAAATCAATTTGTTTTTTTTAAAAAGAGAGAGATGGTATGGAGATAGTCCCTGGAATCCATCGGATAGAAATACCTTTTGGCGAGGGGGTTGTTTGTGTCTTTCTACTTGTAGGTAAAGACCATACCCTACTGATAGATACAGGGACAGATGAGATGCCGGAGGAATGGATCGAGCCTTATGCGAGGTCAATCGGGTTAGATCTTAGCAGCCTACATTTTGTAATAAATACCCATGCTGATTTTGATCATACAGCGGGCAATGCCTCGGTGCGTGAAATGTGTCCAAGGGCCATATTCATGTGTTACGAGGCAGATCGGGAGATGGTAGAAGATATCGAAGTCATGATTGATAGGCGTTATAGTGAGTGGGAGAAAGATCATGGAATTGGAGATGGCGACGATGCCAAAGAATTCATTCGAAAGGCTTCACGGCATATCCCTGTAGACATCTCGTTGCAGGGGGGTGAAAAGTTGAATCTGGGAGATGGATGGAATGTCGAAATCTGGCATACTCCTGGTCACACTCGCGGGCACTTAACTGTATACGATCCAGGTAGAAATATTGCTATCATTGCCGATGCTGCCTTGCATAATGCTGTGCCTAGAGCTGACGGTAGTCCCGCTTTCCCGCCTACGTACCGTCATACTCAAGATTATATATTCAGCCTTGAGCATCTACTTAAACATCAGTTCGACATTCTTTTGACGAGTCACTATCCAGTCTATTCAGGACCAGAGGTGGCTTCCTTTTTGGAAGAAAGCCGTGACTATGTAGACAGAGTTGACCAAGCGTTAATTACGCAACTGCAAGAAAGTAAAGTTGACCAAACTCTCGCAGATTTGACCTATAGCCTTGGTCCTGTTTTAGGTGCATGGCCGGATGAGGCCTCACCGTACCTATGTTTTCCCCTTACAGGTCATTTAGAACATTTGGAAAAATGCCAGTAGATCACCAAAATTCGAAAAAATGCCAGATTGAATTATAGTTGGAAATAGTTCACAAAAACGTTGCCTACGAATATCAAGGTTACAATGAAAAAATCACTTTCAAAGCTCACAGAAGAAGAGATTCGATTCTTTGTAAAAAATGGGTTCTTGGTCAAGCGGAACGTTCTTGATCCTAAACTCTGTGCAGTGGCTAGAGACAGGTTGTGGGTAGGGAATACGTCTAAATATTTACGGCGTCATGACTCTTCTAGTTGGATTAGGGGTTTTCCTGTGACGGATCAAAAAAGTACCCCGGACGGTATGAATGACCGCAGCAAGCAATTTTCCTGGAGATTACGTGAATTATCAGGTGATGAGGACATGATCGATCTTCTCCCGCGTCGTGTATTTCCTTGGTTTGAGGAGTTTCTTGGTGAGGGTGAGGTTGTCCTGCCCGAAGTTACCTCGTCTGAAAATGATCCAGATCCACAAGGAAGCCGTTTACGTGGTTGGCCAGTTTGGGGAGGAAAAGAGTTGCGGGGTATTTATTGCGTTCTCCCCGAGGAGCGCGACGAATCATCACCATCTTTTAGGGAAACAGCTCTCGGAGGGGCTCACATGGATCCCGAGCCAGTTCATTTAGTCGTTAGTGGTTACATCGACACAGTTCCTCAGAATGGTGGAGGTATTGCCTTATTTCCAGGTAGTCATCGGCTACTTTATGAAGCCGATACTGAATCAGCCGATATTGCCCGCTATTCGATTTTTCATCCACCGCATCCAGAAAGTGGAGCGGCTGAGTTTGTACTGCCTCAGCCTCCGGAATTAAGGAAAATGTTGAAGGATATTGAGCCGTTTGAATTTTACGGTGAAGAGGGAGACATTGTTCTTTGGCATGGTCGGATGTTTCATTCCGCCACACACAATTATAGTGATCCACCTCGAATTCGACAGATGATTATTTACGATGCCTATAAAAAATCTGTCCACAAGAGAAGTTTTGAACATCGCTATGTTAAGGGGGGAAGGCCATCTCCTCCACCCAATATACGGAGAGAGCACGGTATCGACTTAGGTCCCGCTTCTGAGTCGCCTCCGCGACGTCCGGAGGGTGATGGTCTTTGGGATGATTGGAGTGAAATAGTTCGTAGTATTGTCGATAGATTTTCCGAGGAGTGATTAAAATGGAGTCCAATGCAAGATCAATGAAATATGGGCCGGGAACTGCCTCACAGGCATCACAATGGCAGGACCATGTTCGTTCCCAGTTGATTGATATGCTGTGTATAGGCGATCAGATTTCGGGTGTAGCTGAAAGTTCTTTTCAGGTGGAAACGGTTTCGTCGATTGAAAACCATGGATACATATCAAAAGAGTTGAAAATTAATGCTACGCCATCGAGGCAGATTGAAGTAATTGTAACTGTGCCGGTAAGATGGTCACGCCCGTCACCAGCTGTAGTAGCGATTGCAGGACATGGTGGAGATCGACATACCTGTTATACAAAAGATAGCTATCACAAATGTGCTCATGTTTTGGCTGAACAGGGATACGTGACCATATCGACTGGCATCAGTCGGCATGATATTTATGAATCGGGTCGGACGCTCATGGGAGAAAGGCTATGGGATCTAATTTGCTGTGTGGATTTTTTAGAATCCATGGAAGAAGTTGATAACGAAAGAATTAGTTGTATTGGTAATTCTTTGGGAGGAGAGATGGTTATGTGGTTGGCTGCGATAGACCCGCGTATAAGCGCTGCAGTAAGTTCGAGTTTTTTAACCCGGATGGATCAAATGGAAAATAATCATTGTATGTGTTGGAAGTTCCCTGGTTTACGAGATATAGTCGATTTTCCGGATATATATTCGCTGATAGCCCCACGCCCGCTGCTCTGTCAAAATGGGCTTAAAGAGCCACCGACCCAGTTTCCTGTAGATCTTGCACGCGAAGCCATGGATGAAATACAGGTGATTTATCATGATTTAAATACTTCGGAAAATTTGCAGTTTATTGCGCATGAGGGAGGACACGAGGTGCATTTACCAAGTTTGTGTTCATTTTTAGATAGGCATCTTACACAAGTTGATAATGATTGTGGCTAAGTTGTACCAATGCTGATTAATTGGCCATGAGAAATAAATTTACCAAGGATTTACGTTGGCCAATTTTTTTCCGAGAGTTGTCAAGCTGGCCTCCTGAGTTGATATTTTTAGTCCGAATTCCCATCGAATTAGATCAGCAATTTCCTCTACATTCCAAATTTTCCCATGAACTCCGTTTTGTTCACCTAGCAAAAAAGGTATGCGTGCCAGTTGGTTGTCAGTAAGAATTGGTTGGAACCGAGGTCTAGGCATGTTCTGGACAAATTTAAAGATGTTTTCGTTGCTATCGGGTGAATTGCGTTGAATACTTAACCCTAGTGTCGAAGCATGCTCTCTAGAAATTAATATACTTTTTGAATCAATAATTTTCCCCCACGACTCGTTAACATATTTTGGACCGTCATCTAGCTCGATACGAATGAGATTTGGTATGATTTCATAAGGCCTGACCGACTCGCCTCTTACAATTACTTTATCGGCATCACGTTGTGCTCTAAGCCAACTTTCTAAGAGTCCTTCAGGGAGTCCAAATGCTTTTGCTATCTCGGACCTGTCTGTGTGAACCAAAGGAACTGGTGAAGGAGCAAAGGGATCTATGGCCGGATTCATAGTGATATACTGACACAATCGGGGCAGGTTGCTCACATTTCTACTATTACCATGCGGAAGAGCACTATGCCAAATTATAAAATCTCCTGCCGAAGCAGGAATATTTTTAATGTTCATTCCCCGTGTGTCAGGATGTCGAGGGGGTCGGTCAATAGGTTGGGTTTTTGCCCATTCCTCTAAACAAAGGTGGAAGCCGGGGACGCATTGAAATCCGCCTTGGTTCTCTGCTGTATCTGTTAGCACAAGAAGGCCTTGAACTTTAAATGGTAATGGCTGTTGGGTGGAGATCATATCCCAGTGAATTGTTCCATCATAGTCCCAAGTTTCATTCGCGGGAGGGTTCATGTTTGTCCTATCCTGGGATACGGTCAACTTTTTAGTGCCCCAAATATCGGTGAAGATCTCATGAAGGAATGGATATTGCCGGGTTTCCCATAGAGCCTGGTTGTGATTCATATTGATAATTCCACCAGGATATACGGGGTCTTTGTACCAGTCACTGGATTGATCCATGCGCTTACCGACAAAATCTTCTATAGAACGAATTACGTCGCGCAATAATGGTACTGGAACAGCATTAGGAACAACAACGTAACCCTTTTCTAACCAATGTTTTTTCTGTTTTTCAGACAGTCCCATAATAATGACATCCTTAGGCGAAATATCCTACGGAATCAGGTAGCACTGGTGGATTCGCAAGAATGTTAACCGGACACTGCTCTAATAAATCCTAAATATGAATCTATGCCTCATAGACCTCTTCACGTTTTCGGCCTTGTCGGCCCGGGACGAGGCATCGGTATTGGTCGGGGAGGCGTTCATAGGTTTCCGGCCAGACTGGCTGGTGTCCGTTTTCGATCCAGTTGTTGAACCAACGAGGGTAGTATGCAATATTGAGTCCAATGCGAATGTCATTACTTCGATTGGCGCGTGCCTGATGCCATGTCCCGCCATGCCATAGGATTACAGATCCTGCAGGGCCCTCGATAGCTTTTACAAGCGGATTTTCAGGTTCCGCTTCTGGAGGTGGGCTTTTTAGTCGAGATCGGTGGCTTAGCGGGACTACTCCAGTTCCACCATTGGCATCGGAGAAATCACGTAGCATCCAAATTGTATTTATCATCCAGGGGACATCAGGAACCCGTTCAAAGCCACCTGCTGAATCGACATGGAGATTCTGCGGAGGTGCTCCCGGCCAGGTTGGTTTTGAGCAGGCTTCGACTACTCGGCAGTGATGTCCAAGGAAATGCCGGGCTATTGCTATGGTGTCTTCATGAAAAGCGTATTGCCAGGTTCGCTCATCCAGATTGAGCATTCCAAAGAGGGTTTGGTAATACTCATCGCCTCGGATAAAAGTCGAATTATTGGGGTCTGCGTGCAATTCTAGGCAGCGGTCGCCAAACTCTGTGGCTACTTCTCGGGGTACACGTTCTGGCAAGACACAATACCCGTACGTATCAAGATGACGAATTGCCAAAATCAATTCTTTGGATAAAACCTTACTCATTTTATACCTATCATAACTTGTTCGAAGCAAAGAAAAAGACAGTAATCCATAAAAGAGTAATAAGCTAAGGATAAATGATCAACGCTTTGGCGTTGCTTGGAGCTTTGCTTTGGTCTGTTCTGTTAGCCGGATGTGGGGTGGAGACGCAATGGACCAGGCCACTTTCTGTACAGGCCTGGGGATGTAATTTGTGCCGGATTGAGTAGGCTTTATCTTCTCGTGGCTCATTGTGATATACAGACAGAGTCCTTGAAATGTTAATGGTTGTTGTGTGGAAACCACACTCCAATGAATAATGCCATTATGGGCCCATTTCTCATTGGCTGTTGGACTCATGTTCGCTCTATCTTGAGAGATCGTCAGTTTTTCGGTTCCTCCATACGCTTATCGAGACAGGCTTCTATAGTCAGGACTATGTTACTCAGCAGTGGGGTAGGAATCACATTGCGTATTACTAAGTACCCATATTGTACCAAATCTTAACCAAAATTTTTTTCTGCGGAGGAAAGTTTTGGCATGATAGGAACTCCCTAAAGGCTGTTAGGCTTCCCTACTCCTTAATATTTTGGGAAACCGCAATTTGCGAGAGCGTTATGATCTAAATGGTTTTTAATGCAAATAGCATAGTCTGAATGACAATGTTAATATAAACCTACCGGGATATATTCGAAAAAATGATTTATTGCAACGGGTAAACTTACTTTAAGCAGCTACTCGTTTATTTGAACAAAAAAAAGTTTTCCGTGAGGTCGGCAATCGTTATAATAGCTTTTGTTCGCCCTATTTTTTTCATCCACTGTGTGAGTCAGGAGATAATATTATGGCTACCATCCCTACAATCAGTTCTGGTGTTGCAGGTCCCTTAGGAGCTATCCATTTACCTAGATTATGGTCGAAATTGAGATTAAGCGAGGCAGGCCAATTGCCTGCTGATTATCCAGAATGTGGTGCTGGTTTCGACCAGATGGTGTTGGATGGACTGGGGATAGATCGAGACGCCGCTGTGGCTTATGTAAAGGATAACAAAGCTACCTACAATGATTTTGAAGGTTGGGTTGTGGAACAACGTGGTGGGTCGATATCGCAAGAAGAAATTCAGACTTCTAATGAAGCTATAAGAGGGTACAACCACGATGATGAAACTCGTTCTGGTATACTATCGGCGGCGGGGAAAGGGGATGATGGTTCGATTCTTGACGCAGTGAATCTGAATAATTTGGACGACTGGACTGAATTGCATAATACACTCTCGTAAGTTTAAATCATAGTTTCATACCGAGTTTAATGGGGGCTGTCTTCATTTTATAACGCCATAAAAAAGTCTTACTCAAAGTTAGAGTGGCTTTTTTATGGCGCTTTGAACGGAGTGCCTGGTGAGACTAAATCCAACGTGTAATTTACTCCAAATTCCTGTTTTGGGTTCATCTTTGACGATTTTCGTGGTTATCTTAATCCTTCTTTTGTTCTCTGGTTTCTTAAAAGTTTCGTTCCAAAAGTCTTTTTTTAGCGGTTGGATTCTCCTCATTTATTACTCTCCAGAAGGGAGTCGTGTTTTCTATGTTGGTTCCTTGCTGGAATCCCTCGTGAGCAGCTTCCGATACGATTCGTAGGAAGATTTCGGTTGAAGTTGGAGACGTTTTGCCAGCATTATGTTGAATCGCCAAGTCCTCTCTTAATCTACTTAACGAGATCTCGGTCTCATAGGAAATGGATCTTATATACTGATCGACAATCAAGGGTGTTGCTACGAACATCCTGTCCCCAGAAGCGGTATCCGAAAATTTTTTTCAGAATTTTTATTTTGTGATATTTTCCGTTATGTAATTTCTCTATCGGGATAATTTTTTGTCAAATCAATTGAATATCTTTGTAACAAGTTTTTCTATTTTGTGCTCATACTTGTTTTTGTGTCACCGGTATTTATAAGCCTTTTTTTAGTCTCGTCCGTTAGCCGGATATTGGGTGGCGACATGCCTGGAAGTAATACACTTGGATCGCTTTCTACACGAGTAAATGGATGGAGTTGTGTCAAAGCCGGGTTGGCAGAGTAATCTTTGTCCTCTCGTGGCTCATTAAACCAGGAAGGCGAGAACTCCAAGATGCGTTTTTGACGCGGAGTAAGTTTGGGGTCATTTGTATCATACCCAGCATCGCCATGGTGCATGCCAAAAGGCACGTACTTGTAAAAGAGCGTGCGGCGCTCTTGACTTCCTGCCCACGGAATTGTACCATGTTTGAGCTTCTCAGTGAATAAAATGCAGTCACCAGCCTTGGCTTCAACTCGATGGACGGGAACATCCTTATCCCATTTGGACAACTTTGATGTCCACTCCGTATCGCACCAGTTGTGCTTCCAGTCGCCTTCGATGTTTGTAAGTTTTTCCTCATTGGCTGGCTTGTGTGTACCAGAAACGCATCCGAAACCTCCGTCACCTGGTCCGACGGTCTTGAGTTCATATACACAGGTAACATGAAAGTTTCCAGGGCCTCCGTGGAGTCCTCCGCCTTTGTCGGCTCTGTCATTAATATTCCGGCCGGGTTTGTAGTGCACATTATCATGATCTAGTCGGAACAGGGGGCGCAACTCTGACGGCATATGTGCTGGGGCGTGTCCCCATGATGGATCGCCGAGAACTTCTTCTATGATGGGCATCATTATTTCGTTGTCGATTAGGTCCATATATGCCTTGCTCCAGAACCTTCTTCCCATGTAGGTATTGCCGTGCCGATCAATTGTCATGTTTTTGTCACGTCCGCCGATGTAAAAGCGGTTCTGGTGGTCGGTGCCAGCAGTAGATAATGTTTCCTCTTGATCGAGAACATGCTGGTCGTATACTTGATTGAGTTCCTTCAGTTGTTTTTGACTGAGGACGCTGGGAACTACAATATAGCCTTGTCTTGCAAACTCAGAACGCATTGCGTTGTCCATTTGCATATTAAATTTCCCCCGCTTTTAGTATCCGGTGATTTATTCAAATTGGTTGTTATTATGTGTTATCTAAATTTTTTGGAGTAAGATAGAACGAGTATTTCACATCAAAACTATTTTGACATAAACGGTAGCTATAGTTTGCGCACAAATCTATGATAAATGGCGTCGTTGCACCATTTTAATTCAGTATATACGTTAATTGTAAAATCCAACAGGAGGTTTGGAATTATGGAAACTAACGTAGTAACGTTTAAGATTACTACCAGTTATGAAGATTGGGTGAAGTTGTACGACGGTAGCGTTGAATTGCAGAAGCAGGCTGGTATCACATCTCTTTTTCGTGGCAACGATAAGGAAGATCCTTCTAAAGTCTGTGTGGTGATGCAGGCTGAACCGGGTGTTATTGATTTATTTATGGCCTCTAATGCCGAAATGATTGCGAACTCCGGCCATGTACTAGAGAGCACCGTAATATCTGTATATATTTAGTGTGAGGGGAAAGACGCCTTGCAGATCAGTGATTTGCAAGACGTAAAATGGGACGCGTGTGTGGAAAATTTTCAAGGGACTGTTCGTAATTTTCTGTAACTTTGTTTGATGTCTATTTAATTAATTTTTTAATCCAGCCACCGCATTTCCACGTATTCTTCATGACTGATTCCTTCAAGGTTAAAGTTTATTATTTGGATATGCATTGTCACAATCCTTCCTTTTTAGATTAATAGGAGGCCAACGTTGTTTCCAGTTTACAACATCAGGCAGAGAGATAAGATATCAACGTGTTCTCTCTCATAAACAACTAAGTGCCTTTTGTAGTGCTTAATATTTTGCTCAAGACGGATATTATTTGGCAAAATACGATTGTCAGAAAGGTTGGGAAATAAAATACGGGTTCGGAACTAAAAATATAGTTGCCAAAAGGCTTCGCTAAATTGTCGTGTCTGGTTTTTCATGTAGCGGATATCATCATTATGATTGTCAAATATAATCTTTAATTATCGGTGCTACATTTTTTTCAGAGCCGATGGCGAAATCCTCGATAAGGGGTTCGAGCTTATTTTTTTGGTTTAAATGTAGCTAATTGGCAATTATATTTCGATGCAGAGGCTTATATTTTCTTGGTTTAAATGGGAATGTAGCTTACGGTTAACTTTCCGTACCTGTTTCATTCTTTGCCTAGTCAATTTAACCTTATCAATATGGGTGGATGTTAATGATGAATTCCATTGGCCTTGGACGCTATTCAGTTTTTTCTTGGGTTGTCTACCCAATTACGGTGATTCTATGCCTGGTTCTGTTTTTTTTATTTAAGCATTATAATTTGTCGTTGCTTTTTTGCAGTTATGTTCCGGTAGCAGTGGGAGCAATCATAATCACTATGCTTGAGTCGCGTACTCCACATGTTGAGGGGTGGAAAGCTAATGGATCAGAAATACGGAATGACTTGACTTTCATGATCATAATCCAAATGTTGCTCCCGATTTTTTTGAATTTTCTCGTGGCGGTTACTATGTTGCGGTTATTATCTGCTTGGGGGCTTAGTCCAGAGAATCTTTGGCCACATCACTGGCCGATAGCGTTACAGGTGATTGTCCTGCTTTTAGCTGCTGATTTTCTACGCTATTGGATCCATCGGTTAGCACATACAAATTCGCTTTTATGGAAATTCCATGCCGTACACCACTCGCCCCATAAACTTTATTGGGTCAATGTTGGCCGTTTTCATCCTGTAGATAAGTCATTGCAGTTTATTGGTGATTCCCTGCCCTTTATTCTCCTAGGCGTCTCAGAAGATGTACTTGCGCTGTATTTTGTTTTTTATGCGGTAAATGGTTTTTTTCAGCATAGCAATGTTGAAATGCGTTTTGGACTACTAAATTATGTGATAAGTAGTGCCGAACTTCATCGCTGGCATCACTCAAGTAAACCGTTGGAAGCCAACCAGAACTACGGTAACAACATTATTATTTGGGATATATTATTTGGGACTTATTTTTTGCCAAAAAACCGTCATGTCACCGAACTAGGTCTTTATAATAGGACTTACCCCCAGGATTTTACATCCCAAATGAAAGCCCCTTTTTCTGGAAACATAGATAAACATGCTGCTCCTTTAAACAATTTTCGATCTTTTGTGTTGAATACTCTTTTGGGTTTCCGAATGAGTATTATCGGTTGGACTCTTTATTCTCCACTAAAACGGGCGGCGATGAATGTTAAAGAGACTCAATGGAAAGTGTTAGAATCGATACTTGATCGTAACAAGGATACAGAATTTGGTCTTCGGCATGACTTTAAGGATATTGTGGATTTGCGGAATTTTAGAGATAAGTTACCAGTTGTTGAATACGAATCTCTAAGGGAGGACATTGAACGCCAGGGTGGAGAGAAAATCAGGGTATTGACCAGCGAGCATCCTGTTATGTATAACCAGACTAGCGGAACAACAGGTCAGCCCAAATATATACCTGTGTTAAGTAGGACATTAGAGCATCTGCGTCGTTCCCAAAAGATTTTTTCATATGTTCAATATAGTGATTGCAAGGAAGCATTTTCCGGACGTATAGTAGGTATGGTCAGTCCTGCGATAGATGGCACTTTGGCAAACGGTGTACCATTTGGTAGTGCATCTGGACATATATATAAGACGATGCCCAAGGTGGCCAAAGCAAAGTATCTACTACCCGAAGAAGTGTTTGGCATAGAAGATTATGGGCTGAAATACCAAGTTATTGCACGGCTTTGTTTCGAGGCAGACGATATAACCTATTTAGGCAGCGCAAATCCTTCGTCATTTCATCGATTATTAGAAGTGGTGAACGCGCATCGTTTCGATATGGTTAGTGACATAGAAGACGGAGTCTTCCGACGAATAGATGAACTGCCAGAAAATGTTGCAGCTGCCGTAAAACGGTGTCTCCGTCCCAACTCGGAAAGAGCAAATATTCTCGGCAATCTCTTAGCAGCTGGAAACCCGATAAATTACGCCGATTTCTGGCCATGTTTGAAGCTGGTTGCTACATGGACAGGGGGAAGTTGTGGTGTGTCTCTATCTGGAATCCTTGCGTCCTTTCCTTCTGAGGTTCGAATTAGTGAACTCGGTTATCTCTCAAGTGAATTCCGAGGTACTATAACGATTGATGCCGAAACAAACGCAGGTGTTCCTACAATACAAGAGTGTTTCTTCGAATTTGTCGAACAGAGTGCCTGGGAAGACCATCACGGTCCGTTTCTTGGTATAGAAGAGATAGAGTTGAATAAGCGTTATTACGTTTTCGTGACAACACCTTCAGGTCTTTATCGATACAACATGAATGATATAATCGAGGTTTCCGGTAAATTTTGGTCTTGCCCCACTATTCGATTTCTACAAAAGGGACGCGGGGTCACTAATATTACGGGTGAAAAAATTTATGAAAGTCAGATTATACAAACTATGGACAATGCTTTTAAGAAATTTGGATTTAGCTGTCGTTTCTATCAGGTCATAGCTTACCAGGAAAAATCTCAATATGTAATTTTCTTAGAGCTAAACCTAGAGAGCGATATGGATGAAGAGGCCTTCGCAGCATACGTAGACGAAAAGTTATGTTCCTTTAACATTGAGTATAAGGAAAAGAGGATGGGTGAGCGATTGTTGCCAGCCAAGGTAATTTTACTAAAAACTGGATCATACGAAGGTTATAAGGAATATTGTCTTAGCAAAGGTCAAAGCGAAAGTCAGTTTAAAGGAGCCCTGCTGCAGTACGATACTGACCACGATTTTGATTGGTCACCCTGGCTTGTTTCGGAGTCATCTCGTGGAAATTAAAAATTTTATTTGCCATTTACTCGAGATCCCGTTTAAAATGAGTTTTAAACATCACAGCGCGGAGCGAAATGTCACACAAACAGTGATAATAGTTGCAGAAACCTCGGCGGGTGCGGTAGGTGTTGGCGAAGGCTGTCCACGTGAATACGTGACTGGGGAAGATTTAAAAAGTTGTCAGTGTTTTTTAAACACTTGTTCTAACGATATTCGAAAAAACATCCATTCAATCGAAGATCTAAGAAACTGGGTTGAACAGCACCAGGCTTTGATCGACAAAAACCCTGCCGCTTGGTGCGCGCTTGAATTGGCTATTCTTGACATACTTGCCAAGGAAGCAAAGCTCACGGTCGAACAGTTATTGTGTCAACCTGCAGTCTCAGGACGTTATGGCTATAGCGCTGTTGTGGGAGATGGTGATTCGGATAAAGTGGCTTCACAGATAAGACGTTACGCCGATTTGGGATTTAAGGATTTCAAATTGAAGATAAGTGGTGACTTCAATTATGATAATGAAAAGTTTTGTCTCATTAAAGATCTCGTTCCGACAGCGCGGCTACGGTTGGACGGCAACAACATCTGGCAAAGTGTAGATCAAGGAATGAATTATCTAGAGGCCCTCGAAATTGATCTATTTGCGGTAGAAGAGCCTTTGCAGGTGATGGATTTTTCCGGGATGGAGGAACTCGCTCAGGCTCTAGATATTCGCATCATCGTTGATGAGAGTGCTACCAATATCAAACAAATAGAGGCATTAAAAGCTCTGGGTGACATTTATATAATCAACATCAGGGTATCCAAGATGGGTGGCATCCTTCGAAGCCTTTGTCTGGCTGATGCCGCTGTAGCGTGCGGAATACCTCTAATTATTGGGTCTCATGTCGGAGAAACGAGTGTGCTCACTCGGGCTGGTATCACAGTTTCATCTGCTTACTCGCACCATGTAATTGCGATGGAAGGAGCTTTCGGAACATATTTGTTAGAATCAGATATTGTAAATGATTCGCTCCAATTTGGTGCGGAAGGATTTTTAAACGCTGAAGAAGTTTTAGATAAAGGCGATCATGGTTTTCAACTCGAATTCTGTATGCCAACTGGTTCAGTTAGGCGAAGCTTCGCGGTATAAATGGACATTACTAACTTAAGGGCGCGGATTTACTAATAGATGAAGAATAATCGATCGATATATACAGCGATGCTGCTTATTATTTTGTTAATATTTTCTTTTCGTGTCGTTGCACAAATGGTTCAATATTTTCATCCGGTCGAAGCATTACCACAATTTGAGGAATGGCAAAGCGGTGTTTTACCATATCCCGTATTATTATTGGCTCAATTAATAATCTTGTTCATTCTCGTACAAACGATTGGGCGATATTTTAGGGGAAGTGTAAGGATGGGAAGAAAGCGTGGAATCGTATTTTTGTTGGGTGGCGGCGGTTATTTTTTGGTGATGGTTGCGCGACTGTTGGCGTCAGTCTTTTTTAATAAAAATGAGTCATGGTTTTTTGATGGAGCGTTGCCAGCATTTTTTCACGTTATGCTATCATGTTTCGTAATAACTCACGGTTACTTCATTTTTGGAAGACAGCAACAATAGGCTTACAAAAAAATGCCAACAGGCACCATTATTAACCGAATAGAGTGCGGGTATATGCGAGGGGCTAGGTGATATTGGGTCGCGATTGGGATTTCATGAAAAAGGAGAGCTATCGTGACGGCTCTCCTTGAAAAACGATTTATAAAGCTATTGGTTTTCACAGAAACAGCTAATTTGTTTTAACCGAACTGTTAAATATTTTTTAGGTATTCCTTGGTAACTTTCAACCAGGATTTTTTGCTGAATACAATATTGGCCATGTTCGCACATTCAAATGTGCAGTGGCACTTGCTGTCTTTAATCCATTTGCGAACTTCTTTGGCCTTAGGGGTTTGACACATGGCTTCGATGTCGTAGTTGTAATCTCTTAGATTGCCTGTGTTGTGTTTATCGCTTTTATGAATCTGCTCAAGCATTTCGCAGGGTTTGAGATCTCCCTCGTCGCTCAAGGTAAGCATTTTACCTCCCGCCACACACGGTATAATCATCTTCTTTTGCTCCATGGTATCAATATTGATTTTAAACATTACACGGAGAAGATTATGAAATATCCTAAAAATAAAGGCGTCGGGTTGGTACTTGGCATCGAGATAATCGACCGCCTCTTTGTATTTTTCGACTGATTGAGTGAGGTGCTCCTCATTTTTAATGTCGCCTCTAACAAAAGTCATGCTATGATCATTGATGTCGTAGTCATCAAAATAGTCAATGATCTCTTTCACACGGTCTTCATTGTATTTCGAGAAGGTGGTTCCGATATTGATTCCAAAGTAGCGTTGGCGGTTTCGTACCTCAATAAGTTTCTGAATTGTCTCGAGGGCATTTTTAAAGGCATTTTTTGATCTACGGATGTCATCGTGTTTTTCCTCAAGCTCGTCAATACTGATAGAGATCTTTAGTTTTAAATGAGGATTTTCTACAAGCATGCGTTCGACTTGCTCTGCAATTTGATTGGAGAGGTAACCATTGGTAACGAGGTTAAGCAAGCGTGTTTTACAGTTTCTGTAAAATAATGAGACAATATCTGGAAGATCTTTTCTCAGGGTTGGCTCGCCACCCCCGATAGAGAGGTAGAGAAGATGGTTGAGTTTTAGCGTGAATTTTTCAATCTCATCGAGGCTCAGTTGTTTTCGGGTACTTGCAGATTCAATTTCTTGATAATAAAAACAAAAATCACAGCGTGCATTACATCTAGCAGTGACGAAAAAAATCATATAGGCACGAGGGGAAAATAGAATTCCTCTCGCCATTTGCCAGGCAAGATCTAGTGAACTAAATAGGTTCATGAGTTTTTCCAAACCAAACACCGGGTCCCCAAAAGAGGCCCCGAATGAAACCGTATGTCCAGCTGATGTTTCTCACGAAAAGATATGAGGAATAGAGCCAGCGGGGGAATGATCCGGTTGTTTGTTCATTAATAAATTTTAGTAATTTTGTATTTGCAACAACAATAAGAAGATAACTTGCGAAGGGAGCAATATAAAATACACTCCATTTAAAGCCTAAAAGTCCTAATAGAAGTGGGAACAGGCTGAAAATTTGGCTAAGGGCACTACTTCGACCTGAAGATTCACCAGCGTTTCCGATATTGGGGTACTTAAAATAAGAAACGATTGATGCAGAAGCGAAGAAAGCCTGTTGTTGGGCATACTTCACGATTTCGGAGTGAAAGTGATGAGTGACACCATTTTCGTTGTCCCAGATAATCTTATCTTCATATGCCTCATAGAGAAGGTAAGCAATTTCAAGATCTTCACTTCCCCAAAAAGGTTTAATGAGAGGGTCTTTCCCCCATATAGAATATATGGGGAACCCTTTAATATGCTCGAAAGCAAAACGATAGCAGGAAAAGTTAGAGGTACTGCTTAATTCAAGGTGGTAAGTTAATGCGCTTTGACGAAAACGACACTCGAGAAGAGCGAAATTTTCCAAAGGACTATTACGAGCAGTGCCGTTGTAGCCAGCAAAAACAGCAATATGATTACCGTTATCAAAACCTTCTTTTATTTTTGTGAGCCAATGAGAGGGGGCGATACAGTCGGAGTCTGTAAAAGCTAAGATCTCTCCTTGAGCCATTTCGGCCCCTAAATTTCTCGCAACCCCAGGTCCTTTGTTTGAAGGGGCCTTGATTTTTTTTATGTGATCATCTTGAATCAGATCGAGACAGTTATCTGTAGACGCATCGTCTACAATAATGATTTCATAATCCTCTTTGGGGAAGTCCTGATCCAACAGGCTAATTACGCACTTTTCAATGGTGGTTTTTGCATTGTAGCAAGGAACAATGATACTGATCTGCAAATATTTTTCCCTTGGATTGCGAGGAAGCGCCATAATCTCTGATCTACAAAATATGTCGCAAGTTCTGTGCCACATTGGGCACTTATATTCTCTGTTCGGCCAATTTTTGTAAGACTTTAGCCGTAAACGAAGACTTTTCCTAAAATTTAAAGAAATCTGTAAGATAATGTAAAGGAGATTCGTTTTGTCTTGATTAATTGTGTGTTTTTTATATCTCCAGCATTATTCGTTTCATATCGGAAAAGAATCATCTAAGTAGGATATTTCTGAGTTTTACTACTAGGCTTCTGCTGACCTCAAAACTTTATTAGCAAGGTAAACTACCAAATAAACGTGGTTTGTTTGTTGGAAGGATAGAGTGGGACGTGTCAGAAAAAATACTTCTCGCTAACCGTATTTAACGAAACATTCAACGTCGATGCCGTGATACAGATCACGTCGAGTAAACAGAGGCACCGTAGCCATGGACCGCTGTACACGGGGTTCGGCACAAGAAAATCCTCTGCTTCTTTTATTGATAAGGCTGACCTGTAGACAACGGGTGCCTCGCTTGCCTTTACGACTCGTAGACGAACTCCGCCACGCGGTTGCGCGTGATAAATTCCCAATCGTAGACCACGCCCAATCCCGGCCCATCTGGGACCGGCACACAGCCGTCGTCCCCGAGGTTTTCGGGTTGGTCGGAGTAGCCATCTAGATAGACTGGCGGGACGGCGTTGGGCATGCCGGGGCCGATCAGTGCCATCTCGTAGAAATGGGTGTTGCGGATGGCGGCGATGACCGCGCGATGGGCCGGGCCGCAGGCGTGCATTTGTATATCAAATCCCAGTGCTTCGCAGAAGTGGGCGATCTTCATCGCGCCGGTGATGCCCATGTCGTATTCGGGGTCAGCGTGGATCATGTCGCAGCCGCCTTGCAGTAAGAAGTTGGCCTTCTCTTCTAAGCCGCGCACGTGCTCACTGACTAGTACGGGCGTATCGAGCTTTTCGCGGAGACGGGCGTGGCTAATGGCCGATACGCCTCCGTCGCGATAGGGGTCTTCATACCATAGGAAGCCGGCTTCATCGCAGGCGCGGCCCACGTAGAGTGCATCTAGGTAGGTGCGCAATTGGCAGGCTGGGTCAAGCATGAGGGCCATTTCATTGCCCACTCTTTCCCTGACGCCCAGGGCATTGGCGGCCTCTTTGCGCGCGTCGCCGTTGTGCCAACCGTGAATTTTAAAGCCGTGGAAACAGGCCTCTTTGCAGGCCTCTGCGTAGTCGGCAAAGGCTTCTGGCGTATCGAGACCCCCGCGTTCTAATTGGCCGTGGTAGGTGCTGGCGTAGGTCGGCAGGCGGGTGCGAAATGCTCCGAGCATGCGCGCTACAGACAAGCCGTATTTCTTGCCGGCTAAATCCCAGAGTGCGTTGTCGAAGGCACCGTGGCCCATGTGGTCGTAGGCGCGCACTTCGCGCTTTAAGTCGTCGTAGATCAGCTCGCGTTGTTCTGGGTCGCGGCCCAATAAGTTGGGGGCCAGCATCTGCATCTGGCCGAGCGCTGACGGTGTGCCGACCCAGTGTGTTACGTATTCGCCTTGGGCGCCGTCGTCGCAGCGGATGCGGATGGCCTGGCGGGTCATAGTGAGTTGAGAACCGGGCAGGTGGATCATATTGCCGACACCCGAAGCAGCGTGGGCTCCCAAGCCTAGGTTTTGTACGTAGTATTCAAAAACGTGGATTTCGACCCGATCTATTAAGCCCATTATTTTAGGTTCCTCGCTGTGCACTGTGTTGGTCGTCAAGAGGGCGAATGGTTTGTTTGTTCATCTGTCGTTGTAATTTAACTGGGTTATTACTTTTTTCCAAGCTCTGACGGGCCTGTCCTGTTGCCCATGGTGTCGCAATGGCCCGCTATATACGGGTTCGACAAGGATAGCGGAAGGGGCCTAAGCGGTTCGCCTAAGGAGGCGTGGGCCTCTTCGTGTTATCTACGCTGTTGAGTAACCTCATCAACGGAGCAACCTGTTTCGGCCAGATCTTGATGCCTCTACGGGTCGGTATGTAGTCGCCGTCCTTGGCCGTATAACAATAGCCGGACACCAATCATTCAGATAAATACTGTGTGTTTGCTATAAGGGTAGGCGGAAGGTGCCCGAAAAAAAATACTCCTCGTAAACTGTTGATTTACAAGGAGTAAAATGGCGGGACCGACGAGACTCGAACTCGCGACCTCCGGCGTGACAGGCCGGCGTTCTAACCAGCTGAACTACGATCCCACTTACAAGACAAAAAAAGTAAACTTACCTATTTCACTTGTCAATAGATTGCTTGTTTTCACGCTGCCACTTCAGCCCTTCTTTTTTTAGTCGTTTAAGAGCATTACGCATCAGCTGACGCTTGAGTGGCTTGAGATGATCGACAAACAATATACCATTCAGATGGTCTAATTCATGCTGAAGAGCTCTGGCATAGAACCCTGAACCTTCAGTAGAAAAGGCCTGACCATTTTTATCTAAAGCTTCTACTTTAACAGACTCATAGCGTTTTACGTCACCATAAAGATCGGGAAAGCTCAAGCATCCTTCTTCGCCAATTTGTTCCCCCTCGCTAACCACAATATGAGGATTAATCAATGCTACCGGACCGTGATCTGGTTGTTGCTTTGATACGTCGACAACACAAACACGCTGACTAAAACCTATTTGCGGTGCAGCAAGCCCAACGCCCTCGGCCGCTCGCATAGAATCAAATAAATTTTCTATAATTTCGGATAAATTTTCGTCAAAAGTATCTATTGATTTGCAGGGAGCTCTCAATACGTCAGCACCAAATTTGACTATTTCCCGTTTCATGTCTGGAGTGGTTCCAGATCTAGTGCGATGTAACGAAAATTTGAGGCTTCCATATCTGAAATTAATTGATTTCGGAGTTCGTCCTCGCTCAAACGTCTAGTGTCCTTCTCAGAGAGCCTAAGGTAAAGAAGTTGTTCGCGGTCTTCGTAACAACCGCTCACGAAATCATTTTTGTGGAAAATAGATTGTATGTGTTTTTCCACCGGCTCTTGGTTTTCTTCAGAAATTCGTAAAAGCACTTCGTTCATACTTCCAGAGCGAAAGCCACGAAGATCGACCGTTGAATAAAGATAGCCAATTTCTTTCATGGCTTTTACTGTAAGTTGTCTAGTTGAAGGCGAATTAAGCAGGTCGGATAACTCAGGGGCTGGAATTTCAACGCGAGCAAGATCGTTGTGGTGTCTGGATCGAACCTGATTATAGCCGAGATGTGTTTTTAGGAATGCTTCTGTACGGTCGATTTGTTCAAGCCCTTTTGAGGTGACCGTAGTACCGTAAGGGAACCGAGACGATAGGCAAGCCATAGCGGGCCTATCCCAAACAGACAATCCCCACCGTTTGGCGAGTATTCTCACGTCTTTTTTTGTCATAGCTACTTCCGCTAACGGTGCTCGAACACCGGTCTCTTTGGCGGCTCTTGCACCTGGACGGAAATCTCCAACATCGTCGGCGTTTTGGCCGTATAAAATGAAGTTAACGCCCAATTCTTGTGCCATTTTGGCCATGTGAGAGAATAGTTCACTTTTGCAGTGGTAACATCTATCCGGTGAATTCTTGGCGTATTCTGGGTTATCAAGTTCGCGGGTCTTGATAATTTTGTGGGGTATGTCGAATTGTGAGGTTATTTCTTTCGCACGTTCTAATTCGCCACTGGCATAGCTTTCAGAATCGGCTGTTACGCAGATTGCATTATTGCCTAGTACGCGGTGTGCCGCCACGGCTAACATAGCACTATCGACTCCGCCTGAATAACCAATTAGTACGCGGCCCATGGGCTTTAAGAGGCTTTCTAACTGAAATAATTTATCTTCAATCACTTTTTTATCTTCTATGTTCGAAACTGCAAAAGAATTTTCCATTAGAAAACTTCTTCCTACTGATTCTCTGACTGGATAGCGCAAGGGGTAATAATAGCGTCGACCATCCCATGCAAGATCTTTTTGTCGGGCGGACAAACTACAGCCTGTACGCCGGCTAAATTTGGTGTACCATCAATTAAATAGAAATAAGGCCTTAACAACGTGCGACCACGCATTGGCTTGAGTTTGTCCTCATAAAAATCGTAGTAGTGCATAGTTTGACGCATAGATTTGTGGAATTTTTGGAGTATGTGAGGTGTTCGTTTAAATTGGTCGAGCCCATTCTGGATATCTCTATTCCACATTTCTTCGGACATGTCATGACCAACAGAAACACCTTTGCTCTCGTAAGCCAGCTCAGAGAATCCTGATGGCTTGATTACCATTTCACGCTGTTTTTTACTGATTCCCTTGAGTTGATTCCAACTATTAACGGTTAGATTATTAATCTCAAGGTTAGACACACTTGCATGGGGGGGGATTGGACGGGGGTCTAAAATCCAAGTTTGAGGTATTAGGGTGGACAATTGATCAAAAGCAGTTTTCTGTAATTCTTTTTCCCAAAACGATTTCAAGTGTGGATGATGAAATAATGCCAACCAGAGTTTTTCCTCAAGATAGGCTTTAGGTGGTGGTGTTAATCGAACGATATTCTTTTTCGTGAAGTAGGAGATTAATTCAGCTTTTGGAATGTTTTTGAGGTCAAATAATTCAAAAAACCGATAGACTGCATCAATTCGATATTCATCACCGTGGTCTTTGATGAAAAGACCTGCATGATCAAAATGAATATCGCGAGGGTGGATGCAATAGGCCCGAGTATGGTTTTCGCTAAATTGATCTGCTATCCATTGCATTTCGGCGCGATACGATTCCGATTCGTCAGAAACAACAAAGGCGATAGTTGGTTCTTGAGTATTGGTAGAAGCCGAAAGGGCATTGTAAAATCCTTCAACTAAACCGTTGCGCCCTCCAATTAAATCATATCCCAGATCTGAATAAAGATGAGATATTTGAGCAGTGAATCCCATTCCACCAGGCACCGAGTCCATTTCGATAATTCGAAAACCCTCTTCCGTAAGTAGCAAATCGGGACGCATAACTAAAGGTAGTTGTGACTTTATTCGGTTCCATAGGCCCATTTCAGTAATGTGGCTTGGCTTTCCAAGATCCAAATATTCCATTATCCAGGGAGGTTGACTGCCTTTTGCACTTTGATGATATAGTGTGTTGGCTGCTTTATAAAATTGATGCAAACTCCTGCCCAATTCCTCCAGCTCTTTTTTTTGCTCGTGATTTAACCAAAATGGTTCTGGAGAGATTCGCCAAGGTAGGTTACTTTGAGGATGTATGTGTTCGCGATCTCCTTCAAATAGGCCGCCTTTTGGCGTGTGTTCGTTTAATGCTATACATATTTGACGTGGATCGGATTTAGTGTTCAACTGCGACATAATGCCTCTCAAAATGCGTTAATTAGGTAGGGGGCAGATTAATAATTTATGAGTTGTCAGAATGAAGGTCAACGATGTTACTTGTGAGGTATGCGGTTCAAATTGGATTGTTCAATATATTAAGAGACAAATATGGGAGATAGAAATGGAACTAACAAATCGGCGGGTAGTTATTACAGGGGCCGGTCGGGGCATTGGTCGAGCCATCGCCATTGCGATGGGACGTTCAGGTGCTCGTCTATGCTTGTGGGGTCGGACAAAATGTAACTTGTTGGAAACACAGGATCTGGTTCGTTCAGTTGGAGCGGAGGTCGAAATTATTGTCGCAGATGTTTCGATTGCTTCAGAGGTTGAAAGGGCTTGGCAAGTAGTAGCTGGCAGGTGGGGAGGCGTAGACGTACTGGTGAACAATGCGGGGGTGCAGGGTCCAATGGGTCCTATGCATGAAATTAATGTTGAGGATTGGTGGAGGACCGTAGAAATCAATCTTCGTAGTACATTCCTCTGTTCACAAACTGTATTGCCGGGCATGATAGGGCAAAATAGGGGAAAAATTATCAATTTGTCTGGCGGAGGGGCAGTAACGCCACGACCTTTCTTTAGTGCCTATAGTGCCTCAAAAGCTGCGATCGTGCGGTTGACTGAGACCCTTGCTTCCGAAGTAAAGAAAAATGGCATTGACGTAAATGCCATTGCGCCAGGTGCTGTAAATACACAAATGTTGGATCAGCGTTTGGCGGCGGGATTGAGTATTGGAGAAGTTGAGCGTGAGGCTGCTACAGACCTTGTTCAGAATGGAGGCATAGATCTTGAGAAGCCAGCTGCGTTGGCTGTATTTCTAGCTTCGGACAAATCCAATGGTTTGAGCGGTCGTTTGCTTTCTGCAGTGTGGGATCCGTGGGAAAAAATGGATTTACAAAAGGTAATGGAAACAGAAACATTTACAATGCGGCGATTGAATGTGGACGAGGAATCAATTGTATAGTGTCGCGATTGTTGGAGCGGGATCTATTGGAAAAAAACGTGCTGACGTAGCGATGGCACATCCAAACTGTAATGTAGAATATATTTGCGATATAGACCATGAAAAGGCTGAAATTTTGTCTAGTGAATTTGGGGCAACGTCTGTTTCTTCGTGGCAAAATATAGTTGAAAGTGGGGTTGATATAGTTGTCGTATCCACGACGCATGAACATTTAGCTGCCATCAGTAGCGCATGCCTGAAGGCTGGGAAACATGTTCTCTGTGAGAAACCTATGGGACGATGTCCTACCGAGGTGTATTCATCAGTCAAAGCTGCAGAGGAAACAGGATCCGCATTCTGGGGTGGGTACAACCATCGTTATCATCCTTCTTTGCAAGAATTGAAAAGAATTTGTGATTCGGGTGAATTGGGCGCGTTATTAAGTATAAGAGCTCGTTACGGACATGGTGGCCGTCCCGGATATGACAGAGAATGGCGGGCAATACCCGAACTTGCTGGTGGTGGGGAGTTACTCGATCAGGGTATTCACTTGGTAGATTTGTCACTTTGGCTATTGGGAGATTTTTCAGAAGTAAGTGGCTACGTAGAAACACATTATTGGGACATGAAGCCATTAGAAGATAATGCTTACGGTTTGTTTCGTACGGCGAATGGTCAGATAGCATCTATACACGCCAGTTGGACGCAATGGAAAAATTTATTTTGCTTTGAGGTTTTTGGTCGGGAGGGCTATGCGGTTGTAGAGGGATTAGGGAGGTCTTACGGCCGAGAGAAATTGCGCGTAGGTAAACGACGTATCGATGGTGGTGTACCTGAAGAGAAAACCTATTCATTTTCGGGATGTGATATTTCTTGGGAACTTGAATGGAATGCTTTTTTGGACAGAATTGTACGGAAAAAATCACAAGAATCTCAAGGTTTAGATGGTCTGACGGCGATCGAATGGGTTTATCGGCTTTATCGGGCAAGTGCAGAGAGGCGTGCGATTGATCACACGGAAGTGGTTAAGTAGTTGAAAAAAATTGATTTGTGAAAATCAACCCTTGTTAGGATCTTTTTTTTTTTCGTTTTGAGCAATTTTTTTTGAAAAGTTCACTAAAAAGTTCGTAGATTAGTAGTGCGTTAAAGGATGTTAGTCTATGCGAGAGAGGTATCGTATTGTAAAATTTTTAATCCTTTATTTGAAATATTATTGTTACCCGCGAATAGCTAAGGAAGGATGGATACCTTGATAGATACTGGCATTAGAACCGACCAAGATGCCGCACAGTCCCAACGAGTTTCTCTGGCTTACCGCCGCTTGGCCAATGCTATGATACTTAGTACGTTGCGTGAGATATCGAAGAATGAAGAAGAAGTAAGTGAGGATCAGTTAGAAATGACGTTCGTGGAGAGTCGGAGAATAGATCCATGGTGTGAGTTGGCAGGCCTTGAGCCAGAGGTTGTTAGACGGGCTGCGCGGAGATTGGTTCATGACGGGGGATCGATAGAATTTTGATGGATTCTTAGTTCTATATTCGTGTCGTATAAAAAAGACCCTCGGAATAAAAACCTCCGAGGGTCTTTTTTATGGATTATGCTATAGTGTATTTAACGTGTGTTCTTTACATAATTTAAAAGTCCTTGCACAACTTTTTCTGCATCGCGTTGGCGCAATTGTTCAAATCTTAGTGCCCACACATGATCTCGGTAGGCCATGTTACGTAATTCAAGGAGGACTTTTACATCAGCGGGATTGTCGCGCAAGACTCCGAGCCCTTGGCCTCTGGCTCTCGCACCTGCTCCCAAGGTGTTTAGCAAGCCTTCGGCAAACCGCTTTGAACTTCGATCTATTCGTTTTCCTGAACGGCTTTCGTAATAGAGAACGAGGGGCGCTTCGGGAGCATTATGGTCTATGTCGGCATGAAATGACAGAAAAACTCGTTTTCCTTTAGGTGTTTCCTTGAAAGCTCTTCGGGCAATTCGAACTCGCGTGGAAAGATTACCTCCACGTGGCCAGTCTCTGCGAGTGTTACTTTTGTTATGACTCAGTGAGTTGTATACCTCATTTTTTTCATTTACGAAGGTGGCGGTAGGCGGATCGTTGCTACGAATAAGGTGATTGGGGGATAGTAAGGTGATAGTTACGTCTGCACCGTGAAGTTGTAAAAGGACGTATACTCGCAGGGCAATGTCGTAAACGTATTCATCTTCAGTTACGAAAAGAGTCGTATTGTTTCCATCTATGGTTTTTGCTATAGCTCCTGGATCTAAACCGCCGTGACCAGGATCTAATACTACGTGCCAACCTTTTAAGGTGCTGCTCAATTTTCCTAAACCATTAATTTTTTTTTGAAATTTTTCCCATAGGACTTTTGCGATTTTAAACGTTGAATGGGGTGAATAAGGATGATTTTCATAATATTTTTTATTTTTCTGGTGATCTGCATTGGGTCTCTTCCCGTAGTAGGGCCCATTTTTCGATCTAAATATTTTCGGATGATTTATTCGTAGAGAATTCCAATCGATTTTGGAGAGTTCGAGCCAACGGAGAGGTCTTACTTTTAATTTTTCCCCAGGGTGAATTATGCTAGTTTTAAGCTTATTTAATTTTCGAAGTTCGGATAGACTCATTTGGTGTAGTCGAGCGATTTCTCCCAAATAATCTCCCGATTGGACGACATACATGGCATAGTTCTCAGTGTTCGAAATTAATTTTAGCTCTTGACCGGGATAGATTCGATCACTGTTAAGGTTGTTAAGTTCTCTTAGTAAACTCACGCTTATACCGTAGGCTCTAGCTATCTCCCACAAAGCATCGCCGCGTTCAACTAGGTGAATATCTTTCGATGCGTGTCTTAATCGCAGTTTTTGTCCAATTAGAATTCGATCCCCGCGTAAATCATTTAGTTTGCGTAAAACATTTAAATTTAATTTGTAAAGTGCAGCAATTTCCGACAGGGTCTCACCTGCACGTACCACGTGAACGACTTCATGCAGATTAGTCGGTCGGATAAGTAATTTTTGGCCGGGTTTTATTGGGTTGTCATTTAATTTATTTATCTGAATTAGTAAATTCAAAGAGATGTCGAAATCCCGGGAAATTTTGTATAAAGTATCGCCCTTTTTTACAAGATAATGGTTCGACTGCTTGGGGACTATTTGTTTGGTATTCGGAGGCGTTAATCGTAATTCTTGTCCTGGATATATCAGTTCATTATTTGATATCGAATTCCAATTGTTCAGGTCTTGTAGCCTGATTTTATGTTGTATTGCAATTTGAGAAACGGTATCACCTTTTCTTACGATATATTTTTCAGCTTTTTTATTTTGTCTCCTTATTTTTGTGTTGCCAGAAGGTATTCGCAGTTTTTGTCCTATTTTGATACGGGTATTTTTAAGCTTGTTAATCTCGGATAGTTTATTCACTGTTGTGTTAAATCGTATTGCTAGGTGCGATAGCGTATCGCCACTGCGCACTATATATACTTTAGAAGTGGATGGAATTTCCAAGCGCTGTCCTTGGCGTATTGTATTATTTTCAAGGTCATTCAATTCAATTAGTTGACGTTGGCTTACGCCATAGCGCTGGGCAATTTCTGATAGGGTATCGCCGCGTTGAATTACATAGGACAAGGACTTTGCACCGAAACAGATTTGTCCTGTTAGAACACTGATGACTAATGTGATCGACCAAATAGAACGCGACATGAATAGCAAAAAACCTTGGGGTTTATGGCAGGGTAGGGGGGGTATTCAATAATAGGACTTTCGTGATTACCAAGCAAAGGTTGTTGCACTTTTTTGCTTTCAGCCGTGTTGGAATGTAGCTTATTCAAAATGACCGAAAACTTTCAAAAATTACCTTCGGTAGACTCTGTCCTTTCATGCGGTGATATTAAACCCCTTTTTGAGCGCTACCGCAGAGAACTTGTTGTAGATGTCGTAAGAATGGTATTGAAGCGTTGGCGAAAAAAAATTTCTTCCTCAGGAACGGATTCCGACCGATACGTAATATTGCATTCGGTCTGCTCTGATGTTCGATCTTTTTGTTTAGACTGGGAAAAGCCGTCGATGCGCCGAATTATCAATGCAACGGGGATTATCTTGCATACTGGTTTAGGGAGAGCCCCACTTGCGAGGTCTGTTCAGGACTCTCTGCTTAGAAGTGCTTCTTACACTGATATAGAGTTTGAATTAAAAAGTGGACTCCGTGGTTCTCGCGTGAAACATGTGAACAGTTTATTGTGTCAACTTTGCAGTGCTGAAGCTGTCGCAGTAGTAAATAACAATGCGGCGGCTGTGATACTTTCTCTTCAGGCATTGGCATTGGATCGGGAGGTATTAGTTTCACGTGGTCAGCTTGTGGAGATAGGAGGTTCATTTCGTATTCCTGATATTATAGAAGCGAGTGGTGCTCGCCTTCATGAAGTCGGAACTACAAATCGAACACATTTGACGGATTATGCTTCGGCAATAAATGAGAATACTGGGGCTTTACTTATTGTGCATCCTAGTAATTTTCGGGTATGCGGATTCACTGCTGAAACCTCTGTCGAAGATTTGGCTCAACTGGCACAACGCGCCAATATCCCGCTCATTTATGACTTGGGTGGTGGAGCTCTTTTTGATTTAACGACATGGGGTTTACCAAAAGAGCCAGTTGTTAGCGAAGAATTGGCGCGCGGAGCAGACATAGTCACGTTTAGTGCCGATAAAGTCCTCGGTGGTCCACAGGCGGGATTAATTGCTGGCCGCAGTGAGTTAGTTGACCGAATGGTTGGGTCCCCTCTGATGCGTGCGCTCCGTTGCGACAAGCTTACTTATGCAGCTCTTTCTTCTACTCTTACTTTATATCGATTGAATCCCGCACTTCTTGCAGGCGAGTTACCTGTGTTAGGAATGCTTACAATTGAGGCGGATTCCTTGTTTGTTCGAGCGGAGAAACTTTTTAGCATGTTGGAACCTTCAATAAAACAGGTCGGAACTGTTATATCTTCTGAGGCTCATGTCGGTAGTGGTGCGTTGCCGCTGACGACGTTACCTAGTTGGGCGATAGCATTGCAAACAGGTCAGCTTTCAGTTGAAAAAGTGGCAAAAGTTCTCCGTGGATTGGAGGTTCCTATTGTTGGGCGGATTGAATCTAACCGATTTTTATTAGATATGCGCACGGTGCAAGAATCCGAGATAGAACAAGTTGCGAGTGCTCTTAACGTGAACTTGGTACCATTATTAAAATAGTAAAAAATTATACATAAGCTTCATCTAATTTAGTGCGTCTAATTACTACTTGTCCTTGTTGTTCGAGTTGTCGAACTTTTTGCACTATACGAAGCTGAACCTCTTCAACGTCTCTGAGGCGTATTGGCCCCATATAGGATAGCTCTTCTTCTACTAATGCTCGGACACGCTCGGACATGTTTTCCAGTATTTTGTATTTTAATTCCTCGCTAGCCGTTTTTAGAGCAATAACTATGTCTTTTTGGTCAATTTCTGCTAAAAGACATTGGACGTCGCGGTCGGTAAGAAGTTGTATGTCTTCAAAAAGAAACATCATATTTCGTACGTTTTCTGCAATTTCAGGATCATGAGAGTCCAACTGTTGAAGTACTGATCGCTCTATAGAGCTACCTGTAAGATTAAGCATGTTTGCCACAACCTTTGGTCCTCCAATATCGCTTTGGGATCCTAAAATGTCGTGCAATTTAGATTCTAAATTTTCTTCGACCTGTTTTAGAATAGCGGGTGTAATATTTTCCAGAGTAGCAATTCTATAGGCAACCTCGACTTGGGTACTTTGTGGAAGTTGAGACAGGATACCCGCGGCTTGATCTGGATCCAACTGAGATAGGATAAGAGCCAAAGTTTGTGGGTGCTCGCTAGCAATGAATGGTGCTATTTGTTCGGGGTCAACATTTTTTAATAGACGAAATCCTGAATTCTGATTTTGACTAGTTCGTTCCATTATCTCATGTGCACGGCGCGCACCTAGTGCACGTTCAAGCGTAGCGCGAGCAAAGTCAGTCCCACCCTGATTTACCCATTCTCCAGCAAGGAGGTGTTGTTCGAATTCTGACAGCACAACACCTTGGATTTCATTGGGCAGGTTTTTTAACTCGGTAATAATATGGGTGAGTTCTTCTATTTCAACATCTGCTAGATATTTCATGATTTCTCCAGCAGTTTCTTCTCCAAGGCTCACCATGAGGATAGCCGCTTTTTCTCGTAGGCTAAGAAGGTCTTGGTTGTCTAAGCTTTGTTTTTTCTGTTCTAAATATTGCATCTTACCCCCTGGTTCGGAATAATCCCGTAAAAAAGGAATTTTGTGCCAGTTTCTATGGCGACATCAAAGGTTAATTTATTTTATAAATAACTGTTAATAAATAATTTAAATAAATCACATTATTTTATTGTGTTGTTATTCTTTAAAAATGACGCAAAATCCACGCCATCGTAATTCTTCTTGCGTTCACAATGCTTTTCGGTTAATATTGGTTGTGTCTAGCCGTCCCCCCCGCTAGTCTTTTTAATCTTGCTTACCGTGCTACTCCTCGGCTGTTACTGTGATAAGATTCTATGAAGACCGAATCGTCAACTTCGGCGTTATTGGATTTATTATCTCGCCAAATAGGTACCGAAAATTCGGAAGTTACGCGTCAAATACTGGGTGAATACATAAAAAATCCATTTTTGGATGATGATATGAAATCTTTATCTATTCGTACTGGTTTAGACCGCGATGCTCTTATGCCTGTTTTAGCGTTTTTGCGTGAAGAGGGTCTTTTGAAGAGTGCTGGGCGCCGTGGGTATATGTTGGATTTAGAAAACGATACACATGCGAATCAGATTAATGCCAAGGATATTGGTTTAGAGCCCGCCACAACATTGTCAGGGACAGAAACAGTCCAGTGGTCAATTGATGCATTTTTAAATGCCAGTTCGACGGCAATGGCTTTTGTGTATGAAGAAATGATTTATGTGAATGTCTCTTTTCGACAATTGTTTGGTTTAGGAGATGCTAAGTTCACTTTTAAACAACTTGTTAAATTATTCGGTTTTGATCCTCGGATTGAGGTCGATAAGTCCGAGACTAGTGTTTCATTAGTTCTTGAACCGGGGATAGAAGTCCAACTTCGAAGGAGTGTCTGTGGTGAACGGGAAGGAGTGCTGGTGGTGTTGAGTACGGATCCTTTGAGTTGGGAGATGAGTTACACTCATGGTCAACTTCAAGAAGATTTATTTGAACAACTTAGTTCCAATGTCGCTGTCCCAACGGAATTGTTAAAGACGTTTCTTAGCAATCCTGAAAAAACTAATTTGGAGTCTGCTCGATCAGCAATAGAGAAAATTGATCAATTTTTAAAATCATATATGTTGTCAAAATTAAGTAACGAAGATAAGAAACAATAAAGTCAGCGAGTATTTATATGGTATTAGATACCAGAGATTTTTTGGAGAGAGAGGTTGAGGATGTGTCGGTAGCCTTAGGGGAACAGCATTATGAGAGTATGGATCAACTGTTGAGGGAGCATTCGGAATCTAGTAACCTCAAGGAATTGAGTGTTGCGCTATTAAAAATCAGACAGACTATCCCGACAAAGACCGGAATCGAAGAGTTGTATAAGATTGCTGCGAATTCGCATGATTCTCGTCAATTATTGGCTGCGCAAATCCTTGGTTACCACAGAGACTGGCTGACTGTTTCTAATGGACTTCGCAGACATTTGGATTTGTCTAGGAAAATGGAATTTGATTCAACAGTGACAACGGCTCTTGTTTGGGGCCTTAGACAACGAGAGGAGATATCAGAGTTTTTAGAGCATCCTTCAGAAACCGTTGCAAGGGAAGCCGCGCTCGGTATCCCTCTGGGACGTCGAACAATTTTTTCGGTCCTGGATACAGTTCGAAAGTCTTTGTATCCTGAACTAGCGCGGATCCTGCTCCTTAAATTACGTCATGTACACCCTTCTCTTATGCCCTATGTGCTTGATACTATCGTCGATGACCCTTGGACCGAACGTGCTATGCGTCATTTGTTTTCTGCATTGCCTCAGGTCTCAGTTTTTGAATTTTTTATAGATAAGGAAATAGTTGTAGGGAATGTGGGTGTTGATATTGAAAAAACTAGTCGTTGGCATCGTGCAGGGCGTGTGGGAAAAGAAGTTTTAACTTCTGACCCGAGTGGTGAATTGTTGAGGGCTTTGTTGATTCGAAGTGGTGATAATGAGGTTTTCTGTCGTCGTCATGGAGCTTTTATACGTTCTGTCATCAAATCGGTAGACAGTGGATCTGGGCAAGAATTGATTGAAGATTTGGAGGCATTGACTTTGGGTGCTTCGGAGGAAAAAGTATTTCGGCTTGCGCAAAGTCTTGTGGAATTGGGTTCGCGCCTAGAAGGAGAGAGTGCTCAAAAAATACAGGCGATGTTGGAGGAATGGAAGGGCCGATCCGTAGAACTAAAGTTAAAAATATATCATTTAGAACAAAAAATTGTATAACGGCAACGACTAGTTCAGTCTTGATAAACCCAATGCGCCTATTTATTTGTTCTCCAGATGAGACAAATAGTTAGGGACACGAATAACATATTTGTGAACCACGCAGAGAGCCAGGGTGACAGAAGGCCATTCCAGCCAAGCGCTTGGCCGATTTTTAGGCAACTGTAGTAGCCAAAGCAGATCAATATTCCGAATCCAAAACTGTTAGAAATATTAGTCTGATGTGTATTGGCACCGATGGTGGCGCCTAGTACCATAATTATCAAGCAAGCGAAAGGAACGGCAGATTTCAGATGTAGGTCGACGCGATGGCGGGTTACATCTTCGCCTCTCGCATTACCTCGGGAAATGTATCTTTTGAGTTCTGAATAGGTCATTTCTTCAGGGAGTTTGATTTGTCGGGTAAAATCGGCTGGAGTTAGCTCTAAGCCTGGTATTACGAGCGTGTCAAACCTTGTCGCCCTTTGGGTTCTTTCTCCAAACGTATAACGGTATCCATCAACTGAAACCCAATTCGGTTTGCGCCAGAATAGATGTTGGGCTACGATTCGTTCGGACAGGATGAAGTTTTCAAATATTTCAACAGAGATATCTTCGGCATATTTTTTCTTGGCGTCATAATTTCGCGCAAAAATAATTTGTCCTCGGATCCCTTGTATTAATACGTGACGTTGTGAACCATCGCTGGATTGTTGGGCCATTATTTGGTTGTTGACATCGTTATGTCGCGATGTTGCTTTGGGCACGACGTAATCCGTGAAGATGAATGCTAACGCGCTTACTGTTATACCACAGCAGAATACTGGTAGAAGAATATGATTTATACTAAAGCCGATAGTTTTCATAGCTGCGATTTCATTATGGCGAGTCAGGCTTGTCAGAGCAAATATCGACCCTAGTAAACAAGATATTGGAAGTATTAGTATTAACCAGTATGGAATTCGATAGATATAGTAGAGGATCATTAGCGGTAGCGTAGCTTCAAAGTCTATAAAAGTGTCGAGGTTCTCCGCTAAATCAATAACTATGGTGATTAATAGAAAACTAGACGTTGTTAAGGTTAGGCAAAGAAGCAGTCGGCGGGCAATATAACGGTATAAAGTGTGCAATTCAGCGTTGAATCCATGAAAGAAGATTCCAGCGGTGCCCATGGGTAAAACGATAAATTAGAATTATCCCTAAGCCAGAAAAAGCTATGTTTGGAGCCCACATTGCAAAAGCTGGATTAACAAAACCGCGGTCAGCCAATTCCTCTCCGCCAATTAGAAAAAGCCAATAAACCCAAAAGAAGGATAGGCTGATGGCAACTGACACGGTGGCTCCATGTCGACGGATTTGAGCGCCGAGCGGCGCTCCTATAAGAGTAAAGACAATGCAAGCTGCGGGTATGGAAAATTTTTTATGTATTTCGACTTTAAACTCGTCAATTTGTGCCTTCAAATTCGTAACAAATTCTTGGTGCTTTTGTAATTTATTCCGTAGGATTTTTATTCTCGTCGTAACAGAATCAACATGCGAAGTAGTCAGTGTGCCTTGTACTGGCCCTTCTTGATCGTAAGCATTCTCTAACAAGTGCATAGTACTATTTACTATTTCATCTACAGAAACTTTTGTTTCGTTTATCCTTTGGTTTTTATTTTTAATTTGGGAATACATCGATGACACATCCATCTCTCTGTCGCTTCGATATGATGATGGACGTCGTTCAAATGCCCTACGCGGATCTTTTACGTGAACTATTTGCTTTTCGAAATTGCCTAAAATAGCCGAGTTTTGTTGTTTGTATTCTACTTTGTGAAAAATTCCGTTTCGGAGCGTTAGACGTGCGTATGCACCATTATCGAAGAACTGGATTTTTCCACTGGTAGCGTGGAGTGTCATAGGAGGACCTGGTTGCCGCGTATTGTACATTGTAATGTTATTCAGATGATTATTCTGTTGATTTACATCGCGTATGAGCAAGTTATAGCCTCCCAAAGATCGTAGAAATACACCTTCACGTTGTTTCAGTGCCAAAGATGCTTTTGTACGCTGTAAGCTTGAGGAGATACTCCTTGCCTTGTGGTTCCAGTCGGGTAAGATACGGTCGTTAAATAGTATCATCGCAACAGTGAGAATAAACGATACGGTCAGCACGGGCCGGAGGAGCGTATAGAAACTTATGCCGCAGGCTTTGGTAGCTAGGATTTCTCCATCTGTAGCCATACGACCAAACGCCATCAAGGTGGCAATTAATACCGCCATGGGCACTGCGAGGGCAATTATCCAAGCCATATTGAAAAATAGTAACTGAAACCCAGTAGTGGGGTCTATGCCTTTGCTGAGTACGCGATCTAAGAATTGGAGGATAACATCTATGACTAGCACGAATATGACTAAAAAAAATCCAAACAAAAAAGGATTGATATGTTCGCGGAGTATATAGCGAGTGTGTAGATTCAATGATCATCCAAGTCTTGGAAAGAAAAGAAATCAAAATCTAATACGATGAAATCTAATGGGATTAAGGATGGAAGTCGAGTCAAGAGATTATATCACAATGGATGAGATTTTGAATATTAAAGTACAAGACATCCCAACTAAATTATCAATTGCTTGAAATAATCTATTAACCATGCTATTTTTTTATAAGATCGGACGGATCAAAGGGCTTTTGTTCTTGACTTATTAAGAGTATGGAGACTGCTTATCGCACTTTGTTAATAAAGTTTGTTGTCCCCTAGTTTATGGGGTACGAGTACGTTTTAACTTATAAGAAAGTGCGTGGACTGTCGAATTGTTGCTCAATTTTTTCCGAACAGTTAGTTGTATTTTTGCTTTTTCTGCATTTACATTTGTATCGGTGTATGCTGATGTGGGGCTGCGTTTTAATCGCATGCACGGTCCTCTTTCAGAATATTTTACGAAAGATGGAGCTTCTTCTTTAGCAAGAGGTTTTCTTTTGCTGCCAGTCCAGGGCATAGAAGCTCAGCAATATAATATTTCGATTGATAGTTCCCATGTTCAATACCGTCGGATGATTGCTGGTTTCCCAGATGGCCTAACAGTCAATCTATCGGTGGAACAATACCTTGCCTTGGAATTCGATCAACAGGCAGTAGATGCATGGCAAAAGGAAGTAAGGAAGACTCAGCGTCAGACCATCTTAAATCAATTAGGGAGAAAGAATAGTCGTTTTGAATGGACAGTGCCTTATGCGGCGCCTAAACCGCTTAGGCGGTTAATAGGCGATGAGGGAGCTAGCCTTCGCTTAAATGGATCTCGTACAATTATTATCGGTGGAAAAAGCGAATGGACTGTAGGTGAGGTTCAGACTTCCTTAGGTCGATCTTCAAAGTTTCCCTCTTTAAGTATTGACCAGGAATCAAAATTCTCGGTTGAAGGTAAGGTTGGTGAATTGATCAATGTGCGAATAGATCAGGATACTGAGAACGTCGGATCTGCCTTTAGTAGCAATCTAAGCGACCAAATTGCTAATCAAATCAAGCTGGATTATAAAGGTGAGGACGATGCTATCTTCCAAGAAATTCAGGCTGGGAACACTACTCTTGAACTGCCAGCAACAAGGTTTGTGGGTTTTAGGCAGCAAAACAAAGGGCTGTTTGGGATTAGAGCTAAAGGTCACTTAGGTCCCTTAGCTTTTACAACTATAGCGAGTCATGAAAAGAGCAAAAGCAACCGTCAAACTTTCAAAGGTGGTGTTGCTGCGGATACCTTAGAGATTCGTGATTATCAATACATAAGAAATACATATTTTTTTCTTCATGAATTTTATCGCGCAAACCTAACAGATTTCCGATCTCTTTCTAAGGGCGCTCAATTTGGATCTGAGAATTTTGTCGATGTGAATCAAATAGAAGTTTATATAAATGATTTCAATACCAACAATGATGCGGAAACATTTGCTAAGCCAGGGGAAGCTTGGGTTGATCCTTCTGATGTTTTGGACGCTGATATAAAGTGTTTCGGTCCAGATCAGACTAGACTGAGAAATAGTGGTTGTTTTGAATCGGGAACATGGCAGTTACTCGATCCAGATCAGGAATACACCGTTATTTCGGAAGCTGGATACATTATAATGGAAAGGCCTGTAAACGAACGCCACGCATTAGCTGTTCGTTATAGGACAGGCGACCCTAATTTTGATGGTTTAGTTCAACGCGAGAATAATAGATTAATCTCCGCAAGTGGAGATAGTTTGGCTCTAAAGCTTATTAAGCCGCGAAATGCACGTCCAGGGTTTCCTACATGGAATTTGGAATGGAAAAATGTTTATAGAATTGCTTCGGGATATGGTGCAGGAAGAAAGTTTGATCCAAAAACTTTGCGTCTGGACGTGGTTAAAGAAGAGGCGGGTAGAGAGGATCAGACTTCCCAGGATGGACGTGCATTTATCCAACTAATGGGTTTAGATCGGCGTGGTCAGGACCCAGGAAGCCCTGCAGATCGAATTATCGACGCTGACTACATTGGTTTGGATGATTTACGAGGCCATTTAATTTTTCCAGACCAACATCCTTTTGCTCCAAAGGGGCTGATCTATAAAGGATTACTAAAAGAAGAGATTCCTGATATTTACAATAGCCAACAGCAACGTGATCAAACGGAGGCCAGCCGTTACAAGTTGTTGGTTAGGGCTATGTCTGGTGAACAACGAATTCGTTTGGGAGGCATCTTTGGTGGAGTCCGTTCGGAAACGGTTGAAGTGCGTCTTAATGGCCGAAATTTGAGTCGCGGGATGGATTATAATGTGGACTTTATAGGCAATGTTACTTTTGTAGGTGATGTAGCTCAGGAGGTTTCAGACCCAGGGGCGGATTTAGAAATATCGTTTGAATCTGAGGATGTTTTTGGTTTAGGGAGTCAGCAAAAAACATTGCTGGGGCTTCGTTCAGAATATGAATTCTGGGCGGGAGATGGGCGGATCGGAAGTACATTGCTTTATAATAATGAGCGTTCGAATGAGCGTCGGGTTCGTGTTGGAACAGAGCCCACACGTTCGATTACTTGGAACCTTGATTTACGTGCACGTCGAGAGGTTCCATTTTTGACACGACTGGTCGACAGAATGCCTTTGATTAAAACAGCGGAAACATCGGAGGTTGTTTTGGATGCTGAAGTGGCACAAAGTCGGCCGAATTTGAATACCAAGAGTCTGGGATATATTGATGATTTTGAAGGTAGTGAGCGTCCCATAAATATTTCAATAGGCCGAACTCGGTGGGTCGCATCTAGTCTTCCTGGTGAAGGTAGGTTTACCGAAGAAAATAGGGCAGATTTTTCTTGGTATAACCCTTACGATGGAGTTTCTCGAATTGAAATTTGGCCGAATCAAGAAGAACAGATAGAAGCACAAAATAGAAATACAGATATACTTGCACTTGAACTCGAAGGTCGTTCAGATTTTCCTACATATTGGGGAGGAGTGATGACGGCTTTGACGACGGTAAATGATTTTTCTCAATCTAAGTTTTTAGAATTATGGGTTCGTGGGGAAGTAGGAATGCTTTATGTTGAGTTAGGTGATCAGATAAACGAGGACTTTGTTCCCAATGGTAAATTGGACACTGAAGATGCTCCATTCCCTGGCCGTACGACTGGTGACGGCGTGGTCTCTAGAGAAGAAGATGTTGGTTTAGATGGTCGTAGTGATGAGGAGGAATTGAATTATTATCTGCGGATGATTCAAGCGGATTACGATACTACAAAATCCCTGAGCGAACGCAAAACGGATTTTGAAAAATTGTATTCTGCTGTAAATATGTTACACCCTGGTCAGACCGCTGATGACCCAGAGGGTGACAATTGGAAATACGATGCTCAACGGAATAAAAATGATTATAGTCGTATTAATGGAACACAGGGAAACAAGGTTGATCTAGAAACTGGAGATAGGCCGGATTCTGAAGACCTGAATAACAATGGGGTACTTGACCAGCGTAATAATTACTATCAATACCGCATCGACCTATCAGATACTCGTTATGAAGTCGCGGGTACGCGTAGCAATGGTTGGCGACAGATAAGGTTACCGCTTTATGGTGAAGAGGTTTCCCGCATAGGTTTACCCGATTCTACTAGGATCGAATTTGCTCGCCTACTTTTTACTGGTGGGCCTCGTCTGGATAATGAAGATTCATTCTTGGCTGAAGTAGCATTAATCGAAATAGTTGGGAATGAGTGGCAAGAAGATGAGATAGTTCGAAATAATAAACGTTTTCCTATAAGAGAAGATGAAGAGCTTGATATAACCGTAATTGGTACCGATAAGAGCCTAAAGTACAAGCCACCTCCAGGAGTAAAAATTCGTCGTAATGCTCAGTCACGTACTCGGGAGCGAGAGCAATCTCTTGTTCTTTCCTATCAGCAACTTGAACCTGGGCACCAGATGTCGGCTACTCGAATATTGAGTCGTGCTGTTGCCTATACGAACTATGAGCGTCTTCGCATGTTTGTTCATGGAGATTCTACTTATACAGAATATTTACAGGGTGATGAAAGTGTTTTGGATCTGTTTGTAAGGTTTGGTTCGGACAGTACGAATTATTATGAGGTAGTTAGTCCAGTTTTTCCGGGATGGGAAGGACAAAGAAAGGGGTGGGACGGTAACGAGATAGATGTTGATCTTTTATTTATGGCTCAGCTAAAGGCACTGCTCGAATCCGGCAATGTTAATCAGGAAGATTCAAATCATACAATGATTTACCAAGTCATTGACGCTCGAGGTACACCTATAGAAGGACGACAAATTTTGTCGGAAAACGAATTGGTTAGATGGAGAGGTGATGGGTATAATCCGAAGGTTCAACTCATCGCGATTGAGCAAGAATATAGCAGAAGCGATTTGCGTGATGGTGAACCTTGTATCTATCGGGTACGTGGAAGGCCGTCTATGCAGTCTATTCGTCAACTGAGTATTGGGGTTCGGAATCGCGGAAAAAGTAGGGCCTTAACTGGTAGAGTATATGTAGATGAATTGCGTCTTGATGAGGCGAGAAATAATGTTGGTTTAGCGGCCTTTGCAAGAGTAAACACCAAGCTTGCAGATTTTATAAATCTTGATACGCAGGTTGAGTGGAAAGAACAGGATTTTAGATCCGTAAATAGCGATGGAGGGAACAGTGCGGATCGTGGGGCAAGTGTCCAGGCAACGACTCAGTTACATCGCTTGCTACCAGGAAGTTGGGGGGTGTCAATACCAGTGAAGGTGAATCTGAATCGCACGACAAGTTTGCCAAGATTCGGTCCAGGTTCAGATGTTGAGTTAACTAAAGCCGAAAAACGGTCGCAACGATCTACGCGTAGCAAGGAGTTTTTTGATATAGCATTAAGGAAACGACCCGGAAAAAACTTGCTTTTTCGCTGGACGATGGATCAGATGAATCTTCGGCTGTCTCATTCTAGTGAAAATTCTTCGGATCCGGTAAGACCTGTAAATCGGCAAGAGGCGCAGACCTTTAACTTTGGATATCAAATGCCCCTCCCCAAACCTTCCCTTAAACCGTTTTCCTGGCTGCCTGAATTTGCTCCTAAATCTTGGCGGGATCTTCGTATGCGTCCCTTACCTTCTAGTGCCAGTTATTCTCTAGCTGGGAATCGCCGTTACACTGAAAATCTACAAAGAGGAGATGCAGATACTACGAGCCAGGAAGATTTTGGCATGAATGAGACATACTCTACCAAGCTAAACCCATTTACTGGTTTGTCAGCTGACTATAACCTTAAAATAGACCGAGACCTCCGCAAAAAACTTGAACCTAAGGAATTGAGCTTTGGAAGAGAAATTGGACGACGCCAGACAGCGGACGTTTCTTTAACATTGCGACTGATTAGATGGTTTGACCAAAATTACACATTCAAATCAAGTTATAATGAACAAAATGACCCCTCGCAACGACGTGGTGGTGTAGTAATTGATTCAACTAATGGACGTGCTATATCACCTATTGATATTGATGCTAAACATGATATTTCCGCTAGATTAAGTATTAAGTTGCCGACTATATTGAGAGAATTGGGTCAAATAAAATCTATAGCCAATGGGGGCTCTGAACGACCGAATGCGAATGAAGGAAATGTCGACGATGTTACTTTGTCAGATTCTATAGCCGTAATTGAGCGTAAGTCTAAACGTAAAAGTCCTTTTCTCATTAAGCGATTATCCGGTTTTATTGGGAAATATGTAGAGCCCGTGAATGCGAACTGGCGACGCGATACTTCTGCCCGAAATTTCAATTTGACGCAGCGTCCTTCTTTTGCATATCAATTGGGCTTAGATGATTCTGTTCGTGTTGAGAGGGCAGTAGTAGGTCTAACTACGCAGGATAATCGGTCTCGTGGGATACAAAGAGAGGCCAATTCGGGACTGCGTATGCCATTGGGGATAAGTATTAAGGTCAATTTGAGAGAACAGGAAAATAGTCGTAGTGGTAGTGCTCAAACAAGATTACGTGTTACGGAGGAACGGAGTTATCCTAGAGTGAATTTAACATGGGGTCGCGCCGATCGAATACCGTATGTAAAACGTTTTGTAAATAGTGCCCAAGTTAATTTTCAGTATGAGAGGAAATTCAATCGAGAGGGTGAAGGGAGTCTTAGGTTGAATGATCTAATGACGCGCGGAAATAGTAAGGAGATTCGAGCGTCTTGGAATGGACGTTGGCGCTGGGGGCCGACTACGAATCTCGAACATGTTATTAGTGAGTCTGTAAGTTTAGAGTATGAGTTATCTTCAAACGATAGTATCGGCGTAGGGCTTCCGCCTCTCCGTGGTTCAAGTAGTAGTGAGCTCTCTTCAACTAAATTAACTATTAAGTACGATGTAAAACCAAGAAGTTTGCCGATTTTTGGAAAATTAAAAAGTAATATCACGCTTAATTATGAGATTGGGATATCTTCAGAAATTCGTTCTAATGGGACAGCGGATGAAATTCGTACTCCGATAACTGAACAGGGTACTTTCAAAACACAGTTGTCGATGACTTATAAGTTTAGCGATAATTTTCGTGGGATGGGTCTTTTACGTTGGGAAAATAATGATAACCGCTTGACTGATAAGGTACGGAAAACCCGAGAAGTTAAATTGTCTGGGACATTTTTTCTTCGTTAGCGAAAAAACATTTAATGTTTGCTTTACACCCTTTGGACAGGTATTTTTTTCTTCATGAACTATCTAAATTTACTCTCCAAAAAACAATAATTAAAGTTGTTATTAAATAGTTGAGAATGTAGGTGAGAATTGGTGTTCTGGAATAATAATAGGGCTCTCGGTATTCATTGCGCAGGTAGTCGTTTGTTTCTGGCTGCGCTCCAAAAGAAATCAAAAGATAGAGTCGAACCATTGCATTTAATCGAAGGTAAGCTACCAGATATTTTCGATGCCCGTGCACTTAAAAATGCCAGTGCGCGTAATGGTGTTGCAGAGTTAATAATTGATATTGTTGAGGAAAACGATATCGATTCGCGTAATGCCTGCTTCGCTCTTCACTGTACTGCGGCACTTGTCAAGCGGAGTCCAATTTCATTAGGAGATTCAAAGGAAATTCGAGAACATCTTCGATGGGAAGCCGTTACTATTCTAGATGCGAAAAACGAGGAATTGGTTATGGATTTTTTCTCAGTTGCTGACTGGATTTTTTCCGTTGCGATTCGTGAGAAAGTTTTGGGTTTTTATAGAGGTATTGCTATGCGTGCTAAGTTAAAGAGGATGAATGTTGATGTCCCGCATTTCGGACTTTATAATGCTATAGACGGGGCCAATCTATTGGATTCTTCGGGTGCACATATTCTACTTTATGTGGGCGATGGTGAGGTTTTTGTTGTTTTGGTTTATAATGGTGAAGTAGTTCAAATTGGGACGTATATTAGGTCTGCCGAGAGTTCAATTTCCCAAGCTGTTGAAGATGGAATTTTATCGATGGTTGCAGAGTTGGATGAGCCCGTTGGAGATGTTTTTTGTGCTGGCAATTTGGTTGAAAACTGGATCGAAAAATTGGTAAAAAAATTAGGAGCAAATGATGTCGTTTTGGATCCGTTTTCGCAAACCAAACAGAGCGTTGTTAATTGTAGGAAAACTAATGAGATGCATTCCCAATTTGCTATTGCGATCGGGTTGGCCAAAAGGGAGTTAATTCCTTGATTCGAATAGATCTTATGCCAAATTCAAAATTCCCATGGAGGTTGGTATCGAAAGTAGTTATTTCGGTATGTTTTTGTTCAGTTTTGAGCCTTGTTGTTTACACTTCATGGAATTCGGTGGTTGTGTCTGTGGAAAGATTTTTTGAGACGATGGAAGATCCGGACAGTATTTTAGCGACTGCTGATGATTTATTGGATGATACCATCGTTTTAGACAGCTTAATTCAACAAGATAGTTTGCTGAATGATAAGAAAATCACGGAAGGTCTTGGTCTACTTAGAAAGGATAGTGAGTTAAAGATATCAATACTAGATACTACTAGAGATCATCGAAAAAAGGAAGTGCATGCTGACCCGGAGCAAATCGTGCTGGATAGTTTTTTTTCTGTTACAGATAATGGCTCGCGAGAGAAATTAAAATATAGTGGGAATTGTTACATCGCTTTCGATGTTTTGGAGGACCTATCTAGTTTTGTGGATTTAGAATTGTTAGTGTGCGGAGATAGAGGGATTTATGAAATATCTGGGGTGATCGATGGTTTAGAAAATTTGACTAAGACTAAATTGAATAATGTAGCAGACGAATATTTCGAAGGTGTCAAGATTGATTCGTGGAAAGATTTTAATAACGGTCTCTTTTTTTCGATGTTAGGTGTAGTTCGAGAAAAGAAGTTTGAGAAGAAGGTTACTATAGATAAAAACGAGGAAGAGGATTTTTTTTCTAAAGCGAGAAAACTTGCTGAAATCTCTTGTCTTGAAGATCTTTCGTATAGTGATGCGGTTGTGTTTGATTCCGATCCCGATCCTCTAAGAAATATTTGGCACACCAAAATTACAGGTATTGGATCAATCGATAAATGTGAGGCTTTTGTGACTTCGTTGAGGTCATTGGAGCCTAATGTTAGTGTGAGCGAAATAATTTTGACACCGATTGTTTCTGCTTCCGGAATCATTACGGAAATACGCTTTGGAATTTCGTTACTTGCGTTGGATGCCTCCGACAGATAGGAGATTTAGGGATGAAACGGGCGATTTATCCAGGTAGTTTTGATCCTATTACGAATGGACATCTTAATATTGTTGAGCGGGCACTAGATGTTTTCGATCGAGTGACAATCGTTATTTCCACTAATCCTCAAAAAAAATCATTGTTTCCACTGCCTGATTGTGTTCAGATGATCTCTGAAGCCACAGAAAAATGGCCACAAGTAGATGTTGACCACAACGAAGGTTTGACGGTCGATTATGCCCGCCGTAATGGGATTCAAACAGCCATTCGGGGTTTGCGCGCTGTTACAGACTTTGAACATGAATTTTCTATGGCTCTCACTAATCGTTCGCTCTGGGGTGATTTTGACACTGTGTTTCTAATGACGCGGGCAGACTATATGTATCTAAGCTCTTCTGTTGTCCGTCAAGTTGCTCAACTTGGCGGTGATGTTAGTCAGTTTGTTCCGAAATGCGTTGAAAGAAAACTTCGAGAAAAGTTTATTGCAAATAAGTTAAATTAAAATGTATGATCAATTATTGTTCTGATGAATGAATTGTAATGAGGAAGTCCAACCAGCCCGAAATAGATTCTTCTATTAGCTTTGAATTAAAAGCGGCAGAGAATAATCCGTACCCCGTCCTCGCAATAGATTGTGATGGTAGTTTAGTTTTTTATAATACGGCCTCTGAATATATTATTCAATCTTGGAAAATTAAGGTTGGATCGCAAGTTCCAGAAGATGTTTTAAATATTCTATGTGAAAGTGTTAATGATGAAGCCGAAATACATGTAGGTAAAAAAACGTATTTATTTCGAATGTTGGATTTGGAAGAGAGTCTATTAATAAATTTATATGCAATGGATGTAACCGATCGGTTAGCGATTGAAAAATTTCCAGAACAGAATCCTAACCCGGTTTTAAGAACTGATTTGAATGGGAGCCTAAAATATGCGAACCAAGCTGCAGAGCCTATTATAGAATCCTGGGGAATTAAAATTGGAGAATTAGTTCCAGATTTATTGATTTTAAATAGTCAAGATTGCCAATCGGTTCAAGTGAGTATTGATTGTGGGTATCGAAGCTACTCTTTTAATGTTGTGCCAGTAACCGAATTGGACTATGTAAACATCTACGGTACGGACGTGACCGCTGTTAATGCTCTTACCAAGTTCCCAGACCAGAACCCTAATCCTGTTTTTAGATGTGATATGAATGGCGTGCTTTTATATGCGAATCCGGCTGCGGAATTTATTAGAAGTGAATGGGAAATAAATGAGGGAGACTCAATCCCCAATTTGATTTTAGAATCGATGAAAGAAGAAAGCGACAATGAGTTAGAAATAGAGGTAGGGGCCAGGATATACAAATTTATTACAGTAACCGTTCCCGCATTTGATTTCCGTAATATTTACGGCACTGATATCACGGCCTTAAAAGACAATGAGAGAATATTAAGAAAATTGGCAAAATATTTTTCTCCCCAAGTATACACCTCTATTTTCTCTGGAGATCTTGAGGTCGCAATCACGACCAAAAGAAAACGTCTAACCGTTTTCTTTTCGGATATAAAAGGTTTCAGTACAATCACAGAACAATTAGAACCTGAGGCTTTAACTGAATTAATAACCGATTATTTGACTGCTATGACGGAAATCGCAGTCAAGCATGGTGGTACTGTCGACAAATATATCGGTGATGCAATTATGGTCTTCTTTGGTGATCCGCATTCTTTGGGAAGTCAGGAGGATGCATTGGCCTGTGTCCGAATGGCCATAGAGATGAAAGAAAAAATGTACGCGATTCAAAAGGGATGGAGAGAAAAGGGAATCTCCCAACCTATGGATATTCGAATAGGAATACATACCGATATTTGTACAGTCGGAAATTTTGGCTCCCATGATCGGCTGGATTATACGACCATTGGTAATGGTGTGAATTTAGCTTCAAGACTGGAATCTAATGCCAATCCCAATCAGATTCTTATTTCGGAAGACACTTATTTACTTGTTCATAAAGAAATTGAATGCATTGAATTGGGTCCCATACCAGTTAAGAATATATCTCATCCAATCAACACTTTCGAAGTGAAAAATGAAGTAAGTAAAACAGATCAGCCTATTGATATAGGAGGCCCCGAAGACGGATTTTCTCTTTATTTGGATCCCAATGCGGTTCAAAATATAGAAGAGAAGAGGGAAATTCTCGAAAAGGCTATAATTTTACTCAATAAGATTTAATGCGGTATTTCTCTAAAATATCTTGTGGCTGTATCTTTATTTTTGAATTACCATCAATGAATTTAGTGCAGTGTTGAGGCTAAAGTTTTGTAGGGTGCCGGATTCGGGACTTAAATAATAAAAACTTCAGATCTTGAATATGAAGTAATAAATAGAGTAAGTCCACCAATGACTACGGCGAAGTTATTTGTTTCGGCTGTTTGTTGATTCATAGACAATTTCCCGTCCATAACAATAATATCAGACCTAATCCCCGGAGCAATTGGTATCTAATAGTTGCTGTGTTTAAATGTCAAATGCGTGTTGATGTTTAAAGTGAAATTAGTGAGTCGGATCACACAAGTATTTTAATTTTTATTCCCATGCTCTAGGCAACAGGGAATAGTGTTTCTGGATAATCACTATAGCTTGAATCCGAAGCAAGGCTCTGTGTTAGATTCGGATCGAACCATATTTGAAATGTTCTTGGCCCTGGATTTATTCTTTCTGCATGTTTTATGCCACTGGCAGATCTTATGATATAGGTACAACCGTGTTTAATAAGGATCCATGTTTCTTTTTTACATCATAGTGTTCAATGCTGCTTTCAAGTATAAAGGTGCATATCTCAAATCTGCGGTGAGGATGTTCGCTGATTAATGCACCCTAGTGACTCTAGGCATGCGCACAATAAAAAAAGTTTGAAAAAGAGCGTATAACAGCGTTTTTATTGGGAAATGCAACAGGCTTACGTTCCATTGTTCATACGTTATCAAAAACACCTTGGATTTGTTTTTGGCGGCAACAATTCATATAGCCATGTATTGTCGTAATGGCGATGAGCCTTATTATAGAGGAAAAATTAAGGTCACAATAAAAAATAAGTAAAAACAATTTAACTCTGTAGCAGAATGGGTTTTTCTTTAAAACGGTAATGACATGACTGCATTAAACGATTGGAAAATATGGATAGATACTGGAGGTACGTTTACAGATTGTCTTGCACGTTCTCCCAGTGGGTTTTATTCACGCACCAAAGTGTTGAGTACAAGCGCCTTACGTGGTCAGATAATTGATGTGCTGGATGATTGTCGAATTAAGGTCGCATGTGACTGGCCTCTGGTTAGAGGCCTGGAAATAGGATTTTCTTTTGTGCTTCTACAGCGTGAAGGGGCCCCAAAAAGATATGTTGTCGAGTGTGATTTGTCAGAGGGGCTGATGAAATTGGATGGTCCCCTATCCCAAGGAACATGTGGAATCGGATTTGAGATAAAATCACCTCAACCCGCGCCTATTCTAGCTGCACAATTAGTCACCGGAAGTGCTAATCCTGAGTCGCTGCCAAGAATCTCTATGCGTCTTGGAACGACACGGGGGACCAATGCTTTATTGGAAAAACAAGGTGTTCGCGTAGCGCTCTTTGTTACGAAGGGTTTTTCGGATGTGCTACAAATTGGGACGCAATCTCGTCCAGATTTATTCTCTTTAGATATACGCAAAACACCTCCATTATATACCTCTGTAGTTGAGGTGGACGAAAGAATTGATTCGCATGGAAAAGTTATAAGTGTCCCTGTTTTAAATTCCCTGCGGGAAAAAGTGGAAGAATTGTTGGGGGATGGTATTAATACGGTAGCAATATCGTTCGTAAATAGTCATGTAAATTCGATTCACGAAGCTCAGGTTGCTAATTATTTGATGTCATATGGTATGCAACGCGTGATATGTTCAGCGGATCGGGTTCCATTTATTAAATATCTTCAACGTACACAAACGACTGTGGTTGATGCATTCATAGGACCTATAGTCGATGATTATTTGAGTGAAATTGAGAGTGGAATCAACAATGGATCACTACATGTTATGACCAGTGCTGGTGGGCTTGTTCCTAACTACGAATTTCGTGCTAAAGATAGTCTCTTGAGTGGTCCGGCAGGGGGTGTTGTAGGGGCAATTCGAGCAGGTCGCCTAGCTGGATTTAATCGAATAATCAGTTTTGATATGGGTGGTACTAGTACCGATGTGGCCCGTTTTGATCATGAATATGAGTATGTATTTGAGCATCATGTGGGAGATGCACACGTAGTCGCTCCGGCGTTGTCGATTGAGACGATTGCAGCAGGTGGAGGGTCAATTTGTAGTGTTCATTCTGGCTGCCTAAAAGTCGGTCCTGAAAGTGCAGGTGCTGTACCCGGACCGGCTTGTTATGGAGCTGGTGGGCCATTAACATTGACAGATATTAATTTACTTTTGGGTCGTTTAAATGAAAAACATTTTGGCATACCGATCAATCGGTCAGCGGCAGAAATTAGGTTCAATGAATTACTTGAAAAGGTTTGTGATCAGACTAGTACTACTCCGTCAAAAGAAGAAATACTTGAAGGTTTTATCAGCATTGCTGAAGAACGAATGGCTGATGCTGTTCACCGCGTTTCCTTGGAGAAAGGATATGATCCTGAAGAATATGCTTTAGTGGCTTTTGGTGGTGCGGGAGGGCAACATGCTTGTGGCGTTGCTCAACTGCTTGGGATAAAAACGGTGGTAATTCCGGAAGATGCAGGTCTGCTTAGTGCACTAGGAATTGGCCATGCTTTGGTAGAGCGATTTGCTGAAATGCAAATACTAGAAAATTTGTCGTTAGTTGCCGAGACATTGCCAAAATTTATTGAAGAATTAGCACAAGAAGCGCGAAGTAAAATTGAAAAAGAAGGGATCTCTGATAGCGTAGTAAGTAGACGAATTGTACAGTTACGTTTTGTTGGACAAGATCAACCGTTAAGTTTGGAATGGCAGTTAGATTTGGAGACAGCGTTTTTGGCCCGCTATGAACAACTTTATGGACATAGCCCGGAAAGTAAGGAAATAGAAATTGTCTCTCTTCGCGTTGTAGTTTCCAGTTTAGCTATTGAAAGTCCAATCACTGATCCTCGTGCTCGTAAATCAACATGGGTGGGTTTTGATGGATTTAGCCAGATGTGGATAGAGGGTAAGTGGGTTGATGCATCGGTTTACGATCGGTTGAAACTCCAAATTCGTGAAAATCTTGTCGGACCGGCACTAATTTTCGAATCTCATAGTGCGACCTTTATTTCAAATGAATGGGACGGCTTGGTCCATGATTCGGGGTCACTGATATTAGAACATAAGAGAAGAGTATCAACTGATTATCCAAAGAAGCACGAATCGATTCGTCTTGAATTGTTTGTTAACGGTCTGCGAAGTATTGCAGAAGAGATGGGGACGCTTTTGCAACGAACCGCACTTTCTACCAACGTTAAAGAGAGACTTGATTTTTCATGTGGTATCTTGGATAGACGTGGGAACCTGATTGTAAATGCTCCGCATATTCCGGTTCATTTAGGGGCCTTGGGTATGTGTGTTCGTTCGGTTATTGATACGATGGAAATGAAGCCCGGTGATACCGTACTTACGAACCATCCGGGTTTTGGTGGATCACATCTCCCCGATATTACTCTTATTTCTCCGGTTTTTGTAGAGTCGCAACTTATCGGCTATGTAGCAAATCGGGCACATCATGCCGAATTAGGAGGGATTCGGCCTGGTTCAATGCCACCAGATGCACATTTTCTATTTGAAGAAGGTGTGGTCATTGATCCAATGTATATTGTTAAATCGGGAAAAGTAATATGGGGGGAAGTGCGTGCGTTGCTTATAGAAAGCCCATATCCTTCTCGGTCTATAGAGAGCAATATCGCTGACCTCGCGGCGGCTTTAGCGGCTAACGCGCGCGGCACCAGTGCTTTTGAAGCATTGGCTAACCGCTATGGACTTGATGATTTGGAGACTTACATGAATCGACTTTGGATGGAATCGAGTCAGGGAGTCAAGAAGGCGTTAAAAAAATTGGGTGATGGAATATATTCTGCCAAAGAAAATTTAGATGATGGAACTGCAATAGTTGTTAATATCGAAGTAGAAAATGGAAATGCTTTTGTTGATTGGACTGGTACCGGGGGAGTACATTCGGGAAGCTTAAATGCTACTCCGGCAATTGTTCGGAGTGCGGTACTTTATGTTTTGCGGGTTATGGTAGATGAGCCGCTACCGCTTAACGAGGGAATGATGGAAGGTGTGAGAATCAAATTACCTTTTCCTTCACTTTTGTCACCGGATTTTAATTGTAACAGAGAAGAGGCTCCAGCAGTAATGGGTGGAAATGTGGAGACCAGTCAACGTCTTGTTTCTGTTTTGCTCCGCGCTTTTGGTTTATGTGCAGGGAGCCAACCTACGATGAATAACATCTTATTCGGAACAGAAGATTTTGGTTATTACGAGACCGTTTGTGGTGGAACAGGAGCAGGGCCAGGATACGATGGAACTGATGCTGTGCATAGCCATATGACAAATACGCGTATTACTGATGTTGAAATTATTGAACATCGGTATCCAATTCGTGTAGAAAGGTTTTCAATTCGAAATAATTCAGGTGGAGCCGGATTTTGGAAAGGAGGGAATGGTGTTATACGCGAGTTGACGTTCTTGCAGCCTATGGAACTTTCTTTGGTTACTCAAGGTAGGATAAAGGGCGCTTATGGCTTAGAAGGTGGAGAAGCAGGAGCGTTAGGTCGACAACTTTTGATACGACAGGATGGATCTATTCAAGAATTGCGCTCTTTAGAGGGTATAAGTGTTCAGAGTGGAGATAAATTAGTAATGGAGACGCCTGGTGGAGGTGGTTATGGAAAGAGTAATGAAATATGATCAATTGTTTAGTGCTAATGATCCTGATTTGTTTATTCGGGGAAAGCTATGCGTCAGATTTTTATAAGCATTGGGGTGATGGTCAAGCGGAGATTTCTAGTTATGATGTTGAGGTGCTTCGATACAACCAAATGAGAAGTGGACGTGCGGTCTTAATTTTTGTTACGGAAGATATAAATACAGAAACACTCATAAAGGTTGAATCACCTACCCCAAAAGATGATCGAATATACGTAATGAAACTTAATCATATAATTCGTTTTAATACGGGAATATATGATTATTCTGTAATGTCTTCAGTGTTCAGTCAAGTCGTCGGAACAGATTGGCCTTTTGCACTAAGAAAAATTACAATGAGTGCTCAGGATTGGTGTGGTCATGTTTTTGATGAAGTTAAGGTGGATGCCAATCGTGTTGAAGGGCGGATAAACAGCTATTTTGAACGAGATGGTTTGTCATCTTATACGATCCCTATCTCTTCAGGTTTTGTGAGTGGAGATGGTTTGCTTGTTCGTATGAGAGAATTAGATGGCGAGTGGCTTGAGTCCGGAGAGCAAGTATCAATATCTTTATTTCCAAGTTTATGGGGGATACGATTAAGAGATTTGCAGCGAAAAATCATTGAGGCGACTTTAATTAAGGGGATGGCTAAAGATTTAGAATTGTCTTCTCAGGTTATTCCCGCGCACAAATGGCAGTTAGATTTTGGAAATACTCGGGAAAAATATTGGATTGAAAAGGCATATCCTCATAGAATCTTGGCTTGGGAATTTAGCGATGGAGGAAGGGGTGAATTAATAGAATCAGTGAGACTTCCTTACTGGTTTCTCAATAATAATAATACTGAATATAGGAGATTGTTAGATCTTGATCCTGAGGAATCAGGGCGTTAATGTGCTAGCAAGTCATTGATCATCTAAGGTTGATCAGTTTAAATATTGTTGTTTTTCTGGTTAATTGAAAATTAAAGCTAACGGAGTAACAAAGGACGCAACATTAAACGTTGCGTCCTTTGTTACTCCGTTAGCTTTAACGCAGATAGAATGGTTGTTTTTCTGCTCATTTCATAATTAGTAGTGTATTACCAGTCCATAAAGCTTCGCAGATATTTGACTGCTTTTGGAACGGCAGTGGCTTCGGCCTCAGCGTCTTGACCTTCATAGACGATGGAGAGCCAGCCGTTGAAATTTACCTTCTTTAATATCTCAAAAATGCGTGGATAGTCGAGCCATTCCTCAATTCCGTTTTCGATACGATAAATTTTGCAGCGTACATGTACGGCTAGGTCTGCAGTTTCCTCGATGCTTCCATAAAAATTGAGC
>JAYYVF010000014.1:0-13849 GCA_036343635.1 Candidatus Latescibacterota bacterium | reverse complement strand
CTACAGCGCTACGCACTGTGATAAGAGCCATATCTACACGCCCATCAAATGTTCCGAACATGCCCATTTCGGTACCGAACGCCATCCCGTATTCGCGCGAACAGTAATCCATTAAATTGAATCCTTCTCCCCGACGGTTGGCATCAAGCCAGAAAACTGCCTGTTCAGACATATCAAACCATTTCGATGGCGCATCTTTCTCTGTTGCAAGCGTTGCTCCGGATGCGGCAATAGCGTTTATAGTTGCTGTAGCGGCTTTCTCTTCCCAAATCTGACCCTCAGGATCAGGTAGTTTGCGGGCTGAAAGCCAATATCGGTCATCCATCCCAGCCGATTCATGAAGATCAAAACTAATACCCGGCTTTATCCTGCTTAGCAATGATCGCGTTACTCGGGGCTCTACGGGTGCCCATGCTGTATCATGAAAGCGATTTATGTGTAAAATTTCGCCCTCGAGAGAAACTATCAGCGTATAAGCACGATCAAATAAGTTGGTTCCTTCTACTCCAGCCTGCCCAGCCGGCTGGTACACCCTCCTCCCAATCAAAGGCGCCAAAATTTCCGGTGATTCACGAGAAATCTGCTGCATGCGACCATACCCATAGCCCTGAGGGTTCTTTCGTTTTGGACCCGCACGGAACTTTATGTCCCCCTCATCAACTATATCCCCTTTCGTTTCCGGACGCGCACTCGCGTAACCATAATCTCCGATGATGGTCAATAAAAAATCATCATCTTCGAAGAGAATCTCTCCCTCATCACGTAATATGCTTTCCAACTGACCGAAATCCTCTATAGTAGGCGTATCTCCAAGCCCGAGACTTAGTGCGTGCGCAAAGCCATCATGAGCAACCGGATCGCGCGTTGGTATAACATATAGCTGATGTTCAGTATCGAGTTCATCAATCAACTGAACAGCTGCCGACACGCCAGCGTGCTCAGTGGCATGACTTCCCGCAGTGATAAAAATTGCCGGTGTCTTATCACCTCCACCTCGAGCGGCGACAACCGGCGAACCATCCACCGTGTGTCCCAAAACAACAACTTCTCGTGCTCGTTTTCGTGTCTCGGCAAGCAAATCATCGTATTTCCAGAATATCGTTGCCATTACAAATCCCCCTCCATGTATTGAGAAATCTTCGAATCTTACAACCTTAAATTATATGCTGCTTAGGCCGTGGGTAAACTCCAGACGGAAGATATTTTATCAAATTCTAATCGACCAGGCATCAACGTAAGCAATCCATTTTCATTGTCACGCTCAAATACCACCACGGTATCCGGTCCCTCCGCTTGAATACGACTGTGATTGTTTTGAACAATCATAAAACGCCCATCCTCACTTAAGCAAAATACCCAGGGTATTCGACCACGCGTTGGCTCAAACTGTATAGGCTTTATGGTTCCGTCTACTTCGTTAACCGCAAAAACAGCTATCGAATCATGACCACGATTACTCGCATAAAGGTACCGGCCATCCGGTGCGAGGAGCAATTCCGAAGCATGCGAAGGTTGAGAGTATATCTCGTTTGGAAATCCCGATGGATCTTGATTTTCTTCCGCCCAACCCAACGGCAATGAAGAAATGGTCTGTAACAAAGACAATTCGCCGTTTTTGCCCCCATCACGACTTAATACACAAACCGTATTATCAAGCTCGTTTAAAACATAACCGAATCGACCATTATTCGAAAAATCAATGTGTCTGGGGCCCGCCAGATCATGCAGTGTAATTGAACTGCTTCGGTTAAGCATACAAGCATCGTAGTCTATGGACCAACATACGACCTCATTCGAACCCAGATCCGCTACGTAAAGTTGATCCTCACAGACAACAACTCCATGCGGATGGGCCGACTCTTGTCTGAATTCTGGACCATCTCCCCATTGTCCCTTAATGCCGTGATGAACACCCTGACCATTCAATAAAACATGTGCTTCGCCCAATGTCCCGTCTTCAGAAATAGGTAACCATGATATCGTTCCATCACCGTAATTAGCCGTAAACAACATTCGCGCGAATTTATCTATGCACAGGTGGGCAGCACTATCACTTCCCACTGGAACTTTTCCAGAAAAAATGACCCCTTTTTCATCGGTCAATGAGAACCATGAGACTTCTGAATTACTCAATGCATAGAGCATAGGTAAACCAGACCGCGTAGTAACAACCTGCATGTAACCTGGAGAATCTGTAGGAAACTTTGATGAATCAAGAATCCGCAGTCTGCTAGCATCATTATCTAAACGGCATAAATGTAGCCAGTTCGTATCATTTATGGAGTTTTGTTCATTTGCCTCAGGTCCACATGGCATCCCCCCGGCAACAATAAAATCGTAATACTGCTTATTCATTATTATCCTCTTTTACAAAAAAACTTTCATTTAAACGGAATCCCCAACTTTAGGTTTCTATTCGTTAATATCCAATTAGACTTAACAAAAATATAGTCAGAAAACTATTAAAATAATGGCTCGGCGTAAAAAAACGTTTCTACCCTACTAATTCATTCATCATTTGATTATTATCCACCTAATTTAATTTTTTGCAGCTTGTAACCTTTGTTGATTTACAGCCTAAAACTATTTTGGGAAGGAGCGACAGATCAATTATATTGGTTGACCTAGGCGTTTATATGAAAATCCATCATGGTGTGATTCGGATACAAATCTTTAAGTAAACGGAGTAGGTAATGGAGAAACTTATTAGGAAACTCGCGGTGATATTGGCCACGGACTGTGTCGCCTTTAGCAAAATGATGGACAAAAACGAAGAATTAACATTGCAAAATATCAAACTTTGCCGGCAAATAATTGACCCGATTATCGAAGAAAATGGGGGGCGGATATTTCATACAGCAGGAGATTCTGTAATCGCGGAGTTCAACAGCGTTGTTGATGCGGTGAATGCCGCAATCGAATTTCAAAAAATGCTGCACCAAAGAAATGAAGAAATCCCAGAAGAATCAAAGATGCTGTTTCGAGTTGGAATACACTTAGACGATGTCATAATGGAGGGCGACAACGTTTACGGAAATGGTGTAAACGTAGCTGCAAGACTTGAATCCTTATGCGAAGCAGGCTGCATTTTGATTTCAAGAAACGTGCAGGAAAAGATCGTGAAACGTATTCAGGTTGCAATTGACAGTATCGGCAACGCGCAATTAAAAAATATCGAAGGAGATTTTCCATTATTTCAAATCAAGCCTCCAAATGCATCGAAAAACACGGCAACCCCACCATCAAATTCAACAGACGAATCTTCTTCTCAAATCATTCAGACTCCTGTAGTTGAAGAGTCGGGTGCCACTAAACCAAGATTAATGCTGATCCCTTTTCGTAACGTCAACAAAAGCGAGGACAACGATTTTCTCGTTGAAGGTATCGCAGATGATATCATAACAGAATTTTCAATGATCAATTCAATTGAAATCATGTCGCGAAATACCACTTTCGATTACAACGAAAATCCGGTAGGGATTGATGACGTTATTGGAAAATATTCATTGGACTACATTATCACTGGAAGCATAAGATCCTCAGGGAATCGAGTACGTGTATCGGCCGAATTGGGCGATGCCGAAACTGGTGATGCTATATGGAGCGAGCGATACGACAAAACACTCGATGATGTCTTTGAAATTCAAGATGAAATTGTCACAAAAATGGCGAAGACCATTCTAAACGAAATCGAGATTACCAGTTTAAAACGAGCCAAAAGAAAGCCGACCGAAAACATGAACTCATATGAATACCTTTTGCGGGGTAGACATCATAAACGGCTGCAGACCAAAGACGATGCCAACGAAGCCGTCAACATGTTCAATCGAGCAATTGAGCTTGACCCTGACAATGGCAGAGCGTACGCCGAACGCTGCTGCACCTGGGGCGGAGGCTTGGGGAAAGAATGGTTCTCTGAATCCAACGAAGAACTTCTTGATAAAATTCTTTCCACGTTGGAGGAAGCATCCAACCTTACAGAACATGACTGGGATTGTCATAGAATGCTTTGCTCGGCATCTATGCATTTTGAAAATTTTGAACAAGCATTAAGTCATGCTCAAAAAGCTTACGAGCTAAATCCTAATAATCCGATAGTTTTAGAGCTTTATGGCGAATCTTTAATTTTCAATGGCGAATTCGAAATAGGAATCGATTTGCTGAAAAAAGCTCAGAAACTGGATCCCACAAATTCAGAAATTGACGAAATTATTTTATGGGGATTTTATGCCTCCGGCGATTATCAATCATGTATCGAAAATACAGAAAACAATAAAAACCTCGATGCTCAGACGTGGTTACTTCGAATTGCCAGTTTGGGAGCTATGATGATGAATAATGAAAGAGATCAGGAACTTGAGTTATTCAATAAAACCCACGGCGAAGGCGAGATTGAGTCGCATTGGCAGGAGCTGGAATTTAATAATTCTGCAATCAAACAAGCTACTAAGCATTTCCTTTTTGACACAGGTGAGTCAATCGGAGATTTAATTGATGAAACAAAAACTGAGACCCTTTCACTTAACCCTAATTAGAACACCCTAAAAATTGCAATTAGAGTAGAAGGAGATTCATGCAGACCATCGAATTCAACGGTCGAAACACCCTTCCGGAATGGGCAGTCCGGCAACGCCATTTGTTTGAAATGATGAACCGTGCTGCACCAAAATTCGTCGATAAGTATACCCGACCGGATGGTACTTTTATTTGGCGTGATGAGTGGCCCGGAATGGACGGTTCGGACGACGGCTACGAGAGCTATCTTTCCTTCCCCCTCTTTTACATTCTTGGTGGTAACGAAGAAATTCACTCTATGGCTCGGCGCCTATGGACAGCCGTGACCTGGCAATTCACACAGTTCGGTACCGTCACCCGCGAATTCGATAAATACTATGACTGGATGCACCATGGCGAGGCCTACACTTATTTGCATTATCTGGGAATGGCCGACCCCGACAACTATATCGACCGACAACGAGCCCTGAAGTTTGCAGCCATGTATATGGGCGATGATCCCGAAGCACCAAATTGGGATGCAGAACACAAAATGATCCGATCCCCGATCAATGGTAGTGCGGGTCCATGTATGGAAATGAAATGGGACGACTGGGTTACTCATAGGGACAATCTCTCTCCCTATCTGGCACCATATGAGGACATCCCGGGACACGAGAGTGACGACCCCTTTGTCAAACTGGATTGGTCAAATGATGAGATCTATTCCAAGATCCTCAAAACCATGAACGAGCGCATGGTCCCTGGTGATGTACCGCTAAACCTGAATGCAACCAGCCTGATCACGAACGCGTATCTATATACTGGCGATGATAAATATAAACAGTGGGTCTTGGATTATATCCAGGCATGGATGGACCGTACCGAGGCGAACGGAGGAATCATTCCTGACAACGTTGGACCTACGGGAAAAATCGGCGAGCTCATGGAAGGTAATTGGTGGGGTGGCTACTATGGTTGGCGTTGGCCTCACGGCGGGTGGGTCATGTTAGAGGCAATGTGTAATGCTGGTTGTAATGCTACGCTACTTACCGGCGATGCCTCTTGGCTCGACCTATTTCGATCTCAGGCAGATCGATTGTGGGAGATGAGACGAGAAGAAAATGGGCAAGTCATGATTCCCAACAAGCACGGAGCCAAGGGTTGGTTCGAATTTATTCCCCATGCATCAAGTCAGACATTACGCCTCCTCATGCATGCATATGCGGTGGGTCGCAAGCAAGAGGATATGGATCGAATTGAAGAGCAATATGGCGATCGTCCGTTGCCTGAGAATAAACCTCTTCCTGGTTGTGGGAAAGCAGGAAGCTTTACCATACATGAATGGTTTGAATATGCTGTCGGCCGCAATCCGAAATTCCCGGAAAGAGCTCTGGAAATCACATACAAGGAGATGAGCCGAAGACTTGACCGCATCGAATCAGAAACCGTTGACTGGACGACCTGGAACGATGGGCCCGAATGGCAGGATGTTCATCACTGGCAAAACATTAACCCTGTCATTCCGGAAGGCGTCATGCAAATGGCCATGGGCACTCCCACTGCAGTGTACCACGGCGGTATGGTACATGCTGCGCTGCGATATTTCGATCCTATCCGAAAGAAGCCTGGACTTCCTTCGGATATGGCGGCCCTCGTGGACCAAGTAGAAACCAATCACATACATCTACATCTGGTGAACACGAACATCCTCGAAACGCGCGAAGTACTCCTACAGGCCGGCGGTTGTGCCGAACATGAATTCACTAACGCACAAAGCGACCATGAAGGCTCTTCTCCCGTTACGATTGACGGACGCCACACTCGAGTGCGCGTTGGGCCGGGTAGTCACGCTAAGTTAAAAATAGGACTTAAACGGTTGGCTCATAGACCCACCTACACGCAGCCAAAATTTGACTGAATATATCGAAAAAAATGAACGATAATCAGCCCAATATTCTCATTATCATGAGCGATCAGCATCATGCTAAAATAATGGGCTGTGCTGGAGACCCCATCGTCCAGACACCTAACTTGGATCGTCTCGCTCTGGATGGTGTACGCTTTTCTAATGCCTACTGCTCTTCGCCTTTGTGCTGTCCCAGTAGAATGTCATTTTTAACTGGACAACATCCCCACGAGATAGAAGTGTGGGACAACCGCAATGAGTTAAGAAGTGACATACCAACGTTCGCCCATGCGTTTTCTGCTGGAGGCTACGATACGGTGCTCTCTGGCCGCATGCACTTCGTAGGGGGAGACCAAAGACACGGCTTCGCCGAACGAATCATTAGCGACGTCACGACTACGGCCTACATAAATAGAGGCTGGCAGCTCGAAAACGTACTAGGTCCTCTGGTAGATACTCCCGGCATGAGTCTGAATGGAATTATAAAAAGTGGACCGGGACAGACCGCATACCAGGCCTACGACAAAGCAGTCACAAAGACCACAGTGGACTGGTTAAATAAGCGAGACCATAGCAACAATCCCCCTTTTTTATTGACGGTTGGTTATGTAACACCGCATTGTCCGTTTGTCTCGCCACCAGACGATTTTGAAATATACCAGAACGAAATCCGGTCGTCCGACCTTCCCGTGGAAGACAACAACCTTCATCCACGGAACGTCGCGCTACGCAACGTAAACGGAATTGATCCTGCTCCTCCCATAGATGCTCAATGGCGCACGCGAGTGGCCTACTACGGGCTTACCACATTTCTTGACAGACAAGTCGGCGCAATTCTCGACGCTCTCGAGGCCACCGGCCAAGGTGAAAATACTGTCATCGTCTACTGTTCGGATCACGGTGAATCATTGGGCGAGCACGGTCTGTGGTGGAAGAGTACTTTTTATGACGCTTCGTGTGCTGTTCCACTGATCATAAGTTATCCCGGTCAAATCGATAAAAACAAATTATTTGACAATAATGTAAGCCTGATGGATGTGGGTCCTACCTTAATTGATTTGGCTGGTGTAGGCCCCTTGCCTGGAACCTCCGGTCGAAGTTTCCAGAAGCTATTGATAGGCAAAGATGACGAGTGGGATGACACGGTATTCGCCGAATTTGCATCCGATGTAACGTGTCGTATGGTTCGTTCAGGACAATACAAGTACAACTACTATTACGGAATGCCACCCGAACTATTCAATATCGAAAATGATCCAAATGAATTACACAACTTGACCGGACAATCCGATTATAAAGAAATAGAGCAACACTTAAATGAACTGGTTTTACGCGATTGGGACCCAAAACACGTTCAGAATAAAAGAGAACAAACCCAGCTTCAACGCCCTCTGATTGCCGACTGGATAAGAACAACTAAGCCGCCCGAACCTGACCTGCCCTGGTTCGACAAAACACCCAAAAACTACGTTAACAACTCCTTACACCCGCCCCCAGACGCATAGTATTTCACAATAAAAACCCGCTATCCCATTTGTTCATCATCGAGATAAGACATCTCTGGTTTCATGTTCCATCTGATCGAATCAGGTGGCTGAACATTCTGCGTCCAATTAGTCTGTATTAACATATTCTTGCCAAGTTCATTTATTTTTGCACGAATTACTTCCGGATCCCAACCATCAAGGACTTCGGCAGTAAGTTGATCGACCGTTTCTTTGTGTGCTGGATCACTGGACAAATCGTCTAACTCGTGAGGATCCGCGTCCAGATCAAAGAGCTGACACGGTTGGGTGTGATAATAATTAAGTTTAAAATTATCACGGCGAACCATTCTCTGATATATACCTTCTTTCGGGAAAGGGCCACCTGCACCTGCTGCATTCTGGCAAAATTCCGAAAAAGCAACATTATCCCAAGCGACATTTTTAGAACTGGTTAATAGAGGCAGCAGGCTGCGACCACGCGAATGTGGCAGGGACGGGCAGTCCATCGCATCAAGCATAGTTGCATTAAGATCTAAGGATGAGGTGACCTTATCACAACGAATTCCTTCGGGCAATTGCCCCGGCCAGGATAATATTGCCGGGACCTTGACTGAATGTTCGTAAAATGTCTGTTTCCACCACAGTCCGTGCTCGCCAACCTGTTCCCCATGGTCAGACATATATACAATAAGCGTATTTTCCTCTAGACCGTTTTCGCGAAGAGCCATCATAATTTGACCAATCATTACATCCATCCGGTAAACCAGCGCCCAATAAGCCGCTCGGCAACGATGAATTTCCTCTTCACTAACTTCCACAATATCACACGCTTTCCGCCACCATTTAATGTGCGGATGCAAATGTTCTCCGAAAGGTTCGGAATGGCGAGGAGATTTTACTTTGTGATAGTATCGTTCATAGTCTTCTCGTCGAGCGATGAAGGGTTGATGTGGCAGCATAAAACCTACCGAAAGCGAAAATGGCTGCGTACTTTGCCCCGCTCGTTTCTGTACTCCGAGAGAATTTAAATAATGAACTGTCGCGGAAGTAACGTCCTCATCGTGAACCTGATACGCACTTTGACCATGTCCGGATTCCTTGAGCGAACTTCGCGATGGACCAGGTCCACCTATTCCATGGCCACCATTGCCTTTCCCACCGGGTCGATTAGCTCCATGGTCACCAACAAGTCGCTCAGCATACCCCTGCAGTTGATCCCCACCAACTGAGTGCATCCGGCCGACCAGAGTCGGACAATAACCACCAGCTCCCATCGCATGAGCAAAGGTCGGGACACGCGAGTCGAGCGTGTGCATATTGGTCCAAACCTCATTTTCGCAAGGATACTTACCGGAAAGCATCGACATCCGTGACGGTACGCATATAGGAGACGGACAGTAGGTATTTTCCAAGACGACACCCCTTGTCGCTAAAGCATCTAAATTTGGAGTTTCGACCAAAGAATCGCCGTAACAGCCGGTCACGTAAGGATTGTGCTGATCAGAATGAATATAGAGTAAATTCGGACGAGCTTTATTCTCCATGAAAAACCTTCATTGTTTCTATTTTCAGATATTAGTGTTTTCTGGAATGCTGGAAAAATTATGAGTTATCTACCAACCCGTCAAAGTGGCAAAAAATAATACAGCAACAAATATCAACCAGTATATTGATTCGTTAATGCAATGTTTTAACTTTCTTTCGGTCTCTCTTTCGCATTATCACGGTTGATTTCGGTTTAGTCCGAACAATACCACATCTATACGTTATCCGTCCAGTTAACTACTGACGGACGCAGGTTATAAGGATTAAAAAATGGAAAAAGAAACACCAATTACCCAAGTACTCGGTGCCGACTATCTTGAAGAGAACGGCCAACTTATTAATTTGCTATACGACGGCGCTAAGGTGATCCATCTCAACGACATGTGCTTGCTCGAAGACGACGCGCCCGCGATTGGACAGCCGCAAGGGGCAGAGGACCGTTCCTGGTTTGAAATGCTTCACCAAGGAGTGAAAGTTCGCAAGAATCTGGTTCTGGACGATGCTCGGGCTTTTGCTGGTCATCTAGTCTTCGTCGGGACAGAGGCCAACGACAACGGACATCCTCTTTACATCCGCATCAATGGAATCGATATAGTGCGCCCACCCAGTAAGCAGGCACACCCTTCTGCTCGGCAATATTACACGAATGATTGGGGAGGATCCCATTTTGACAATTGGTTTGTGGTGGAGGTTCCAGTGGAAGCGTTGAAACCAGGGGAGAACGAAATTGTGCTATGGGCAGAATCTGACGAGACTAGTTGGGAAATTATGGTGGCAGCAGACGAAGAATATCCTCGGGGATCTTCAACACGGGTAAACCATCCCAACCACAGCGCCAAGAGTATAGACGATGGTATATCTTGGGATTTTGAACATTTGGGATGGAAAAACAAGATCGACGGGGAATACTGTATTCGTCTGAGCTTGGATCGCTACGTCCTTAAAGGCACATATGTTTCGCCGGTAATTGACCTAGCGGGAGGAACGGGTGTAGTCAAACAATTTCTCGAAATCGTAAACAGCCGTATAAACTGGGAGGTAGATATACCGGAAGAGTGCAGCGCAGAAATTCGAATGCGACAGGGAAACAGTCCTTTAGCAAGAGCGCTTGGATCGTCAGATTATATTCCGGTGAATGATAATGTCGCAGCATTAGATCCGCCCTCTGGTCGCTATATCCAGTTCGAAATAGTCCTACAGACAACAAATCCGCTGGTAACACCGCGTCTTTTGTCCGTGACAATAGAAAGTACTCTGATGGAACAACAACAGACAGACCGATGGTTCTACAATGTACAAAACTTGCATAACGGTCGGGTGGTGCGTTCATCAGTGGAATACACTTACGAGGAATTTGCCAATCTTGAGGACTTGCGCCAGGACTTTGAGTTGGACAAGGTCATAGCCGGTGCGGCAAGCGAATTCGAGGCACAATTACGCTTAATGGGTTGGGCCTACAAAGTGCCATTGAGCACATTGGACCCTTACGCCTGGAATTACTACGACCTTCTCAAGCCCGAACGTGACGAAAAAGGGTGCATCGTATTGCATAAACAATATGATAAGCGACGACGCGACGGACATTGCCTCTACTGCAATCTTTCGCTGGTTGCCGCATGCATCGCGATGGGCTATCCGGCGCGTTGGGTCAACATCTCCAGTAAACACACCTATGGGCACGAGGTGGCAGAAGTATGGTCAAACGAGTTCAACAAGTGGATCTTTATGGATTCCACGCGCGACTATTATATCTACGACCCAGATACAGGAATACCACTCAATCTGGTCGAGATCAGTCACCGTCTGGGCGAGATTATGCCAGGACCGGCAACCTGGGAGTATCCCGTGCAATGGCATTTACCGAAAAAGTCTATGCTTGATAAAGTGCGTATCGCTTATCGGGAAGGAGACCACCAATACTCAGTACTTTCCGAGGACGAGATCGAAGGAGAGGAGTTACTAATGTACAAGGGCCACCTTCAAATGCCACTGAGAAACAATTTTGCCAGTCACCCCCATCCTGTACCGTGGCGACTCTCAAGCAACTGGGGTGGCGATCAATTCTTCTGCTACTACAGCGAGATGTTTCCGCGCAAGCAGGAATACCAACACCATAGCAAACGTTGGCAAGACTTCAACCCAACACTCAACCAGGCAGAATTATTTCTTTACGAGACGGAAAAAGCAGGCGTATTGCGCGTAGAAGTAGACACCGAAACACCGTGTCTCGATACTTTTTTAGTACAGTTAAACAGAAACGAGTTTCAGGAACACAAACAAGGTATATTCGATTGGTCCTTGAAGGAAGGGCTGAATCATCTCCGTGTAAAAATTCGTAATAAGGCGGGGATTTGTGGAATGGAGAGTTGCGTTACACTAGTGGCACACAACTAGTTTAAATAACTATTTGATTACAAAAAAATGTAGCCCTCCTTAGTTAACGCTTTGGCCCTCCCGAAGCCAATAGAATCGACTGTCTCTACGATTATCTGGACAGCCAACGAAACAACACTTAGAATGTATTTTTATCCAGCAGTCACCTAACGGTGGCCCAACCAATTCTACCGTGATCTGTCAATGCAACGATTTCGCTTTCTTATAGTGTCACTTTCACATTTTTGTGTCGACAGCTACGCGTCCATTCTGCAACCCGTTCTACCTTTACTCAAGGCACAACTAGGCCTGAGTCTAGCACAAACTGGGTTTCTTGGCTCTATCGTAGCTATCTGCAACATTAGTCAGCCGATGATGGGCCTATGGGCTGACCGCATGAAACGGCGTTACTTGATCATTTCCGGACTTTTACTATGCGCAATATTTTCTCCCTTAATTGGATTAGCCTCAAACTACTGGGTGCTAGTTACAGCCTTAGCTTTAGGAGGAATCGGTGTAGCGGCATTTCATCCTCAAGTTTTTTCTTTGGCGGGTGAATTGAGCGGATCTAGGCGTAATTTCGGCTTAGCGCTTTTCATTTTTGGCGGGACCATGGGCTTGGGATTAACCCCATTATGGGTACCGTTATTTGCAAAGACAATGGGCTTAGACATCTTGCCGATCGTCTCGATTCCCGGAATAATATGCGTAATTCTTCTTTTGAAATGGGTACCTTTAGATAATCCAAGTTTTCAAACAAAAAACACTTCAGAAAATTGGCGTGCACTTAGTAAATGTATCACTCCATTAGCCTTGATCACACTTGTAGTCGTACTGCGTTCAATCACACAGTTAGGCTTTGGAACTTTTTTGAGTCTGCTCTGTGCAGAACGAGGACTTGATCTGATCTCCGGCGGAATCGCGCTGGGTGTTTATAACATCTGTGGAGTCGTTGGAGCTCTCATAGCAGGCTATCTAGCCGATTATATAAATCCGAAACGTCTCGTATACTTCTCGTTGTTCCTCGCAACACCCCCCCTTTTAGGTTATATCACAACAGACAGTGTAGGACTCGGCTATTTATTACTGGGTTTGGGTGGTGGATTACTGATCTCTTCCCAATCAATTATGGTGAACATAGCTCAAGAGTTAGCACCGGAAAATTCCGGACTCGCCTCGAGCCTACCTCTGGGATTCAGCTGGGGCATAGCAAGTTTAAGCCTACCTATAATCGGTCAATATTCAGACCTTTTTGGGGTTGAAACAACGTTGAGTTATCTAGCTTTTTTTCCGGTGCTGACTGGAGTTATAGCGTTGTTTCTACCAACAATTCTCATAAAGAAATCCAATTGAAAAAATATTAACTCTCAACTGTTTGGCTATTGAATATCCAACCACCTTTTAAGAGGACTTCTCTATAAGATCGATAAGTAAGTGCGGATAATCCGTTAATATCCCATCAACTCCACAATCAATCAATCTTTGCATCTCCGCCAGATCGTCACCGGGATAATAGGGATGAACAGTTAATCCCAACGTCTTCGCACGCTGACAAAAGTCTATGGTCGTGAACTTATATGTCGGCTGAATATTACTGCACCCAAAACCTTCCGACAAATCGATGTAGCGATCCATGCGATCCATTGAACCCAACAGACAACGTCGAACCTTATTGTCGACTTTTCTGACGTGTTCTACGACGGGATCGAGGCTAGCAACAAACACCGTGTTATACAGATTTCTTGATTTAATGGTCTCACAAATATTTCTGGCGATACGCATACCATCATCTGGCCCCGGATACACGTGTATATTTAACTGTACATCACGAGTTATAGTATCTAATACGTGTTCCAATAATGGAACACGTATATCGCTATATCCCACATGATTCGTAGCGGCATCTAATTCAACTACTTCGCGGTAAGACAAATCCCAAATAAATCCTTTACCATCAGTCGTTCGATCTACTCTATCATCATGCAATACAATTAACTTCCCATCTGAAGTAGCTCGAATATCAAATTCTATCATTTTGCAT
>JAYYVF010000013.1:0-50987 GCA_036343635.1 Candidatus Latescibacterota bacterium | reverse complement strand
TGCGCCGAAGGTAAACCCAGGATCTATTTTTTTGTTAGCCTCAATAACCAAACCAGTTACGGCGTGGTCTTTGATGCAACTTGTTGACGAAGGTGAAATTTCGATTGATGATCCTGTGATTCATTATCTACCTAAATTTTCTGGTGAAATGCGTGATCAGGTTTTAGTTAGGCACTTACTTTCTCATACTTCGGGTTTGCCAGATATGTTGCCGAACAATGTCGAATTGCGTCGGTCTCATGCTACGCTAGATGAATTTGTTGAGGGGGCACAGAAAACGCCGTTACTGTTTCCGCCTAACAGTCGTTTCAGTTATCAGAGTAAAGGTACATTGCTGGCGGCCGCTATTGTTGAAAGGGTCAGTGGAGAGTCTCTGCGTGATTTTCAGCAACGTAGGATTTTTTCTCCGCTGGATATGAGATCTTCTTCTTTGGGATTGGGTGGGCGTAGAGTAGAGGACCTTGTTTGGTGTGGAACAGTTTCTGCGGATAATGAGAGTGAGGACGAGCGTAGTTGGGGATGGAACACGGAGTATTGGCGTAATTTAGGTGCCCCATGGGGAGGTATGCACAGCAACGGTAAAGATCTTGCTGTTTTATTACAGACGGCGATGAACGGTGGAAGATACGATGGCCGCCGCATACTTAGTTTAGCTTCTACGCAAGCGATGCAGCGTAATCAAAACGCCCACTTACGAGCTCCTTGGGGCCTCGGTTGGGCCTTGTCTGATAGTATTGTTTGGAATCGCTGTGGCGAATTAGTCTCAAACAAAACTTTTGGTCATACAGGAGCGACAGGTACCGTTGCGTGGGCAGACCCTTTACGTGAGCTCATATGCATAGTGCTTACGAACAAAATGTCTCACGAGGGATCGTTACTACGACGTGTTTCTAATGTGGTGTCGGCTGCCGTTGTTGATCCGTGAGATTAATTTTTTAAAGCCTCAGTTAAAGATGTACTTGCCTCTTGCAGCGTGTCGCGTAAAGTGAAGTCCCCTGTTCCAATTAATAATTGAGCCCCATTCGCTCGCCATTCCTTCCACTGGGCTGAATCGCCCCCTGCTATTCCCCAAATTTTTCCGCAGTTTTTTGCCGCTGTCGCAACTGTGTGAATAGCTTCTTCTAAACTAGGAGCATCATCTTTTAAACCTAAACGAAGTCCTAGGTCACCAGGGCCAACAAATAATCCATCTACACCTTCTATTGCTGCAATAGCCTCGGCATTATTTAACGCGTTTAATGTTTCTATTTGAATGATGACAAAAGTTTCACGATTGGCAGCCTCTACGAATCCCTCGCTGGCTAACTGGTAATCAGAATCTAGTCCCGCGCCATCCAGCCCTCGGTTGCCAAGTGGAGGGAATTTTACTGAACGGGCAATGTGCTCTGCTTCTTCGGGATTATCTACAAGCGGCATAAGTAGGCCGCTTGCACCGTCTTCAAAATACCGATATAGTAAGGTCCGTTCTAATGTTGGAACTCTTACCATACAATCAATGTCGAATTGATGACACATCGAGAGTAGACTTTGGACTTCTCTTACCTCCATGGCCCTATGCTCTAAATCGAGCCAAATTCCATCAAATCCGCAGTGAGCGGCATGGCGTATGTAAAATGGTAGATAGTGACCTAGAGCAGCAAAGGTAGCACATTGACCCGTACGAAATTTTTCTATCACGCGACTCTTTCGCATAAATGACTCGTTTCTTTCTCTTTGTTCGATTTTTAGCGCCTTTAGTCTTGATTTTATTAATGTAACTGCTTTTGTGTGTTTCCATGATACTTTAAAGAAGAGTAATTAGAAGTCGATGAACAAGCTTAGTTGTTTTGATCGTAAACCTTTTAATTTGACACAGCTTGGAGATTTGATAGCGGATTACTTTATTATAGGGCTTTATATTGGTGGAGGATGGAGATTTATTGATGGTTATATTTTTCAAAGGAGTAGGATGGTGTCGGGGTTGGTGTCTCTTATACTGATCTTATGCTCGGGTAGTTTTGGTTTTATATATGGTGGAGATATTCCGCGTTCCGCCTGGCCTAAAAGTTGGTTCGATGCTCCCAAAACAGCTTCGGAATTAGATATTAAATCGTTTTACCAATCACCGCTTTTGGACGCTGAAGTTTTAGAAGGAGAGCTACCGCCGGTGGTTGAGCGGTTGCCCGTAGATCCAATTGTTGTTGAGGGTATAAACGGCGTAGGTAGCTACGGAGGGACGGCACAACTCTTTTATGCTGGAGAGCAATTACTCAATGTTCCAGAGGGACCATTAAGAGTTGGTCCAGCGTTGCGGTTGACCTTACCGAATTTTGCACGAAATGTAGAGTATAGCAATGGATCCAGGACGTTAACAATCCACCTTCGGGAAGGTCACCGATGGTCTGATGGACATCTAATTACGTCAATCGATTTCGAGTTTTGGTTTAAACATGTTTTGATGGATAAACGTTTGACGCCAGTGGTCGAGACTCGATTTAAAGGGGCTCGTATCGAAGTTCACGACGAATATAGTTTTAGTTATCATTTTCCAGATCCACAGCCACTGTTTCTAAAATTTTTGGCCCACAGTGGATGGCGTGTGTCTTTGCCTGCCCATTTTATGAAACGGTTTCACCCTGATTTTATTCCGGTCGAACAGTTGGAAAAAGAAGCCGCTGAGCAGGGGCTTCAGGACTGGCGGACTTATTTTCAGGTTGTTAACAATACGCGTGACCTGATGGTTTTTCATCGACCGGTGAAGACGGCATATGTGATAATCAGCCGGACTTCCACTAGAGCTCGATTCCGGAGAAATCCTTATTATCCTAAGGTTGATTATGCTGGTAATCAGCTGCCATATATCGATCATTTGGAGGTGCGGCGGGTTGGCAGTGAAGAGATGATGGCGGCAAAAGCATCAACGGGTCAGGTTAGTTTGGCCGGCCGGCAATTTATGACCGGAGACATACCGCTTTTTAAGAAATTTGAAAAAGAAAACGGTTACGAGACTTATCTATGGCCTCGTCCTTATGGGTCTGATGTTGCTGTTATGATAAATATGACGCACCAGGACAAAGCCAAACGGCGTGTGTTTTCCGATATTCGGTTTCGTCGTGCGCTTTCTATAGCTATTGACCGCGATGAGATTAATCAGATAGCCTACTTTGGTCATGGAGTACCTCGCCAGCTAACGGTTGTCCCGGCGAGCGCTTATTTTGAGCCTGAATTTGCAACAGCTTGGGCGGATTTTGATCCAATTCAAGCGGGAGCATTGCTTGACGAGATGGGACTACTTGATCGCGATGGCGACGGTCGTCGAGAGGGATTAGATGGTCGTCCTTTGGAACTCACTCTTGAATATTCACTGGGCGAAACTCCCAAGCAAATTACTGTTGAATTGATTACGGCACATTGGAGGGAGGTTGGTGTTCATGTCAGTTTGAAACAAATAAGTGGTGCATTGCAGAATATACGTGCCAGGGGTGGGTTGATGGATATTAGTATTTGGCATGCAGATCGAAATGCGGATATACTTTTCCCTATAGAGCCTTTTTGGTATGTACCCATGCACATTGGACAAGAAATTAATCATTGGGCGGAATGGTCACGGTACTATCGTTCGGATGGAATTAGGGGGTATGAACCTCCCAATGAAGTAAAACAATTGATCGATTGGTGGGAAATATTGCGTCGGACAGACAGTAATAAAGAGCGGATCGCTATGGGTAAAAATATTCTGCGTTCACAAGCAGAAAATGTTTGGGCTATCGGAATCATAGGTCTTGGCCCTCATCCGTTAATCGTACGTGATGACATCAAGAATGTTCCACGGAATGGTTACTGGGGTTGGGATTCTCGTTGGTCTTGGCCATACTATCCGGAAACTTGGTATATCCATACAGAGAAATGATATGTTGAATTATATTCTACGTCGCACCTTACTGATGATACCTACGTTGGCAATAATTTCGGTCGTGGTTTTTATAATAATTCAGTTGCCTCCTGGAGATATAATAACATCGCGGCTCCAGGAATTGCAGGCGGAAGGGCAGGAAGTTTCTGAAGAACAAATAGCGGCACTTAGAGCGCGTTATAATCTCAATGATCCTTTGCCACTACAATATGTCAAGTGGATAGGTGGTTTTATTCAAGGCGACTTTGGATACTCAGTAATGTATGGTCAATCCGTAAATAATTTAATATGGGATCGGCTTGGTTTCACGTTGTTAATAACTTCAACCGCTACGTTTCTCACTTGGTTGGTTGCTCTTCCGGTAGGTATTTATTCTGCCTTACGTCAATATTCTGTCCTTGATTATATAGCGACATTGGCTGCTTTTGTCGGGTTGGCAACTCCGAACTTTCTTTTGGCTTTAGTGCTTATGTTCCTGGGTTATGAATGGTTTGGAATAGCAGTAGGGGGACTGTTTTCTCCTGAATATGCTGATGCTCCATGGGGTTGGGGCAAGATCGTTGATTTGCTTGGGCACCTTTGGATACCCGCAATTGTGATCGGTACAGCTGGAATGGCTGCTACAATGCGAGTGATGAGGGCCAACTTACTTGATGAGATGGGTAAACCGTATGTGACCACGGCTTTAGCAAAGGGTTTGAATCCTATACGCTTAGTATTAAAGTATCCTTTGCGAATAGCAATTAATCCTTTTATCAGTACCATTGGCTGGATGTTGCCAGCCTTAATTGCAGGCGAGGTTATTACCAGCGTTGTGCTTGATTTGCCAACTACCGGCCCATTGTTACTAGAGTCACTAATGAATCAAGATATGTATTTGGCGGGTAGCTTTCTTTTAATGCTTAGTGTGTTAACTGTGCTGGGTACTTTGATTTCCGATATTTTGTTAGCTGTTGCTGATCCGCGGATTCAATATGAATAGCCCAGTGAGTAAACAGTTTTCGTCGACACAAGAGGAACAGTTGGTTTCAGCGTCACAGTGGCGTCTGATGTGGCTTCGTTTTCGCCGTCATCATTTAGCTGTTATAGGGAGTTGTGTTCTTTTTATACTGTATATTGTGGCGGGTTTTTGTGAGTTTGTTTCACCCTATGACCCAGGTCAACGGAATCCTCAATATGTACTATGTGGACCGCAGTTACCACGTTTCGTTGATTCAACTGGCGGATGGCATGTAAGGCCTTTTGTCTACGGGGTACGGCTTGAAAAGGGTGAATGGTCTCGAACTTACCTAACAGACAATGCAATCAAATATCCCATATATTTCTTTGCTAAAGGTCCCCAGTACAAACTTTGGGGACTCCTTAATACTGATATACATTTATTTTACGCGGGGACTGATGCTCCTCTATTCATTTTTGGAACAGATGAATTAGGTCGCGATTTGTTTTCCCGAGTTCTTTATGGAGCACGAATTTCGCTCACGATTGGCTTAATCGGTGTGGCGTTAACCTTTTTTATTGGAATATTCTTGGGTGGTATTGCCGGATATTTCTCGGGATGGGTCGATATTTTATTACAGCGTATTATCGAAGTATTAATGGCTATTCCTCACCTGCCTTTGTGGATGGCTCTAAGTGCTGCATTACCCGCCTACTGGGATCCATTGAGAATTTATTTTGGTGTTACGATTATACTGTCTCTTATGGGTTGGACCGGCTTAGCCCGGGTAGTGCGAGGTAAATTTCTTTCTATGCGTGATGAAGATTTTGTTGTGGCTGCGCGTGTTGCTGGTACGAATGAAATCAATATTATTTTCAAACATTTACTTCCTTCCTTTTTTAGCCATCTGGTAACAACAGCAACATTAGCTGTTCCCGGGATGATTTTGGGAGAAACTGCCTTGAGTTTCTTAGGTATTGGCTTACGAGCCCCGGTTGTTAGTTGGGGGGTTTTATTGCAGAATGCTCAAAATTTTCAAGCAGTTTCAATGGCGCCATGGCTTCTTTTGCCCGGATGCTTTGTGGTAATTACGGTTCTTGCGTTTAATTTTGTTGGGGATGGAATGAGAGATGCGGCCGATCCCTATTCAATAAATTGAGGTTCCATGGTAGAAGAACAGAATGATTTAATTCTTGATGTATCCGAATTGGGGGTAACTATTTCTCGAGATGAGGGACAGGTTTCCCCACTTAATGGCGTTTCTCTACGTGTCAAGTCGGGTCAAGCTGTAGGTATTGTTGGAGAGAGTGGTTGCGGGAAGACGATGACCTCAAATGCTCTGTTGCAAATACTCCCTGTTGGAGCAGAAATAACCTCTGGGAAAATGTTGTACCGTCGGAAGGGGGATGGATCTCTGGTAGATCTGGCCCAAATTCAATCTGATAGCGATGAGATGCGCTCGGTCCGTGGTGGTGAGATTTCTATGATTTTTCAGGAGCCGATGACCGCTTTTTCCCCTGTGCATTCAATCGGAAATCAAATAGGCGAAATGGTCAGGTTACATGATCCAATGGGTGAGGACGAGATTGTTAATCGTGTAGTTGAACTGTTAGATCTTGTCGGGATACCATCACCTCGAGAGCGAATAGATGACTATCCTTTCCAGTTGTCAGGTGGTATGCGTCAGCGTGCAATGATCGCAATGGCGTTGGCTAGTAGGCCACGTCTGTTGATAGCAGATGAGCCTACTACTGCGTTAGACGTGACCGTACAGGCTCGAGTCCTCAAACTAATTGGGCGTTTACAGAAAGAGCTGGATCTTTCTCTCATAATGATAACCCATGATCTGGGTGTGATCGCCCATACGGTAGAATATGTTTATGTAATGAAAGATGGCCGTGTGGTTGAAGAGGGGAGTGTCTATGATATTTTTGAATCACCATCGCACCCCCACACAATAGAGTTGCTTAATTCAATTCCGCAAGGCCGGAGATATGTTCAATCGGCAGTATCAACTGTTGAAGATGAATTTTCAGATGAAATGAATGAAAATGATATTCTCTATGTTCAAGATTTAAAAAAGTATTTTCCCGTAAAGCGAGGCTTGTTGCAACGGCAGATAGGTTGGGTTAAAGCTGTGGATGGTGTTTCTTTTTCGGTAAAAAAAGGTGAGATCCTTGGGTTAGTCGGGGAGAGTGGGTCAGGTAAGACGACCACCGGAAGAATGGTTTTGCGTGTATTGGATCCCACGGACGGCAAGATATTTTTTAGAAAAAATAATGGTGGTATCGTGGATATGGCCAGTTTAACCTCTCAGCAGGTTCGGGAGGTACGACGTGAGATGCAAATGATTTTCCAGGATCCTTTTGCCTCTCTTAACCCTAGAATGCCTATAATTGATTTGATTTCGGAGCCCTTAAGAGCTAATGGTTGGAAAAGAGATGAATGCGAGGCGCGGGCTATTGAACTGATGGAACAGGTAGGCCTTGATCCGGGATTCCTACGTCGTTATCCGCATGCTTTTTCAGGTGGTCAACGACAACGAATCGGTATCGCCCGAGCGCTGGCCTTGAATCCGTCTTTCATTGTGGCCGATGAAGCAGTTTCTGCGTTGGACGTAAGCATCCAATCTCAAATATTAGATTTACTAAAATCATTACAAAAAGAGTTGGGATTAACGTTACTTTTTGTATCGCATGATCTGAGCGTTGTCCGATCCTTATGTGACAACGTCGCGGTGATGTATAATGGGAAATTAGTTGAATATGCTCCAACGGAAAAATTGTTTGATAGCCCTCAGCATCCTTATACTGCCGAACTCTTGAAAGCGGCTCCTCCACCGGATCCGCGCGCACCTTGGTTACAAGACTATGAGATGGGCTAATAGTCCCTGTTAGTATTGGTTTTATGTCGCAAGTAACGAATCATTATGTTGCACAATGGTTGAAAATTCTATGGAAAATAGAGCCTCAATCTCAACTTCTTCAGATATAATAGATGTAAATTGGTATGTGGGAAATTGTCCGTTTCGCAGTTTAAAAACTCAGTCAAAAGATCTTGCTCAACTTAAAGTCAAAGCCGGTATTTCCCGGGCGGTAGCTTGTGATTTTAACTCGTTACTTTATTACGATGCGATGGATGGAACTGAAGAGGCATTGCGGCGTTATGAATCATTGTCCGATTGGTTACAGTTCTATATGGTAGTGAATCCATTTTTCCCGAAATGGGAAAAGGCTGTTGAACATGCGGCGCAAGATCATCGAATAGCTGCAATACGGATTGCTCCGTGTCTACATCACTATTCGGTGGATGCGCCGGAAGTACAAATGCTGATAGATTTAGCCTCTAAGTGTGGAATTCCGGTTAATCTGATGGCCCGATTGTTTGATGAACGCGTGGCGCCCCAATATTTAAAACAGGTTGTACCAGGTCGAGAAGCGTTATTAGAATTTTTACGGCGTTGTTCGGGCGAAGCACGAGTTTCATTATCGATGTTCTATTTTGACGAGTTAGTTGCATTTGATATCGATTGGGTCAGCAATCCAAATCTCTATATCGATGTAGGTTGTTCAAAACCTAATGTTGCCTCATTAGATGAATTGCCCTCTTGGTTTCCAATAGAGCGTGCGTTATTCGGCACCGGTGCGCCGTTGTATTATTGGGGTGGGAGTCGTTTGGGGTTGGAGGGAGCGGAGTGGACTACTGGCCAGCAAAAGGATGTGTTGGCTGATAATGCAAAGAATTTTTTTTCATGGGATTAATGGACCAACTACAGCGTTTCCGTGTGATCGATGCCCACGCACACAATTGGAATCGTTTTATCGATTCGGATTATTTGCGAACCTGTTTAGATCGTTTTGATCTGAAAGGTATGGTCATTTTGAGTAATCTGACTGGGGGGTTTGACCCGTTGCCTGATCAAGTTCAGGAGAGCAATGTTGAGACAGCCCGACTTCGTGATACTATCGGCGATCGGATTTTTCCATTTTGTTACGTTAACGCAGCCCATACGCAGCACGCGCTTGAACAGATAGAACGCTGGAATTCCGAAGGGTTTGTTGGATTAAAATTCTGGGTAAGTCAGCGAGCCACCGATTCTTGCACAGTGGAAGTGACGGAAGCCGCCTTATCACACGGATGGCCAATTCTTTACCACGCTTATTATCGCACTCACGGCGACGCACCGCCAAATGAAACCGTTCCGATGGACGTTGCTAATTTAGCTACCAGTTTTCCTCATGGGCAATTTATTATGGCACACTTTGGTGCCCAGTTTGAACATGGGCTTCGTGCCGTTGAACATTGTCCAAATATTGCTGTAGATTACGCCGGGAGTATTAACGAAGGCGGAGCTTACGAGATGGCATTGGATCTTCTTGGGGAAGACAGGGTGGTTTTTGGTACAGACTTACCAGGTGCAGATTTTTTCGTTAATGCTGGTCGTGTTTTGCAATTGGACGAGGACGATGAGATTAAACAGTTAATTTTTTCTGGTAATATTGAGCGGATACTACGAATAGATTAGTCTGTGTTGTTTTTTAGGGATTTTGTGTGATTTATAGCACAAGAAGGGCCGATGGGATTATATCCATCGGCCCTTCTTAACTTTCAACAGAAAGAGAAGAGGCCATCGGACAAAATCCAACGGCCTCTTCCTTGAAGCATTTAAAAATCAACTTAAAACGACATTGCTATTACCAAGCACCTTCCGTTTCAGGTGCTTTTTCTTGGTCTCCATGGCTATCGCCTTCAGGAGGATGGTCTCCATGATCTTCCCATTCGCCTTCAGGAGGATGGTCTCCATGATCTTCCCATTCGCCATCAGGACCCGGACCTGGACCATGGTGAGGACCTGGACCTGGACCATGGTGAGGACCTGGACCTGGACCACCGTGTTGCTCCATTCTCTCTAGGTGCTTGGCATGCTCTTCGGGATGCTCTGCTGCGGCATGCGAATCCATATCTTCCCAGGAGTCCATCTCCATATCGCAGATCGCGCAATAGGGCTTGTGATCGCCATCAGGACCCGGACCTGGACCATGGTGAGGACCTGGACCCGGACCTTCGTGGCTGTCGAATTCATGTTCGTCAACCAAACCATCTCCGTTGGCATCTCTCTCTTGGAAACCTTTTATAAATTCCTCTTTATCGAAATCTTCGCCTTGCTCCTCTGCAAAGTATTCCATTGCTTCATCAAAGGGGATTTGGCCGCTACCGTCGGCATCGATTTCGTCAAAGTCTGGGTCTGGGCCACCGTGCATACCTGGGCCACCGTGGTCATCCCATTCGGCATGCCTTTCGCCTTCCCGAAGTTTGACTTCCGTCATGTATTCTTCATGATTGACGCCAGCGTCACCATCTTCGTTTATTCTACTATAATCTTCTTCGAACTCAGCTTCATTAAATTCATCACCATCTTGATGCATGAAGAATTCTCTGGCTTCAGCTTTCTGTATGGTGCCGTCGCCGTCTGCGTCAATTGCTTCGAAAGGTGGTGGCCCATCAGGTCCGTCATGATGTTCACCGGGATGCTGATCATGGTCTTTTTCATGATCGCCTTTGTGGTTCATAGCATCCGAACTATAGGCAAACAAAAGTATGCCAAAGAATGCCACCAACCATGAACGTTTTAAGCTCATTACTTCCTCCTTAGATGTGGGGCAGAGCAAAATTAAAAGGTCATTTCCATAAAATATCGACAAGTCTTACCGCTAAAACTGTGACACTGGTCACATGGGAGCAAATAATACTCGTCGGTCAAGTCAATAAGAATAAGCATTAAAACAACCGAAAACAATATATTATATGGTGGAGATCCAGTAAGAAAGTCGATGAAATTTTAAAAAAATTACGGCAAGTTTTGGGTTTTACGTTGTCATTATGGTTCGTTAACTGTTGAGGCGAGCCCTATTTCATAAGGGATAGGTGGTCTGATTTGGGGAATGTGTAGGATATTTATGTGAATTTGTATTATTTTTGTATTATTGATGTTTAGGTACAATATCAACGAAGGTTGTAAACGGATTGATAGAAACCTACACAAATGTGTCTCCGGTTTGATTTCCAGGCTAGAGACCATTATAGGCTGATGGTTATGCAACAATTGCACACCCTTTTCCCTTATCCGATGATTAGATGTCTTTGCTTGGCGTTCAGTATTTTGGTTTCGGTAAATGCAAGCGCCAGCGAATCACTTGCATCTGATACTACTCTGCAAAATTATTTTTCTCTTGACCGAGTAATTGCTGTTGAGATTGAGATGGCTGAAAATAATTGGGATGAACTACGCCATCAGTCTCGCTCCCTTTTTGACATACTGGCAGGAGACTGTTTAGCTACTCCAGCTCCTGATGTCTTCTCATGGTTTACGGCTAATGTTAGCGTGGATGGAAAAACGTTCGAAAATGTTGGTATACGCAAGAAAGGTTTCCTGGGTTCATTAAACGAAGACAAGCCTGCTTTAAAAATCCGTTTTGATAAATATGTCGAAGGGCAATTACTTGACGAAAACATGCCACGGTTGACGCTTAATAATAGCATTCAAGATCCTTCTATGATTAACACCTGCATGGCGTACAGAATTTTTTCCGATGCTGGGATACCTACTCCACGGTGTAATTTTGCTACTGTATCAATCAATGGACGGAGATTGGGGCTGTATGTTAATGTCGAAAGCGTTAAAGAGAACTTTGTCCGGCGTAATTTCTCCGATCCTAACGGAAGCCTTTATGAGGGTACGCTGAGCGACTTTCGAACAGGATGGAAAGGCACCTTTGAACGGCAGATTAATAATGAGGCCGCGGATTTTTCTGATATTCAGGAAGTTGTAGAAAAGTTGCAGGATTCAAATTCGACAGATCTTGTTGGCTTGAAAGAGGTTGTCGACCTGAATCAATTTCTCAGTTTTTGGGCAATAGAAGTTATGATAGGGCACTGGGATGGTTATGCTGGAAACAGGAATAATTATTTTGTCTACCGGGAGCCGGGTCGACCGTTTGTCTTTATTCCATGGGGCGTAGACCAAGTATTTAGAACGATTGATAGCCCGTTCGATAGTTTTATTTCTCCGCCTTCAGTAGCTGCCCACGGTGTGATTTCACACCGACTCTATCAGAATGAAAATATGCGCGGTGACTATGTTCTTAGAATGAAGCGATTGCTTGATACAGTCTGGAGTGAGAAGTTGTTGGTGGCTCGCGCGGATTCTATGTCTGCTATTGTGCAAAGTTACGCCTTACCTCACGAGCGGACAGCTGCGAAAAGAGAGGCATATCACGTCTACCATTTTATTCGTAATAGACGTAACGAGATAATGGCCAGCATAGACCCTAATCCACCGAATTGGCCGTGGAAATTGGATCCTCCAACGATTTGTTGGCCACAAATAGGAACATTCGACATAAATTTCTCTACTTTCTGGGGATCTAACGATCGGGGAGAGTTAGAGAAGAATGGGGGATCTTATCAAGAAGGAGTTGTGGTCGAAAGTGAAGATTTTCGGGTCGATGAAAAAAGTTTAAATCGTTCAAATTTAACTGCTACTGCTGGAGAATCTGAAGAGGATCCGCGGCGTGCTACGATTGAGATAGGAGCTACGGACAAAGGTGGAAGAGATATTTTGTGGGTGAGCCTACCAACCGAAAAGGTGAAGACAAGCAGTCGCGTTGAATTTAACAATAATGAAGAAATAGAAAGTTATCACATATCTATTCCCTTTTCTAAAAAAGATGAGGTTGTGTTCAATATTGTTGGCCGAGGTTTTATGAGTTTTGCGGATGCATCTACAGAACACGGTGGACCCATTTCCGGTAAAATGGTTGGTGATATTTTTAGTTTTGATAACAAGGCCAAGCCGTTCGAAGATGCGTACCTGACTGTGCCTGTCGAGGATGAGGTAGGTAAGGTAGGTCTGTTGATCAATGAAGTTGCTGCTCGTGGTGAGCCTCTGGATTGGTTTGAAATATACAATGATTCACCAGAGCCGATCGATTTAAATGAGTTGTTGGTTGCCGATGATTTATTCGATGAGAATGAGCGCGTTTCATTTCCTGAGGATATGATTGTTGAACCGGGAGAGTATCTGATGATTGAACTCGACAAGAAGGGATGGCCCGGTTTTGCTCTTGGCGGAGATGAAGAACTGGGAATATGGAATAAAGACGGGGTCTTAGTAGCAAGTGTAGATTGGGATGACGGGGATTCGGGGGATGGAGAAAGCTTTGCCAGATTCCCTGATCTGCGTGGCGGGTTCGAAACTTCAAACATGCCAACTCCCGGAACTCCGAATGTGAAATCAATGCCGAATACAGACGTATCTCAGGTCGTTGATGTTGGATTGGTGATCAATGAGATTGCTAGTAAAGGGGAACCCTTCGATTGGTTTGAACTTTATAATTCTGCTGAGGACACGATAGATCTCAGTCTTTTTTCTTTAGCTGATGACTTAGATGATGAAAGTAAGCGTGTTCTGTTTCCGGAAGGTACCACTATTGATCCAGGACAGTATTTAAGAGTCGAGTTGGATAAAAACGGATGGGCTGGGTTTGCCCTTGGAAAAGATGAAGAGATCGGAGTTTGGGACGTGAGCGGAACCTTAGTGGCGAGTATAGATTGGGAGGATGGGGCTTCAGGAGAGGGAGAAAGTTTTGCCAGATTACCTGATATAGAGGGTGACTTTATAACGGTTAAAGAGCCGACACCTGGTAGACCCAATCATATACATACTGCTGTTCTGATCCCGGCCCAAGGGTTGCCGAATGGCTTTAGTTTAAAAGGGAATTGGCCGAATCCCTTTAATGGGGAAACTGTCATTGGATTTGACCTGGCCAAAGATGGGAAAGTGTATCTTGAAGTGTTTGACAGTTTAGGTCGGAAAGTAGCAGTGTTACATAAAGGAAATCTATTGTCGAGAGGATCTCATTTTTCTACGTGGGATGGTCTTGATTTTGAAGGTCGCTCTGTTGCTACTGGGGCTTACTTTTATCGATTGCGGGTCGGTTTAAATCATGAGGCCAAGGGCCGGATGATGTTGCTTCGGTGATGTTTCGTAAGTAGTACTGGCATTGGGTTAACAGTAGTTCTTTCGTAGATTATTTTGTGGCCAAAGATAGTTTTGGTAGTCTTTGTGCTAACTCTTCGATACGCTGCAAAACATCAGGGTTTTTGATTTTGATAGCAGAAGAAAACCTATTAGTTACAAAATCATCACTAGTAGCGTAGACGAACCGAGGTAAAACCAGGCACCGAAAATCTAGCATCAAGCTGTTTGCTATACTTAGAATTGACATGTAACTGAATGAGCCGCCAGCTGAACATAGGAAGCCTACTGCTTTGTCTGTCCAAGCGCGACCTGTTAAGTCGACAAAGTTTTTCACGGCTGCATTAACACCATAAACGTATATTGGAGTAGCGACAACAATTGCATCTGCAAGCCGAATCCGTTCGGTCAATTCAAGCACTTCAGTAGTTTTACAGTCACTCGTTCCATCATGAAAAGGTAAAGGATGTTGGCGTAGATCTATTAAATCTACATTTGTTCCGTGCTGACTGGAGACTTCTGAGAAATGTTCTGCAAGAGCGCGGGACTGACTCCGTGGGTTGAGTGAACCACTTACTACGCATATACGCATTCTATTTTTTTGACCCTATTATTTACGCTTGAAAATTCAGGCATAAGAAAACGCTAGTTATTAAGTTAATTATATAACTATATCTATCGCAAAACTATGTTTTGCCTTAAATGACCGGCAAAAATTTGTGATTTGAAAGTGGGAGCTGACCGTTGGTATCCTGTACGGGATTCGAATCCGTGTTACCGGTGTGAGGAGTCCAACGTCCTACTGCCTTTCAACAAAATTGTTGGAAGGCCTGGCCTGAATTCTTGGTTAAATGGGTTCTGTCGGATCGTGACGACTAGGCGGTCTCTTTCTTAAAATCTATTTCCAACACCATAAATTAGGGATAGAGATTCCCTTCGAAAGCTAAAAAGTACCCCCATATACATACCAAAACCATTGGGTCTAGAGATATGCATTCGGGTTCCAACAGTAGGGAAAAATATATCGCCCTTGGGGTTGCCAATGCTTCTTCCTATCAATGTAGCAACCTGTCCTTCAATAACTGCTCGGGTATTCAATGTGTATTGCCATGGGGACCATCTACTACCTAGACAAAAGATAGGGGAGGGCATTCTGGAAATTAATTCCCCATCTTCTATCTCCACCTCACCGCTAAATGGTATATTGAGGGCTGCAACCATACTCCATCGTTTCCCAACCAGGCCTTCGAATAGGAATAAAGCTGCCCGGGTGGGAATATAACCGCTAAGCTCACCTGAGACAGCCTGCTTACGCCCCGCGGAGAATAGCTGTGAATTGCCAAAGCTGATCTCAAGTCGTTTCGCGGTCTCCTCATCTGTTGTTGGGCTATTTTTTTTGGGGGTTAATTCGGGTTTATTCTCCAATAGTTGTTTCTCTTCTCGTTTTGATATCTTCCAATCATCTTCTGCTTGAACGGTTCCAATTAAGCCAGCCCAGAGCAGACCAATTCCTATGATGTTCTTTTGCCAATTCATGGATGCTTCCTCTTTCGATAAAAAACGTTCTGCAGATGCTTGGCTAGAGTATGCCATTGTGAAATATGGCTCCCATGTCGGTTAGGCCCCCAACGTCCATTATCGATTGGGTGCTTCCGGACCAAAAAGTACCCGGTTTCGGGTGGCCGTGTGTTAGTAGATTTAGATTTTGATCTCTTGTAATTTGATCCAATGGACACGATTTACTATTGGGGACGAGGTATAATGGGTAAGATTAGTCGCGAAGGATACTGACGGGAGTGGAATATTGTCTGATTTGCCGTGACTGTTTCACTGGCTGTAGGCATAAATGCTCCCGTGTTCGTGTTTCGATCAAATCTTGGGAAGTTGCTACTGGAAATTTCAAATTTTATTCTATGTCCCTTTTGGAACACGTGGCTTGTCGGCCATAAATCGATGTCAATTTTTACGGGAATTTTCTCACTATTCTGTGTCGGTTTGTAATCGCGACGTAATATACCATCACAGACATTATAGGCTCGACCGTCTGGATGTACATCTACTAGCTTGGCCGTAAAATCCGTCGAAGGGACGTCTGTCGACACATAGAGAATAGTGCTCACCGGTCCAGTTACCTCTACGGGGTCAGATAGAATAGTTGTTGTATAAACAAGAATATCATAGCGAGATTCTATGGTGTTTTGCAGTCGAACACCGGATCGTGGTCCGAGCATGGCACCTCCCGCAGAAGGTACTGGGTCTAATGGGTTGTAAGTATACGTGTCTGGCGTTTCTTCGCCTTTAGGAACCGCAGTATTAAGTAATCCATCACCGTCAAGAGAGTTTGCCGCTCCATTACTGTGAAGATAAAAGCTTGTATATTGTGTTCGTGCAAGCGGCCATTCATTCTCATCACGCCAACGGTTTTCTCCCATCACGAAAATCTTAACGCGGGACATATTCAATGGATCCTTGCTCATACTCAACTGATAGTCAAACCACGTGATGCTAGGCACAATGCTTTCTCGTCGGTAGGGTGACGCTTGATGAGCATCCGGCAATATAACATCCCTGGCGTGCGCCCAGGGCCCGATGATCAGACGTGTTTCTGATGCAACGTCGTCTTTTGCATGGTTTAATATATTGGTGAAATCGTTGATCTGGGTTGGAAGAAATGGATCAAACCAGCCCGCCATTAATAGTACGGGGGCCTGTAATGAGTGAGTCCGATTCGTGCCATCAATCGCTTCCCAATAGGCATCATTATGTTGATTAAGCAGCCAGTCGTTGAAGAAATCCGTATCTCCGATCGCACGGTCATCAGCTTCGATGATTGGAAAGCTCGCTACACCTCTTTCGATATCTTTTATGCTCACCACCTCACGGTCCCTACCTCCTCGACTTCTAACGGCCCAATACAAACCGCTTTCCAATGAAAACGCATTACCTGGATAAAACATCTTGCGGAAATTTGTGCTGGCAATCTGCACAAATAAGGCGCTTGGTCCTGGATTGGTCTGATCCGCAATCGCCCATTGCGTGTGCCCAAACGCCGAACCGCCCCACATCGCCAGACGTCCATCGTACCAAGGCTGATTTGCTATCCAGCGAAGTGTCTGTTTGCCATCTTCGCGTTCATGAGTAAGTGGATAGAATTGGCCGCCTGACTCGTATCTTCCACGTGTACCCTGAATCACAACTGTATATCCGCGGCGGGCCCAATAACGCCCTATAACATCCGAACGTGTTCGATTTCGAAATGTGTTGGTGAACGGAATCCGAACCAAGATAGTCGGTGTTTTTTTACGCGTCTTTGGATGGTGAATATCAGCGAGTAATCGAATGCTGTCACTCGTTGTGAATCCTATGCCCCGCTCCGTCCACACGCCATGTGACGGCTCCCTCACGCCGTCATTTGGAAGGAAAAATCGGTTGGCGATTAAATCGGTGGTAGTTGCACACCCGGCCCACGTGATGACGCAAAATATACCTGACACGATGACGCGTCTTTTATCAAGATCATGCATGAGACTTCCCAGTTAGAAGTATGTATTTAGTATTTTAGGTCTTTATCTTATCCACTTTGTGGTATGGTACAGATTAATTTATCCTAAACCGCATCTGTGACAAAAGTTAGATATTACAGATTTGGAAGACAGCAAAAATAGGCTTACAAGTGGAAATAAAATTGCCAACTGGCACCGCTCTGCGCCGATTAGAATGCGAGTCTACAGCGTTAGGGTAGGTAATATGAAGTCGCGAGTCGGGGATTCATATTTGCCAAGCGTTCGGCGAGGCTTAGCCGTTTAATTTTAAATTTGCGTGTTATCTTATCCTTAAAAATATGTTCCCAATAAGTTCGTAGAATTGTCTGTGGATTAGGGAATAAACTATAATGCGAGCATGAAAAGGGATACAGTGGAAGAGGAGATAGTGCGCGTATGTTGGTAGCCCGTACGGGATTCGAACCCGTGTTACCGCCGTGAGAGGGCAGCGTCCTAGGCCTCTAGACGAACGGGCCAGCGAAGACTTAAATTAGATTACGACTGTATTATTGTCAAAGAGTGAGAACTTCAGTATTAGGACACACACTTTAATTTGGTAACTCTGTTGTTAACGGTCGACCTGTGTCAGGACTCGATATGTCGTTATATCCGTCGTACGGTATAATAGTCGCCTTTGTTTGTTTTGCGGTATCATTTTAAAATTCTGAAATTAATCTGTAGCCTGTAGTTTTAATTTGATTATAGCCAATTTTATAATACTTCGTGGAGCTAATTTAATGAATGAAGAGGAAGCTTATGAGTTTGACCGGCAGGGTTATATCATAATTCATGATATTCTTGATCCGGATCAAGTTGCTGCTTTAGCAAAATCCATTGATTTACTTGAGGAGCACGCATTACTACATGTTGAAAGTTCGCCTCGAAAAAAGAGTGCTTGGGGCGCCGAATATCATGTAAGTGAAGAAAAGGGCTATCATGTGCACGGAGAGCGTGCTGAAGGCAAGACCTTGATCATAGAGGATTTTTGGAATTCGGATTCTACGTTCGATTTTTTGGTTAACCACGCAACCACTATGAATTATATCAATAACATTGTAAAGTCTCGCCCAACGATCAATAACTCGGAAATTCGTATTCGGTATCGAGGAAATGCAACGGGTAGTCACGGAGGATCTCGGGCTGCAAATCAGAAATACAGATATAGTTTCGGAGAGAATGGTATTGATTGCATGATGGTGCGGATGGTTTACTTCGTACATGATTGTAATAATTCTCAAGGAGCTTTTTGTGTTGTTCCAGGTACGCACAAATCTAATCTTCCTTGTCCTTATGGTTCAAATCCTGATGAGGAACCTAGTATGATCGGTTTAGAGGTGAGTGCAGGAGATGCAATTTTATTTACGGAACACCTGCGTCACGGAGGCTTCACAAACAATTCCAACCAAGTGAGAAAGACATTACACGTTGGGTATGGTCCTCACTGGATGATGTCTCAGAATATTGCTACGATGGATGAACCGCAACACATTACTGAAAACACGTTGGATAGGTATGATGAGGCACAGCGCGATCTATTTCTTGCATGGCCTCCGCGCGACTGAGATCTTCGTTGTTAAGCCTGTTCACTTAGAAAGACAGGTTATAGTAGTGCCTCAATTTTCTCAACATATTGAGCCTTGTTGGCTGCACCAACCTGTGAATCCGCTACTTCGCCATTTTTGAAGAAAAGTACCGTTGGCAAGCCACGAACTTGATAATCTGCAGCAATTTTTTGTTCGGCATCGGCATCTAATTTTCCGACTTTAACACGTCCTTGGTAGTCGCCAGCTATTTCCTCGATAATGGGGGCGATTATTTTGCAGGGGCCGCACCAGGTGGCAAAGACGTCGACAACTACGGGAACTGAAGCTTGTACCACTTCATTATCAAAGTTTGCCTCTGTGAACTCCATTAAATCTGCCATTCAGGATCTCCTAAAGATTAGCTGTCGATTTATTAAAGATAGTAGAAATATTTAGCATGTTGTTCAATCTGTCAATGGCAGTCGTTTTTTAATAAAGATTGAACACAGTTTTAGGTTAAAACAATGAAGCTCACGCAATCTTACGGAGTAGATTTTAAAAATACTAGATCTGTGAGGACTCTGTTTGTGATAATATGCTCTTACAAATGATTTGTGTTTCCAACGGAATATTGCACGGAACAATGAAAATAAAAAATTTGTTGAATATTCTAAATTTTTGCGTTATTGTGCACATAAACAGGTGCGCCTGTTTGATCATATCTTTAGGATATGATCAGTTTTGCATTCTACTTGAAAGGAGGATAAAAAGTTGAATATAATTTTTTTGGTTCTATTTATCCTCGCATTGGCCAACAATGTACAGGCTCAAGATGCAATGATTTCGTATCCGGATCCTCGCCGATTTGAAGACGTTATTTCTGCTTTTGAAAAAGAAGCAAAGAAGAAGCGGCCACCCCGAAAGGCCATAGTATGTTCTGGTTCTTCCGGTATGAGTCAATGGCACGATCAACTTTACGACGACCTTGCTCCCCTAACCGTAATTCCTAGAGGATTTGCAGGTAGTAATCTCAACGATCAAATTTATTTCGCGGATCGTATTTACATACCTTATAGGCCTCGTGCTGTATTGCTTTATCAGGGAGAAAATGATATTTCGTTGGGCGTTTCTCCAGAGCAGGTTTTAATGAAATTTCGTGAATTGGTTCAAAATATCCGCTCGAAATTGCCGAAAGTTCGTTTTTATTTCATCTCAATTAAGCCAAGTCCAAGTCCGAATCGCTGGGGCTTGTGGCCCAAAATGGAAGAAGCGAATCTGTTGATCGAAAAAGAGTGTGCCGATAACGAATATCTTAATTTTATCGATGTCGCGAGTTTGTTGCTTGGGCAAGAGGGTAAGCCGAAACGGAAATTCTTTGATAAAAACGGGTTATATCTGAATTCGAAGGGTTATCAAATTTGGCGAGAGGCCGTTAGATCGGTTATTATCGAAGGTGAATGGCCGCACGAATAATGATTTAATTTCGGAGATCAGCGTGGAGCAAGCAGAATCTGTAGAAGTTGAAGTTGGTTTAGTTGAACGGTGGAAAAAAGTTTTTACGCAACCGGATGCCAGTTTTGATTTGGTTGTAGGGCGAGAACGTGCGCAGGATTGGATTATCCCCATACTGTTGACCTGTTTGGTAGGAATAGCTCATTTCTATCTAACAATTGATTTAGTCGATGCGGTTGCTGATCGTACCCAGTTCGGACAGTTGGATGAAGTTCAGAGCAGCCAGCACCAGGAGTGGAAAGAAAAAAGTCGTCTTTATGGATGGACGCTAATACCAGTTGGTCATTTTACTTCTCTTGTCTTTATAGCTCTTGTGATAATGGTAATATCGAAATTGGCATTTCAAGCCGAATTAAACTTTCGTCAGGCTCTTATAGCGAAGGCGCATGCTACGCTGATAATTATTCCGGAATGGATTGTATTGACATTGTTGATGTTGTGGACTGGGTCTACCGGAATAACGCTCGGACCAGGCATTTTTTTCGATGAAAGTAATTCACATACATTTCTTGGCCGTGTTTTAATCGATATAAATTTTTTTGATGCTTGGCAAGTCTGGGTTTTAAGTGCTGCAATATCTGTTTTTGGTAATATTCAGCGTCTTCGTGCTACGGCGACTCTTGGGATAGTCTGGGTGATATGGTTGCTGGTTGCTGTAGCCTTGGAGGGATTGGTAGAAAAAATGCAGGTTGCCCAACCTATTGCATCCTAATATGCCACGCTGAGGGTCTATCGTTGTCAGATCGATTTGAGGATATTCTTTCTTCTTATTCACCTTTGATTCAAGATATTTTGAATGATGCTGACGGCCATGACATACAGATTCTTTATACACAGGTAAATAGAGATTCGAGCAATCGCCCACACTTAACGGAATACGAATATGGTGTTGATGCTGAGAAATATTTTTATCCTGCAAGTTCAATCAAATTGCCCGGGGCGTTGTTGGCATTGGAAAAATTGGCTACGCTTTCAGTACCTAATCTAAATCGTAATACCTCACTAAGAATTGGATGTACGCACGACTCTCAGACTGCGGTTGATGTTGACAACACTGCCCCTAATAGTAAGCCTACGATTGCTCATTATATTCGGAAGCTGTTTGTGGTCAGTGACAACGATGCCTACAACCGTCTTTATGAGTGGGTCGGTCAACGTCAATTAAATGAGGGTTTGTGGTCGAAGGGTTATAATGATATTCGTTTAACCCACCGTCTTTCGCAATCCATGTCTTTGGAAGAAAACAGGCATACGAATCCATTCGTCTTTTATGCGCTAGGCAACGAAATTTTTCGTCAGCCTGCTCAGTTTAATACAGAAATCTACACTGCTTCAAAACCTTTACTCAAAGGTGTAGGTGAAGTGGTAGATGGTGTTGAAGTAAATAGGCCGAAAGACTTTTCAGACTCTAATATGATCTCAATTCGCGTTTTACAGGATTTACTGAAGGCCGTCGTTATGCCAGAATGTGTGCCTGTTAAACAACGTTTCGCCATCTCGGCAGATGATCGACGGTTCTTGCTACAGGTAATGTCGATGTTGCCCTTCGAATGTAGTTGTCCGATTTATGACAGATCAAAGTATTATGATAGTTATGTCAAATTCTTAATGTTTGGTGATTCAAAAAATAATATTCCACCAGAAATAAGAGTTTTTAACAAAGTTGGTTTGGCCTATGGATATTTAGTTGACAATGCATACATTGTAGACCTCAAAAGAGGGGTTGAATTTTTTCTTACGGTTGTAATTTTGGTGAATGAGAATGGTGTATTTAACGACAATAAATATGAGTATCATGAACGAGGATTTCCGTTTCTGTCCCAGGTTGGGCGTGCAGTATATCAATATGAGATTCAGCGAAAGCGCCGTCATAAAGTAGATCTAAATGAGTTTGATATAAGCTATTCCAAATGATTTGTCGGAGGAAAATAATGAACAAGAAGAAAACGCTTCGGGCAGTATTGGTTGGCTGTGGTGGAATGAGCCGTGCTTGGTTAAATGTGGCTCAGGAACGTAGCGATTTACAAATCGTTGGTTTGGTGGATATTGATCTGAATACAGCTAAAAAACGTGCAGAAGAATACGGATTAGATAATGTGACTATAGACCGAAAATTGGACTCGGTTTTATCTGCGATGCAACCGGATGTTGTCTTTGATGTGACAATACCGGATGCCCATACCGAAGTAACGGTAACCGCCTTAAAAAGGGGATGCCACGTATTGGGCGAGAAGCCGTTGTCAGATTCAATGGTGAATGCGCGCAAATCAATCAGAGCGGCCGAACGAGCGGGGAAAATATATGCGGTTATTCAAAATCGTCGCTATAATGTTCATATTCGTCGGTTGCGGAGATTGGTAGTTTCTGGCGCGATTGGTGATTTGACCACTGTAAATTGCGATTTTTATCTGGGTGCCCACTTTGGTGGATTTCGAGATAGAATGAAGCACGTGCTCCTACTAGATATGGCAATTCACACGTTTGATCAGGCCCGTTTAATTACTGGCGCGGACCCAGTGTCGGTTTATTGTCGAGAATGGAATCCAGCGGGTTCGTGGTATGATTATGACGCTTCGGCAATATGTATCTTTGAAATGTCAAATGGACTGATTTTTACTTATCGTGGAAGTTGGTGTGCAGAGGGTTTAAATACTAGCTGGGAATGTGACTGGCGCATTGTTGGGACTCGGGGGTCAGCTACTTGGGACGGGGGTGGATTGATAAAGGCTCAATCTGTTAAAAAGGCAAATCAATTTCATTCTGTTATGAAAGATGTAAAAGTACCAGTGCTTGCAAGAAAAGATCGAATCGGTGGTCATGCGGGTTTGATAGATGAATTCATCCACTGTGTTCGGAGTGGACAAACTCCGGAGACGATTTGTACTGATAATGTCAAAAGTTTGGCTATGGTTTTTGCATCTATCGAGAGCGCACAAAAAGGTCGTACCGTGAAAATTAAATACTGAATGATATCTAAGAAGTATATTTATCAAGTGGTTATGTTTTTTATTTCGAAGACCTCATGAATGAATCGGTTGGCCATAATCTTATACCCCTCAGAATTTGGGTGCAGGTTATCTGGCAGATACTGAGATAGAGATTCGTCAAAAAGTTTGAGCCCATCAATGTAATGGATGTTTTTGTCTCCTCGACTCTGAAAAGATTCTACTGCTTCTTGGATTTCAATGCGCATGTCTATTAATGTCATGCCGGCTGAGTTGTTTTCGGTTTCTCTATAATGACCCCAAATAGGTGAACACACTACGAAGGGTGTATCTGGATGTCCGTCTCTTATAGTTGCTATTGTTCCAATGACGGCTGGTCGAAAAGTTCGTGCATTAAGACTTGAACCTCCGTAGATATTTATTCCAATTTTAGTAGAGATAAAATCAGCCGGTCTATCTCGAATCAATCGAGCTATCATTGGATCTGCATGACATTGCCCGCCGAAGCCCAATGAAGTAAGATTAAAATTCTGAGCACGAGCAACTATGCCGGGCCATGTAAATGACGGTGAATTTGCAGAGCGACAATGAGAAATAGATGATCCATAAGTAATCCAACGTGGCCTTTTGTCATCGGTTCGAATGATTTTGGCTTTCTCTGAAACCGTGATTGCACGTAAGGATACTGGAGTTGAATGTGACAACCAAATTTCAAAAACGGCTGTTTCATCTGGAAGATCACTAAAATGGACCTCGGTTTGGCCGACAGAACATTCAGCAGTAGCGTGTAGTATGTCGTTCGTATATAGGTCGAAACTTGTAGTTTCTGTTAATTCTTGAATATGTAAAACAAGAATTCTGGTGTGGATAGAAAAACGTAGGCGAACCCCTGAGGGCATTGCGGCAGGCGTAGCTAGAGACGAATCTGATGGAGAGTACAAGTCTTTTTCAGTAAAAGGAATTCGCCAAGGTTTTACATATCCATCACTATATTCTAATGAAATGGCACCACTCCATATTATATTTTTGTCGTCTGCTGAGATTGGTTTCACAATAGGTATTCCTTTTTAACAGAGACAGGATGTCTTCAAGTCGTAAAACTAATTTAATTTGATTAAGTTTTTTTGTCAGGTTTTATGGGATTTAAGATGAATACAAAATGCAGATAATCACCACTGGTGACGGTTCACATACCTTGGTTGCCCCATTCCCGGGGGAACACTATCACTCGCTTCATGGTGCGGTGAATGAAAGTCTCCATGTTTATATCGAGAATGGTATCGCGGCTCTTACGAAAAGGCACGAAATTTCAATCTTAGAAGTTGGTTTTGGAACGGGGCTGAATGCACTTCTAAGTCTTTATTATGCGCGATCTTATGATTTGCCTATTCGATATGTAACCCTTGAGAAGTACCCTCTTGATATTAACATTGCTAGTAAGCTCAACTATGGATATTTGATTGGGAATGGAGGTTCAGATTTTATTAGGCTTCATAAATTGCCTTGGAATTTCGCGAATAAGATTGAAGACCTGTTCGTGCTGGAGAAAATAGAGACTGCTGTTGAAAATGCTCAATATGACAGTCAATTTGATATTGTTTTTTTCGATGCGTTTGGCCCTAGTTACCAACCTGAATTATGGGTTATAACTATTTTTCAAAAGATGTACGAGAGTCTTAGACCGGGTGGGATACTTGTTACCTTTTGTGCTAAGGGACAAGTTAAGCGCGATATGGCGAGTGTAGGTTTTCGTATTGACGCTATTCCCGGTCCACCTGGCAAACGTGAAATGATCCGGGCGCATAAGGACGTCGGGGCTTGTGCAATTTGAAGTGTGTCGAGGTTTTGGTTTGTCTTACAGTCTTATTTTAAATAAAGGATAGTAGAATGCAGGTGATATTGGCAGTTTTGCTACTGTTTTCGGGATCTTGGGCCCAAGTTAATATTGAAAGTTTTCGGTCTGAGGATAAGCTTAATGGAAATGTAATGTTGTCACTAAGTTCAAATATTGGAAATGTGGATGCGATTCAAGGAGACGGTGCAGGAAATATTACACTACATACGGATGCGGCTGTATATATGGCCGTTGTAAAAGGGGGAATGGGATTTCTAGGCGGTCGTCGGTTTGCTAATAGCGGAGTTGCACATTTGCGCTATAGTTTAAAACGTTCTCACGTTTGGCAGCCAGAGTTCTTTGCCCAAGCAGATTACGCAAAATCTCGCCGTTTGGACGGGAGATTCTTGGCTGGTGGGGGAATGAGATGGGTATTGTCCGATGTCAATAATGTGCATGCTGCTGTGGGCAGTGCACTAATGTGGGAACATGAGGCAATTGATATCCAAATCGGAGATAGTCACCCGAGCCGAACGTCACAGTTGCGATATAGCAATTATGTCAATATGAAAATCAATGGTCGAGCTACCTTTTCTACGACGGTGTATTATCAGTTTGCAGTATCTTCCTGGAAAGACGCTCGATTGTTAGGGTCGGGCGAATTATCTACTCCGATAGTAGGAAACATCAAGCAGACCACAACGCTTAATTTTAGAATTGATTCAAAGCCTCCAATGGGAGTAAAAACGTCGGACGTTAAGCTTACAACCAGCTTCGGCATTTCTTTCTGAATGGCCAGGCATTTTTGTTTGTAAAGTCAAAGTTGGTGAAAGGTATATTTTCTCCAACAAATATTCTGTTGACTTAATGTCAAATTATTCGCGTCTGGGTTTTACGACGGTTACTCCATCGTCTTCAACTAGAGGTCGATTATATATGTAAGGGGGCTCTAAAACGGCCTGCTGTGCTTCAGTTAATTCCGACACCCAATCGGGTTGATTGGTTTTGAAAGTCCCTCCTGCGAAATGGAGGTATTTCGGGCAATAACGGTATAAAAGAGACCGCCGTTCATGATCAGCGGTCCAGGGCAGCGTTCCGTGCAAGGTAGCTTCATTGAAGATTATTAAATCCCCAGCCTTAGATGGGACATTATACACAACTTCTTGATGTGCATCCCAAGTTGTAATGGGCTCCGGGCAAGGGAAATTCGACTTATGGCTACCAGGAATACAGGCAAAGCCGCCATCACCTTCATTTACGTCGGCCAATTGAAATTGGCAAACAATCATACCGCATCGAATCACACCGTTGGCGTATTGGTAATACTGTGAACCATCGAACACGCGGCTAGTTGATCCATGCATAAACAGCCCTTCAGTGCCCTTCCCTCCTGTTAGCATAAATGGGGAATGGTCCATTTTCCAGCCACGTCCAAAGAATGTGTTTAGATACGGAATTAATTTTTTATGAGCGAGTAGGTCACGAAAGGGAAGAGAATGCGGTTTGTCCCATTCTAACATTCCAGTGAAGATCCCTCTTCTCACAGGCCCAAAGGTTTTGCCTCTAGGAGCGTGATTAGGATCATCATAACGTTTGTCCCAATTGGCATCAAAGGATTCGTTGAGTGTGAGAACTTCATCGGTAGTTAGAAAACTGGGTATTCTTAGAAACCCCTGGAGATCAAAGAGAAATCTTTCTGTTTCATTCATAATTTTTTCAGTCACCATGATTACGGGTTGTGATTCGGCTAAATTATAATTTTGAAATAGCTCTGGCAAATATAAGAGAGAGGGTACTACGGAGTTTCCAAGTCTAATAACCACTTAAGGGGTTCGTATTTGTCAGCGAGTTGATATATGGGGTCGCTTAATTCCAAGTGAAATTGCTCGGCAACAATTGGATCGCCAGAGGTGTCTAATTCAATCCAATCATTGTAAGTAAAAGCCTTTATAAGAGGTTGTTTTTGCAAGAAAGAAAACAATGGTTTAAACCACATAAACCAAAGTTGCTCGCTTGTTTTGGGTGTGGAGCTTAAAGGAGTGGACGCTCCAAGCAGAATGGGGTAACCGTTTTCCGAAGCAAGATACAGTACGGTATCCGTGGTTTTGTTACGCAATTCTTTTGGAGTATGAATTTCCAAGGACCACCAATCTACATATTCGTTTCCGGGAAAATATTCCATAATCTGAGAATGCCCTTCGCCACTGGAAGTCCAAACTAGTGCAACGTGTTCTAGATTCCATCGATGGCGTATCACTTCGCCAAGTCTTCTCCATGCGTTTTGATATTTATGTGGCTCGCAAGTAGACCATATAGCATTGAACTCGGGTGCAAATCGTAGCATCGTCGGGTGTCCTATTTGACGCAACCCAAAACCAAGGCCGTCAAGTTGCTCATTTAGGAATCCATCTGAGATTGCTTGAGCATAGCATTGGCCATTGGGATTTAGGATATGGAGGTCGATTTGTAGTAGGGAATAGTGATTTTGCCTTGCAAGAAAATCTTGCAAGGGCATATACCAGTCCGATCTTAGTTCACCGAGGGTAAAGGAAAAAGAAAAATAAACAGGCTGAGTGCGAGTGGAAATTGTTGTTGCCGAGAGTAATGTGTTGCTGGCATTTGTGCCAAAAAGAATTCGGTTTCCTCTAGGCTCGAAACGTTGTAGAAAATCTGTTCGTGGATAAAAGTATCCGGGGTTTTCTTCAATGTCCTCGTTCGCAAAATGTAGGCATGAACTTAAAAAAGTTAAGGAGGAAAGATACAATAAAAAAACCATGACTTACATATCTTATCAATTTAGGAATGAATGGCCTTCACAGTTTGAGCCAATGTAAAACTATCAACAAGTTTATGGGACTCCACAAGGTCGATCCAACGAGTATGCGCCCAAGCAGTTCAGGCCTGGCTTTAAATCGTGATGATAATAACAAAGCATTAATTGCTGTAGGTAAACAGGAAGCAATGAAAAGCACTTGGCGAATTACTCCTTCGGTGCCAATGAACCAGGCCAGGGTGATACCGATAAGTGGTCCTATTACCACTTTGGCTACAATGCTCCAGAATAACAGTCCATTATCGCATGCTTCTTTAGTGTCTACACGTGCTAATTGTACCCCAAGTAGAATTATTGCTAGTATAGGTCCCGTTTTCCCGACGAGTGTCGCCCAATCCAAAAAAAACAAGGGCACAGGAATTCCTATATATTGTACGATAAGTGCTGCAAAGATGGCATAAATGGTGGGGAGTTTGAAAATATTGGTAAATGCTTCGAGGGGTGGTTTTTGGCTGCCTGCTGCGATAAATACACCTAAGGATGCAGAGAGGATGTTGCTGTATACAAACAATAGCATGATAACAGAAAGTCCCCTATCTCCTATTGCGAACATCACTACTGGTAAACCGTAGGAGGCTACGTTAATTGTAGGTATGGATAATGTGATAGCGCTGCGAGTTGGCTTATTCCAGTTTGCGATGTGAGCCATTAGGCGAACGATAGGTATACTTACAAAATACATGCCTGCCTGCCAAGCTAGTACTTGAAATGCCATTTCTCCTGTGATAGGATTACGTACAAGTGTCGAAAAAATCAGGAATGGTAAGCAGACATACAACGCAATATCTGCTAGAGAATCGACGTCAATGTACCGATATTTGGATATTACATAGCCAATACCGATTAAAAAAAATAGGGGTGCAATTACTTCAGTTAAAAGCGTCATGTTTTTTTGATGCGATGAATGGGCCACTCTCCTATGTTTCAGGATCGATGAGAGGTTTTGTCAGGATACTTTCTTCGAGTATTTCTCGGTTTATTCCAAATATATTGCAAAAACGATTTAAATATGGTGATATAATCTACCAATTCTGATGTCAGGATCTCGATGGCGGGTGCAACAGCGACTTAATAAAAATTCGAAAACATAGGAAATAGGTTTGTCCGAAGTAAAATTAGTTTTGTGCAAAACCTATTGACAAGGTGGGGAAACTTATAAAACTTTGTTTGAAAAAGAAAACGATGATTTTTATACTTTTGCTGTATTAATACTAAACCGTTAACAAGGAAGGGAGAAATGGCTGCCCCCATCGCCCTACAATTGTATACAGTTCGTGACTTACTGGCGAAAAATTTCAAAACTGTTGTTACCCAAATCGCTGAAATGGGCTACGTGGGTGTGGAAACTGCTGGTTTTCCTGGGATAAACGTAATAGAAGCTTCCGATTTGTTTGCTGATTTAGGATTGCAGGTGTGTAGTGCCCATACTCAGATACCATATGGGAAACAAAAAAACCAAGTCATAGAGCTTGCCGATGCACTTGAAATATCGCGTGTGGTTTCGAGTACTTCGCGAGATGATTTTGATAGTGTTGACTCGGTCAAAGCTCTGTGTGCGCGTTGGAATGAAGCTGCTGAGATAGCCGATGAGTTTGATTTAGAATTGGGTCTACACAATCACTGGTGGGAATTTTCCGAGGTAGAAGGTCGAACTGCTTTTGATATTTTGCTGGAAGATTTAGATGAACGGATTTTCTTCCAGATAGATACCTATTGGGTCAATACTGGTGGAGGTGAAGCTTCGCAAATTGTTGAGGCTTTAGGAGAGCGGGCACCGCTTCTCCATGTAAAAGATGGTCCGTGCACGCAGGATTCTGACATGGTGGCCGTTGGCGAAGGACAAATGGATTTTACGCCTATAATTGAGGCCAGTCATGGTACCAGTGATTGGTTAATAGTGGAGTTGGATCGCTGTGGAACTGACATGATGGAAGCAGTCGAAAAAAGTTATAATTATCTTGTAAAGCAAGATCTTGCTCGTGGTGCGAGTTAACTATGGGGAAAGGTCATTTGGAAATTGTCTAGGAAAGCTTTGATGGTTTGGGGGGGATGGGAAGGGCATGAACCGCAACAATGCGTGGATGTGTTTGCTCCTATGCTTCAAGGCTCTGGGTTTGAGGTACAGATTTCTGACAATCTAGATATTTACAAAGACGAAGAATTGATGTCAGAATTGAGTTTAATTGTTCCGGTTTGGACGATGGGACAAATTGAGCGTGAACAGGAACGTGGGTTGTTAGATGCAATCCACAAAGGTGTTGGTATTGCAGGTTGGCATGGAGGAATGGCTGATTCTTTTCGGTCAAACACCGAGTATCAATTTATGGTAGGTGGTCAATGGGTAGCTCATCCTGACGGTATAATTGATTATGAGGTGAATATTATTTCTGATGACCCTATAGTTGAAGGGATCCAGGCTTTTAGGATGAAATCGGAACAATATTACTTGCATGTGGATCCTGGTAACGAGGTTTTAGCCACGACTACGTTTCGTGGCCGCGTCAGTGCTCCTTGGATAAATGGCACTACGATACCGGTTGTGTGGAAGCGAATGTGGGGCAGTGGAAGAGTTTTTTATTCTTCTCTTGGTCACGTTGCAAGTGATTTTGACGTTGAAGAAGCGCGAGAGATACAGTTTCGCGGATTAGTTTGGGCGGCTCGTTAGAAGTATTGTCAACGTAAGGTAGTACCCGCCTCTTTTGTATTTTCACTGCATCAAGTATTCTTTCCTATTCAATAAGATCCTAATAGAAAAATAGATAGATATGCAAAGTGTTTTGATAACGGGAGCGGCTGGCCGTATTGGACGAATATTACGCCAAGGGTTGAAGGACAATTATTTATTACGTCTTGCCGATTGTATCCAAATAGAAGATCCTGAAGTGGCTGATGTCCATGTTGCCGATGTGACAAATATAGAAGAAATGGAGAGGATCTGTAGGGGTATAGATTCCATAGTTCACCTTGCAGGCGAACCCAGTACCGGATCTTCTTGGCCTGTAGTGTTACAGGCGAATATACAGGGGACATATGGGATTTTTGAGGCGGCAAGAATAGCCGGCGTAAAGCGAGTCATTTTTGCCAGCAGCAATCACACAACGGGGTATTACGAAAAGGAATCAATTTACACAAAACCTGATATGCTTGTCCGACCTGATAGTCTGTACGGAGTCAGCAAAGCGTTTGGCGAAGACTTAGCTCGATTTTATGTTGATGAGTATGGTCTTAGCGCATTTTGCTTGCGCATCGGGTCCTTCCAGCCAAATTGCTCAGTTCGGAATCGTAGTTCCGAACGAATACTTTCTACTTGGTTGAGTCATCGAGATATGGTTCAGCTTGTCCAATGCTGCATAGACGCAGACAGTATAGACTTTGGAATATATTATGGAATTTCAAACAATACTCGTGCCTATTGGGACACCCAAAATGCTCGCGATGAACTTGGTTACTCTCCTGAAGATGATGCAGAGGACTTTGTTTAAACTTGAAACTCTGTGATTGCATTATTTCTTGTAAATTTGAGCAAAGTTAATCTTATTACGAATTCTGTATATTTTCTTGGATTCTTCGTTTTGTTAGGCTTGAAATTGGTAGATATGGAAAATAGGGAATTGACGCCGGATCTATTTCAAAAACTTAGAGAGTTTGATACGCCGACGGTCTGTAATGCCATAGAATTATTCAATTTGCGATCTCGGTGTGACGGTTATATGGATCAGCGAATCAAGGCCTGCTTCTCAGGAATGGAGCCGATTATTGGTTACGCAGCTACTGCAACCTACCGTGCTTCCTATTGTGCTGCTAATGATGTCTACTCAACAATAGACCGGCAGTTAGCTACTTTTAGTGAGTTGCCCGGACCGCCGTTGGTTGTTTTTCAGGATTTAGACTGTCCGTCTGTAGCCGCGTCCTTCGGTGAAGTAATGTGTTCAATTTACAAAAATTTTGGTGCAGTGGGGTTGATTACGAGTGGAGCTGCTCGGGATTTAGCTCAGGTGCGTAGGCTAGATTTTCCGGCTTATAGCAACGGTAACATTTGTTCGCACGGTTTTGGTCACATCGAGGATATAATGATAGAAGTTCGTGTTGGCGGATTAGGTGTAAATGCTGGTGATTTGTTACATGCTGATGAAAATGGAGTTGTTTCAATTCCAAAAGAAATTGTTGGAGAATTGGGAGATGTTTGCTCAGAATATTGTAAGGCTGAAAACATTGTGATAGACTACGTGAATAGTTGCAACGACATGAAAACTAAGAATGGCGATAGATCACTGACTGAGTTAGAATTTGGTTCGAGACTCGAGGGCCTGATTCAGGCGCGTCGTACGTGTGCGGAAGAGTTGGATATCTTGAGCAAGCGTGTATCCAAAAAAACGGGATAAGTTTTAACTGTTTGGTCTTAAAATATTTGTAGACACCTTACCGCAATAGTTTAAAACTCCAAATCTTTTCGTATTGAAGTTGTTAGTATTACAGATTATATAATCTGTAGTTCATTGGTGAACTGAACCTGCTTAGAGCCTTCTCCTATTTCACCGATCATGTAGGAGTGATATCCTCTCGACGCTAAATGATTTTTAACAGGTTCTACATTTTCTTTTGCGACGATTAACGCCAATCCAACTCCCATATTGAACGTGCGTATCATATCTGTGGTATCTAGCTGACCACGTTGATGTAAGATTTTGAAGACGCTAGGTATCTCAATCTTTGATAGATCTATTTTTGCATTTAGTGAATCAGGGAGTACTCGTTCAATATTGTCACGTATCCCACCTCCAGTTATATGTGCCATTCCGTTAATCCCGTGGGAATTGTATAATTCGGAAAGTCCTTTGTAGTAGCATTGGTGGGGTTTTAGTATAGCCTCAATAAATGATTCGCCATCCACAATCACTTCGGCTAAGTCAGGTTGTGCGTCTAGCAATGCTCGTACAAGCGTGTAACCATTAGTGTGAAGACCATTTGATTCAATCGCAATTACTTGATCACCTGCTGCAATGAGTTGACCATCTATGATGGATTCTTTTTCAACTACTCCAACAATGCTAGCCGTAAGGATGTAGGTGCCAGAGGCTACCACGCCCGGCTGTTCGGATGTTTCACCTCCGGTAAGAGTACAGTTTTGTTCACGACAAGCAGAAGCCATTCCATCAACAATCTTGGTAACGACGTTTTTCTCTATTTTTCCGCAAACAATTACATCTTGTACAGAGAGAGGACGGGCTCCCATGACAATAATATCGTTGATAAGATGATTGACTAGGTCATAGCAGACGGATTCGTAATGGCCATGAGCGAAAGCAAGCTTTTGCTTGGATCCGGGCTCTTCGCTTTTTAATACCAATACAGGATGTTCATAGTCTGGGAATTTACCATCGAATAACGTTGCAAATGCACCAATCTTGTTAAGAACCCGTGCGTCATTTGTCTCTAGGCTGCCCGCCATTGCTTTTTTGGTGGAATCGGCATTGTCGATGTTAACGCCAGTGGCTGCATAGGTAATTTTTCCCAAAAGGACCCTTTCTGCGAATTTAATTCTGATTTCTTTTCATTCTATAACAAAATAATCAGAGGAGATGGGGCTGAGCAATACATAGTGTTAATATAAGGGATGTAATGAACAAAATGAGCCTGAACTACTCTTGCTGCAAGACTTTGGGAATTTTTCGATGTTTATTTGCAATCGAATATAATCCTAATTTTAACTATATCTATGTTATTACAAGCTATTGTTTTTTTTGATCTTGAGGGATTACTTGACAGTAGAGGGGAGTTGTTTAAAATATAGCGACGCTATGGTAAGGCCATTTTACTGGTGTTCGAGGCTATTACTAGTTTTGGGTAGTTTGAATCGGCCAGAGAATGATCTATTGGTGAAATGAGGAATATTCTAACGGAATAACGTTCAACTTTTTCTCGATAATTAAAATCACAGGATCAATTTGTGAGCCCATGTAGCTTATATGGATAGATGGGATTTAGAAATGGAGAAGATTGCAACATGAGGGGAGCAAGGGTAAAAGCGCCATTTGAATGGGAAGTGCAGGAGATTGACAAGCCACCATTAGAAAATGGTCAAATGCTGGTTAGAATGGAACAAGTAGCTATCTGTGGAAGTGATTTTCCTGATTATTGCGGTGTCTGTCCCGAATATCCGCTCTTAACGGGAGGATCTGGCCATGAAGGCATCGGTATCGTAGAGTTGTGTCCCACTGGAGATTATAAAGAGGGTGAGCGTGTACTACTTTGGGGATTTGCTCGTGAGCGCGGTCTTTTTCAGGAATATGTCTCGACACGTGATGAAGGTTTGCTCCGATTGCCTATGGATCAGCCAAGAGAAAAGGTCCTGATGAGTCAACTGCTGGGTACGGTATTACGTTGTTTCCGCAAGTTGGGAAATATACTTGATCATAAAGTTGTAGTGCTCGGCCAGGGCCCAGCAGGATTGCTTTTTACGGGAGTCTTAAGAAATCTTGGCGCTAAACATATTATTACGGTAGATCCACTAGAATATCGATTGAAAGTTTCTAAACAAATGGGTGCTACAGAAACAATAAATCCTGAAAAGGAATCGGTAGTTGAATCAGTAAGTGATTTAACCAATGGAGAGATGGCCGACATAGTCATTGAGGTTGTTGGAGGTGAAGAAACGTATGGTCAATGTTTGGATTTAACCCATCGCTTTTCAACGGTTGTTTGTTTTGGTGTGCCGGATAAAGAGAATCACGCTGGCGTTATCAAATTACCGATGATGGAGATGCAGCGTCGTGAGTTGAAATTGGTTTTGTCTGTGAATTATGGGGACAATCCTTATGATGATTATGCTTTGGCTCTTGATTGGATTACACAAAAGCGTCTTGACATGGAACCATTGGTGTCACATATCCTTCCATTTGATCAGATACAGCGGGGTTTTGAACTTGCTGTGGATAAGCCACCTGCTGATGAGCCCCTTAAAGTCATTTTACAGTTTTAGTAACTAGTTCGTCATGGTTTAGTTTTAGAATTTCGGGCAAAGGTATTGACATTGAGTAATCCGCGTATTGTTCATGGATTTATATGCTAATTTTTGAGAGGTTCCATTGCACTATGATGTGGCTATAATTACGGCAACGCCGTTCGAACAAGATTTATTACGTCGAAAAATGGTCGATGCAGTTGTATTTACAGAAGCTCGAAAATGTTGTGTGTCTGGAGTTTTGGGTAAATTAGATGTTCTGTTGATTGAAACGGGAATTGGAGCTGTGAATTGTTCTCATGCACTAACGCATTTGTTGCAAACATATGACGTTTCCCAAGTATGGCAAATAGGAGTTGGAGGAGCATATCCTCAGAGTGATTTGTCAGTAGGAGACATTGCAATTGCCAGTGTGGAACATTATGGAGATGTTGGTGTGCGGACGGATGAAGGATGGGTTGGCCTTGAGGACAGTATTGAAATTCCAATTTTGTCTGCTGAACAGAATTTGTTAAATCGCAAAATATTTAATCGGCTTGAATTAGATTTGGCTGCGGCGAAGTTAGCTGCTAAAATAGTTGGGGAAAAATGGCACACCGTTGTAGGACCATTTGTTACGGTTCAGGAATGTTCCGGCACAGATGCTTTGGGGCAAGAGCGAGGGGCATTTTTTTCGGCTTGTTGTGAAAACATGGAAGGAGCTGCTGCTGCGCATATATGTTCAATTTATGACAAAAAGCTATTTGAACTTCGTTCCATGAGCAATATTGTAAAGGCACGAAACAAGTCGGAGTGGGATTTGCCCTTGGCATGTAGATGTGCACAAGAAGCTGTTATAGTACTCTCCAGTGAGGGCTTTAAAATATCGTGAATCGGATAAAAATAGGTTACTCTCCGTGCCCTAATGATACGTATATATTTTATGCTCTCGTGCATGGAAAATTGACCTATGAGCCATTTGTTAGTGAGGTTTTGGCGGATATTGAGACTCTTAATAATATGGCTATGTCAAATGAATTAGATGTAGCGAAGGTTTCTTTTCACGCGTTTGCACATCTTCGCGAGAATTATTGTTTGCTGCATGCGGGTGGTGCTTTGGGTAGGGGTTGCGGCCCTTTGGTTATATCTAAAAAGGAGACGGAGATTAATAGCTTACAGAATTTGTGTGTCGCGATTCCTGGAAAGATGACCACGGCCGCTTTGTTACTCCGGCTTTATGATTCTAATATTGAAGATATCGTTGTCCTACCTTTTGATAAGATTATTGAGGCTGTATATCGTGGAGATGTCGATGCTGGACTAATTATACATGAGAGTCGATTTACTTATCAGCAATATGGCTTGAAAAGTGTTCTTGACCTAGGTGAATGGTGGGAAGATACAACTGGACATGCGATTCCCTTAGGGGGTATACTAATTCGTCGAGAATTGGGAACCGACCATATTAAAGAGTTTGATTCCGCTTTACGTGCCAGTGTGGAATTTGCTCATTCTAATTTTCAACAGGTTCGTGATTATGTTTGTTCGCATGCACAAGAAATAGATGACTCTGTCATACAGGCCCACATCGATTTATATGTAAATAAGTTCACTCTTGATTATGGAAGTGAGGGAGAGGCCGCGATTACAGATCTTCTTATGCGTGCAGAGAATGCCGATCTTATACCAGCATCCACTCACTCCATATTTGTATCTTAGCAAAATAATAAAGAGAAAAAAATGAAACTTTTACAATTTTTTGATCCAATTGATGGACAGCATGTCGGTGTGATTGAAAACGACGTTGTTGTCGATTTGACGAGCGTAAATAGTAGTATCTCTACGGTTTATGATCTGTACTATAACGCAGGTGGAGATTCCAATGGTTTGGTCGATGCAACAAAAAAAATAAAAGGGGAACATCGAAATTTTCGCCAATTATCGTTGACCGAATTACTTGAAAATCGCGATCCATCGCGGATTCATTTAACTAAACCGATTAGTGGTCCCGACTCTAATCCGCATGCCTTAAAGGTATGGTTGGCAGGTGTCACGCATGAGGTGAGTGCCAAATTGCGAGAAATAGAGGCTAAGCAGGCTACGGGATCAGATGTTAATGTCTATGACCAAAAATACAAAGAAGTCTCATCCGGAGGGCGCCCAGAGCTGTTTTCTAAGGGGGAATCGGATACAGTAGTGGGTCATGGGCAGGCGATAACGAGGCCTTCGGATACTGTTAGGCTCGTTCCTGAGACCGAATTAGTTAGCATTTATGGGGTGAACTCAGCAGGACAAATAGATCGACTGGGTTTCACAGGTGGTAATGATGTTACTGATAATGGTATTGAAGCTGATAATCCGTTGAATTTGCCACAGGCGAAGAATTGGGCTGGTGGATGCGCATCTTTGGGGCCGTTGCTTGTGACTACAGATGAATACGATGATGCAGATGTAACGGTTTCCTGCGAAATCTTAAGGAATGGTAAGCGCGTAGGTTTTAAGCAAGGCGAAACTGGACAGAATAATCTGAATATGCCTGATAGCTTGTTGCATTTGGAACGTTACCTCTTCAGGAGGATAATGCTTGAACCTCGTACCTTACTCTCTTTTTTTTGGGGCACCCCGATTGTGTTTTCTGAGGTGGACATGTCTGACGGGTTGCAAGTGGGAGATGTAATGAAACTGGAGTTTTCAGGGGGTATTGGCACTCTGGAGAATGAGGTTGTTGCCTTGCCAAAAACTAAACAACTGGAGCAACTTGAGTCGAAAAATTGCGATAGGTTTGATTAGGTATTCGATTTCGACCATATGCATTTGCGCCAGGGTGCAATAGCTAAACATAACCAACCAAGCATAAAGGCGGTTCCACCAACCGGTGTGACAAACCCAAGCAATCGCAATTCGGTTATGCTTAGTAAATACAAACTTCCTGAAAAAATCATAATCCCGATTACAAAGAACCATCCGGCGGTTTGTGCCCAAGTGCTTGAAAACTTATTTATTGCCCATGAACATATTATGACAGCTATGGCATGATACATGTGGTAGCGAGAGGCAATCTCAAAAATTTCCAAGTGATATTCGGATAATCTTGGTTTGAGAACATGCCCACCAAAGGCACCTCCAGCAACAGCCAAAAGCGCGAGTATACTACCTATCGAAAAAAAATGATTACTCACAGTGTTGTTTCCAAGTAATTAACGGTTCTGGAAAACTGTTCCAATTCGTATTCAGCACATGTAGAAGGATCTTCACCTCGTTCGTGCGGAGTTTGCCAGTCTTCTGTGGCGGGTAGTTGAGCACAATGTAATGTTCGTAAGGCCGATAGGTTTTCTTCGAGAGGTCTTGGTTCATAGGTCGACCAGTAATCTGATTCAAGAATCCGCACGTGACGTGCTTGAGATGCACCAAGTTCAATACAACCTTGGACATTGGGGACCTCTTTATCGAAAAGGGGAAACATCTGGTTCCAATTTACAACTCCTTCCCCGAGTGCACAGCGTTTAAATTTGTATCCTGAATCGGTCGGGTGAATTGTATAATCTTTCAGATGTACGTGTTTTAAGATAGGTAAAACTCTTTGAGCAAAGGAAATGGGGGTTTCGCCGACGGCCAATGCGTTAGCAACGTCCATTGTTACACCTATACGCGGGCTACCAACACGGTTACAAAAATCAACAAGTTCCCACGAACAAAAGTCTTGGTGATTTTCGATGCCTACATCGATTTCGTAATCCTCGGCTAGGGACATAACAGACTTGAAAGGTTCAACTAATGCATTTAGATATGATTTTATACCAGTCAAACCCAGACTGCGTCGGTCTCCCTCAAGTAAGTTGCTAATCGTTGTGCGTACTACTTTGGCTCCAGCACGATGAGAAGTTTCGATAGCCTCGCGGAGCGGTGTAATATCTTTTGCGTAGTCTGTGCCTCCTGTATCGAGAAATAGATCTAGATCTTTTAACTCATTTCTTAGAGCTATGAGCTCTTTATTGTTGTGACGTTGAAGTGAACCCGAGGCAAATTCGACGCTGGCTAAGTTGTTTTCTTGGGCCAACTGTATCAATCCGGTTGGGCTGTGCGGATCAATTTTTCTACCAGCTTCGCGGTGAGATCCTGTAAAACTCCATGCACAGAGACCAATACGCATTTGTCGTTCCTCCTAATTGGAAAGCAGTTTGTGACGTTAATATAAGTTTCTCTATATCCCAGTCCATCATAATACGCATCCCCCTCATTCTTTCGATCGAAGAGAGGGTAGCCTTCTTTTAAGGCAAAATAAAATAAGTCGCGAGTTAGCTCTAAGTCTTTAAGGAAATAGTCTTCCGGAATTTGCTTTTTGAGATAGTCAATAAAACTCGTGGGGAATTCTTGAGAATCTGCCACCCCACTTTTTCTTTTTATGCAATAGTGATTCCTAGTGTCTGTTTGGTCCAAAATAGCATATGAGAACGAATTTAAATATGCAAGGTGGACTATTCGTTGGTAATATGATTTTTTATTTTATATAAATTATTTTTCGGGGTCTTTTATATGAAGTTCAATTTTAAGTCTATCGTTGATAAATTAAAGCGTGTTCACTTAAATGGATTTTGTTTTTTTAGGAAAGAAAAGTAATGGATATAGATCCTTATGATCGCGGTATTGATAGTCGTCTGACTAATTATGCTGATACTGAATTCAGTCGCTACCTCAGACGAGCATTCCTTTCTTCTGCCGGTTATGATGATCAAGATTTAGTGCGACCGATAGTTGGTATTACTAACACTGTATCTGATTTCAATACTTGTCACCGTGAATTGCCACAGTTTATAGAATCGGTGCGACGAGGGGTCCTAGAAGCAGGGGGACTCCCAATGGTCTTTCCAACGATTTCGTTAGGTGAAATATTACTGGCTCCAACCTCTATGCTTTTTCGCAATTTAATGGCTATGGAAACGGAAGAAATGGTAAGGGCGCAGCCTATGGACGCGGTCGTGATGGTTGGAGGGTGCGATAAGACTACTCCGGCTCAAATGATGGCAGCAGCCTCGTTGGAAATACCATCAGTAATTTCTGTAGCTGGACCAATGATGGCTGGAGAATGGCGTGGTGAGCGTTTAGGTGCTTGCACGGATTGTCGACGATATTGGAGCCAATTTAGAGCCAAAGAAATAGATGCCGGAGAAATTAGCGATGTGCAGAATAATTTATGTCCAACGGCTGGAACCTGTATGGTGATGGGAACAGCCTCTACAATGTCCTGCCTTGCCGAAACTATGGGTATGATGGTCCCTGGAGGTGCGACGCCTCCAGCAGCATCGGGTGCTCGACTGCGTATTGGCGTTGAAACAGGTAGATTGGCTGTGGAGCAAGCTTTAAATGGTAAACCTGCCTCAGAGATATTGAATCGTAAGGCATTCGAAAATGCATTGATCGTATTAGCATCTTTAAGTGGATCTACGAATGCTGTGGTTCATTTGTTGGCGATAGCTGGTCGCGTGGGCACTCATTTGGACATAGATGACTTTGATCGGATATCTCGAGAAATACCGCTTTTGGTAGACTGCAAACCAGCAGGAAGTGGATATATGGAGGATTTTCATCGCGCGGGCGGTGTCCCGGCCTTATTAAAGGTGCTCGAGTCAAAACTCAATCTAGACGTGACCGGTGTTAATGGTAAATCTTTGGGTGATTTTCTAATAGATGTAAAGTTACCGGGGGATTGGCAGACAACAATTAAGAACCTTGAAAATCCGTTAGGTCCTTATGGTGCGTTGGTTGTTCTGCGTGGCTCTTTAGCTCCAGACGGAGCTGTTTTTAAACGATCGTCTGCTTCATCTCATTTACATAAGCATAAAGGTCGTGCTGTTGTTTTCGAGGGGCCTGAAGATGTAGCCCGCCGCATAGACGATCCTTCCTTAGGGATTTGTCCAGATGACGTTTTGGTAATGCGTGGCGTTGGACCTGTGGGAATGGGGATGCCTGAGGCGGGATCGATACCAATACCTAGTTATTTGGCAAAACAGGGGATTCAGGATATGGTACGTGTTTCGGACGGTCGAATGAGTGGGACCGCTTATGGTGCGGTAGCTCTTCATATTGCGCCGGAAGCAGCGGTTGGCGGTCCCCTAGCTTTTGTCGAAGATGGCGATGAAATTTTTATTGATGCTGAATCAGGGATATTAGACCTGAATGTTTCAGAAGATGAATTAGTTAGACGTCGGAAAAATTGGTTTTCTCCACAGCTTCCTGCTCGAGGTTGGCGTAGACTCTACGCCAGAAGTGTTCAGCAGGCGAATTTGGGTGCTGATTTAGATTTTTTGGTTTCAGATGTCAGATGAGTAAAGTTCGATCCAATTGAATCAGATTTATATCCTGTGCAATTGTGCACATTAATATTTGCTCATGAGACTTATAAACACTCACTATGTAAGTGAAATCTCAGAAGATACATTTTTTTAAAGGGGTTTGTAATGGCCAACTTTTGGATTGAAGAAGGGGAGACTATTTTGTTTATTGGCGATAGTATTACGGATTGTGGGCGCCGTAATGCCGAGATGCCGTTAGGAAATGGTTACGTCCGTGTGTTTTCTGAATTAATCACCGCGCGGTTTCCCGAGATTAATATTGCCTACATAAATAAGGGAATAGGTGGCAATAGGGTTACTGATCTTAGAGACCGTTGGACTGATGATGTAGTCTACCATCGTCCGGATCGATTATCTATAAAAATTGGGATCAATGACCTTCATAGTCATCTAAGATCTGTAGACGAAGCCGTATCCCCTGAGGTGTTTTTGGAAACGTACGAAAGAATACTGGCTCGTACTCGAGACGAAATAGGTTGCCCAGTATTGCTCATTACCCCGTTTTATATTTCTATCGAAAGTACGTTGGATACGCTACGTGGTAGCGTGAAGTCGCTATTGCCGAAATATATCGATATTGTAGAAGGTCTGAGTGTCAAATACAATACCCGTTTAGTAAATCTTCAAAATGTTTTTGAGACTCAATTAATGCACCGGGATGCTGATTTCTTTTGTCCAGAACCTGTTCATCCCAACCGCGCCGGTCACATTGTTATTGCGGACGCGCTGCTTACTGAGCTTTCTGATAAATAGTTTAGTATGCTCCTTGAATACGTCCATACCAGCTGTATAGTGGGTCATTTAATTCAGTCATATATTGATCCATTCGAGCCATTAGATCCTTACGCACAGGTTCGTAATCTGGATTACCATAAACATTGTTCAATTGGTAAGGGTCTGATTCGAGGTTATAGAGTTCCCCAGGATCACCAGAATTGAAAGTAAATTGGTGAGTTTTTGTTCGTATCATACGTTGATTAGCTACAGTAAAATGTCGATCAAATATGCAATATACTTCTTCTCGCCCATTCGTGTACGGTTTGCCTTCCATACTTGGTAAAAATGAAACACCATCTAAGTTTTCTGGCATATTAACCCCGGCAACGTCAATTGCAGTAGGCATAACGTCGTGTAGATATATGAATTCGTCGCAGGTGGTGCCAGGCTTATTACATTCAGGATGTGCCACAACCATAGGTATGCGATAAATCTCGTCATACATAAATTCGCCTTTTTCTATGAGACGATGTGCTCCCAGGCAATCACCATGGTCCGCCGTGTAAATAATGATCGTGTTGTCTAATTGATTGATTTTTTCCAGATGTGAAACGATGCGGCCCACCATGTCGTCAATCAATGTACAATGTCCAAAGTAGCGAGCAGCAATTTCTTGAAAGCCCTTCCAGCCATAATCCTGTAAACCCCAAAGACGCTCTATCAATTGTTGCCGGTATGGTTTGTTTTCAAAGGTTTCACGGTAACTAGGATGTTCATCTATATCGGATGGGTTGTACATGGAAAAATAGGGTTCGGGTACAAGAGATGGACTGTGGGGCCCCCAGAAATTCGCCCAAAGGAAAAAAGGTTCTTCATCTGTCGAAATTTCATCAATTACTCGTACCGACTCCTCAGCTACAAAATATTCTATACATGACTCCACCGGACCGTTGTGGAGTGCAAACATTTCTTGGGCTTGGTTACTTGGATTAGTGCCAACAAAACGTTCGGTGACACTAGGTGGAGGATCGAAATTATTTTCTTTGAGATAATTTGCATACGGATTTTGGCCCTTTGGTTTAGCTCCAAATTGCAGTCCGGGCAAAAGACCGGAACCTGGAAAGGCATAACCTAAAAAATCCTGTCCTTCGAATCCGTAGCCGCTTGGACCTGTTTCCTCGTCCACATGCCATTTGCCGGCATAGCCGCAATGATAATCGGCTTTCTTTAGGTAATGATTGATACCGCGCACGTTAGGATTGAGACAGAGCCCATTACCGGTTACACCATGTTTGTGTGGATACAAGCCGGTGTAGAAACTTGCTCGTGCGGGGGAACAAATAGCGGTAGGGGTGAAGGCGTTGTCATAACGGATACCACGGGAGGCCAAATTATCGATATGAGGCGTTTTGCAGACGGAATTAAGTCCGTATGCTCCGATCGTGTCGAGACGTTGTTGATCTGACATCAGCACTATAATGTTTGGTCGCGATTTCATCATGATATCCTTTGAAAAAAACTGAATTCAAATTGTAATTTATTTTAACGAAAAATAATAATCGATGAGAGATAGGGATAAAATTAACAAATAGTGGGTTAAATGGTTTTGAGGATTTTTTGCAAACCAACATTGGATTACAGTAGGTCACTTCGTAAATCAAGCCAGGATAGTTCCTTTTCGCTAAGCTGTGTTTCCAAGGCTTTTACATTAGAAGAGATTTCTTTAGCATTCATACTTCCTACGAGTGCGAATATGTTTAACGGGTAACTCGTTACGTAAGACAAAGCGATTTGCGCAACGCTAAGCCCTTTTTCTTCTGCCAATTTCCAAGCTCGGTCCAGGCGCTTAAAGTTTTCTGGGTGGTAGTACGATTTTGGCATTGATCCATCAAATTGGTCGCGGACACTCTCGGCATTATTACTGGTGATTTTTCCAGAGAAAAACCCTCGGGCAACACTGGACCAGGTAAAAAGTGGCATATCATGCACTTTGTACCACTCTCTCTGATTACTTTGACCGGGGCCTGAAATGGAGAGACAATCGGTCCATGGCTCTTCGATTTGTTCAGCTAGGCTGAAGTTCGGACTGGAAACGGTGAACGGTAATAGATTGTGCTTGTCCGCATATTCATTGGCTTCTTCTATACGTTTCGGTGTCCAGTTAGATCCCCCGAATCTTTGAATCCGTCCTTCAGCATGATGTTCGTTTAATGCTTCAATTAAAGGACCTACAGGTACCGCCAAATCGTCTCGGTGTAGAAGGTAAAGATCTATATAATCTGTTCGGAGCCTGGCTAATGAATCCGCTAAGTCTGACGCGATGTCAAAAGGTGTTACTCGATTACGGTCCCCGTTCAAATGGGCACCCTTACCTATGATAACAACATCATCTCGGTTTGATCTTTCTGTCATCCACAGGCCAAGCATCCGATCTGCTTCTCCTCCAGCATAAATTTGTGCAGTATCATACGTGGTTATACCCGCAGCAAATGCGGCGTCAAGAAGTTCAAATCCAGCTTTTTGTTCTTTCCTATTGAGCATTATGCAGCCATGAACTAAACGAGATATCTTTTTGTCGATTCCTTCTATAACTCCGTATTGCATTTGGTTACTCCGTTGGATAGGTGAATCCCCACTGAGCACGAGCCTCGTCGAGGATTTTCATGATAGCCACGGTTTCATCAAGGGGCATAACGGAACTCTCAAGGAGCCCTTTATTTAGGCAATGGCCGACTTCGATAGCCTCATAGTTATACCCGTTACCATTGATATTTAGTTCAATTTCCTCTACATGGTCGCCGATTGTGAGGGTTGCTTTTTCTGCTTTGTAGAAAGGTGGTTGAATGCTAATGTTTCCTTCGGTGCCTACGATTCGTGCTTCATGCGGGGTAGTTGTTCGTAAAGAGCTTGTCAAAACAGCCATGGCACCATTGTTATAGCCAAGTAAGAGAGTGTTTTGCTCGTCTACGCCTGTATTACCCATGTTCGCGAGTGTTTGGATTCTGTTTGGACGCGGACCTAAGACAAACGAGGCAAATGATGTGACATAGATACCTACATCAAGAAGAGCACCTCCGCCAAGTTCGCGATTAAACAGGCGGCTTTGTGGATTCATGTTTGCACGAAAACCAAAATCAGCACTAACCCAGCGTACTTCGCCGATAGTTCCGTCATCCAACCATTTGCGGACATGTTGCATCACGGGTAAATAACGGCTCCACATGGCCTCCATTAGAAAGACTCCATTGTCTCGTGCTGTTTGAACCATAATTGCTGCTTCTTGGGAATTAATTGCGAAAGGTTTTTCGCAAAGAACGGGTTTTCCTGCCTGAAGGCACATTATTGTGTTTTCTTTGTGAAAGGGGTGGGGCGTAGAAATATAAATTGCATCAATATCAGCGAAGTCGGCCAATTCTTGGTAAGAGGGACATTTTACAGGTACTGAGAACATGTCTCCAAATTTATCTGCATTTTCCTGGTTGCGAGATCCAACCGCGATTAGCTCTGCTTTCGGTGTATCCTTTAGCCCGCGGGCAAAGCTTTTGGCGATACTCCCAGTCCCGATAATTCCCCAGCGTGTTGTTTTGGACATGGCAAATCCTTTATTGTCATTTTTTATTCAGGCATTTTAAATCAGTGGAGAGTTGGTATTTACGTCAATACCCCTTCATTGGAGAAGGCTGGGGCTACAAAAAATTCTTGACACAGACAAATAAAAATAGTATGCCTATTCTACAAAAGATTAGTGGCCTATTGTTGATATTTGATGAATTGAGCTGTTTATCTGCGACAATCTATGCTAAACATATGACAAAGTGTAACTAAAAAATATCAGGGAACAGTGATCCTAATTAATATATGTTCTGATCGATTTCTCAGGCGGAGAGGCCCCTTGCTGAAGTGAAGTCGACGAAATAGATTAATAGGTAAATTTTTGTAGTTCCCGTTAATTTAGTATCGAATTAGTATCGAAATTTTTTTAAAGTGAGATTTCGCCTACCGTAGAAAGGAGGTCCTACGGAAGCGGGTGAGTTATTAGATGTAGCAATAATTGTTATCGTTAAAACAAAGAGAAAGTGAGAATTCGATTATGAGAATTCAGCGCAAATTTGTCGCTATAGTTGCAGCTGCCCTATTTGTTGCGGCTTCGGTTGATGCACAATTTTTACACATAGGTAATCCAGATTTACAGTTACCAGATATGACCAGCGGTGGTAAGCCGGCCACGCTTACCATTGATGGGTTGAAGAACATTAAGGGATACGGATTTGGTGGGAAAAATCTCGAGATTCCTTTTACGCTGAACGGGAGTGGTGCTACTGTTTGGTTGATCATTTATACAGAGGGTGTCAAGTCTCCTTTCACCATCAAAGGTAAAGGTCCGGGTCCGTATGCAGATCCTGAAAACAACGATCCTGGTTGGCATGTAAATGCAGGTACGAATGTTTTGGTCTATAAGTCTCCTGGACGTCGCTTTGACGAAGGCGAAAATACGATTGTCTGGAATGGTAAAGACATGGGTGGCAATGCTGTAAAGAAGGGTGCATATCAGGTTTTTCTTGCGGCATATGACGATGAAGCGACACCACATATTGTTGGTATGGCAGCACGTCAATTTGGTAGTGGGAAGACAATCTACATTGATCCCAAGCGTGGTGAGTTCGTAAACTTTACCGGCGAAACTGCTAATATGGAGAATGACTGGATTTCTGCTGGTATTGACGCTTACGACGTAGTTAATAACCAATCCTTAGTTGATGCTTGTGGAGACCGTGAAGGATGTCCAACGGGGGTTCTGAGTGCTACTCCGTTGAACAATGAACTCACAGAGTGGATTGGAAACAATCGTAGCGGCGGCTTTGGATGGTTGACGCGTTATAGCTATGACTGGGGAACCCGCCAGATGACGGTGCACGAAGACTGGGCCGAAGGAAAGCCTGGAGCCGAAAATGGTGTTATGAATTTGGGTGATGTGTTGCCAGGCCGGCAATATGCCTCTACCACCAATCCTGAGAAGAATGTCGTTTTCGCTACTGCAGGTGTTAGTGGCACTGTGAGTAAAATTGCTGCTTACTCTGTAGATGATGGAAAATTGTTGGATGAATGGGATCTGACGGATATTTTCCTTTATGATAATAACGGTAGCGATCGTTCGGGTGGTCCGGGAACTATGGCACGTCGATACGATGGGCAACCAGATCCTGCTGGTATCACCATGTCGGGTCACCATACATCGGTGACGTTGAGATTAGACTATCAGGGTAACATACTCTACATGAACCGTAACGGTGATGGTTTCGGAGATGCGAGAGTATTTTCTGAGGGTACTTTCGGTGACCTGCAATACGGGCACACGGAAGCACCAGCCTTCAAATATTCGCTCTATTCCACGAAATGGGGATGGGTAACGAATATTGAAGCTGGATCAAATACGACGCAAAATGGATTTGTCTTAGGCGAAGATGGTTCAGGTCTATTCCATTTTGAACCTAAGAATATCCCATTGAGTTGGCCTCAGTACAACGTCATCGTAGATGAAAAAGATGGTGACTGGGATGGTGTCTATATGAGTATTGGTGGATTTGGCGCCGAAGCTTCAGCTAATGACTTCGTGCCGGTTCCCGAGGAAGGTGCTTTAGCTATCCTGAGCCATTATCCACTGGTTCACATGCCTTACGATCAAAAGCGAATCATGTTGGGTGATCCCGCCACAGCGGTTGAAGAAGTTGAAGGCGCGGCGCTCCCAAGTGAGTTTGCTATGAGCGATGCTTATCCAAACCCATTTAATCCTGAGACTTCGATAAATTTCTCATTACCATGGGAAGCTCCAGTCTTGGTCGAAATTTATAACGATCAGGGTCAAAAGGTTCGCACATTATTGGATGACCGTGTGAATGCCGGAGAGTTTAGGGTTTCGTGGGATGGTCGCGATGATAGTGGAGTTCAGGTTGCCAGCGGTATGTATCTTTACCGTATCCAGGCACCGAACTTAAACGTGACTAGAAAAGTGACGTTGTTGAAGTAACGTTAGCTTATGATCTGACCGCAGGCCACCATCGCAAGTTTGCGTTGGTGGCCTGCTGTTCATATGGAGGTAAAGATTGTGCCTTTAGTTCGCTTTTCGTGTTGTTTGATTATGATTTTGGTTGTAAATGCAACAGCTACAGAAACTGTTGTTAAAACATGGCCTGCTACTACGCAATATCTGGGTTTTATTGATTTTGAAGATGCAAAAGAGGGGAAAGTTCATATCGCAGTGGGCGGACGCTACTCCTTGTATCACAATGGTGATTTGGTTGGTCAAGAAGATGCGGGGGTTGAGCTCTCAGTTTACGATGTCTCTTTTTCTAGAAAGACGAATAATATTGCGCTCGTGGTAGAGCATGATGGGATGCCCGGAGAATATGGGTTTCTCTTTGCTGTAGAAACAGACGACGGTGTTGAAGTATATTCTGCTCAGAACCGAAGCGCGCCATGGCTGTGGACGGATTTCCCCTTAGAGAACGAAGCCGATTCGAAATGGATGAAGCTTAAATATAATCGTCTTGATCGTCATGAAGAGGACGAAGAATCCGTAACATGGCTACCGGTTCAAGATGGGTCCTTGTCTTCCGAATTATTTATTGAAATCCCAGGAGTAGAAGTAGAGTCTCTCCACAGTATGGCGGGATTCCCAGGCAACATAGACACAGGAAAGGGTTCCCTCCAGTTACGTTCGCTGTCCGGGGTAAATTTGGCGTTTAACTCTTACTCTGGAGATCCTAACTTGGTTGATGGTGACGTGAATACGTCATTTAATTTTCGGAGGGGTGCGGCTGCGTTGTTGCAGAGTGTAGAAACTGATTTAGGTCGTTTATTACCAATCAACCGTGTGCGAGTCCTGACAGAGCCTCCTTCAAGAGGAACTTTTGAGGAGGTTTCTTTGCGAGGTTATAGCATATTTGTGAGTAAAGATGGCGTTGATTTTGTAGAAGCGGGTTCAGCCAACGGTATAACAAATTTTCGTGAAACAAATGTTGAGTTTGACACTATAAACGCGCGATATATCCGCTTAGTCGTAACAGATTTTTCTACCCGGGATGCCTCTCCTAGGATCGGAGAGATGGAGGTGTATGGCGAGGGCCTGTCGGCTGAAGGTTTTTTTACTTCTCCTGCGATGGATTTTGGATCTGTGTTACCCAAAAATTATGAATCGATTACGGTGTTCAGTAAAATTCCTGAACTTACAAATTTAAGATTGCGTTATCGTTCGGGTAATGATGGGGTTAATTGGGAAGATTGGTCGCCTTGGCAACTTCCTAACGACAAAGCATTAGATGTCTCGGAGCCGCGAACTATGTTGCAGTTTCAAGTTTGGATGGAATCTCGAGATGTTTTGGTCAGCCCCGAACTGGACAGTTTAGTTGTCTCTTATGACACGTTAACGATACCGGCCTATAGTTCGGAGGCCTGGATCAGTCCGGTGGAAATTCCAATAGGACAGGATGTTGAACTGACCTACGCAATGCGTATCGAGGTGGGAGAAGAAAATACTGGTGTTGAGAGGATTGCAATACTGACGCAGTGGCCTGCCTCTGTGGACTGGAGTGCAATTTCTCTTTCAGGTCCGGCTCAAGTAGATGTCGACCGATCTTATGTTACGGATGATTCGCTAGTCGTATTTTTTTCACCGCCTATCACCGAATCAGTTGAATTGTTAAGTGTACCTTTCCGTGGCCGTATTCTGTCTTCGAAACATCGTTTTACCTCACTTCTTTTTGCTCCGGGATCTGAAAATGGTCTTAGAAGTGACGAGCGTCTAGGGCCTGACGAAACAGATGAAGAGCAATATTCTTTAACGGTGACTGCAAGAAATTTCGACATACCCATTTTGCAGGAAGTACAGGCTAATCCTCCAATAATTACACCAAACGCAGATGACGTAAATGATTATACGACCATCGCATTTTCATTAGGACTTGTCGAAAATGCTACGCTTTCTTTGGAGATTTTTACTCTGGCCGGTCAATTAGTTCGCTCGTCGATATTAGAGAATGTTTCTGCAGGAAGGTACGGGGGAATGAACGAGGACGGACAGATCCGCTGGGACGGTCGTAATCAAGAGGGGAAAGTAGTGGTTCCTGGAATGTATCTATACAGACTGGTTGTAGACCTAGATCCTGATGATAGTGTGGTGATTGGATCAGTCGGAGTTGCGTGGTAGGTACAAATTGAAAACATGTAATTGGTTGCCAAAGTCAATACCTGTTGTAGTATGTTCATTTTGGTTTATTCTCCAAACTGATTTGGCCTTTGGGCAATTCGTGTCGCGGGATTTTCGGGACTTATGGTCTAATGAGGTGTTTGAAAATTACGGCACCTCGGGTTACCGGGATTACGATTTTGATGAGGAAAATCGTCGTTTTGACTATTTTGGCGATTTGTTAATTGATGGTGTGGATATTGTTCGCTATAGTGAAATTCGTCGAAACAGTCCGGGAATCCCTGGTAGTTACGAATCTCGCAATGCTAGATATGACCGATTCTTTGACAAACTCATAGTTTCAAATGAAGGCTTTGGACCTTGGTCAACGCGCCTCATAGTGGGTGACCACATTCGGACTTTTTTTACGCCGATGACGCTCAACCTTCCGAGATTTAACGGTGTTCGGTGGGATGGTGCTTCCAAAAAGAATCGTTTTAGTGTGCTGGCTTCGCAATTGACAGATCCAATTTATGTCCCATCAAATACAAATATTGATCAGAGCTTCGAAGATCGACGAATATTTGGGACTTCTATTTTGGGTGGTCATTGGGAAAGCAAGATTGGTAGCATCCTAAAGATTGGGACGAGTTACGTAAACACGCACCGTTACGATGCGGAGGCGAGTTCGCGTGCAAATAATTTGAAAGGTGTTATCCCTCGAGTGATGGATAATGGCC
>JAYYVF010000012.1:0-32114 GCA_036343635.1 Candidatus Latescibacterota bacterium | reverse complement strand
AGAAATGAATAGGATGCGGGAATCTCGAAAAACCTTACCAAGCTCTTCATACTTCACCTTGGCAAGTGGGGGATACATCATCAAAATAAGGCCGATCGCAATCGGGATAGAGGTTGTCCCCACCTGTAGTCCCGTTATTATCGCGACAGCTTCAGGAGCACGAAGACCCACCAATACGCCCAGAACCATCGCGAAGAAGATCCACAACGTGAGGTAGCGATCTATCAATGCCAAACTTTTAGATTCACTTTTCATGAAAAAACACTTTCCCCCTTCGAACTCAGGAAATTTTTAGTGACTCGGGCATCGTATTAATATATTCCCGAATTTCGTCACGCACGCGACGGTAGCAATTATATACCTCCGTGTCATTATTAGCTGTTTTGGCCAATTTTGGTGGATCGTCAAATGGTTGATGAATTACACGCGAAGAGCCAGGAAAAAGAGGGCAGTGCCGATCGGCGTGCTCGCAAACCGTAACCACCCAATCGAATTTTAAATGCATAAGTTGATCTACATGGGTGGACTCTTGACTAGAAATATCGATACCCACCTCAGTCATTACACTTACAGCAAAAGGATTCAAACCTTGGGTCTCAATACCTGCAGAGTACGCACACAATGTATCCCTCTTCAACCGCTTCGCCCATCCCTCTGCCATTTGACTCCGACATGAATTTCCCGTACAGAGAAAGAGCACCTTTAATCTATCTATTAACATTGAAAATCATTACAAAGCTACTTACGGTTTTCCTTAATTTTTATTAAAATCTCGATTGATATTTTGTTGCCCGTAGCTTACAATGAACAAACAGAAATCAAAGCTAACCACTAAGAATCTGCCGACCGAGAGAATTCATATGCTCATATGCTTCCTTGGTCAAATGTAACTGATCCTCAAAAAAAAGTGTCGCCGTATTCGACTCTCTATAAAAAAATCTTATTGGTATCAACATAACAATCTATATCCTGTAAACCTTTCAAAACTCGTGAATTAACTACATCAATCCGATCCTATTTATTCATTTTTTGAGGTGCCTTAATGATACCCCAATAAGCCAAAGGCAAATCACTTCTGTAAGCCTTCGCTTGATCGAACAGCAACAACACATTTTCTATAATTTAGTCTTCAGGTATTTCCAGATTAAAATCATTGCTCCTGCAATAAAAACACAATGCATCGGGGGCTTCATGGTCGAGAATATCTATCAGTAATTCAAGCCAATGTGCACTTGTAGTTCCGCTAATAGCACAATTTTTACACGACGTCCAACAAACGCGTGAGACGCTCTATCCCATTGGGCAAAGATTGATAAACCGACCAATACTACCTTTGACATCAACCTTTAACGGCACCTGCCGCTATACCCCTAACAAAAAGACGCATCGTAAATAAAAATATCACTACTAACGGTAAAGAAGCTAAAGAATAGCCCGCCATCATCTCACCCCACTGTTTGACATATTCTCCGTCCAGTTTGATAAGCCCAGCGGCCAGTGTCAATAACGTGTCATCTCTTATAACGATAAATGGCAAAAGAAAGTCGTTCCACACAGAAATAAACTGTAAAATAGCCAACGTCGATATTACAGACCCTGACATGGGCAGTACGATGTAGAGTACCTGTCGAAATGGACTAGCGCCGTCAACGTCTGCCGCATCAAACATGTCCTGTGGTATTTCCTCAATAAAATTGCGTAAAATAAATATCTGTACAACCTGAGCACCTGATATTCCAAGTATAATTAAAGCAAGAAGACTGTTTATTAGGTTAAGATCGCGTAAAAGTATAAATAGCGGAACCAAGTTTGCTACCCCCGGCATAAGCATTAACACCAAGAAAAAATACCACAGAATAGACGTTCCCGGCATCCTATATCGAGCGAAGAAAAATCCTGCTGCTATAGAACAACACAAGGCAAGTAATACCGCCGTAACAGCAACAACGATAGTATTGAAAATATATGTGCCAACGGTATTCCATGCCTTGGTCCAGTTTTCCCAGTGCCAAGTATTTTCAGTGCTAACCCGCACTATAGGCCAAGCCTTGTCAGACGGTAGGATTCCACTCTCTAACGCTTCCTGCGCCTTTACGGTTTCCTTTGGATCATATGCCTCGATCTGCGCAGGGCGCCATTCAAAAGTTTCCAAAAAACCCGATACCGACAAGAGAGAAAAAGGTTCGTTATTAAACTGTTTATTATTCTTTACACTAATTGCGAATGTTACGTAGAGAGGGAAAAATGAAAATAACAGCACGAGCCAGATAAAAAAATGTTTACCTAATTCATTAAAGAAAGATCGCATCTATTTCTCCACGCGAACAAAGCGATTATTTATTTCTGTCAAAAGTAAAATAAAAAAGAATACTATTATACCTATTGCGCAGGCCTTACCGGCATATAGCTCTACAAAAGCACTGCGAAACATATACAGCCCCGGAACCAGTGCCACGCCACGAGGCCCTCCACTGTCACCCAGAAGAATTAATATCTGTCCATAGGTTTGGAGTGTACCTATGATCATCAAAACCAGATTTATCCTTACCTGTGTTAGGATAAGAGGCAATTCGATGTAAAAAAACTTTTGCAACGTCGATGCATTGTCCAGCTCAGCTGCTTCATACACACTCTCATCTATACTGGCTAAGCCCGTTAGGTAAATCAAAACACCTACTGTGCCGACCCAAGGGAAACCCCAAAAAATCAGAGAAGGTATAACAAGTTCAGCATCACCCAACCACGATGGGCTGATTCCCGCCCGAAAAACACCCCAGTCTAAAACCCCGTCAACAAATACGAGTACGTCTATAAATCCTGTTCCAATCAAGACACGGTTTAGGATCCCCTGCGTTGGGTCATAAAATGACTTCCAAACTAACAAGCCTACCATTGCAGGAACAATCATAGGCACTACAAATAATACACGGTAAATGTACTGCCACCTATCATCTTTCAGGCGATGTATAAAAACCGCAGTTACAATTGACGGCACCATTTTAACCAAATTAGCTAACACTAGAACAAAAATCACCCCAAAACCAGTCCATAGCGTTTTATCTCCAGTAAGCATCATTGACTGATAAAAAAACCAAAGGAATCCATACAGTATCAGAAACCCTTGAATCCATTGACTCCACCATTTTCGCATCACCCTATGCACAAATAGGCCAATCATCGTAGACCCGAAGACTCGTCCATACCAACCCCAAACTGGTTCAGAGTTTCCGTCAAAAAACCCCGACTTCCCTTTAGCAAATAAAAAGAATAACCCCAATAACACTATTATAAATGCCAGACCAGCCGGAGCAATCCGCGCCAACCAGATTGGCCGTTCTACCAATATTGCCATCAGCAAAACAACCCAGATCACCATAACAAACCAGAGAAGTGGGGACCAACCTAATAGCTGATAAAAATTGTATAATCCAATAAATTCTTTTACATAAGTGCCGTTCCATCGAAAGAAAGCATGGTAAACAGCGCTTGCCGCCGGGAAATATGAAAATATTCCAACGGTTAAGGCAGCAGGAAGTACAAAAAGGTATAAGCGCCAATACGAGAACAAACGACGGACACTGACATGTTTTGGCATATCAGATCTGTCCTTCTAAACGGATTTTGATGTGCTGATTTATTTCGAGAGCCTTAGGCTCTTGCTCTTCCAATAATTTCTGCCACTCCATCAGTCTATAGGAATTCCGATAGCGCCGCATTCGCATTTCCCATAAATAAATCATCTTATTTTTAATTCTATTTTGTGACGGCGCGTTCCCTCCCCAGGTAGATCCAGAAAAAAGGCCCGCCAATTGATGTGACAATGCCATTTCCTGCGCCAGCCTTTCTTCCGATTCGTTATTCAAAAGACGTTCAAATTCTTGCGCCATTGCTCGAGGCATTTCATTTTCAATCATCGCAGCAAAATCCTCATAGCTAATCTTGTGCTCAACCAATTCCCAGTTAGCCTGATTAAAAATAGCGGTAGCTGGACCATTCCCTACCACACGGTGGACCTCATTCGTCCAAAAGCCTTCAGGATTTCGAACAAATGGTCGCATAAGATCATGGGGCTCAGCACCTTTAATTGCTGGAGGCCAACGAGAAAGTTTATTAAAACGTTCATTATTCTCACGCGAAGTCAAAAACTGCAGAAAGTTCAATGCTACTTCTGGATGCCGACTAAATTTTGAAATTGCCAAACGAAATACAGGAGGGGCCCCTGCCTCACTTACCCTTCCGCGAACGTGCTTACCAAACTCTGGATCATCCTTTGTCGGGTAAGGGAAATCGCAGATTCCCATAGGAAAATCAACTTGACTGTGAAAACTCATCGCATCCCAGGATCCGGAAGCGCAAAATAACGCCTTCCCTTGTGTAAATCGAAACTGTGCCTCCATTCGATCCATCGCCATAAAACCTGGTGAGAAGTACTTTGTCAAATTGGAAACTGTAACCTGATCAGCCCTAATTCTTTCATCAAAAAAATCAAACCCACCTGAAGCATAGGCCAAAAAAACTTCATCATTTGCGCCGAAATTTCCATCAAAATCACGGTCGTTTTCCAATATTAATTCAAGTAACGTCGCTGCACGCATATTGGTGAAAACACTTGCCTGATATTTCGATGCAGCCACCGGAGTTAAGTCTAAATAGCCGTTTGCTTCCGTCCATTCTGTAAACTTTCGGCACATCTCAAGAAAGGGGCGATAGCCTGTGGGCGGTTTATCTACTCCAAATGCTTCCTGTAGCAACTCTTTATTATAGAACATACGGATCGAATACGTGGTTGAAGCGGCCCCATAATACTCTAAATCTGTCGGGTCAATCGATCCTACCATACCATCCAGATAGGTATCCATCCAGGGTATGTCCTCTAAGTCTGTATTAACATTATAGGGATTAGGCTTCTGCACATCTTCCGTATTACTTATAAAAAACCGCGGCACCGAACCGGCTTCTTCTCGGCCGAGCTCTACCAAATCGGGCAACGTTTTACCAATAGCCTGAGTCTGTACATACTGTTTGTATACGCGTTCAGAAATAGCGTTTTGAACCACGCGTACCTTTGTACCTGTTTCTTCTAAATAAACTCCTTCAAAACTCCGTGCTATCTCGTCAAATGCTTCACGGAAACCAGCCTCTAGTTGCCAATGGACAACATGGATCGCTGCAATCCCCTCTTGTGTTTCTATCTCCTGAACCTTATAGACCCGCCATAAAGAAACAGAAAAAGAAACGACCAAAACAACCGCGGCAGTTAGATTGCTAATATTGCCCCAAGAAAGTTTTCGTCTATTCCCCATTAAAATCAGTCTTTCTAGCAAAAATAGGCGGAGCAAAATCAGAATTCCATTTACCTGCGGCAAGTTCATCAGCCCGTAATCTTGCAAAATATGCTTTTTGTGACGAAGGAACTTCAGCGTCGAGCAAACGATAATATTGTTCCGCACGATCGTAATCACTCAGTTTGAGCTCACAGAGCCGAGCTAACCTAAAAAGAACCGCCTCTTTAACGCGAATATTACTAATGCCATTTTGATACTGCGCATCTAGAGCTTCTGTCAACGCCACGTAGTCCGATATAAAGAATGCCATTTCAGCACGCAACCCATGAAACACGGACGCAAACGACGTTCCTTCGAATTGATGTCTTAGCCGTTCGGATTCTACCAGCCCTCGGCGAATCTCAATACTATCCGGCTTTACCAGATAAGTAGTTAGAAAACGCAACATCGTTTCGGAAAGAAGATTTGATCCCTTGGGCAAAACCATAAATGCTTGTGTGTACAAGTTTCGCGCGCGTTGAATTTCAGGAGGCGATATTTCCAAATAACAATCGGCCAGCCGGCCAAGGATTAAACCTTTCCATAATTCGCGATGTTCAACTTCATCAAGTAATTTCTCGTATAGAGGTATAGCCCCTGAAGGATCGCGACCAGGCATTTGATAATGTACAATAAAAGCCCGTCCCAGTTTGGCCTGCAAGATTTGCTCTTGGTTGGCATTTTCTGAGTTGGCAACTGCAGAAAACAATTCGTCAGCATTACTAAATGCCTGCAGACCGTACTCATTCCATCCACTAAACAACTGATCTCTAAAATGCTCTTGTCCATAGGAAGTACGAACAATCAACAAGGCTATGAATACAACGACGAAAAGCATCTTTTGAATTTGCTTCCCACTAAATCGACCGTTGGTTGCTTTAAACATGAAAAATGTATAGATCGCGTTGGCCTAATGGCAGGTCCATCCACACCCCCCCGTTTAAGTGACTTTCTGCGATAGCAATACACGCTTCTGTTAAATGATGAGTGAGTTCAACATTGCCCAGTGTCGTTTTACCGGTATTCTTAGAATGGGCCAAATCCTCTAAACAAGCCACAACGGGGCTCTTCGGTATAACGTTATCAAAGGGCTCTTCATACCATCTCCTCTTTCCTCCAACCTTTCGTAACACCGCTACCTCCCCATTATTCAACAGCCTAATACACCCGTCGCTACCAAACACTTCAAATTCCCAACATCCTGCAGGAACAGTATAACCCTCAACATCACCGTCAAATCTTAACTGATAGGTAGCATTGGGGTCTTTAGCGATATGACGCCCTGTAAAATTTCTGTCCCGCGGCAACAGTTCACCTCGCACAGCTTGGATTTTTGGATCTCCAAGCAAAAAAGAAATCGTATCAATAGAATGAACATGTCCATGCATAAGCGTCGCCGGAGCATAATGTACCGCCGTTCGCACGTCCCCTATCAAGCCCGAAACAATAGCATCACGTACAACTGCATAGCGATTATCAAAACGGCGCAACACGCCCGTATTATAACATATGCTATTACGATTTACCGCCTCAAGTACCTGGTCCGCACGCGTCATCGATGAGGCCATCGCCTTCTCTATGTAGAGCATCGGAACACCTAACTCGGCAAATTCGATAGTCAAATCTGCATGAGAATCAGCTCGATCTTCAGGTCCAGGAGAGACATCAACAGGCTTTGGTAGACACGCTGCAGTACAAACAGCTACCAGATCAGGTTTTTCGGTCGTAACCATTTGGCGAGAATCTTGATATACCGCCTTCACTCCCCAGCGCTCAGCAAAAAAAGTACACCTTTCTTCTATAAGATCCGAACCTGCAATAAGCTCGAGGCATGAACTTGCTTCTACAGCAGACGCTATTGAATATGGTAATTCTGTATGACCTTCATCATCAATCGTACTACCCATCCGACCAAGACCCACTATCCCTACACGAAATTTTTCTGTCGCCATTTAAATTTCCTTGATCAAGCTATTCTCTCGAATATTTTTCCTATGTGCAAACCCTATTATACAGATTCTTGAAAAACCCTACCTCGCGCTTTATGGCATTGAACATTTCTTCCTGATCAACCTCGAATTCACAATGGATCGATATCGGACCATCGAATTCTACACGTTTCAACTCTTCGAAGATTGAGGTCCAATCACACATTCCTTTTCCAGCCTCGACTACGCGCCTACGCACAGAACCATGGTTCGATTTATCGACTCTCTCAAGTAGAAAATCTTTTACCGCGACCATGGATAGATAATCTCTCACGATCGATACCGCCACATCAAATTCTTCTCCTTCAGCACGAAGATGTCCAGCATCTAAAAAAGCACCTATGTTTTGGGGGTCAAACCCCGTCAGTAAATGAGATAGCGTTCCAGCATTAAGACCTAGACAACGTTGTGAATGAGTGTGGTAACACACCTTAACCCCATACTGTTTAGATAACTCTTGCCAACCGGCCAAAGCTTCACGGGCTTTTTCAACCTCAACCCAGTAATCCATGTCCATAGGTACAAATTTAAAGTAGCCTAACTTCAGCCTACGGATATCAGCATCCGCCATCGATGCTAGAAGTAGTTCGCCATCGGAATCAGGAAAGAGCACACCGGTATCTCCGGTAACCATAGGAATATCGAGACCTTCATCGCGAAATCTTTTCGCAGCCTCCGGCAAAGCACTTTTAACATTGTCGGGGTTTACCGGATATCCCGGCCTAACAGCCATATCGTATCCACTGAATTCCTCATCTTTTGCAAACTGAATTAACTCAGAAATTCCCAACTCTTTTAGCATTTTTGAGAAAACAATTAATTTCAATTAGACCCCCTATAAAATTTCAAAATGACGAAGCCGTTGCCTGCCAATTATATATGCTGATATTATAGGCCTACTGCCGCCGTTACTCAAGATGTCAAACGAATTTGTAAGCTAATCCCGTTTAAAATTCCAAATATCTCACCAATACATCTTAAAAAAATAATTCGAAAATTAGGTTCACAGTAAACGAAGTCGAAACAGACTTCGAGCTAACTCGAAAAAATCTTGCTGTTTTTTTCCTTCAGCCGAATCAAATTTTATCGAAACAATTTGAATCTCCTTGTCAACAATCCGGAAAATTATCCTACACCAATCACCTTCTAACTGGGCTACGCGTAGTCCCCTTAAGGGGCCGCACAAGGGCCGGCCCTCTGTCCCCGGACCACGAGACAAACGATAGATACCTCGGTCAATAATCCCTCTTATCTGTCTATTTAGCACACGTTCCAGAGACATGCGAGCGGTCGGCGCTATTATAATCTTCCACATTATGGGATCTCTGTCTTTAGATCCGGTAGCCACTCTGAATTAATTCCATCGTCTAATTCTTTTACAGCTTTTTTCAACTTTTCCGTAGTTTCCTCATCCGAAAGAATCTCTAACGTATCCATAATGGCTTGGTAGTGCTCCCAATCCAATACTGCGAGAACAGGAAGGCCTCTTCGCGTAACCTCAACAACACTTAGATCAGCAATTTCTTCAAATTGGGAAGGCAATTGACTTAGGTCCTTACGGACTTCAGCGATAGAATATCTTTTCTGCATAACCCTCCTTATGTACATCTATAATATTTTTTAACGTACAGTATGATAATAATAAAAATTATAAATACTTCAAATATATATAAAGAATACTCATTAAATAAAAAATTTTTATTTTTACCTATATTAACAGATAAATTAAATTTATATAAATATTTATCAATCGTACTTTAGTATGTATTATTAATGTACAAGTTAAAAATTAATATAGTTGCCTCCATAATTTTCCATATTTGGAATTATTAAACAATATAATACTTACTTGTATCAATTTTTGTCGTCTAATACTTTTATTATTAGAGATTATACAACTATTTAAGACCGACGAAAATTTTTGATTCCTCATAATCAAGGATGCATATGACCAAAACAACGTATACATACGCCCTTAACACTAGCACGATCCGCGGTTGCGGAACACTGGCGCTAGATGACATGATAGAAATCGCCTCCAAAGCTGGTTACGATGCGATTGAGCCATGGGTTGAAGAAATCGACGCGTGGACGAATAGTGGTCGCAGTCTTTCGCAGCTACGTTCGCTGGTATCCGAGCATGGCCTTACAATCGTCAACCTCATCGGTTTTCCTACCTGGAGTGTGCCGAACGAACAAAAGCGTAAAACAGGATTCGAAGAGGCGAGACGTTGCTTTGACATGGCCCAAGAACTAACCTGCCCCTACGTCGCAGCGCCGCCGATTGGCATCCATCAAACACCTGGCGTAAACCTATTCGACGTTGCAGACCGCTACGCTGCACTGATCGACCTTGCTTCAGAATATAATGTGGTACCAATCTTAGAATTCTGGGGTATTGCCCAAACTATGGGAACGCTCGGAGAAGCCCTAATGGTTAGTAGTCAGGCCAACCGAAGGCAGGCATGCGTGTTGTCCGACATCTTTCACATGTATAAGGGCAGTGGCCACTTTGGTGGATTAGAACAACTCGGCCCCGAAACCATACGCATACTACATGTAAACGATTATCCTGCACAACCTCCTCAGAAAGAAATAGAGGATGGCGACCGTGTTTATCCTGGCGATGGCGTCGCACCGTACAACGAAATCTTTCGGCAACTCAATATCTCTGGTTTTTCCGGGATCCTTTCTCTAGAATTATTTAATGAAAAATATTGGCAAGAAGACGGACTCACTGTAGCTACAACCGGCCTAGAAAAACTTAAGTCCCTCGTTTGAAATCTGTTTTTCTACATGACAGGTGTTCGACGTAAAAGTGTAAAATAAGCAATCCATTGACCGAAAAAAGTCTATAGGTATATTGCCCTTAAAAATGGAGAATGATTCGGAGGTTTATGATAGATTCAGAAACGGATTATCCCTTCCCTGCTTTAACACCTGCTCAAAGATACCATTTCGAAGTCAATGGGTATGTCGTAATAGAGAAAGTCCTTACAGAAAATGAAATAGGTCGCCTACTGGAAGCAATGTGCAAACTAAAACAAGATTTTCTAAAAACGGCCGATCCTGCTGTAGCACGCGTGCGGAACTGTTACCTGAATAATTATAGCCCTAATCATTTTCACTTTGCCCACATTCTCGAAACAGATCCCGCAGTCTTCGATTACTTGACAAAACCTCGCTTGGTGGGCATGGCTGCAGAAATAGTAGGCGGAGACGTGCGGTTGGAGGAATCTGAGGCCATAATAAACAAAAAAAATTCTCTTACAGACGCGGTAGAATCTACCTTTCGGTTTCACGCTGGAACAACACCAGATATAGGAACCTATACTGTTAACAATTTACATCACTGTACTTTTGTAAAAACACTTACAAACCTCACCGAATTGGGGCCTGAGGATGGTGGCACTGTTTGTATAGCCGGCAGTCACAAAGTAGGTGGGTCTCGCGAAGCAATTATAGCTGCCGCTTATGATGACCGATCGCTCATCCATCAAATAATTGCACCGGCAGGATCAACAATGCTTTTTGGAGAATCATTAATTCATGCAACGGGGCATATTCACTCTGACCGCGAGAGATGTATTGTCATAGGAGGTTATACACCAACAATGTATCAAGCCTGGAACAATCAGGAACCTAGCCCCGAATTCATGAGACACGTTCCCGAAGAGCTCAAGCCACTTATATCCGGTAGTAAAAAATGGCAATGGAAACAAAATCACCGATCTCTGGAAATAAAACCGAAAAATAGCAAATGACTGATTTTTGCTCTCAATGGCTCGTCGCTGCCAGTGCTGAAGTTTCAACCGGTATACATATCGTTCAAGGTCCTGGTTTGTACAGTGGAAATCCTATTGAAAATACTTGGGTCCGGGTCGGAAATAACCAAAGCACGGGATTTTGCTTGCATCGGGCCCAAACCAGTATAATAATGGGTGCCAACCACGGAATGTATTCTTTGAATTGCGAGAATAGAGAATGGAAACAGTTGCACGACGAAACACTCACCGAAGTATTAGCAGCCGCATCTTCTTCCATAGGCGATCCCGGCTTAATTGCGGGATCGCCCTATGGGTTAGCCAGTTCCTACAAAGATGATCTCCAAGCAATTCGATGGACTTTTCACTCCGACAAACTTAGCCCCAACGAACGCTATACAAATACGGTGCTCATCGATCCAAATGACCATAGTCGCTGGATCTGTGGTACTGAAGCGGGTGTAATTACTTATACAGACTTAGGTAGCAATTTTGAACATAGTAATATTTGTGATGTCCCTGTCCGAGCACTTCACCATAATCATGAAGGATTCTGGGCTGGTTGTGACCAAGGAGGCATTTATAATAGTCTTGACGGATTGAGCTGGAAACTCTCTGGAAGACGAATTGAAGTACCCGTTTACAGTATAACCTCCTGCAATGGAGAAATAGTTGCTGCGACGGGTCGTGGTATCTTGCAAGGAACATCAAAAAAAAATTCCAACCTTTTAGGTCCACAAATGTTATTTGCAAATGTAGCTATTGATCCAACAAACTCGAATCACTGGTTGGCCGCCGCGAGTCCGGGTGGCTTATGGTTCAGTGCCGATAGAGGCGGACAGTGGAAACAAACGACGCCATTCAAGAATGCTCGATGTATCCTCCCTCCAGAAAAAACTATTTAATGAAAAACACAAAATATCATGATCAGGTGAATGAACGCGCTAAACAAATTCTGAATGCATGTCACAGAGACGGGCGTGCAACAAACCTCTGGAGCGCTCACGCTTTAATGCCTCATAACCCCAAACCTGATATCATTGTAGAAATCATATTAAAAAGCCTCTGGCGGAGCTCTGATGCAAGTGCTGATAAACTGCTTGGAGGCCCATTTGAAATTCTGCCTGCAATGCTTCTACTCTGCAGGTGGGAGAATCAACTATCTAAAAAAGCAATTGATCTATTAAGAGAGTTTATGACACTCGCTCACTTAGAACGAGGAAACACCGAAAATCACTGGCTAATGGCCTACAGTGGCATCCTGTTGGCTACTGAACGTTGGCCAGACGAAAACTATCAATGGAGTGGACTTCCCAGTAAAGCTATTGCAGCTGAAGCAAAACGCTGGATCAAGGGAATCATAAACCGAACTGCAATCCAAGGACACCATGAATATGACTCCACGGGCTACCACATAGAACACATGACCGCCTACATAGGATTGTATGAACATACCAAAGATTCCGATCTACGCTCAAATGTAGAAAAAATGTTAACTCTATTGGTTGCAGATATGGCACTAGAATTTTTTTACGGTGCCTGGGCCGGAGGTCATTCTCGTGAAGGATACCGCCAGAATACGTGGAGTCAATTAGGAGGTATTCTACCTTTACAATACATGTATTTCGGCGGGATGACCTTCGATAGAATTAATCATGTACATAATTTCGCCATCCCCGCAGTCGTTGCTGATTATCGCCCTTCGCCCCTATTTGCCGAAATGGCATGGGACCGAAAAACTGCCCACGTGGTAAAAAAGACTAAAGCACCGCGCACAATTTATAGGAATGCAAAAACGGATGCCAAGCCTATTCGGAAATATACCTATATGAGTAATAACTTTGCGCTGGGATCTACTCAGACTGGTCTTCCAGGAAATAAAGCGGGACCCATCGACTTAGTTTCATGGGATTTAACCTGGAACGCCCCTAACCATCAAGGAATAATTGTTTGTAATCACCCATACAATAGTCCTGAACGTTTCAGTTCTTTCTTAAATGGTTTTCCTCAACACATAGGTCGTTCTATCTCGAGCGACAAACCATACCTACAGTGGCCTGATCGTCTTTTTGGTGCATCACCATACGAACAAATGTTGCAGTCCGAAGGATCTATAGTGGTGTTGTATGATCTTCCCGAAGATGATGCCCATCCGTTTGTAAATCTTTTCCTGCCCAACAAGTATTCGTGGCTCCAGCGAAACGGATGGCTATTTGCAAATATTGACTCATTTTTCATAAGCCTATTTCCGATAGGTGAGTACGAGTGGACAACTATTCGTGAAGCGAATAATTCAAATATTTTAGTTCGAGAAGGAGACCTTATTGATGGCTGGTTACTCCGTCTAAAAACATATCAACCAGGATTGATACTGGAGGCTATTGAAGCAGTCAAGGTTGAATCCTTCGAATCTTTCGTCGAGAAAAGATCCACTCTTCCACTGAGTTTGGAAGAATGGATACACAACAAGAGACTGGAAGTCAAAACAACTAACGGCCAGACCTTAGATATTACCCACGGCGGCCAGCATCTCATCAATGGTAAACCCGTTGACTACAATTACGACCTATATGAGGCACCAGGTGTTTCGGCACCATTGAATACAGGAAAAATCAAATTTGAGAACAAGTCCCATTCTGTCAAATTGGATTTTGAAATTGATTCAAACAAACCATTAATGCCCATGCGAGTGATAGGATAACTTAGGTCATCCAAATGGATAAACATACTTTTTTATATACAGACTATATCCAAATAAAATTAAATACCCTCGGACATATAAGCGGCTTCCTCGACAAAAAGACGGGAACTGAGTATTTGCCACAGAGTATAGAGGCTCCCCTAATCACCATCAAAATAGAGGGTAAAACCCTAAATCCCTTAAAGCTAGAGTCGTTAAAAAAAAACTCCCAATTACTCATATATTTTTCTACTAATACTTTGGTAGAAATCACAATAAACACCCATCGTACACATGTCACGTTCAACATTAGCAAGATTATATCCGAAAAAAACATAGACCTGCTATCTTGGGGACCTTGGCCCACGTCTATCAATCAAATAATCGGCGAAACCGTCGGTGTTGTACGAAACGACGCATTCGCAATTGGGATACAGACATTAAATCCAAAAACATTAGGTGGGCGCCCGTTGAGGGAAGATGATGTAATGCCATCATATGACATCTTCGATGAGAATAGCTACAAAGACATTTCCGTAGAATTTCAAGACAAACAACTTTATCGCGGGGACGTAGCTGTTGCGACTGATTATGGATCAGCTCTTCAAGCATATACACGCGATCGAAGTCTCGCGAAAAATATCTCAAACTGGGGTCACGACGAATTTGTCTCCCCTTCGTACACGGATGGCGGAATAATGGGATCTAAAATCGCGTTATTCGGTTGTCCAATCGAAGAATTGATGGCTACGCTCGAGAAAATCGAACTGGATGAAGGCCTGCCTCACCCAACAATTGGGGGACAATGGGCAAAGACCTCGCCCAAGGCGACCGAATCCTATCTCATTATGGATTTCAGTGAAGAAAATATCAACCGCGCAATTGCCGCGACTCGTCATGCAGGACTAAAATATCTTTATCATAGCGCTCCGTTCCAAACTTGGGGTCACTTTGTCCTAAAAAAGGACCTATTCCCAAATGGTTATGACGGTTTTCGAAACTGTGTTCAGGCTGCCGATAAAAAAGGAATCTACATTGGATTTCACACTCTCTCGAATTTCACCACAATCAACGATACATATGTAACACCGGAACCCGATTCTAGACTTGCAAAAATAGGAACTACCTCTATCGCTTCAGAGACAAATATTCACACGCAAACAATATCAATCCAGGACCCTACGTTTTTCAGAAAAAAAACCACACTAAATGCTGCAATGATTGAAAAAGAAATTATAACTTATAATCGTGTGAGTGCTGGACCGCCGTGGAAACTACTAAAATGCAAACGCGGGGCGTTTGGTACCGAAGCCTCGCCACATTCTAGAGGTTCCGATATAGATAAATTGCTGGATCATCCATATCGGGTTTTTCTGTCAAATATGGATCTTGCTCAAGAACAGGCACGGCGTATAGCACATTTTTGTAATTACACAGGAGCTATGCAACTGTCTTTCGATGGCTTAGAAGGCAATTGGGCTAACGGTTATGGACAGTACGGTCGGACCCTTTTTACCTATGCCTGGTATAATGCCCTCGAACCAAGGCTACAGGGAAGAATTGTCAATGACGCGAGTAACCCAGGCCATTTTAACTGGCATATATATACTCGCATGAACTGGGGTGAACCTTGGTATGCGGGATTCCGGGAAAGCCAGACACTTTATCGACTCAAAAATCAATATTACTATAGCCGCAATCTCATGCCGCGAATGCTTGGGTGGTTTGCCCTCCGTGAGGATACCAGTATTGAAGATGCAGAATGGTTATTAGCTCGGGCGGCAGGGTTTGACGCCGGATTTGCTCTCGCTACTAGTATAAAGTTCAATGCAAATCAGGTTACCCCCACAAAGCAAAAGGGACGGAAGAAGATCCCGAGCAATTCATATCGTATTCTTGAAGTGGTGAATTGTTGGGAAAGTGCAAGAAGGAACAATGTCTTTCCGGACGACCTCAAAGAGCAATTACAGGATATTAACAAAGAATTTCACTTAGAAAAAAAAGGCGATCACTGGGCACTATTCCCGATATACTCGGTAAAAGGAAAAATTCATACTAGACATAAATTCCTACCCTTACAAAACCCGTATTCAAATCATTCGCTAACCTTATTAATTGAAAATATTGGAGCCTCGTCCATCACGGAATTGACTCTTCGATTTGATACCGGAATAACCCTTCTTATTAGCCCACAATTGAATCCTAGTCAAAAAGTACGTGTCGATACTCAAGGTAACATTGCTTATTATGATGCTAAGTGGGAAATTTTGGATACAAACAAACTTGACAAAAAATGGCACCTCGACTGTAACCCAAAAAAAATTATATTGGGTTGGTCTAATAACAAACCTGGACAGATGCTAAAATTGGAGTGCCGAGTTTTCGGCAAGCCTTGGTTACTAAAAAAGACTTTGATACCCAACGGAGATATACAATGACTGGCAAAATAACCGATGTAGAACGTTTTACCCTACAAGTACCTTTTGTGGAGAGAGTGCGCGAAGAAATGGAAAGAGCCGGAATCCATACCTGGTCAGAATTGGAAATCACTCGCGTTACAACCGATGCCGGTGTCGTCGGATGGGGCGAAACCATTCAAAATTATACTTGGGGCCGCGTTAATGATCACCAACGAATCATTGGACGTTCACCCTTTGAAAATATGTGGGATGATAGTTTAGGCGCTGGATTGCAGATGGCACTTTTCGACGCCGCTGGCAAGTTAGCAGATGTCCCTGTTTACCGCCTTCTAGGAACCAAATGTCGCGACTGGTGTGCGATCTCATTTTGGGACCACGATATGTCGCCTGAGAAATATGAAATTGAGGCCCGGACCGCTGTTGACTTAGGGTATACCTGTATGAAGATTAAAACCCGGCCCTGGTTCGACGTCTATGAAACTATTCGAAGAATTTCAGACGCAACGCCTGAGCATTTTCGGATTGACGCGGACTGGAATGCATTTCTAAATAATGCCTCTAACGCGATTCCCGTTTTAAGAGAACTGGAAACTACATTTCCAAAAATAAAAATTTTCGAAGATCCAATACCTCGCGACGACGCTTCCGGAAACCGATTTATGCGAACTCAGATAGAAAGTGCAATTGCTCACCATTACGGTGTCATTGGACCACGCGAAGGAATAGAAATTGGTGGCGTGTGCGATGGTTGGGTCCTGGGAGGAGGGGTATCACAAATCATGAAACAAGGCACTACTGCTGATGCGCTACGTATGCCGTTTTTTCTTCAAATGGTAGGAGCTGGACCTACAACGGCTCTCTCTCTTCATCTAAGCGCAGTACTAAAACAGGCCCAGTGGCCGACTATTACCTGCCACGAATTATATGAACATCACCTTTTAACCGAACGAATTTCTGTGATCGGAGGACATGCCCGCGTTCCCGAAAGCCCCGGATTGGGTGTAGAAATGAACAATGAAATTTTGGAAAAATATCGTGTGGACAAAGCCGATCACACTCTTCCAAGACGTCTAACTAAAGTAACTCGCCCTTCCGGCGTTAAAATCTATTTCACTAATTCCGGCCAAAAATGGACATTTTTTGGCAACGGCAATCAACCCGTAGATGACTGGGGCTGTATGACGGAGCTCATGGAAGATGATGGCAGTAAGGATTTTGACAACTTATACGCGCGCGCTAATGACGCGCCTGTAATCACGGACGAATAGGAATAAAAAAAACCATGAATGTAAAAAACGCTAATAATATTCCATTAATAACGGTAGGGGCTGGCAGAGATACCCAGACACAAGTCTTGATCGGACCTGAAGAGGGACCAAACTTTGCAATGAGGCGCTTTGTTATGCAACCTGGAGGCGGCATGCCCAAACACACCAACACGGTCGAACACGAACAATATATCCTCAGTGGACGCGCGACTATTGGAATTGACGACCAGGAGATTAGCGTCAAACGTGATGACGTCGTATTTATACCAGCTGAAGCACCGCATTGGTATCGAGCCGAGGGTAACGAACCATTTGAATTTCTCTGTATTGTGCCAAACTTAACCGATAAAATAACAATGGTCGATTAAAACGCGTTTAACTTAACAATTGTCCCAAATCGATCTTATTCGATCTTTCATAATTACAGCTTCTTCCCATCTATCCGATAATTCTTTGCCATCCGCTCCCTGGATAGCATAGGTCGGCGGGCCCAGCTCAACTACAAAGGTCAAAACATCTCCTTCTTTTGCACGAGATTTGAAGCGCTTGAATCCGTATTCCCACCAACTTTCGTACAAATCCACCCAGACTTTATTATGAGAAAATTGTGTCGGGACCTGAACTTGTTCACGCGAAGCAACACGTCCATGAAAGGCACCACAACGATCTAAAATTTGTTCCATATAACATTGATTTTGTTCCGTAAGAGGTGGCCCGGAAAATTCGCGACCAACAAGAAAATGCGAAAGGTCACCACATAAAATCATATCTGGGACAGCTTCAATTAAATCCAAGGTGAAATACATATCCGTAGTCATCCGGTCACGATGCGTTTCAAAGAAAAGTTCAAAACCGGCATCTTTAGCCATATCCATGCAACGCACGATATAAGGAACTCCTTCGGCCACCTTACGAGGCATAGGCATAGGTTGCAAATTTATATGTGAGGCACCACCATCCGAGGCAGCCTTAAGATCTTCTAGAAAATCCTCTGATTTCAAAGGAAAAACTATGTTTGAGCGTTTGAGTCCATATTTTTCACATAATGGAACCATGTCGGCACGGTGCTCTTTTTCCTCCATCAAAAATTCTACACCGTCGAAGCCAGCTTCTGCGATACTGGATAACTTTTCTTCCATAGTCCACTCAATCTCACTATTGAAAGGTAATCCTGCCATCCCCCAATAAGACTGGTATACTTGTAATTTCATTTCATATTCCTTTTTCAGCGCCTTGGGATCGTTAGTTATTTCATTAGATTTCATATTAACAAACCTTATACTCGGACGCCAATTAAATGACCTATTTTCTAAGTTGAGGCCATTGTATATGTTTAGATTAAAACGATTACAAAGGCAAAAATATTGATCAATCTTCAAGGCCCTTACTTACTATTCCTCGGGGACGCTCAAGATCAACTTGCTGCAAAGACAGCAGACGGTATTGCCTACTGGCGTCCTAATGAATGCGTTGGCCAGCTTCGTTTGCCCGGCTGTGTCGCCGATGTTGGATTACCAGATCGAACGTTAGATGAAGCCCGAAACGATGGTGCTAAAACCTTAGTTTTAGGCGTAGCCAACCGAGGAGGCGTCCTCTCTAAAGGCTGGCTTGATACGTTGTTCAATGCAGCCGATATGGGATACGATATAGCAAGTGGATTACATGGTATATTGAATGCAATCCCCGACTTGGAGAAACGGGCAAACGCAGCGGACATAAATCTTGTTAATGTCCGTTGTCCGGAAATAGATTATCCTATTGCAAATGGAAAGACCCGATCCGGAAAGCGATTGCTAACGGTTGGCTCTGATTGCTCTGTTGGAAAGATGTTTACGGCATTAGCGCTAGAGCACGCTTTAAAAAAAAGAGGATTTAACACCACCTTCCGCGCTAGTGGACAAACCGGAATTTTCATTGCTGGAACTGGAATTTGTGTCGATGCAGTGATTTCAGATTTTGTTGCCGGGGCCGCCGAGTTACTTTCTCCAAATAACGACTCGGACCACTGGGATATCATAGAAGGACAGGGTTCACTATTCCATGCATCCTATGCAGGGGTTTCACTCGGGCTCTTACACGGATCTCAACCGGATTCTCTTGTTTTATGTCATGACCCAGATAGAACACATATGCGTGGTCTAAAAGAATATGTACTACCTAAAATCCGTGATTGTATTTCACTAAATGAAACATGTGGTCAACTTACCAATCCCAATTGTCGGGTGATTGGGATATCGGTGAACACCCAAAAACGCGGCTCTTCAGAGGCTCAGCAATTACTGGATAATCTCGAAACTGAGTTAAACTTGCCCTGTGTTGATCCCATCCGGCAAGGAGCCGAGCGTCTAATTTCGGCAATGTCGTTGTAATGAAGTTAACCGTACACAGAGAATCCTGGCCACTATCAAAAATATTCTCAATTTCTCGAGGACAAAAACAGAATGCCGATGTAGTAATATGCACGTTAAGAGAAAATGACTTTGAGGGAAGAGGAGAATGTGTTCCCTACCCCCGCTATGGAGAATCTGTCGAGCAAACCATTCAAACTATAAAAGACATCCGACCTCATATTGAATCTGGATTAGACTTTTATACACTCCAATACCTTTTGCCGGCTGGTGCTGCCCGTAACGCAGTAGACTGCGCCTTATGGGACCTTCGTGCCAAACAGGCAAAAAAATCAACCTATGAACTTGCTCACATAAATATCCCAAAGCCTGTCGAAACTGCCTATACCATTTCCCTCGATACTCCTAGAAAAATGGGTAAGGACGCTTTAGCCAACTCGCATCGACCGTTACTAAAGTTAAAACTCGATGGAAAAAGAGACTTGGAGCGAGTAGCGGCCGTTCGCGAACATGCTCCAACATCAACTTTAATTGTGGACGCTAATGAAGGTTGGCACGAGAAAGATGTACTGCCCATGGCAGCAAAATTGGCCCAACTGGGCGTAGCCTTACTAGAACAACCGCTACCCTCTGGAAAAGACGAGATTCTTGAGAACATAGCTCGTCCTTTACCTTTCTGCGCTGACGAATCTTGTCATACTTCGCATAATCTTGAACAACTTGTTGCACGCTATGACTGTGTGAACATAAAACTCGATAAGACCGGTGGTTTAACTGAAGCGCTCTTGTTACTGAAACGAGCCCAAGAATACAGCCTAGATATTATGGTTGGATGTATGGTTTCAACTTCTTTGTCTATTGCGCCGGCCACTCTTTTAACAGCCTCAGCCAAGTATGTCGACTTAGATGGGCCCCTATTGCTGAAACACGATAGATCTGATGGCCTGTACTATGAAGACAGTATCCTCTTCCCGAATTTCGATAGCTTGTGGGGTTGAACATGCCTAACTCCGAATCAATTACCTCGGCGCAATTGTTAATATGTACGCAAAATGCTCAACATCACTGGAAAAATTACGTTGCCATGCACGGCACCTATAAGCCAAACATTACTCCAGAATGGAGAAAAAATAGCTGGCACCAAGATCTGCCTGCGAACCTCTTACAGGATGCGTATGAGATCGTTCCATGTTTATCCTTGTCCTCTAAATCTTCATGGGGATATCAATGCACTCTTGAATATGAAACAGATTGCGGTTACATCGGATCTTGTCAACTTACACCGATTGGATGGAGTAATCCTGCTTCTGACACTCCTAATAAAAAAACATTTGTTGAAGCGAACATTGATGTCTGGATAATTAAAACGAAATTACGGCGGGCTAAAGTACGTTGGTTTGTACACGGGTTAACTGAGATCGAAAGTATCCCCGCACTCTTTTCACTATCTTCACGTCGCAAAACAACAATGAATCACCCACCTTTTACAAAGATTTCACGGGAAGAAACTGTACCCGCGATCAGTCAAATGTCACTGCGTTCAAATATCAGAAATCGAGTATGTTCTCCAACATGTTTAAGTATGTTAATTAAATATCATGGTATTACTGTTAATGTTTACGATGTAATCGCGGAAGCATATCATGCACCTACACAATTGTATGGCGTCTGGCCTGCTAATATTCGAGCAGCAAACCTTTACGGCCTTTGTGGATATCTATGTCATATGCCAAACTGGGAGACTGCAGAAAATTTGATACAAAATTCATATCCTTTTATTGCCTCAATTCGATATAAAAAAGGCGGTATTGCAGGTGCACCAATAGAAAAAACAGACGGACATTTAGTAGTGGTTAGGGGGTGTGCCTACGGAAAAATATTAGTTAATGATCCAGCTTCACAGACTGAAAAAAACGTTGCGCGATCTTACAACTTAGAGGAATTTCGAAAAGCTTGGTTTGGCGGCAGCGCAATCGCCTACGTACTATTCCCTCAATAGTTTTAATGACAGTTAAACCTCAAGTAACCTTAATACCCTTGCAGGATCTACTGATTGAGCATGTACCAATAATCTATCTGCGCGCTGTAAGACAATACGTGACTGAGAGCGTTGCAATACTGTGTCAGCAGTTGTCGAATCCCTAATTTTATCAACAGAGATCTCTAACTTTTCTATTTGTCGCTCTATCGTCTTAATATTTGAAGCAATCCTATTTAAGACGTAACCCAGATTACCACGGATTATTGATTCCTGCTCAAGGGCCTCCTCCAAATGTGCAATTACCGAATGTATAGAAGGGCTCTTACTCTCAATATTAAAAAAATCTGATAAAAATTTGATTCTGGCGATGAATTCCTCAAGCGTACGTTTGGAAACAAGAAACTCATCCTGAGTTGCTTCAAAAGCTTCCGTCACGACGAATTGCCGGCCTGTTATGCCTTCGTCTGCTAACGCCCCCACTGCATCAAAAGGAGACTCAACATTCAAGGTTACAATAATACCAAGCTGATCAAAATTAAGTACCATCGATGTTATCTTGTCAGCCTCATCTTTATCGCGAAGATCTGCAAATTTGATTGTCTGGGAGTTTGAACCATCACTCAACTTAATGCCTGTATTTTCCTCAATAGGACTGAAGACGTAAAGGCCCGGCTCTGCGCCCGCTGATACTATATGAGCTATTTCTATTCCCTTATTACTGAGCAACAGTTCATGCGACTCCGAGCCCTTCGGATCACTAATCGTTGTTGTACTTATATCTGAGTTAAAAACTTTGAAAACCCTGCGAGTCGCTATATTCAACTCATCAAACTGATCACTAACCAACTTCCTTTCCTCATCACTCTGGGTATCTAAAGAAAACCCGGACGCCAGTTCACGTAATCGTATCAAGATTGACCGAACTTCCACTAAGGAGAATTCAGCCGATCGGATAGAATTAATTGCCTGTTCTTCATTTCGAATACGAAATTGGAGCTCCACCGCTTCGGGCTTAGCCCTTCCAGACAGCGTCAAGTCCGAGAACAAATCACTTGATGCTGTAACATGAGCCCCTGAGTCTTCAATAGAAACACTACTCACGGACTCAAATATATCTTGAGGTCTGCGCGCATAAGGCGCAGGTAGATGCGAATCAAAACTAAGGGCCACGTGGACGATCCTTGGGAGAATGCCAACATTTTAATAGCCTAACTTAGTGAAAACTTTACTGACAAACCACTAAGAATCACAACATTTTCTCGTAACTCTTTTAACCCGACCCTTCTCGTTCCACCCTTTGCACCGCAAATAGCATTCCAACGCCAAACCAAAACATGTTGTTTGCCAAATCCCCATTAAAAGACTGGTTAACCTGAAAAGAAACGAACGTCGCAATCATACCTATTTGAACCGAACGAAGATAGGGATCCTTCATTTCATGAAAACGGCCCCATGCAAGAATAAAAACCTTCAAAACAAACCACATAAAAACCGCAAATCCAACGATGCCGAGTTCACCTAGGACCATTGTTATTACGGTATGGGGTTCATTTACCTGGCTCCAATGTGGATATCCTGGAGGGGCATAATTCGAAAATACGTGAGGGAAAGCCCGCCAGCCAATGCCAAGTAAAGGGTGGTCACCAAACATATCCAGTGACGCTATAATCAAATAAATTCTCGCCGTACTAGAAGTGCGACCAACAGAACCAAATTCACTGAAAAGAGTAAAAATGGAGATAAATCTCTCAAAAATATATTCTGCAAAAGGCACAAATTCTTTGAGAGCCAAAACAGAAAGAAGTGCCGCAAATAGCAAAATAAAAAAGTACCTTAGTTTACGACTGAGCCAGAGGATAACAAAAATCCCAATAAGTGTAGCTACCCAATTCGAGCGACTAAAGGAGGCAAGCAGACCGCCAAAACCGATAATAATTCCGATCGCAAATAGGACTCTAGAAACCGTATTCATCTTATGATTTAGTATTACTGCAAGTAACGGCAGGATACCACACATCATGAAAGTGGCGAAAATATTGGGATTATGAAATGTCCCGGTTGCACGGGGGACGTTGCCGCCCAAAGCGGTTATCACCTTTACCGGCAGGTGAAATTGACCCGTAATTACCTGATAAGCTCCCATTACAGCTCCAGCTACTGTAAAAAAAACCATCGACCATAAAATTGCTTTAACTGCACGCTTTGAATCAATAATTACTTGAATCATATAGGTAAACAAAACCAACGCACTCATGCGGACGAAACTGATTGTGGCCTCGGGTTGATTCGGAGAATAGATCAGTGAAACAGCGATACAACCTAAAAACGCCAACAAAGGGGCCTTTAGTTCAAATTCTGGAAATACCACCCTTCCACGTAGGCTTGTTTGTACAAGAAGACCTATAACGAGTAAAGCATACGCGAGATGAAACCCGGTCAAATGTAACCCTCCACCTCCTCCTTCAACCCCTCCGAAAAAACGGCCCGTACTATCAAGTCCCGTTGTCAAAACAACAATCGGAGCTATTACCCAGGGACGAACCAAAACACCTACAACAAATAGCACCGCTATGACAGATCCTATAACGAAAACTGGTAGCCACTCGGTATAAAATAAGCTACCAGTAAAAACAATAGCCTGAAAAACAAGAAACAGGAAAAAGTATCTCTTATCTAACTGTCCCAATTTCATAGTCTGAGAAACTTCGTACCTCATGAGTCTCCAAGTCGTATACGGTATGTAGAGTTATTCATAGTTAAATTCACACCAACAGCCCTTATTTGCAAGTTGCATAAACCCGATATCATAGCAACCATTTCCCTACTAAACTGATACGTATAAAAAATGCACAAAAAAATTACTTACTTTTACTATTTATAGAAAATCCACCAAGGATAATTTATGATTACCACCAATCCTACTTAACCGCGATTGACTTGATTGTACCTTGTTTTATTTGTTCTCTCGTAATTCGATTGCCACTTCGTTACGGCGCATAAAAGGAGGTGTCCAGGGGTCGTTGTATCTCATCAAAAACGGCTCTCCCTGGGTTGATATCTCATGCGTGCGTAATGCCGAGAGTAATTCAGCTGTTTTTCTATTGACCCTTTCGGGGGAAGTCAACCAGGAAAAACGCAACGTAGCAAGCTGACGAGCAGGTACAGAAACAAATTGGATTTGCTGACCATCCGGTTGGGGTGCATTGTATTCTGTTAATCCAACGGGCAGTATAAACGCCATATATTGGCCGGTAATCACAGGAGCTGTCATTGGAATGGATTTTTTCTCTTTATTCTGACCAAAAATATAAGAGGCCAAGGTACGAAACGAACCATCGTCGCTATCATATCGTGTCTTGATCCAGTTCTGTTCCTCATACTGACGAATCTCTATATCCGAAGATAACCTTTGCAATAATGAATAAGCTGGCCTGTCTGTGGAGAATATGATGTAAAATCCCCAGCAGGTCCAGAGTCCCGATAATACACTACCTATCGCAATTAAAACCACTGTAAAACTCACTAAAACCTCCCGTGAAAATATGGCATAAAAGAATGCCTAACTCCTCTGATTTTTCTCTATATTAATCGGGCAAATAAAGAGCAATAACTTATTTCTCATTTAAGACCATCATATATTCAACAATAATAAAGCGATAGATAATAAAATAGGAGAAGATTTGGAAAAATTAAATTTAGGTTTTATCGGTTTAGGCGGCAGAGGACGGGGCCTCGCCAATCTAGTTGCCAGCATGGACGACGTACATATCCCAGCAATTTGTGACTTACATGACGATTATTTGGAACAAGCCGCCAACGGAATTAATGAAGCTCAAGGATCCCTACCTGAAAAGTATATTGACTACCGAGAACTGCTTACAAGAAATGATTTGGATGGAGTTATTGTTGCCACCAATTGGACAAGTCACGTAGAAATTTCTCTGGCGGCGATGCGAGCAGGAATCTACGTAGCATCAGAGGTTGGCGGTGCTTCGTCTATTCAAGAATGTTGGGAACTAGTACGCACGAGCGAAGAAACCGGCATTCCATTTATGCTCTTAGAAAATTGTTGCTATGGACGTGAGGAAATGGCCGTTTTGAATATGGTCAAACAAGGATTATTTGGTGAATTAATTCACTGCCAGTGCGGCTATGAACACGACCTACGTTCAGAAATTACTCGTGGTGGTGAAAACCGCCATTATCGTCTTGAAAACTTTGTCCACCGGAACTGCGACTTATATCCGACGCATGGAATCGGTCCAATAGCAAAAATACTAGACATCAATAAGGGTAACCGCTTCATTTCTCTTGTTTCGATGAGCTCAAAATCTCGCGGGCTTCGTGAATACGTTATTAATCAATTAGGGCCAGATCATCCCAGAATGAATACCGTATTTAACCAAGGCGATATTACCACGACAATAATAAAATGTGCCAACGGAGAAACCGTTTTATTAACCCATGACTGCTCGCTTCCTCGTCCATATTCTCGGGCTCAACGCGTCCAGGGAACGAAAGGGTTATGGATGGAAGATAAAAATGCATTACACTTCGACGATTTTGGTGATGAGCGTTGGGCACCGATGAGTGAGTACCTTGAGTCTTATGAGCATCCCGTTTGGAAGGATTTTATCCAGGGGGGAGTAAAAGGTGGCCACGGCGGTATGGACTGGCTCGTGCAAAGAGCCTTTATTGATGCAATAAAATCAGGTAGCCAAACATCTATAGACGTCTATGATTCGGTAACGTGGATGGCCATTACCGCGCTTTCAGAAGATTCTATTTCCTGCGGAAGTCTTCCACAACCATTCCCCGATTTTACAAACGGTAAGTGGATACAACGGCAACCAAACCCTGATCACTACTGGACACTAGATGGAATATTTAGCTGAAAATTCAAGAATCAACACATCCTTTTTAAAAGAGGTATTTTATGGCGACTTCATCAGATCCACGCGTTCCCTGGTACACTCCGATAGGACAGATCCAAGTTGAACAAAAACAAAATGGAAAGCCAAATACCGGGAAGGTTCTGGCAGCGGTTCAGGCACACGCTGACGACATACCTTTTTTTTGCGCAGGACTCGTAGCAAAACTTGTAGACGAGGGCTACACCGCCTATCTAATACAAACTACAAACGATGAAAAGTGCGGACCCACCTCCAGTATAGGAGATACTATTCGAAGGAATGAGGAAGACATAGACGTTCTCGCTAAAGAGCTTGGATTCGAAAAAGTTATTCATTTGGGTTATAGAAACCATTTTTTAGATGAAGCCTCACCGACGGAACTCCGTGCAAGATTAGTTTACTTAATACGTGCTTTAAAAATAGATACGATCACAACATTCAACCCTTGGGGTCAATGGGAGGAAAACCCGGACCATTATGTAACCGGACAAGCTGTGGAAGCCGCTCGGTGGATGGCGGGTATGGACAAAGACTACCCGGAACACCCGAGTTGTGGGCTTTCTCCGCATACTGTCAGTGAATTGTACTATTGGACAATGCGACCGGGCCAGCCTTACAATACTGTAGTTGACATCGAACCTTACTTAGAAGAGAAGATAGCCGCAATGAGTGCCAATAAATCACAGGGGCCTGCAGGAGCACGCGGGCGCCGCCTAAAGGAAAAACTAAGGGAGCAAGGCAAGCGTCTCCCTCAACTCGGCGACGACGATGAAACCGCAGACAGGGAATTTCTTCGCCTATTTGGACTAAAAGAATACAATAAAATTGGCGAACCATACGGGCTAAGGTATGCAGAGCATTTTTACTATATACCTCCAGGCGGAACATTTACCGGATCCCTAATGATGAGCGATATTGATGTTGAAAAATATATTGCCGAGCATGCCATCGACATAAAGAGTTAAATCCGTACCATGCAGATTTTTCTCTATACGGAGCAAAAACCTGAATTTTCTACCATGCAATAATATTGAGTCACCCTACCAATTTTCTATGTTTTAAATAATCTTTTTGCCCATTTAACGGAGTTTATACGTTTCATAGAGAGCAACTGTGAACGTGGCATCCCTATTGCTATAGATTTGAAGAATACGAAAGCGTAGCTACAGAGAGAGAACCAAGATGGAAGCAATACAGGTAGAAATCGGACATGAGTTAATTCAATACGTGATAGAGGCAAATGCTCGACCATCATTTGATCTGGTCAATCGAATACAGCTACTACGAGAAGATTTGCACGTTAGGTTAAACTTCCATGTGCCAGCAGTCCGTATCTGTGACAACTCGAACTTGTCCCCACGCCAACTTCGAATCTACATCTATGAAAAAGTTGTGATCGATGAACAATTAAACGAACTACAGGGATCAACAGACCTAAGCAATATTTTAGCTGAACAAATAAGCTGCTTTGCACACGATTCGTCTGCTTTCGCATATCAAGTTACGTCCTTTACAAATACGCACCAATCATAGATCTCTACACCTTGTGAGTTGTGCTGTCTCGCAATTACCTCTTATTTTATCGCACATAAGGGGAGAGGCACGATTATGAAATTAACAGCTCAACAAGTTGCCGGATTCAACCGAGACGGGTTCTTAATTGCACGAGATGCCTTACAAAGCACAGATCTCCAGCCAGTAATTGACGAACTCAATGAGTTCATCGATGCACGCGCAAATATCCTTTTTACAGAAGGCAAAATCGGCGACCTTCATAAAGAAGCCCCTTTCGAAAAAAGATATGGGCTTCTTTTTGAGCAAAGCAAAGAAATTGGTGATGGCCTAGATATTATGCATTACCGAGGAAGATCCATTTTTGAATTCTTGATCAACAAAAATCTCCTCGAACTGATGGAATCTCTATTAGGCCCGGAACTGGTTTGTAATCCAATCCAGCACATTAGAGCCAAACCCCCATTAGCGATAGAAGGCAATCCAGGAGCTTCATTTCATAACGCGCCTTGGCACCAAGATGCAGGTGTTATGATGGAGGAGGGAGAAGCATCGGATATTGTTACGGTGTGGATACCGATGGGAGACGCAACTCAAGAAATGGGCTGTATGGAGGTAATCCCCGGGATAGTAGATAAAGGATACTTGCGTCATGTAAAGGAAGGCGGAACAACGATAGACCCTACTATAATGCCTGAATCAAAGCCTGTAATTGCTGAATGTGCCAAGGGCGATATCGTGTTAATGAGCAGATTCACACCTCACCGTTCAACGCCAAATTACTCGGATATATGTAGGTGGTCTCTGGATCTGCGCTATCAACCAACAGGACAGCATACGGGTCGAACAGGACACCCGGATTTTATCGTAAGGTCTCATATTAATCCGACTAACGAAATGCACAATTACGAGAATTGGTGCACACTATGGAAACACGCCTTCGAAAATCCAAAAGGATTTGTCGGACACAGATCCGTATAGTCAAACGAAACTCATCTATGCAGGTTCCTGCAAAGTCAAAAAACCGTTGAGAATATAGCCGTGGATATAGAAAAATTTAAAGATAGCCAAAACACAAACGAATTGCTGGATTTGTACGACGATACCGCAGAGCAATTGATAAAAGTAGCCGTCAGTGATGGTCATTTTACTCATAAGGATGACTTTAATTGGCCACGCGGAAGGGAGCCTAATGAAGTTGAGCTCAGCAAACGGTCAAAACTGATTACGGCCATCCATCAGGGGATCCCAGATCGTCGCACAAAACGGTTGACCGAAGCCCGAAATCTATTTGAAAAAACACGAGTTCCTTATCATGAAGCAAACCAAATTTTCATTAGCTTAAAAAACAAATTTTTAGAACGTAACAAAGGCGAAGAACGAGATTTCATGAGACTCTATCAAGACGTCTATCTGCGTGCCTTAGGACGCGATGACCCAATAGAGTTAGATGAAGGTGAAAAGGCCCTTGTAAACCTGCGCGTATCCCGAATTCCGTTATCACATGCCCAATCTGTAGCAGAAAAAATAAATGCTACTAATGACGAAGGGCACCATTCGGATGATGTTTATCGAATTATAACTAACGGTAATATTCGCGAAACGTCTCTTCGCTCACACATGGAATACATAGCCGAATCAGTTGTCGACTTCTTGGCTGCGGGGGAACTCCTTGCCATTCGATACAATACCTTCAGCAATTTCATCTGGCTTGGTGTTTCGGTGTGGAAAGTAATAACTGACGTCGAGCAGATAATCAATAACTTAGAAAAACACAGAAATATCCCATTGCCTCAAATCCACGAGGAGCTATTACTGGGCAAATCACTGCTTCTAAAATTTGTGAAGGCCCATTTAGAAGACCCGGCCCAATTAAAACCACGGGATTACTGGTATGGACAAGAATACAGTTATCTAACCCGGGATCTAATCGACCTTGCCCGAAAAATCGTAGACGAAGTTAACTCAATAATTCCAAACAAACTACAGTTACCTCCCCTGCTCAATAATGACGTAACAGGTTCATTTTTGGAGTACAAGCATGTGGGGAAAACCACTAGTCCCTCGAAATGGGTTAAACGAAAAAGACTACTACACTGGGCAGCACTCTTCCGCAGTACAGGTAAAAAGAACCTCAAACTGCTTGCCCATGGCTTCGACGAATCTATTCGTCTAAAAAAAGCTTGGAAACAGTACCACGAACTTGCCTACAGGTCTTTAGAAATATTCAATATCTCTGTTGAAATAACCATTGATCCACTATTTGAAAACATTGCCCGTGAGCTAAATTTGGGATCCGGAAAACATAAAATTCTATTTCTCCCTACACACCAAAGTTTATTCGATCATTTTGTTCTGCCCTACGTACTTAACAATGAAAAACTTGTACAGGCTATGGGCTGGAACCATCCTGAGCCGTGTACAATTTTAGCTCGTTCGACCTTAACAGACATAGGAAGAAAAAAAATTTTTGGGCGCACGTTTAATCCAATCGGCTTTAGCCCCGAAGAAGTCGATAAAATCATGGAAGAAGTCCATGGACATGTAGTAATGTCACGTGCTTCAGACACTCAGAATCCAACTAAACGGTTTCTGGGATTGCTCGACAAACGTCCAGGAGTCATTTTCCCATCCGGAACAACTTCCGCTTACTCGCTCCAATGCCTACCGATGCAACATGGTCTATTCTCGTTGCTACGATCTGATTTAGTCCTCATACCTTTAGCATTTCGCGGCATCCATTCGCTATGGCCAAAATGTCCGAAGGGTAACAAAGATATCAATTCCGGATCTGTAGAAGTTGTTGTAAGTCCGCCTATGCTCGGTGCTTCGACTCTACTCCCACCAAAACGCGCCCTTCGAACACAAATCGAGCCAGCAACCCTCTTTCAAGCCATACATATAGCAGATCTGTACGACCCACAAAGCAGATAAAAACGTTAGCCACGAAAGAAAACTAACTCTAGTAAGTTTAAAAATTATGCAATAATCACCACGCTTTTCTCTTGCAAATTTTTTAAAAAAAACCCGAAGCGTCGGAGGAACGCCTCGGGTATCTTATAGAATTCGAACCATATCCTTGGGTCTATCTGATTCGATTTGGAGTGAACGCGATATTATTTCTCGCGCGACTTGCGCCACTCCCAGCTTATACTAACGATACTGCGTTGCCTCCAAAACGCAGGCCCACGCGCGAGTTAAAAAAACTTCACCTCACAAAGTAAGACTCTGCCTCACGGCTTCGCTGAACGTTGAATCGTCAACGAAGCCGCGACTGGCTATTATTATCACTTAATACTAAGTATCGGTAAGTAACATTAAGTCTTTAGCCCTTTTTTATTTCTTGAGATATAGAAAAACAAACTAACTCTACGAGGCTGAAAAAATTTGCTTTAAGCGTAAAGCAACCTGTTCGTCCTCTCCGTCTTCCATCATGTATGGATTAACAGACAATTGACCTTCACCGACGCTCATCTCCACCCGCGGTTGTCCCATTTCTAGTTTCTCGCGAACAACACTCCCATCTACTCCAAGAATTCCCGGATCCCAGCTTACGGAAAGGCAGGGCGTAACATTAGAGCGTCCCGGTTGGATTATGGAGGTCTGAACTGAATCAAATTCAGACAAGCTGTCTGAAATTACGGATAGACGACCCTCCCAGGCTTGCCATTCAGCCTGATGGTCGCGCTCCACCCATCGCTCGACAGCGACCAACAAACCCATAATTTCTTCTTTTCCCACTTTCATGGGTCGACCAATGGCCCCATGCGGACATCCATTAGAGAAAGCAGCTTTAAGTAAATCCTCCCGACCTAATACTAAACCCGAAGCCTGTGGACCTCTTAAACATTTGCCGCCAGAATAAGCAACCGCATCTACACCTTGCTCCAAATACCAATTAGGAACATCTGGTCTT
>JAYYVF010000011.1:0-5742 GCA_036343635.1 Candidatus Latescibacterota bacterium | reverse complement strand
GATGGGGAACGCCCAGCAGGTAGGATGAGGCAATAAATTCGCCGCAGTCCCAAAAAGACACAGCCGGTGCCATGGTCTTGACGTATACACCTAGCGTAAGCAGGAAAACAACTATGCCTATATATCGATGAAGCAGGGTATAACTATTCATATCCTCAGTACTCCATAAAACAAAAGATGATAGGGTTAATTTAAGGTATGAATTTGGAATGCGCCTGTATTGAACGTAGATTTTTCAGTTCAACTCACAATGTTGCATCATTACCCGAGACGGGGAAAGAAATCAGCAGGAGTATAAATATGGTTAACATAGTTTATATCCACTCGCACGATACTGGCCGTTATGTACAGCCTTATGGTTATTCCATTCCAACCCCAGCTATTCAACGTTTAGCTGAACAAGGAACTCTATTTAGGAAAGCGTTTTGCGCAAATCCGACCTGTTCTCCTAGTCGGGCCTCTTTGTTAACGGGGCAGTGGGCGCATAGTTGCGGAATGGGTGGGTTAGTTAATAGGGGATGGTCACTACCTCACCCTGACCGACTTCTACCTAATTTTTTGAGGCAGCATGGTTATGCTACGGTACGTGCAGGTATACAGCATGTCGTAACAGACCCTGAAGAAGGCGGTTACTCGCGGATCTTAGAAGGAGAGAGTGGTGATTGGAATACGGTCGCACGTGCAACATCTTTTTTGAAAGAGCAGCACGATCAACCTTTTTTTCTAGATGTCGGATTTTTTGCTACACATCGACTTGGTGATGGATTTTCAGATTCACCTAAAGGTCAAGAGCCAACGAATCCTAATTATATTCGCCCTCCTACTACCTTACCTGACAACTCTACGACTCGTGGTGATATGGCAACATATATTGATGCAGCTCGAACCTTAGATGATCTGGTTGGTACGGTTGTGCAATCATTAGATGAACAGAACCTGGTTGATAATACCTTAGTGATATGCACAACGGACCACGGTATCGCTTTCCCACGCATGAAGTGCAATTTAACCGATCACGGTATGGGGGTAATGCTGATTCTTAGGGGGCCGGGAGGATTTACGGGAGGCGGTGTTATCGATGGCTTAGTCAGCCATATTGATTTGTTTCCAACTGTTTGTGAATTGACTGAGCTACCCTTTCCAGTTTGGCTCCAGGGAGTTTCGTTAATGCCGTTAGTTAATGGTTTGGACAGGGTAAGATCAGAAATATTTAGTGAAATAAACTATCATGTTTGTTACGAGCCACAGAGAGCCGTGCGTACGGAGCGATGGAAGTATATTTTGCGACTGCATGATAGAGCACGACCCGTTTTACCGGATTGTGATAATGGGCCAAGCAAATCATACTTATTAGAGAATGATTGGGAACTATGCGAGGAACCCAAAGAGAGATTATATGATTTGGTATTTGATCCAAATGAAGCACGGAATATAATTGATCGCGAGGAGGCCGCAGAAGAGTTAGAAGAAATGCGGGCACGGATGCAGAAATGGAGAGAAGAAACGGATGATCCGTTAATTACTCAGAAGGTATTTGAGCCACCAGCTACTGCACAAGTGGTTGATCCGAATGTTAGGTCAGGCCGCGATGCTAAAATAATGTCAGCAAGGTCATTTCTTGGGTTAGAATAGCATTACTTATCTTTCTTTTGACACACTGATGTAGTATAGTGTGAAATTGTCTCAATATGGCCATACTCTTTGTAAGGGCCTCTCGCTTTCGAGCTCATGTAAGAGAAGTTGAAGACGCATATCTGTTAACATTTCTTTTTGTGAAGAGTCTTCAGCGCGGTTTAAGTAGGCGCGTGGATCTTCAGAAAGATGATAAAGTTGTTCGGTTCCATCTTCGCAGAGGATGTATCGGTGAGTATGGTTCCTTAATGTTTTCCACCCGTACATTTCTGTTTTAACGGCAGGCCTTTCATTCCATTCTCTATCTAATAGAGAGGAAAAAAATGACCGACCCTGTAATTTTTCGGGTCGTGGTATTCCTACGGATTCAAGTAGCGTTGGGAGTACGTCAACTCCTTCGATAAGACCCGATACGGTACGGCCAGGATTTTTGATACTTTTTGGCCATCGTATAATCAGCGGTACTCTTGTTACACAGTCGTGACCAGGGTAGCCTTTCCCATATTTTAGATGTTCACCGAGCCATTCCCCGTGATCAGAGGTGAAAACGATTATTGTATTATCTCGCAAGCCCATTTCATCAAGATGGCTAAGGATACGCCCAACATGGTGATCGACCTCACTAATCATGGCGTAGTATCCATGATGTGCTCCGCGGCGTTCTTGTGGGGTAAATGAAGCAGGACTTCGTTGGTCTTCTACATGTTCAGGATATTCGGGAATAGTTAACGAACTTGGATCGTATAAATCGATGAATTCCTGGGGTGCAACCCATGGTGAATGGGGTGAATAGAAGCCTGAAATGCATAAGAACGGTCGGTCCCGATTTTGCTCTACAAAATTCATAGTTTGCTCTGCCACGAAGGATGAATGTGTGTAGCGTGGATCCCCACGAAAAGGAAGGGGTTTGAGAGGAAAGCGTTCTTCTGGATGCTGAATATTATCTCTTATGCTCATTTGGTTTTGCCAAACTTCAGCGGCAGGAGGTAAACCTAGGCTTATTTTGTCAAGCTGTTCAGGGGCTGAATTTTCTACCCAGGACCGATATGCATCAGGGTATGGTCCTGGTTCGTCGGAAATTTCCAAGTGGTCGAAACCATAGTTCGGATGTATATCACGGTGGTCTCTATTGGCGTGAGGGAGAAAATGAAGCTTACCGATATTCCCCGATCTATAGCCCTTATTTCTAAGGTAATGGGGTATAATGTCGATTTCTTGGTCTACTGGGATACCCATTTGTGTGACTCCAAGTGTTGATGGATAGCGTCCACTTAGGAAAGATAATCGGGAGGGCATACAAACAGGATTTTGCACAAAGTAATGATCGAAATTGATTCCGTCTTCGGCAAGTTTGTTAAGGTTTGGCGTGTGAATTTCAGTGTTGCCGTTTGCGCGTATAGTATCAAAACGCTGTTGATCGGTATAAAGAAGCAATATGTTAGGCGGCTGCACTATTAGATCCTTGTTAAACATGATTAATTCGAATTGGATACTTGAATGTCGGTGTTCTTCGTTCATTAAGACACGTGGAGAAAGATAAAATATTATGCGATTTCTTATCGCCTTGGTTCGTCTCCTTCATTTCTATTTAATTCGTCGTCATTTCAGCGTATTCATGAATATTTATTGTTGTATTAATTGACAGCAAATTTACTTATGTATTCACATGTTTTTTTTGCTTTCTCAATGTGTGGTGCGTGCCCGCACGATTCTATCCATGCGACTTGTGCATTTGGGAGGTCGTTGGCATAGGATAGAGCATTTTTTGCGGGAATAATTTGGTCCTGACGCCCCCAAATCACAAGTGTGGGGGAGGTAACAGAAGAAAGATTTTTTTGAATTATTTTAAAATCAACATTCATCAAACTGCGTGTGGTTAGATGATACCCTTCGATCAATCGAATGTCACTACATTGTTCAACTAGATCGTTAACTAAGCGATTGGGTATAGATTGGGGGTTGTAGAAGCAACGTTTGACCGATTGCCGAATACCGGCTTTCAATATTCCCGATTGATAACAGAATTTATGGATTTGTGGTCTCTGTAAAATATTTCCAAGCCATCCACCCATATGCTTAACGTAGCTTGGTATAGACTGAGAGTATCCCGCTGCGGCTATCAAGACAATGCCTTTTACACGTTCACGGATTTCTGGATAACGGATATAGGTGTTTAATGCAATGCCACCCCCATAGGACGAGCCTCCTATTATGAAATCATTCAAACCTAGACGAATGATCAAATCTCTAATGCATGCAGAATGTAGGTCCGGCGTCAGACCCGTTTTTTGTGTTTTCGATGAAAAAACGATTTTGTTGCTTTCTCCATGTCCGGGCAGGTCGGGTGTCACAAGTCTACGGCCATTCAAATGTGGGACGATCCAATTCCATGTTCCTTTGTGATCGAAGAGGCCGTGGATTAAGAGAATTCCGTTCCCTTTTTGACCAACATCGGAGTATGCGATGGCAGAGGATGTATTCGGATCTGTTTTTTTCTGTGAGTCGATTGGATGCATAAACATGTGAAATCAATAAGCAAGATTTACGGATCTTTGAAGGACCTGCTCGCCTGAATCGCTGGTGATCCGGAATTGGATAATATAAATTCCCGGTTTAACTAGTCGACCTGTGTTTGATCGACCATCCCAAGTAAAGTTAAGGTGTCCTGCCTGAACAGGAATATCTGCTATTGTAGTGATATGATTTCCTGCAATATCGAAAATATTAAGTTGCATTGGGCGCGGTTTAATCATCTTTAACAAATCGAAGCCAATTAGAATCGTATCGTTTATTTCGTCTCCATTGGGTGAAATGAATCGATTAGACAAAGTAAAATGTTCAATGAGGGGTGTGTTCGTAGGTAGTGTGATATATGTAACATTGCTTTGGACTGAAGATGTAGCATCCCCGTTGTCGACGGGTTGTCGAACAGCCTCTCCCAATTTGCTATTAAATAAGAACGCATTGTATCGGGTTTGGTTTATATATAGCGTTGATTCGAAGTTGATTTCTATAAGTGAGGTGACGTTTATAGGATTTTCCAGAGTGATCAATATGCCGTCCTCTACCCGTTGAGTCGTGTTTGGAATTATTTCTCCGCCTATCCTTACAGAATTAACCAATAATGAGGCGCTACTATTTATCAAAATCTGGTCAAATCCTCGGCTATTTTTGGTGATTGTAGAATGAAGGTAGAAAGTATATTTACCTAGTTGACCGGCTTGGGCTGATAGAGGAAAGATCTCTGCTTTTGTGATTTGAGCCAGCGGTTGATGGTATTCAATTCGAACTTCATCTATAGACGTACTGCTAAATGGATTTTCAGAGACAAAGCGCATATCCAACTGTACGTACCGCCTTGGAGCGGGCGAAAGGAAAAGTTGACCGGAATCTTTATAGGGTTGACTCCACGTACTCCAGTCGCTGCCTATTGTTCGAAGGGTATCGATAGCGCCACGAAAGGATGGGATGAGTTTTCCATAACGTTTGGGTGTTACTTCTTTTCCGTTTTTGTCATAAAACAGGTATTCTTCCTCAAGATTGTTACCAGTACGGCTCCGTATCTCAATGCGGGCACCATCATCACTTCGAGTTTTCCAATGTAGGGTTGTAATGTGCTGCTGAGACCCCAGGTCCAAAATAGGCGATTGTGTAGTTGCTTTTGCAGGATGGCCACGACCAAATACTTGCCATTCGGCTGTTGTTCCGATGCGTCCATTAAAGGCCATTATACCATTGGACATCGGAAAGAATAGACGTAAAAATCGCACTTTTTTGAGTGGGAAGTTCTCTTCGAAATGGACAATTCCTTGAAGGTTGTTTGGACTTGCAGGCAATTCTGCCATCAGTTCCCATCGTAAAGATCCATCGACGGCACGAGTTCCATCCGAAACATAAAACTGATACCAGAGATAGTTGAATGTACCTCCCCGTCGGCCTGGGGCTATCCCTGAGCCATCTCCTAACATCCGTACGAGATCTATCCAGAAAAGTGCGCCTAAATCAAGTTCGAATTGCCCAAATTGTCGTTCCAGTTGAGCTCCAGATCCTCCTCGATGGACGGTGCCCCAGTAGCTGGTAATGTCGCCATCCACCAACGTGCTGCTTATA
>JAYYVF010000010.1:0-23694 GCA_036343635.1 Candidatus Latescibacterota bacterium | reverse complement strand
GGTAGTCAGAGGTTATAAAACAAGAAAAAAGCGCAAAGTAGACGATAGTATATGATAGGCGATAAACACTATATTCTATTGGTTGTTACAACAGGATAAAAATATAACCCCCTGTAAAAACAGGAGGTTATATTAATGGTGGGCCCAGTAGGACTTGAACCTACGACCTGCCGATTATGAGTCGGATGCTCTAACCAACTGAGCTATGGGCCCTAAGATGTTTTTGATTCTGAGGTCGAGAATGTAGCCGTTTTCTTTCTTTGGTCAAGCTTTTAATTATTCTGAATTTGCTTGGTGCTTTTCGATGTTTAGTTTGTTAATCTCTTGACTAAGATGTTTCGCTTTTGAATTATCCCCTCCTAATTGTGCTTCTGTAAGTTCTTGTCTCTTCTCTGTGATCTTTTTCTCTATATGTCGTCGTCGGAAAGATGATATTGACTCCTTCCAATAATCATTTAGGGTATCTTCGGAGTAGCCAAAGGTTACACATTCTGAAACCAGAGGTGCAAGATCGCTTAATTCAGGTTGATCGGTAAGGCGGGCAGAGTCGACAGGTGAATTTTCATCTATCGATTCAAAAAGTTTTTGAAGAAGTCGCTGGCAAGGAGTTGATTCTAAGTATTCAGGTTTTATTGATGAAATAGTTTTTGATAGAAATTCCTGATTTTTTAGCAGGAAGCCAATGAATTCTTTTTCTTTTCTTGGTATTTCGGCAGTTAGGAGTTGCTGTGGAGCTTGTGCGGCAATTCTTGTTTTTTGGGAAGGAGCGTGGCGACGCATATTTTTCGAAATTTCGCTCCGAAGTATGTTTTCATCGACAGCAAGTCTTTGAGAGATTTCGCGTAACATGAGATCGCGACGCAGTGGATCTCGTGGTTTTAACAGCAAGGGCTTTAAATCTTGAAGAGCCTTGGATCTACCTGAATTGCTTTTTAAATCGTATTTCTTCGATAAGTTTTGGAGGTAAAACTGCAACAGAGGTAATCCTTCATCCAGCATGCCAAGAAGAGCGTTGACTCCTTGCATCTGAACAAAAGTGTCTGGGTCGTGTTCGTTTGGTAAGGATACGATACGTGCCTCAATCCCTGTGGTTAGCAGAACTTCAACACCGCGCAGGGCGGCATTGGATCCCGCATTGTCGCCGTCAAAAAGCAACACTACTTGATCGGTAAATCGTTCTAGAGCCATACATTGGTTTTCTGTCAGTGCAGTGCCCGACGTAGCTACAACATTTTGCACACCTGCTTGGGCTAAGCTGATTACATCCATATAGCCCTCGACAACGATGGCTGATTTGGAATGGCGTATTGTTTCCTTAGCGATGTCTAAGCTGTAGAGAACGCGGCTTTTTTGGTAAATTGGGGTCTCAGGGGAATTAAGGTATTTGGGCTCTTGATCGGCTTGCAGGACTCTACCGCCGAATCCGATAGTTTTGCTTGAAACATTTCGTATGGGAAATACTACTCGGTCCCGAAAGCGGTCATAATGACCGTTGCCGGATTTTCTTCTTATGGCCAACCCGGAATGTTCTAGCGTATTTGGATCGATATGCTTTTTGTGGGCTACCTTAAGCAGTTCATCCCAACTTTGGCCACCAGGAGCATAGCCGATGCCAAATTGTTCGATGATCTCGTCGCTTACGTTGCGCGATCTCAGGTAGCTTAACGCTCGTTTCCCTTTTTCTTCATTTAGTAGCACATGATGGTAGAATTTTTGAGCTATGTCATTGGCTTGATAAATAGAATCAGTTGAATTTTGGTCTGTGTTACCATAACGCTTTTTTGTCTTTGGTAGGGGAATACCTGTTCGATCTGAGAGTCTCTGTACTGCTTCGTAGAAGCTGATGTCGTCTACTTTTTGAAGAAATTTGAATACACTTCCCCCCTCTCCGCACCCGAAACATTTAAACATTTGAAGTCCAGGGGTCACAGTAAACGACGGGGTCTTTTCTTCATGGAAAGGACACAAACCAACCATGCGGGTTCCATTATGCTTGAGTTGAACGTGCTCACCGATAATTTCAGTGATGTCAACAGCATCTCGAATGTTGTCGATTATATCATCTGGTATTCGTGGCATAAAGACCAATTTGAAGGATATTTGCCGTTTCTGTGAAGATATTTTCCCTGAAGTTGTTGGTCAACCTTTCGGGAATGATTATTCTGGGTTGCATCTACCTGTTTATTTTTATTATAATTAGAGGGCGCGTGAGAGATTGGCTTTATAATGCCGAACACCCACGCTGGTCACAAAACTGCTTGACTCGGTCTGGTTATATTATACATTATCGTCAAATAGTTTTGTTGCGCAGTACGAACTTGACCTTGTCCTACATTATAATGATTGCCCGCAATTGGGGTCGGACCAACGAGCTACGTCATCTCCCAAGGTGAGGTGTAGTAGTATCGACTTAGGAGGATATCAAATATGTCGAGAGGCAAAAAAGTGGTTTTTTCGGGTATTGCCCTATTCGGGATTTGCTCGATCTTTGCGTATGCCAGTCCGGTAAGCGCACAAACCGTGAGTTCGACGGCCGCTGCTGGCGTCGATAATATTGCTCCGGATGCTGTTGGTTCCGTGAGCGTTGAAGTTGACTTGGGAGTTCCAAATGTTACGATTTTGTGGACGCTTCCAGCGGATGATTTTTCTCGCCAAATACCTTCCGGAAGTGATTTTGGCACGGGTGGAGTATTCGTCAGTGGGAACGATGTAGCTTCGTATAACGTGTATCGAACAGCTACCGGTGGCGAAAGCGAAGTTGTAGCGGAGCTTTCCTCTGGTGTGACCTCGTTCGTTGATGATACCGTTGAGGCTGGATTGTCTTACACGTACTCGGTCACTGCTGAAGATGCAGGTGGAAATGAGAGCGAGGGAGTAGAAACTGATCTGGTTAGCTTGGGGCCTCCGCCATCTGGTGGTAAACCGGAGGTGCCTGAAGGCGCTGAGGTTACGAAGGTTGCCACAGTTCAGCTAGGTGGTGAATTACCTCCTGAAGAAGAGCAGGCAGAATTTATCGCTGATATTCGCCAGGTTTTGGCAGATCTGCTTGGTATAGATATTTCCCGAGTTATTGTGAAAGAGTTGAGAGCTGGTAGTATCATAATTGACTTCGAGATTGTTGAGGATGAAGAGGACGAAGTTTCGGCTGAAGAGCTTGTGGCAGACTTGACGGAAGCCCTTGATGAGAATCCGGATGCCTTCAGCGAAGTAGAGGGGGCTGGAGCGGTTGAAGCTGTTGTAATAAAGAATGCTGTTTCCGTTGATTTTGGAGCTGTAGCAATGGATGGTGATGAATCCGAAGAATTTCGATTTGTCAATAGCGCAGATGACGCAGATGCTATTTTGTCTGTTTCTGCTGAGGTCTCGGGAGATGGATATTCTGTTTCGCCTGCCAATTTTAACCTGGCAGTTGGCGAAGAAGGATCGTTCGATGTTTCTTTCGATGCTTCAGAAGTTGATAATCTCAATGGAGACTATCCCGGCGTCTTGCAAATTCGAACCAATGACCCGAAGCAGCGCTTAACAACGGTTGCTTTAAGTGCTGAGATAACCGACGGTTATGATCTAGCTGAGGTTGCCGTGAGTGGAGCTGTTCCCGCAAATTTTGGAGCTGTTCTAGTAGGGTTAACTAAGACACTCGAAGTGAATATCGCGAATAAGGGTGACCTTAGCCTGACCGGAACGATTGCGGTTGAAGGAGATGCTTTCACTGCTGATATAGCAGAGTTTGCCTTAGAGGGGGGTGAGGATGTCGACGTTAGCGTTGCCTTTGAACCAATAGTGTTTGAGCCTTATGAAGGTTCGTTAACGATTTCGAGTGATGGAATTAATCCCGAGGTTGTTGTTGACTTGTCGGGAACAGGACGGGATCCTGAGGATGTCCAAATCTTGCAGGATGATGAAGGAAATGAGATTTTGGGTGACATTGATGGGAGTGCAGTCGTAGACTATGATGACTTCTTTCGATTTGCGGATAATTTTGGATCGGATTCGCCCGACCCGGCCGCGGATTTAGATCAAGATTCAGATGTAGACTATGATGACTTCTTTATATTTGCGGACAACTTCGGTCGTGAAGGAACCTACGTTAGCTTATAGTAGAGAGAACCGGTGTTGTATCTTAGTATTTAACGGCGTGCTACATTTTAAATTGTGTAGCACGCCGTTATTGCAACTCAGAGATGAGTAAGCGAAGTACAAGCCACATGATGTGTTTGTAAAGTTTACCTATCTAAATTCCATTCTACTTAAGATACTTGACAATTTAAATTTTTCACCATAGTTTCATGGACGTATTAACTGCAGCTAAGTCGAAAACACATCCCGAAAACATATAATTTTGGCACAGTGGTTGCTCGTTTTTTTCGTTGAGATTATTTCTTTGTGGTTACCAGCTAAAAAAATTCTGGTGTGTGAATAAAAGCTGTTTGGTGATAGTATTCTCCGCAATAACTCTACAGAAATATGCGGTAGTTTTTAAGTTGCTTCTAACACATATCGACGATTTCTTCCGGTTTCTTTGGTTGACAAGAGACCTTACGATGATCGTTTGACTATACTTTCGTGAAGTTTTAAGGAAATAGTTTTCAAGGAGACGTGATGCCCCCTGGCAAGAAAAATCAAAAGATGAACATTGTAGAGCTCCAGCGAATGAATATTGGTGATCTGCAGCAATTAGCACGTGATTTAGAAGTTGCCGATTTTACGGCACTGCGCAAGCAGGAATTGATATTTGCTATCTTGAAGCATCAAACTGAGCGGAGCGGGCTCATTTTTGCTCAGGGAGTCTTAGAAGTATTGGATGAAGGTTTTGGTTTTTTACGTTCTCCCAGTTACAATTATTTGCCTGGTCCAGATGATATATATGTGTCGCATTCTCAGATCAAGCGTTTTAGTCTCCGTACGGGTGATACGATATCGGGTCAGATTAGGCCACCCAAAAACGATGAAAAATACTTTGCTCTGTTGCGTGTAGAGGCGATAAATTTTGAGGACCCTGAGGTGTCTAAGAATAAGACCATTTTTGAAAATTTAACTGCCTTACATCCTGATGAACGTTTTACGCTTGAACATAATCCTAAAGACATGACGACCCGGATGCTTGATTTGCTGTCGCCGGTAGGAAAAGGTCAACGTGGATTAATTGTTGCTCCGCCGTTCACTGGGAAAACAATGTTTTTACAAAAACTTGCCAATGCAATTACCACGAATAATCCGGAAGTCGTGTTGATCGTGCTACTTATTGATGAGAGACCTGAGGAAGTAACGGATATGTTACGTTCTGTTAAAGGTGAAGTTGTTAGTTCGACATTTGATGAGCCAGCTACTAGGCATGTCCAAGTTGCTGAAATGGTAATTGAAAAGGCGCGCAGATTAATTGAGCATAAACGAGATGTGGTTATTTTGCTTGATAGTATGACTCGGTTAGCACGTGCGTACAATACAGTTACTCCGCACTCCGGACGTATTCTGACTGGAGGAGTAGACTCCACGGCCCTTCAATTCCCTCGTCGCTTTTTTGCTGCGGCACGTAATGTGGAAGAGGGAGGTAGTTTGAGTATTATTGCTACTGCTTTAGTTGAGACGGGTAGCAAGATGGATGAAGTTATTTTTGAGGAATTTAAAGGTACGGGCAATATGCAGGTACAGCTCGATAGGCGACTGAGTGGAAGGCGTCTTTATCCTGCAATTGATGTAACGCAAACTAGTACTAGAAAAGAAGAGTTATTACTATCTGAATACGAATTGAGCCGTTCGTGGATATTGCGGCGCATCCTCAACCAAATGGGTGTTGTCGAAGGTATGGAGTTTTTGCGAGAACGAATGGATGGCACGGCTTCGAATGAAGAGTTTTTGAAGGCGATGAACGACTAGGATTGTTGAACGCTACTTGCTTTTTTTTGCCTTTCTGGTAATTTATTCAGTTCACATGGTGTATTCTTGGAGGAAAGACCTTGAAAACAGATATTCATCCTGATTATCACTCTGTAATTTTTCTTGATTCGAGTTGTGATTATAAAATTTTGTCACGCTCTACTCTTACATCGGAAGAGATGATGGAGTGGGATGATGGAAATAGCTATCCGGTCATTAGGGTAGAGGTAAGTGCTGCGTCGCACCCCTTTTATACGGGGAAAAAACAACAGGTCTTGGATCGTGGAGGTCGAATCGAACAATTCCAAAGACGATATGGTAATAAAGAGAAAACAGCGGAAACGGAATCAGACGAAACACCACAGTCTTAGCTGTTTTAGATAAATTAGATAAAATGGGAGAGGCGATGAGATGTACTCTTTTAAAAGAGTACATCTCATCGCTTTTTTCGTGTAGTATGAAAACTATTTAACTAATTTGGTGTCTTGTGTGTTTTTGTGTTTGGTCATGTTAAAATGTTAAGGTAAAGATGGAGATACTTGAAAAATTAAGTGAACTCGAAAGTCATTATGATGATTTGAATGTTAAACTGGCTTTGCCCGATACGGCAAGTGATCCCGCTCTTTTTCAAAAACTTGCTCGTGAAGTTGGGGACTTGCGAGTGACAATTGAATTAGCTCAACGTTATCGGAATCTCAGGAAAAATGTTGAAGAGGCTCAGGAACTGATCGAACTAGATGAAGATCCAGAGATTGTCGAATTAGCGATTTCGGAAAAGGAGACTTTGGATAACGAGGTAGGTTCTATAGAAGCCGAGTTAAAATTGTTACTTATTCCTAAAGATCCTGATGACGTCCGTAACGCAATTATTGAAATACGTGCCGGCACTGGTGGGGATGAAGCAGGTCTTTTTGCCAGTGATATTCATAGAATGTATCAACGATTTGCCGAAAGAAACAACTTAAATAGCGAGTTGCTTTCTTCCAGCTTAAACCCTTCGGGAGGTTTTAAGGAAGTAGTTTTTTCTGTTTCTGGCAAAGATGCCTATGGAAAATTAAAATTTGAAAGTGGAGTACATAGGGTTCAACGTGTACCCAAGACGGAGACAGCTGGACGTATTCATACGTCGGCTGCATCAGTGGCAGTACTTCCGGAGGCAGAGGATGTTGAGGTGGATATAGATGCAGATGAAATGCGTGTTGAAGTCTATCGTTCAAGTGGCCCTGGAGGACAAAGTGTTAATACGACTGATTCAGCTGTGAAGATTACACATATACCCACTGGGATTATTGTTTCTTGTCAGGACGAAAAATCTCAACTAAAAAATAAAAATAAGGCAATGAAAATTCTCCGAGCTCGGATTTACGACAAGATTCAAGCTGAACAGAAGGCCGAGCGTGATGCTACGCGTGCCGGTCAAATTGGGTCGGGTGATCGTAGTGCAAAAATTCGCACATATAATTTTCCACAAGGTCGGGTGACAGATCACCGAATTACGCTAAGTCTTTACCGACTCGAAGAAGTTCTTGATGGCGATCTATTTGAATTTGTTCAGCAGCTAGCCTTGGCAGCCCAAGAGGAAAGATTACGTTTAACGGCGGCAAGTTGAAATGGCTGATAGTCGCCAGTGGCAGTTGCTGGAAATTCTGAACGAGACGGAAAATTTTTTTTCGAAAAATGGGATTGAAGAAGCAAGGCTACAAGCTGAGTTACTACTTGCAGATGTTTTAGGATTAAATCGTTTAGATTTATATCTACAATTTGAAAGAATATTAACGAATAATGAGGTTGATTTATATCGAGAGTATGTTCGCAAACGTGCTGGTAGAATGCCAGTTCAATATGTGCTCGGAAAAACCTCTTTTCGACATTTAGATCTCCTAGTCACTCCGGAAGTTTTAATTCCACGATACGAAACAGAAGTACTTGTTGAAGTAGCTCTTGATTGCGCAGGTAAAACATCATCTGGCGTGCTAAGATGTTTGGACTTGTGCTGTGGGTCTGGGGCGATTGCGCTATCAATTGCTCATGAATGTGAACACGCGTTTGTGGTAGGTTTGGATGTGTCTTCAACCGCACTAAAAATAGCTAGAAAAAATTCTAATCGAAATCAGCTAAATGACAAGGTATGGTGGGTATGCACTGATTTATTTAGGGGTTTGAATTCCTTTGAATTTGATGTGATTACTTGCAATCCTCCGTATGTTCCTCAGAAAGAAATACAAAGTCTCCAACCAGAGATACGAGATTATGAGCCTCATTTAGCTTTGGACGGGGGAAAAGATGGATTGGATTACTATCGCCGTATTGTCAAAGAAGCTACGAATTGTCTGACTGTAGGCGGTAGCCTTATACTTGAAGTAGGGGATGGTCAAGCAGACGAAGTAGGGATGTTAATTGATAGTTGTGGTTACTTCGAATGCCTTAATACTGTTAGTGATCTCAATGATCGGCCTCGAATTATAACCGGAAATAAAAAATCCCAAGAAAACAGTTGATTAATGGCTAAGAATAGACGATCAAATTATAAGTGTCAGTCTTGCGGACATTCAGCCTCTCGATGGTTTGGGCGCTGTTCGGATTGCGAAGCTTGGAATACGTGCGTCGAAGAGCTTCATGTCGAGAAGGATCAGCGGCGTTCTCATTTAGTTTCTACTTCGTCTTCTCCTCAATTGCAGCCTGTAACGGACCTGGGAACTAATGATTTTGAACGTCTTGATGTTGGGATTTCGGAATTTGATAGTGTTTTAGGTGGTGGAATCATGCCAGGATCTGTAGTACTTGTAGGCGGAGATCCTGGTATTGGAAAGTCAACGCTATTGTTACAGGTGGCAGGCCAACTGTCCGTCGAGGGATTAAACGTCGCATATATATCTGCTGAGGAGTCGCCTGGTCAGATTCATCAACGTGCGGACCGATTGGGAGTTTTGAGTAAAGATTTGAAGGTTATGTCTGAGACTAACCTGACACTGATCATGGATCAAATAACGGCCGATTCGCCAACAGTTGTTGTCATTGATTCGATTCAGACAGTATATATGCCTGAATTAGAAAGTGCGCCGGGTAGTGTTACCCAAGTTAGGGAATGTGCTGCACGGTTAGTTTATTGGGCTAAGGAAAGCGGTATTCCAGTATTTATAGTTGGTCATGTAACGAAAGAAGGGACGGTGGCGGGTCCGCGAGTATTGGAGCACTTGGTTGATACTGTTCTTTATTTGGAAGGTGAAAGGCACCATCACTTTCGCATTTTGCGTGCTGCAAAAAATCGATTTGGATCTACTAATGAAATCGGAATTTTTGAAATGCGAGAATTTGGTCTTAGTGAGGTAAGCAATCCTTCTGAAATATTATTGGCAGAGCGTGCGGAAGATGTTGCAGGTTCGTCGGTAGTTTGTAGTATTGAGGGCACGCGTCCACTTTTGGTTGAAATCCAAGCTCTTGTAAGCCGATCGGCCTTTGGTTATCCACAGCGTGTTTCTACTGGGATAGAAAGTAAGCGGTTGTCCATAATTATCGCGGTGTTGGAGAAGAGATGTCTTCATGATTTATCCGGTGAAGATATTTTTGTTAATGTTGTTGGTGGTTTGCGGTTAGATGAACCCGCGGCCGATTTGGCTGTTGGTTTGGCCATTATTTCTAGCTTTCGTAATATCCCTATTGTAGCTAAAACAATAGTGGTTGGGGAGATCGGATTGGGTGGGGAAATTCGTCCGGTAAGTCAGGTGGAGCGTCGAGTTGTTGAGGCTCGGCGGTTAGGTTTTGAGCGGTGTTTGGTTTCGAATAGTAATCTAAAAGGTTGGAAGCATCCAAAGGATATGGAAGTAATTGGTGTTGGAGGTCTTGAGGCGGCTGAAGAACTTGTTTTTGTATGAAATAGCGGGAAAGGGAGGCGTCTCCCGTCTTCTATTGCACCTTAACTACTACCGGTAATAGTATCTATAAATTATTAATTATAAAAGGTTTATATTTAATAATTGGTAATCGGATAGATCTTTTTATACAATTTATGCAGTATGATTCTTCAAAAAGAACTTGTGCTTTTATCGCCATATACCTACTTTTTTGTTCAGGTAACAAATGTGCATTATTTTAGTTATTTTTACGCAACAAATTTCATAAAGTAGGAGGTTAAACAATGGCGTCTACTAGCAAGAGTAAGGCAGGGATAGAGCCTGTAAAGGATGGAAACAAAGAAAAAGCGATTGAACTTGCTCTAGGCCAGATTGAAAGACAATTTGGTAAGGGATCGATTATGCGTTTAGGGGAATCATCATCTACTCTAGATATCGATGTCATTCCTACGGGTTCAATTTCCCTTGATGCAGCTCTTGGAGTTGGTGGTGTTCCTCGTGGTAGAGTAATTGAACTATTCGGTCCTGAATCCGCAGGTAAAACCATGTGTGCGTTACATATTGTAGCTGAGGCTCAACGGGAAGGCGGTGTAGCCGCATTTGTGGATGCTGAGCATGCTTTAGATGTTGGTTTTGCACGAAAATTGGGAGTGGACGTAGATAATCTACTTGTATCTCAGCCTGATTCGGGTGAGGAAGCGTTAGAGATCACTGATACGCTTGTGCGTAGTGGTGCCATAGATATAGTGGTAATTGATTCAGTTGCTGCGTTAGTGCCTAAAGCTGAATTAGAAGGGGACATGGGTGATTCGCACATGGGGCTTCAGGCGCGTCTTATGTCTCAGGCACTGCGAAAGCTAACTGGTTCGGCGCAGAAGTCCGGTACCTCTGTTCTATTTATTAATCAATTACGGATGAAGATTGGTGTAATGTTTGGTAGTCCTGAGACGACTACTGGGGGTCGCGCGTTATGCTTTTATTCGTCGGTACGTTTAGACATACGTGGTATTGGTGCGATCAAAGATGGTGACGAAATTATTGGGCGCCGCACTAGAATCAAGGTCGTTAAAAATAAAGTTGCTCCTCCTTTTCGTGAGGCTGAGTTTGATATCATGTTTCGTGGTAATGATGTAGGTATATCACGTGAAGGTGATTTGATCGATTTGGGTGTTGATAATGGCATTATTGATAAAAGCGGAACGTGGTTTTCATACGGCGACATACGTTTAGGTCAGGGCCGTGAGAATGCTCGAGTGTTCCTACGAGATAATCATGAAGTGTCAGAGGATATAGAAAACCAAGTTCGTGATAAACTTCATATTAAAAGTGGTATAAGTGATGTAGAAGAAGAAAAGTTAGAAGAAGAGACCGTAAAGGCATAAGATGTGTTGAGGTGGATCCGAGATTCCACAGGGGAAGATCCCTACCTCTCGTGTTAGGAATGGCTCGGATCCACTAAGCTTTAACAAATTAAATTATGAGGTTCGTTTTATGAAATCAGAAACGACATTATTATTTGACAGGTGTCATGAGCAGGTTGAAAAATTTTCAACCTGGAGTGATTTAGAATGTATTTGTGATCAAATAGATATAGGTTTTATGGTAGGAGAAATATGTGACCTCGAATTGGGATTACTTTGCGAATATATTTCATCTCAAGCAAACCAGATAAAAGACCCAATTGAGATTTCTTTTGGGCCTTGGGTTACGACCGGTTTGGTTTGTGATTGTTGTGGAAGTTCAGATTTCTACACTCAATTTTCTAGAGAAGTCTGTAGTATATGTCATCCGAAACCAAATTCAAGTCGAACCGTAAGGAGATATGCTGCGTAGATTTTATCTGGAGGTTGTGATATAAGCAATATCGATAAGGTAGAAAAACTACCTAAGTGAAAAATGATGTTTTCCACATCTATTGGTAGTTTGATCAAAATTGGCGAAATCAATATTGTTAGCTAAGACAAATAAAATCGATTCTTTATTTGATAAACGATTTATTGTTATATGGATTTCAGGTGCTTTGGATGCAAGAAAATATTAGGTCAAGGTGAGAGTAAACAAACCTCAAGAAAAGAATACTTTATCGATCAAGTTGTTTTTTGGGGTAATTATCTTGATTGTGGCTTATCAGGCAATATATTTTTTCCGTGGTGAGCCAGACTGGAGAGCTTATAATCCAGGAAATAAATTATTCACTTTAGATATTTCCGGTGATCCAGACCGACGGATTATAGAAGAAACTTTTGATTTTGGCGAGGTGTCTTTCAATTTTATTATGTTTTCTCGCGGTGATTTTCAATATGCAGTTTCTTATGCAGATCTCCCTGATACAGTTTCCGGTCGTTCCATTATTCAATTTGCTATAAATTCGTCAAGAAAAATGATGCAAGCAGAATCGATTAAGGTATATAAAGATAGTTTATCTAATGTTGAGGGTCAGCGGGTCGTAATTGAAGCGCCGGATGGTAGTGAGCTTGTACAATTAATAGCGTGGCATCAAGGGAATTTATATCGTTTGATGATAGTAGGAGAAGGGGTGAACGGGGACGAACCATCAGGAGATGTGGAACATTTTTTTAGATCTTTTAATTTTTTGAGGGTTACACAAGATTCAGACACACTCCTATTTCAATAATCCTATACAACATTTTTTGAACTTTAATCCACTACCGCATGGGCAAGGGATATTACGTCCTGTCTTTTTAAATTTATGACGCACAGTTGCTGGGCTATGATGTCCTGAAATGGGGTCAGGTTGTGATATTGACGTGACCCATGTATTCCACTCCAAGGCTCCGGGAATATTTCCACTACTATCCAAATACGAAAAATAACATTTGACTAATTGTGATATGTTTTGGTAGGTATTTTCTGGTAAAATAATTCGAGACCGACAGGATCTTGTCCTGTCGATGAGGGTTTCCCTCAAGATATCTAGATGGTCAGTTACAAGACCATCTAGTAAATACTGAAGTATTGTTTCTGCATGGGACTTTAAGTAACTAGGAAGAAGCTCAAAGTGAGGAGATTGGATAAAATCGTCTATGTAGTTGGCTATATAAAGGCGCATAATTTGTTGTTAACGATATGGTACAAGAAAATCCCCCAGTCAATCCTAGATGATTGACTGGGGGATGTAATGCCGCGTCTCATCTCTAAAACAACTATTTAGCCATGTCCTTTAGCTTCTTCAAGGCCAACGCTTTGACTTGGACGCTGGCTGGCTTGGCTGCTACATCCATAAAGGTACCTGGCTGGAACGGGTTTGGTACATTCTTCTGAGCTGGACGTGCAGGCTTCTTAACCGTCTTTATTTTAAGAAGCCCTGGTAGAGTAAATTGCCCAACCGCGCCTTTTTTAACATGGCGGTTAATTTGAGCCGACAAACTATCCAAAACAGCGGAAATGTCCTTCTTCGCCAAACCTGTATCTTCGGCGATTTCAGCCATTAGTTGCGTTTTGGTCATTGCATCTCGAACAGCAGTAGTCTTTGACATTGTGTACCTCCCCAGGTATACATGGTTTATACGGAAAAATCTATCGGGATATTTAAACTAGGGCAAGTGCTGATAGCGGTAATTATAGGGTTTTTTGCTTTTTTTTTTAAAAAAAAGGGCAAAAAGGCTTCTTTTTGCCCTTTTTATTGTTGTTCGGTCTAAAATAAGAGATTTTTGCCGTTTATATTTATGTTGTCCGCTGGCTCACAAAACGTGTATTTTATACTCTGATTATCGACGTAAACTTTTAAGGAGCGAATAAATTATGGGTGCTGAATCACAAGCTAAAGCCGTGGGAATTGAATTCACGGATGATGCGGAAAAGGGGTATCTAAATATGGTGGCTCGGGTGGGGCATACCCTTATAACGTCAGGACACGTTTCCGATATTAAGGGCAAACTTGGGGACGATCTTACGGTTGATCAGGGATATGCTGCGGCTCGCGAATGCGGTGTTTCCATACTTCAGTCTGTTCATCAAGAAGTTGGTAGTCTTGATGATCTAAAAGTTGTGAAATTATTAGGGATGGTTAACTCTTCACTTGATTTTACAGATCAGCATTTGGTAGTAAATGGTATTTCAGATTTGTTCCACGAAATTTTTGGGAAAGATGGAGCTGGATTCCATGCTCGAAGTGCTGTTGGTTTCGCGCAACTACCAACGGGTGTTGCGGTAGAAGTTGAAGCCATTTTCGAACTTGTCTAGGATAGAATCAAATCAGAAATAAAACCAAGAAACGAACTACTGAAAAATTGATTGAAACCGGAAAGGGTACCACTTAAGAATGGTGGGCGATACTGGATTTGAACCAGTGACCTCTGCCATGTCAAGGCAGCGCTCTAACCAACTGAGCTAATCGCCCCTACTTTGCCACAAAACGAGATGAAAACTTGAGATAAAAAAGGTCTATTTTGTGAACCAGATGCGTAATGTAGTAATGGAGTATAGTGGCGTCAAGACTCTAAGCAATCAAGAAAAAATAAACGGAGAATGTCCATGAAAATTTATCGCACGGGCCTTGTCGGTTGTGGAAGAATGGGTGCAACCATTGACGATGAAGTGAAAGATCGTCCTGATGCGAAACGCTTCTTACCATATTCGCATGCTGCTGCTATTGTTGCTAGTGAAAGAACAGACTTGGTTGCTGTATGCGACCCAGTTGGAGAAAAAGCTGAGCTAATCCGCTCTCGTTATGGTGTTAAGAATGCGTATTCCAATTTTGAAGACATGATTGATAAAGAAGGTTTGGATATTGTCGCTATAGCTACACGACCTGGTCCACATGCAAAAATTTTTTGTTACGCCGCTCAGCATGGTGTGCGGGGTATTTATTGTGAGAAACCGCTTTGCAATGCTGCATACGAAATGGATTTGATGAGAGACATGTATAGAGAGACAAAAATCGCATTTAACTATGGAGCACAGCGTAGGTATATGCCGCTCTATGCCAAGGTTAGAGAACTAGTTGACGACGGTTGCATTGGTGCAATGGAAGCTATCATAGCACATTGTGGTGTTAGTTCGGCGCAATGGAGCTTGACTCATGCAACTGATATGCTTCTATACCTGGCTGGTGACATTCCTGTAAAATTTGTCCAAGGTACTATGATGGTTGATGACGCGGATTGGGAAGGGGATATTTTGAAAAAAGATGGCTCTATTTGCTCAGGATATATTCACTTTGAAAATGGAATTCATGCTTACCTTTCTGCGTCCGGAGGTTGGGAATTTGAAGTGAGTGGTAGCTTGGGTAAAATACGAACCTTAAATAATAGTTCAGGATATCAAGTGCGCCGGAAAAATGAAGCTGGCCAGTTTGAAGAAGTGGATGTGCCGGAGATCGAAATTTGTGGAGGAACTCAGAGAGGTATTGAAGATCTTGTTCGCGCTCTGGATATTGATGGTCCTACCGTAGGAAATTTAGAAGTGGCATGCCAAAGTCAAGAGGTGATATTTTCTTTAGCTGAATCTCATAGACGCGGTGGGGAGCGAATTGATCTACCTTTAAGAAATCGTCAATTAGCAATTGCTCCGGATGATTACTGAATGCTGTTTTTATGATCAAAATTACATTGGTTAGCTTCCAAAAACACAAAAATATTCACATTGAAGAGATTGAAAAAGAATATACGAAGCGTTTATCTCGTTTTGCAAACGTAGAATGTATCTCTGTAAAAAATTGGTCAGAAGATAAGGGGTTGTCAGAGAGAATATGTAAAAGTGCTCATGTTGTGGGATTGTATATTGAGGGGCCTCAGTATACCTCTCCTATGTTGGCGAAACGCTTAGAAAAATTAATGAATTTGGGGAATTCAAGTTTTGTTTTTGTCATCGGATCTGCAGAAGGAATGCCAAAAAGAGTAGATAGCCAAGTTGATGAAAAGTGGTCTTTGTCCGAACTTACGTTTTCCCATCAATTGATCCGCATGCTCCTATTAGAAGTCCTGTATCGATCATTTGACATCCTTCATGGAAGTCGTTACCACAAATAAGTTAGAAAAAGCTCATAAATTTTCCCCAGAGGCCCATTTTTTCTACAGGTTTACTTGCTAATATTGGTATATTTGTGAGCAAACTGTCTCTTACTGAGACACGTAGATGGCCGAGTTGGGTACCAAGCTCAATGGGAGCTTCGACCCTATCTGGCAACAAGACTTCTCGCTTAAGTGCGGTTTTATCTTGCGAGTTTAGGATAGCTACGATGCTCGTGGATAATCGTGTCTCAACAGTAGGGGAAATCCCCCAATCGACTATAATGTTGTTGCTAATTAATTCGTCGTGTTCTGCAATTACGACGCGGGAAAAATGAGTAAACCCCCAGTCGAGTAGATTGCGAGTCTCTTGTTCTCTTTGCTTTTCTGATTTTGCTCCGAGTATAATAGAGATAAGCCGGAAATCTTTTTGCAAAGCTGTGGCAACGAGGCACGATCCTGCACGTTCCGTATATCCGGTTTTGATTCCATCAAGGCCTTTGTATTTTCCCAGCAGATTATTGGTATTGTAGAGCATGAATTGGCCATCTCTGAAAGGTTTGTAACGTACAGATGCCCATTCTAGTATTTTGGGGTATTCTAATAGTGACCTAGCTATCTGTGCAAGATCAGAAGCAGTTGTGAGATTCCGTTGATTGTTCGGTGTATCGTCGAGTCCGTGCACGTTAACGCAGTGAGTGTTTTTTAGGCCTAATGTTTGGGCATATTCATTCATTTGTTGAACAAACTCTTCTACTGTTCCACTCACGTGTTCTGCAACTGCTACGCAGGCATCATTAGCTGAGGGAATTATAACTGCTTCCATGAGTTGTCCCAATGTGAAAACCTCATTATGGGCCAGGAAAACTTGCGAGCCTCCCATACCGGCCGCACGGGGAGAGATAGAGACTGAATCATTTAGTGAGGTTTTTCCATTTTTCACATTATTCATAGCTACTAGTGATAACAACATTTTCTGCGTACTGGCAGGTGATCTTTGTAGATTAGGTTTATATGAAAAAAGAACTGTTCCGGTCTCGGCTTCGACTAACAGCGCGGACGCAAATGGAGGGTGTGCATCTATCTCGTAGCTAAAGGATTTAGAGGGGAAAATCACAACATAAAGGAGGAATATTGGAAATATCATAAAATTATTATGGTTATCTAAAGAAGGTAGCCCACCTGATATAAATCTGCTGTAATTTCAAACTAAGGTTGTGTAATAACCTAGTCAACTAGTCTAAAGGCTGAGAAAAATAGTTTTGTGCGAAACATTTTGATTGCAGGTCTTGTTCATGAAACATAAACGTTTCTTAAAGAGGAGACCACTTTATATGATTTTGAGAATTTGATTTGGTTGAACGGACAAGAAATGATTGACTACTGTCGTGGGGGTCTGTCTCCTGTGTCAGGAGTGTTAGATGCGGCTGATAGAATTTGGTTGGAATTTTGTTGCTTCGACCTACGGCGTAGCTATGCCATCTGGCATTGTTAATGACAATGTTTTAGAAGCATGGTGGAATGAAGTGTTAGTAGACATGGACTCTGTTCAACCTATGAGTCTGGATGGGATCGTACTGGTTTTGCACGGGGCCATGGTATATAATTCCTTCCCTGACGTGGAGGGTGAGATACTTCGACGAATGCGAGAAAAAGTGGGAATAATACCGATTTCTGCTGATTTGGACTTACATGCAAATTTTAGTCAGGAGATGGCAGAGAATGGAACAATTTTCACTGGCTATCGCGAAAATCCGCATACTGACGCCAGAGCAGCAGGTGAGCGGGCAGCTGTATTATACTTGAACGCGTATTGAATATAGATCAGATCTCTAAGGTTATTTGTTTCAAACCAGGAGCTCTTTATGCTACTGTTGGAACCGCGACAGTTAATGAGCCGATGCGGAATTTTGAATCTCAGGCACGTTTATTAGAGAATAACCATTCCGAATTGCTTGAGGTGTGTGTTGCCTGGCTTTGCTTATGCTGATGTAGCATGTGCCGGCCTCTCTATTGTTGTTACGACTATTGGCAATCTGTCTGAAGCATACAGGTTAATAAGTCCATTAGCGTCTGAAGTTTTAAAGTTTATAGATAAGGGGAATCCATTGGATCCGCCTATCGAAGAAGTCATGCCTTTGGCTCTTCAGCATTCTGATGGTCTGATTGGGTTGATTGAGCCATCGGATAATATTGGAGGCGGGACTCCAGGTGATGGAACAGGGATCCTACAATCTCTCATAAGGTATGAGATTGATAATGCGGCTGTGATTATAAATGATCCCGAGGCAGTCAGTAAATGTTTCGCCGCTTCCTTAGGTGACCGACTATTTATCGAAGTTGGTGGTAAGGTGGATCGAGCCCATGGCCCAACTATGTTGTTAGATGTGGTCGTTGATAATTTAACGGAAGGTCGTTTTGATTTAGAGAATCCTCAGTCTCATTTAGCTTCCCTTGTTGGTCGAAGGGTCGACATGGGGCTTTGTGCCGTAGTTCGGTACAAGGGAATCCGTATATTGCTAACTTCAAAAAAACCCCCTCCTATGGATTTGGGGCAATTGCGTAGTCAAGGTATTGTCCCAGAGTCTTTGTACATGTTCGGTATAAAGGCCGCAGTTTCGCATAAGGCTGCTTATGATCCTATCCTAACAAAGAGCTATTATGTCGATACGCCTGGTTTAGGATCAAGCAATCTGTGTCAATTTGAGTTTTCGAATATACCGAGGCCTATTGCTCCTTTGGATTCAGTTTCTTAACTATTATTGTACTGCAACGTTAGTTTTGAGCTTTAATGGAGAAAAAAATGAATGAAGCTTGTGTATCTCAATTGACATATCAAGGGAATCTACTCGATATGACTTTTGTTGGTGAACTTAGGCGATCTATCGATGTGATCAATGATCGTGACGAACTGTGGACTCGAATGGGTGAAGATGGATATTTGTTTTTACCTGGCTTACTGGATCCTGAAAAAGTTTTAATAGCTCGTAAAGAATTATGTGATAGGCTTTTTTCTGCGGGATTACTCGAGAAATCGGCAGAAATTATTGAGGGTATTGCAGCTCCCTCAGGCCAGAATAAAAATGCCTTTATGCCGGAATTGGCTCGAAACAATAAGTTGCTTGACGTCGTTCTTTATGAAGGGGCTATGATAGACTTTTACACGATGTTTCTGGGAGGGGAGGTGCGGCATTTTGACTACACTTGGTTTAGAGTTAAGCCACCGGGAATAGATACTGCGACTACGCCGCATCAGGATAATGTATATATGGGGCGCGGTACAAAAAATCTTTTCACTTCTTGGATACCTTTCGGAGATATTCCGTTTGAAATGGGTGGCTTAATGATACTCGAAGGCTCTCATTGTCATGCCGCGCTTGTGAATGGTTATGGCCAAACCGATGTTGATGCTTACTGTGTCAATGAAGGAGATGCTTCAACTACGATTGAGGCGGCTCAATCTGACGACCGTGAATTGACAGATCAGGAGCGGTCACGAATCAAATGGAATTCTACGGGGGCTTATTCGAATGATGCAATAGAGACACAACGCGAATGGGGGGGGAGGTGGTTAACTTCAGAATATGAAATGGGTGATGTACTTATTTTTTGTATGCATATTATGCATGCCAGTTCGGACAATCAAACAGATCGGATTCGACTTTCCTCAGATTCACGTTACCAGCTTGCGGAAGAATCAATAGACGAACGGTGGATCGGCGAAGACCCCCCAGCACATGGTATTCGCGCTAAACGTGGTATGATATGTTAGCTGATGAAATTAGTTAACACTGGGATCTTCAGGGATTTCCGCCATTGCTCGATAATTTCCGCCTAGTTTATAGAGTAGGTCGTGCCATATTGTGTCTGGTGGTTGAGAAAGAATAGTATCTGTAATGCAAGGTGCAAGGATCCAAGTTCCTGAATGGATTTCCTGTTCTAGTTGATTTTTACCCCATCCTGCGTAGCCCCTATAAAAACATATTCGTTTTTCAACATTCGGGTCACAATTTAAATGGATTTCGCCATCTATATTTCCGCCCCAATAGAGGTCATTCGCAATTAGCCTTCCGTCGCTAATAATGTGATTAAGGCGATGCAGGTAAAATAGATAATCTTGATCTACAGGGCCTCCTTCAAAAATGAACTTGTTAATTTCTGTTTCGGTTGAGGGGAGCCCCAATAATTTGGTCAATTCTGTTACATTTGATTGTTCAACTTTTTGGCGAAGGGGGCGATTTAAAACTATCCCTATTGTCCCGTTCTCAGGGCTATGTTGAGTGACTATGATTACGCATCGGGAGAAATAATCATTTTGTAATTTTTGGCTTGCCAGGAGTAATGTTCCGGTCTGAAGTGGAGCAGGCATATAGTCCTCAGTTTAATAGAGATCTTTATTTCCTATGCGTTTTTCTGCGATTTAGTATACAAAACATCATATTGGGATTATTACGCATAGATTTTATAAGTTTCTTGGACTTTTTGAAACGATTTCAATTCTAGCTTCCACGAGTCTAATAACTGTTCTGTGGTGCATCCTTCGTCTATTGCTTCTCGTATTAAATTTGTTCCGGCTAGGCGGTCGAAGTTGTGAATTCCGCCTTCTGGTAATCTCCATAAAAAGTCATCAGGGTAAAGGTTGCGTATAGAAATTAGAGATGCTAAACCGACTTTAATTGGATCAAAGTTTTTTTCGTCGAGCACGTGTAATTGTACTCCTCCACAAAACGCACCTGCATGTTTACTCGAAGTTGGTGTAAAAAAAGCGGGACGGAATCGTACTCCAGTAAGATTAAGCTCATTCAAAAGGTCGGCCAGTTCTGTCGCGTCTATGAATGGTGCTCCAATTTGTTCAAAAGGTTTAGTGGTCCCCCGACCTTCAGAAATATTTGTTCCTTCAAAAAAACAAGTTCCGGGATAAACTATTGAAGTTTGGAATGTGGGCATATTGGGGGATGGAGGTACCCACGGTAGTCCACAGTCATTCCAATAATAACTACGGTTCCAATTCTTCATTCGGACTACGTGTAAATCTACTCCGATATCAAATTCATTATTAAACAGCTTTGCTAATTCACCAATTGTGAGACCATATCGTGTTGCTATGGGATAACGTCCAACAAAAGAGGAGAACCTGGGATCTAAGATATTACCGGAGCAAATTTCTCCTCCTATAGGATTTGGTCGATCTAGGACAATGAATGGAATATCGTGACTCGCACAAGCTTCCATGCTCATACTCATTGTATAAAGGAATGTATAAAACCTCGTGCCTACGTCTTGTATGTCAAACAACATCCGGTCTATTTGGTTTAACATGTTTCGATTAGGTCGCATGGTTTTCCCGTAAAGACTGTAAGCTGGTACGCCTGTATACGGATCTTTGAATGTGGTGACCTTTTCTCCGTCTTGTGCGGAGCCCCGAATACCATGTTCGGGACCGAACAAGGCAGTTAACTCGCACTTGTTGTGGTTATGCAATCTGTCAGCGGTGGCTGTCATTAATGGATCAACTCCAGAGTGATTTGTAATCAGGCCAATCCGATATCCATGGATTAAATTTAATTCCTCCGTGAAAATATTTTGGCATCCAAGGATTACGGGAGTATTACTTTGGGTTTCACTCATTTTTTTATTTTCACAAATATTAGGGTGATTTTATGGAAAAAATTATACCAAACTCAGTTTAAGAAAAACCTCTTACTCTGGCATAAGACTTTTAACTTGTCGGCAGCCTCGTAGATAGTATTGGTAGAGTATGCTTCCCGAATATATGCCGTCTTGGGCTTTAAATTCTGCCTGGCTTTGGGCTTTCTTTCGGCGTTGAAATATAGAATACGCTTTGAGGATACACCAAAATAAGCTTGCAATAGGCGCCATCACGCTGCTCCATTGTTTGCGGGCGAGATATCCTAATGAGGCAAAAAATTCAAGCGGTATCCGAATAGGTAATAACCAAAGTAGATCAAGTGCAGGTCTATTTTTGCAATTCATAATCAAGTTATTTCGGTGATTAAGGTAGGTCTTTTGAAATGAGGTCGGTGGTAAAGAATAACCCGAATGGTGATACACTACAGATATAGGCACACTCCATATTCGATAACCTCTGGTTTGTAGGCGCCAACAAAAGTCTATTTCTTCAAAGTGCATATAGAATTCTTTATCCAGGAAGTTGATTTCGCGAGCAGCCTCTACTCGGATGAATAAGGCGGATCCACACGCCCAGAATAAGGGGCGCGGAGTTTCATATTGACCAGTATCTTTTTCTCGATGATCTAGTATACGTCCTCGGCAAAATGTGTATCCTAGGGTATCGATATATCCTCCTCCTCCTCCTCCATAGTCAAAATAATCTGGATCCATAGCTGACAAAAGTTTTGGTTGACATGCTGCAATACTTGGATTTGCTTCTGCGCATTCAATGAGGGGTTTAAGCCAATCCTGGGTTACTCGAGTATCGTCATTGAGGAGAACTGCGTATTTACTTTTTGCTGCGGCTAGACCGCGGTTACATGAACCTGTAAAACCTAAATTATGTTCGTTGGAGAAAACGTTTATTTGTGGAAAGTTTAAAACGGCTTTCTGCAGGCTCGGTCCATTATTACCGTCGTCAATAACGAAAACCTTGATGGGCCAATTGCTATACTTATAAAGTGATTCAAGGCAATCTATGATTACTGGTGCACGATAATGCGGGATGATTATGGTGACGGGTTCGGTCACGGTCCTAATTCGCTTGTTTCCGCACTCTTTCTATGCATTTCTATCGACCTTTTTAGAATGGTCTCGGCCTCGAGCAGGGTGTCGTTATTTCCAAATTCAACTCGATATTGTTGTAATCTTTTAAGAGCCAAATCGGTATTGCCGATTGCTTGTAGGCTTGCAGCTAATTCGTAGTATGCTTCCGGACGGTTTGGTTGAAGATCAATTAAGAGCTCGATTAGATTGAGGGCCTTTTCGGGTTGCGTATACGGCGGGTTTAATAAGGCTCCCGATATTGCCAAGATGTTTTCGTATGATGCTATTGGCTCGATTTCGTACGATCCCGTCAATAGCTCTCCCGCTTTCATAAGGTAATAGCCGGCTACTTTATGTTGATTTATTTGAGTTAGGAAGTCAGCGAAAGTGTAGTATCCGCTCCAGCCCATATAAATATTTTCTTCTGCCCATTTCATGAGTCCAGGTACTTCTTTGGAAAGGCCCTCTTGATTGTAACGGTCTGCCAAATGTAAAACACAGGCTCGATAATTTCCTAATAATCGCTTACTGTTTCCATCCTTATGTACTCGCTTGTCTGTTAAACCTCGGAATTGGTAGGTTTCCAAGAGGTTTTTTTCTAGTGTAGAAATGTCGGAGCGTGGTTCACGTGTGGGAACAACTTTCATTGTCATTCCCATCATTTTCATGTAGGGTGTTAGACCAACGTGATTGCTACTGGGAATCGTGATAGCGAAATGAAGAGGTTTTTCCCACTGATTCCAATATGCTATGCCGATCACCATTAAGTCTTGTATTCTTATAAGGTCGTGGCCAGGTTGGCTGTTTACGGTTGCCTCGAGTCCGAGTTTCTTGTATTCGGTAGGCACCTTGGGTTCTTGCCAAAGACGATGGTATAAATCTACCATTTGCGTGTCTGTCAGCACTGAATCAATATAGTTGTCTTGAATTTTGATATCGATTTTAGGTTCTCTGTCTCTGAGTTGCTTAATGTACCATCCCGTGTTAAGCAGACTGAGGTTGACGACGCGCACATCTCTTCTTAATCCCTCTACTTCCTGCATATACCATAATGGGAAGGTATCGTTGTCTCCATTGGTAAACAGAATGCTATTCGGTTCGCAGGTTTGGAGTATGTTGTATGCATAGTCGTATGCGATGTAGTCCCCGGTACGGTCTTCTATGTCATAGAGTTTGACGGCAGTTCCTAAAGGCAGTAACAGGGCCATCATTGATAGAGCAATTAACACACTCCCGTGAAATTTCTCGAGTCGAGGTCGGAT
>JAYYVF010000009.1:0-43185 GCA_036343635.1 Candidatus Latescibacterota bacterium | reverse complement strand
CCCGATAGAAAAATTCCCCGATGTGATCCTGAGAGGTTTAAAAGAGCGGCTGATGAAATTCTCGATAATTCGGGTGTAGAGGTATTATATCACACTCAGGTTGCTGATGTTGTTGCTAGTGACGGAGTTGTGGAAAAAGTGATAGTTTCTAACAAAGATGGCCTTGTCGCGATAAAACCGAAGGTAGTAATTGATTGTACTGGCGATGGAGATGTGGGTGCTTGGGCAGGAGCTGCTTTTGAAAAGGCGGAATCTTTACAGCCTATGAGCTTACATTTTCGTATAGCCTATTTGCAACCCACTTATGAGCTCCGACGACGTTGTGCTAAGGTTTTGGAGCGTGCAAGTCGACGTGGTGATTTGGATTTGTACGCAGGACCATACTTGGCAACTTTTTCTGGGAATGATGCTTATTTTAATGCCACGCGCTACGCGGGTGACAATACAAACCCTGCTGAATGGACTCGTGCTGAAATTCAAGGGCGAAAAGATGCATGGACGATGTTTCAGTTGTGGAAGGAAGAATTAGAAGAGTTTAAAGATGCATATTTTATGACGAGTGGCCCAGTTGCTGGAGGGCGTGAGTCCCGTAGAATAGTTGGGGATTATGTTCTGACGGAAAATGACGTAAAGGAGGGGCGCAGGCATGAAGACGTAGTTGTTTTAGGAGCTTGGAGATTGGATCAACATCCCGGGGAGGAATCGGGGTATCATGATATCGCATGGATTCCTCCTTACGACATACCTTTCCGAACCCTAATACCGTCTGATTTTGAAAATTTGTTGGTGGCCGGTCGTTGTCATTCAGCTACTTCGGTAGCTTTATCTTCAAGTCGTGTTACAGCTACGGCGATGGGGATGGGTCAAGCGGCAGGTACTGCGGCAGCTCTTACAGATGGCGGCATGGTTAGAAGGGTCAATATTGATGAATTAAAGGCGACCCTAATTACCGATGGTGCGATCCTAGAATCCCCTGATTCTGAAATCAGTGTCGGAAACCCCAACTATTAATCTGAAAAAAAACTTGTGAATGTAATTCGTTATAAGACAATACGAAGTCTTTTTCGATAATTTTATTGCTGGTAAAAAAAGAGCATAATGTCTTGACATTTAGGGGTTTAAACCGTAAAATAGCCGCTCGTAATTCGATCGTAATTCCCCGCGTTCGGATTTGCATGCTAAATGATTGTATGGTTTTCTATTTCCCTATAATAAGATGGTTGACGAATTGTCAAAATTAGAAAAGGAATTTGGTAAATATCCGAACTCCATAAAGTTTGTTCGTTTGGCCTCCCTTTATCTTGATAAGGGAAGGCCTCAAGACGCGGTAGCTTTGTGTGAGAAAGGTTGTGAGAAGCAGAAAGACTACGCTTTGGGATATTATCTGTTGGCTCGATCCTATTTTGCCGTTGGTGATTTTGAAAGGGCTATTGAAGCCTCGAGTCACGCATGTCTTTTGGAGCCTGAAAATCCGAGTGGGTTGAGATTACATGCTGAAATTTGTAGCAATTTGGGTCAATTCGCTATTGCCATAGCCAATCTACGTCGTGCTTTTCAAATAGATCCATTTGGCAAGAGCGTTTCTGAAAGAATTGATGAATTGAAAAGTATGGTTGCATTTGAAGTGCCAAACACTGAATTGGTTGACAGACCTGATGTACATAGCGAAGAAGCTCAAAATTATGATAATTCACCCGTAGTGTCGTCGGATTCGCATAAGATGCTGGACCTTGATGCGGAGGTTACGGTTGAGAAATGTGGAAAGCATAAAACTGAGATGGAGAAAGAGAGTCACGCATCTGATGGTATCGATTCAAAGGAAAGCCGATCGGATGCTGTTGGTGTTGAATCTGAATCTTCTTTAGAGGATTCAGAAGATAGGAATCAATCAGACACAAAACATGTTACCACACCGGAAGAGTTGGTGGCACAAAGTGTTTCTTTTGCATCTAAACCGTCTTTAGTCGAAAAAAGTCTTTCAATGCCAAGAAATGACGACACGGATGAATTGACAAACACGAGCGAATTTTCAGATAATTCCTTATCGATGGTAAATAATAGTGTAGGTTGTCCTGTTTTGAGTGAGGAACCGGGACAGGATTTATTCCGGTTGTTTCAGGAAATAGAAACGGAGGGGGGTGCTGTTGTTGATGTTGCCTTATTCCCTGATGTAGAAGAATTCGAGATGTCCGATGATGGACAAAATATTTCCACCCTGACATTGGCCGATATTTATGTGGTTCAAGGTTTGACTAACAAAGCTATTGAGATCTACCAAGAATTGTTAGAGGATGATCCTGGAAACGTTGAATTAAGTAAGAAACTGTCTGCTTTGCGGGCCAACACTTAACGAAAAAAGGGAATAGAAAGCGAGAGTAAGTTAATGGCAGATACCACGGATTTCCGGAATGGTTTTTGTATGCTAATTGATGGCGAGATTTTTTCAATAGTTGAATTTCAGCATGTTAAGCCTGGTAAGGGAAGTGCTTTCGTTCGGACCAAAATGAAAAATATGCATAATGGCGCAGTGTTGGATCGGACTTTTCGATCTGGAGATAAGGTAGAAGAGGTCCGGCTGGAAAAGAGAGAGATGCAGTTTCTTTATTCAGAAGGTGATTTATTTTATTTTATGGATCTTGACACTTATGAGCAAATGGGTATCAATACCGATTTGGTCGGTGAGGCTGCGAAGTTACTAAAAGATGGCGAAAATGCTTTTGTTTTAATCGCTCGCGAAAAAGCTATAGGTGTTGATCTTCCTAATTTTGTGTGTCTCGAAGTGACCCACACGGAGCCTGGGCTTAAAGGTGACACTGCTACTGGTGCGACAAAGGCTGCTACTTTGGAAACAGGTTTTGATGTTCAAGTTCCTTTGTTTGTGAATCAAGGAGACAAATTAAAAATCGATACTCGCACCGTTGAATACGTGGAGCGAGTTTAGTATCGACTGGACTAGGTAACTTAGCGGAGGTCGTAGTGAAAGACGAAGAATTAAAGAAATATTTGAAATTAGCTAAAGAATTTGGGGTGGATGAGTTGGAGATAAATGATACATGGTGGTGGGGGACTCGAGTAAGAATTGTTAGACATCGTAGTGGTCTTGGGAATGAGATTATTGGCAATATGGTTGTATCACCGAGCCCTGGATCGACTGTAGAAACTGGCTCTGTTCCTGCATCCACAAAAGAAGAAGTGGCCGAGGGAATTAAATCTGAAGAAGGCCATTTATTACGTTCTCCGATGGTTGGGACTTTTTATAGTGCCGCGTCCCCGGAGTCCGAGGAATTTGTCAAGAATGGAGTTCCCGTTAAGTCTGGTCAAACTCTTTGTATCATTGAAGCCATGAAAATCATGAATGAGATCCCTGCAGATCTATCGGGAACTCTTGAAGAGATATTGGTTGAAAATGGGCAACCCGTAGAATATGATCAGCCTTTGTTCAGGATCCGGCCTGACTAAATGGTGACGGAGAATCTTAATGTTTAAAAAAATCTTGATTGCGGATCGGGGAGAGATTGCTTTACGCGTTATACGCAGTTGCAAGGATATGGGTATTTCGACAGTGGCCATACACTCTCAGGCTGACACCCATTCTTCGCATGTGTTGTTTGCAGATGAAGATGTCTGTATTGGGCCACCTCCAGGTAAAGATAGTTATCGGAATTATGCAAATATTATCAGCGCTGCTGAACTTACAGGCGCTGATGCAATTCATCCTGGATATGGTCCACTCGCCGAAAATGCTGAATTTGCAGCACTTTGTGAAAAATGTGGGATAAAATTTATTGGCCCTCCAATAGATGCGATTCGCCGTATGGGTGATAAGTCTCTTGCTAGACAAACAATGAAAGATGCCGGGGTACCGGTTGTACCTGGTAGTGATGGGGAAGTTGATTCTCTTACTGATGCGCAGAAATGGGCAGAGATTATTGGCTTCCCTCTGCGGTTGAAAGCGTCTGCAGGTGGTGGTGGACGAGGAATGCGTATTGTAAGGTCCATGGACGAATTGGCAGAAGCGTGGGAAATGGCACGTATGGAGGCACGGGGGGCTTTTACGAGCGATGCTGTTTATATGGAACGTTCTATTGAGCGTGCTCGTCACATTGAAATTCAGATTTTGGGAGATGAGCATGGTAATATTGTTCATCTGTTTGAACGTGAATGTTCAATTCAACGACGCAACCAAAAGTTACTTGAAGAAAGTCCCTCCCCTATCGTGGATGAATCGATGCGGGGTCGTTTAGGAGAAACTGCTTTAGCAGGTGCTCAGAGTGTTGGATATTATAGTGCTGGGACAATAGAGTACATCGTCGACGAAGATTTAAATTTTTATTTTATGGAAATGAATACGCGAATTCAGGTTGAGCATCCTGTCACTGAAACTGTAACGGGGGTTGATATAGTCCGGGAACAAATTCGTATAGCTGCTGGAGAGCATTTAGGTTATTGTCAAAAGGATATTCAACTTTCTGGGCATGCGATTGAATGTCGTATAAATGCTGAGAACCCATCCGAAAATTTTATGCCTTCTGCAGGTAATATTTCTGCCTTAAATCAGCCGGGTGGTCCAGGGGTGCGCATAGACAGCCATGTATATGAGGGGTACAATATGCCCCCATATTATGATTCTCTTCTGGCAAAATTGATTGTTTTTGGAAAGAATCGGTCCGAAGCAATCGCTCGATTGCGTCGGGCATTGTCGGAATACACGATAGAGGGTGTTGCAACTACGCTTCCTTTTCACAGGGCGATAATTGATGAGAAGAAATTTGTTGTTGGAGACTTTAATACCGATTATGTTGCTGACACCAATTTGCTGATGTCGTAAGTCTTATCGGATCGGAGTAACTTTATGACTGCTGATAATATCCCTAGTGACTTGCGTTATACTGAAAGTCACGAGTGGATTCAAATTGAGAGCGATATTGCGACTGTGGGTATTACCCATTTTGCTCAATCTGAATTGGGAGATATCGTATTTGTTGAACTTCCAGAAATTAGTGAGTATCTGCAGAAGGGGGAAGTATTTGGTAGTATAGAGGCAGTCAAGACCCTTGGCGATCTAATATCTCCGCTTTCGGGCGAAGTTTTGGAAGCGAACGAAACACTCGAAGATGATGCCGAACAGGTTAATAAAGACCCTTACGGAGCTGGTTGGTTGGTCAAGATTCGAATAGAAGATGAATCAGAAGTAGATGGATTATTTCATTGCGATGATTACGGTGAATTTCTTGAAGGTGTTTAGTTGAGTTTAATACTGACTTAGGTTTTTCAATTTGAAGTATAGGGGGTTGTGTTCACTGATTTTAACTGTATTAGTAGTACACTGGTGAATTGAGGAGGAATGCTATGTCCTTATTGGACAGTTCCGTCTTGGTTCTTAATCAAAGTTACGAGCCTCTCAGCGTTTGTTCTGCTCGTCGAGCTCTTTTGCTTGTTATGAGAGGACGAGCGCAGATTGTTGAGAGATTGGAAGGCGTTGTCCGTAGTGTTTCTCATCATTATGCCGTTCCGAGTGTGGTTCGTTTAGATAGGTACGTAAATGTCCCCCGTCGCCGTATCGTTTTGTCAAAAACAAACATACTAAAACGTGATCATTACAAGTGTCAATATTGTGAGAATAAAACAAAAGACTTAACGGTTGATCATGTAATTCCCCGCTCTAAAGGGGGGCCGTCTACTTGGGAAAATCTGGTCTGTGCTTGTTTTAATTGTAACAACAAGAAAGGTGATTATTTGCTGAGTCAAATTGGAATGAAATTGAAATCCGCACCTCGTCGTCCAAGTAGTTTTTCATTTATACGAAACCTTAAAGATAGAAGACAACATAATTGGCGCCCGTACCTTCTCATAGATTAAAAACTGTCGAAGTGAGGGAGTTTGTGCAGTTAGAATTCTTCGAGGTGACATTTGGGGAATAATATGATTGACTCGGAGTTTCAGCCAGATTCCAAACTTTATGAAGTTAAGATAGACGTTTTTGAAGGCCCTATGGATCTGCTTCTTTATTTGATTCGTAAGGACGAATTGGATGTTTATGATATTCCGATTGCTCATATAACTAAGCACTATTTAGCCTTTCTAGAACAACTTCATTTGCTTGATATAGAGCATGCTAGTGATTTCATCTTGATGGCGGCTACTCTCATGCGCATAAAGTCGCAAATGATGTTACCACAAGAAGAGACCGACTTACTTGAAGGTGAAGATGGTGACTTGCGTGAAGAGTTGATTCGACGTCTCACAGAATATCAGCAATTCAAGGAAATGGCAGAATGGTTGGATGAGCAAAAAAGTGTGCGCCGAGATATCTTCCTTTGTAATCATGGTCTTCGGGATGCAGATTTAGAAGAGGGGTCCGCTCCGATGCTGTTCGCTGTTAATCTTTTTGATTTACTCAAAGCGTATAAACGTGTTCTTGAGACTATTCCCGTAGAGGAAGTGCATGAGATTATTGGTGAGCAAATTTCCGTTGAGGAATGTGTTGAATTGATAATTAAATCTCTTGAAGAGCACGAAAGAATTCGTTTTAGTGATCTTATTCAGGGACGAAATCGAAATGTAGTTGTATCTACTTTTGTTGGCATGTTGGAATTGCTCAAGTCTCAACATGTTAGTGTGCAACAATCTCAACCGTTTGATGATATCTGGATTGAGCAACGCAGTAACAGAGTTTCCCAATTGCTTAACCGACATTCATCCAATGATATTAACGATGGTGCTGGACTGATAACTGAGTAAATACAGGAGATGGTGTGTGAGCAAAGGTACTTTAATTAAGCCGGTGGAGGCTAGGGCAATTATCGAAGCTGTTTTACTGACCGCAACAGATCCAGTTTCTTCCAGCAGGTTAGTGGCATTATTTGAGGATTATAATGGTCGAGATGTTCGTAATTTTATTGATGAATTGAACATGGAATATTCCCAAGGAGATAGGTCGTTTTCCATAATCGAAATTGGTGGTGGATTTCAGATAGCGACTCGAGAAGATTTTGGTGCTTGGTTGCGGAAGTTTCATAACAATCCTAATCAAATTCGGTTGTCGCAAGCAGCACTCGAATCGTTGGCGATAGTTGCCTTTAAACAGCCGATTACCCGAATCGAGATAGATGCGATAAGAGGGGTGAATTCTGGTGGGGTTATGCAAACGCTTATGGAACTCCAAATGGTCCGTATCGTCGGTCGGTCGGAGAGTATGGGCAAACCCATGCTTTTTGGGACGACGCGTGATTTTCTATTGCATTTTGGCCTAAAAAGCCTAGTTGATTTGCCAAAGGCCAAAGAGCTAGATGAACTTTTATCCTCAGGTGAGGATAAAGTGGAATTGCGAAGGCATTTAGCTGAAGGATTGGCAGATTTGGAAGTGCAGGTGCTGGCCAATGATCACGCCGATGTTAACCCCTCGCAATCTGCTGGTTTAGGAGAGTTTTCAAGTGAGGAACTTCCACCTGAAAATATTTCCTCATCAGTGGAAAATCCTGATAACGAGATAGATTCTATGTCCAAAAAGGCTCCTGACGAGGAGTTGTAGATGGAAAGTAAAGTTGCTGTATTACGAATATGCGCCTGAATCGTTTTTTAGCACGTGCGGGTATAGCATCGCGCAGAAAGAGTGATGACCTCATTTTGGAAGGGTCTGTAGTGGTGAATGGTGCCATTGTAGATGAATTGGGTTTTTGTGTTGACCCTGAATGTGATAGGGTCGAGTTTGCTGGGCATCCTGTTTTTTTACCCGATTGTTGTGAATATTTTTTGTTAAATAAACCAGAAGGTTATGTTGTCACGAGATCTGATACTCACAATCGGCCTACTGTTTTCGATCTAGTTGACGGACAACGTCTCGGAACTATGCCCGTAGGACGTCTTGATATGGCAACGACCGGATTGCTGGTTTGGACAGATGATGGAGAATTAGCTCATCGCTTGCTTCATCCAAGTTATTTGATAGATAAGGTGTATGAGGCTATTGTCCGTGGTATTCCGTCTAAGGGATCTCTTACCAAACTTAGGGAGGGGATAGACCTGCATGATGGCCCAACGGCACCTGCCGAGGTGGAAGTTATTAATACTCAGGGAGTTGGATATCGGCAGACGGCATGTGTACGTCTCGTTATTCATGAAGGTCGGAAACGTCAGGTCCGACGTATGCTGCGTTCAGTTGGGCATCCTGTTAGGTCATTGAAGCGAGTTGCGTTTGCGGGGCTATTTCTAGCGGATTTGCCTGAAGGAAAAACTCGAGGTCTGAGTACCGGGGAAATTCAGAATTTACGTATTCAGGTGGGGCTTGCATGATAGGTAATGAGGTGATTACGATTGATGGGTTGGTAGGGTCTGGTAAGTCAACGACGGCTCGCCTGCTAGCTCAGAGGTTGAGTTTTCGTCATTTGGATACAGGTGCGATGTATCGTGTTGTTGCTTTAGCTGCTTTACAGGCCCACATTCGTCATAGCGATGAGGACATCTTAAAAAAACTATTGGAAGATTTGGATATTGAATTATTTTCAATATCTGAAGGTGGGTTAGTATTCTTGAATGGTGAGGATGTTAGTGAAAAAATACGTAGGCCTGAAATTTCTCGTATTGTCGGGTCGTTTGCTGACCAGCCGATAATACGAAACTTTCTTGTTGAACGGCAACGGAGTATGGGAAAAGCGGGTGGTATAGTAGCCGAAGGACGGGATATGGCATCGGTGGTTTTCCCCGATGCCGATTTTAAATTTCGGATGGTGGCGGATTTAAATCAGCGTTCTCGGCGAAGGCATGCCGAGTTGTTGTCAAAAGGTTTTGACGTAAAATATCTTGAAGTTAAAGAAGATATTCAGCGCAGAGATACTGAAGATGCAAGTCGAAATTATGGTGATTTATTTTCGATTGATGATGTGGTGGAGATAGATACCTCCAATTCGACAGTAGAAGAACAAGTAGAAAAAATATTTGCTTTAGCTATTAGTCATAGACAGAAAGTCAAAAGTTGATTTTCCTTTTGTAGATAGTCTACCTCGCATGTAATTTGCTTTGCATGTCGTCACAATTCGCCGACTTTGTCGGCCTTAAATGCAGTTTTTGTAAGGTGTTATTATGACCGAAGAAATAGATGCAGTTACGGAGGAAGGTTTAGAAGAGAATATCACCACAGTTAAACTTGAATACGGTACAATTAGTGCTGAAGAATTAGAGCAGCCAGAATATAGTGATGCTCAACTCGAAGAAATGATGGCGCTATATGATGATAGCATCTCTGGTATACAGGAAGGTCAGATAGTTACTGGTTCAATCGTTTCGGTTAATGAGAGCGAGGTGATGATTGACATTGGATTTAAATCTGAGGGCGCAGTTTCAATTCGTGAATTCAATGATCAGTCATCAATAAGTGTTGGTCAAGAAATAGAAGTCTTTCTCGAAAATGTCGAAGATCAGGAAGGCCAGGTCGTGCTTTCTAAACAGAAAGCCGATTTTATGCGTGTCTGGGATTCTATTAAAGAGGCACATGATACCGGTAATACTGTTCAAGGTCGTTTAATGCGTCGGATTAAAGGTGGAATTGTTGTTGATTTATTTGGCGTTGATGCTTTCCTACCTGGCTCGCAAATCGACATTCGTCAGGTCAAGAATTTTGACCAGTTCCTTGGTCAGGAGTTTCCTTTCAAGATTATAAAGCTTAATAAAGCACGCCGAAATATTGTTGTCTCACGCAGAGCGGTACTTGAGGAAGAGCGTGAGAAAATGCGCGAAGAAATTGTTAAGGTCCTCGAAGAGGGTCAAATTCGGGAAGGTGTTGTTAAGAATATCACAGATTTTGGGGCCTTTATTGATTTGGGTGGTGTTGATGGCTTATTACATATCACGGATATGTCGTGGGGACGTGTTAGCCATCCGTCAGAACTTGTTTCCATTGGAGACAAGATAAAGATCAAGGTCTTGAATTATGATCGTGAGCGCGAGAGGATCTCCTTGGGGTTGAAACAGCTTACTTCGCATCCATGGGAAGGTATTGAGGAAAAATTTCCTATAGATGGACGGACCAGGGGTAAGGTTGTCTCTATTACAGATTATGGTGCATTTGTAGAGTTAGAAGAAGGTATTGAAGGTTTGGTGCATATTTCTGAAATGTCTTGGACACAGCATGTACGCCATCCGTCAAAGATTGTTAATATTGGTGATCTTGTGGAAGTCGTAATACTGAAAATTGATCAAGAAAATCAAAAAATCTCACTAGGAATGAAGCAAATTGAAGAGGATCCATGGGGTATGTTGGATGGGAAATACCCACCAAATACTCGTTTGGAAGGGACTGTACGCAGTTTGACGAACTTTGGTGCCTTTGTGGAAATAGAGGACAATATTGATGGCCTTGTTCATATTTCTGATATGTCTTGGACGCGCCGTATTCGGCAAGCGAGCGAGATGTTTGGTAAAGGTGATGTAATATCTGTTGTTGTTACAGAAATAGATGTGGAGCGTCGTCGTATTTCGCTAAGTCACAAGTTAGCATTTGAAAATCCTTGGCCGCAGTTTGCCGAAAAATATGCCGTAGGTACCGAAACGAAGGGCGTGGTTTCTCGAATATTAGAAAAGGGATTGGTTGTTTCGTTTGATGGTGATGTCGATGGTTTTGTGCCTATTTCTCAATTAGCTATTGAATCAATTAACAATCCTCACCAATGTTTTTCAGAAGGTCAGGAGATACCGTTAAAAGTGATAGAATTTGATGAAGAGGACAAAAAAATCGTGCTCAGTGTGGGGGATTACTTCCGTGATAAGGATCAGGCTGAATACGAAGCCTATATTGAAGCTCATCCCATAGGTGAATACACGATAGATGAAGAAACTGCAGATTCCGATGATGAAATGGAGAGTTGGGGTGAAAGGCATGGGAGCGACAATTAGAAATGTTATGATATTTTTTTAGTTTGATCTTGAATTTATTTGCTTTTTTTCAAAGCGGGCTGCTGGGATTCTTACAGCATCTCGCTTTTTTTATGTAATCCCGAAAATTGGATTTGTTGGCTTTATTGAATTACTATTTTATAAATGTTGTTTTTTTGAGTGTAATCCAAATTAAATACGAGTAATATGGCTAAAGCAAAGCTTACTCCTGCAATGGAACAGTACATGCATTTCAAGCGTTTGCATCCTGATGCTATTCTTTTTTTTCGCATGGGTGATTTTTATGAAATGTTTTATGATGATGCAAAAATTGCTTCGAAAATTCTAGGCATAACTCTTACCGCGCGGAATCATGGTAAAGCCTCTGGAGAGGTCCCATTGGCAGGGATACCGTATCATTCTTTAGAAAATTATCTATCTAAGCTTATTAAAGATGGTCAAAAAGTTGCTATTTGTGAGCAAATTGAAAATCCTAAAAATGCAAAAGGAGTTGTAAAGCGAGATGTTGTTGAAGTGGTTTCCCCCGGGACTGCTTTGGCCGATTCCTTATTGGAAGGGTATCGCAACAACTTTTTGCTTGGAGTAATTTGGCGTTCCAATAAAGTCGGTTTGGCGCAAATTGATCTTTCCACTGGAGACTTTATTATAGACGAAATCGGTATAAAGGATTTTAGTGATGAATTAAAAAGCATTGATCCAGCTGAACTTCTAATTTCTGAGAAGACAGACATCGGTGAGGTTGAAGAATTAAAGACAATATTGCCTAAAGCCAGCGTGAGTTGTTTTGAAGATTGGAACTTTTCTGATGACACCGCTAGATCGTTGCTGCTGGAACAATTCCGAACAAATTCTTTAAAAGGATTTGGATGTGATGATTTAACCCTAGGGATTTGTGCTGGAGGCGCGGTAATTGCTTATCTAAGGGAAAATCAAAAAGGTGCTGTTGACCATATCAACAGAGTCGAACGCAGACATCGTGGAGATTACGCAATCATAGATGCTATCGCGAAGCGTAATCTTGAACTTGTTGAAAATCAGCAAGATGGCGGACTTCAAGGTTCCTTAATAGATGCCTTAGACGAGACATGTACACCAATGGGTGCACGTTTATTACGTCAATGGCTAGTTAAACCTCTGAAAAATCCTTATTTGATTAATCAAAGATTAGACGTAGTTGAAGAGCTAATTTCAAAACGTGCGATACGTGAAAGATTAAAAGCATTACTCGAGATTACTGGAGACTTAGAGCGACTTATGGCAAGGATAAGTTGTCAGAGAGCTAATGGTCGCGATATAGTTGCGCTAGCTACATCATTGGAAATTTTACCAAATTTTAGGGAAAAAATACTTGAATTACAGGCTTCGTTAGTGGTTCGTATTCGCACAGAAGGATTGCCAGATACGGATAAATTAGTACAAAAAATTCGATCCTGTCTAGTAGATAATCCACCCGTGTCATTAAATGAAGGAGGACTCATTCGCGATGGTTTTGATAGCCAGATTGATGAGTGGCGAGTTGCCAGCTCTGGAGGAAAGGAAGTTATTGCCAAAATCCAAATGCGAGAGCGTGAAGAGACTGGAATTACTTCGCTAAAAATTGGTTTCAATCAAGTGTTTGGTTATTACATAGAAATTAGTAAAGCGAACGTCGACCGTGTGCCAGCAAGTTACACACGTAAGCAAACTCTTACAAATTCTGAACGCTATATTACTCCAGAGTTAAAGAAATATGAAGAGACCGTTTTGAATGCCGAAGAAAAAATCAAAGAACGTGAGTTTGATTTATTCATAGGGCTACGTAATGATGTTTCGAAATGGACCTTGCAAGTCCAACAGATTGCTCGATCAATCGCATGTGTGGATGTCCTATCTTCATTCGCTGAATCAGCTGTATTGCACGGGTACATTCGGCCTAAGGTTGATGATAGCTCGGTGATAAATATTCGTCAAGGTCGGCATCCAGTTGTTGAACAACAATTGCGCGATGGGAAATTTGTTGCAAATGATATTAGTTTGGATCGTAGTGAGGATCAAATATTGTTGATCACTGGACCAAACATGTCAGGTAAAAGTACGATTATTCGGCAGGCAGGTATTATTGTTATCCTATCTCAAATTGGATCATTTGTCCCAGCGGTATTGGCGCACATTGGTGTTGTAGATAGAATATTTACGAGGGTTGGTGCCTCGGACAACCTAGTTGGTGGGGAAAGTACCTTTATGGTAGAGATGAATGAGGCAGCAAATATTTTGAACAATATTACAGAACGAAGTCTAATTCTGATGGATGAATTGGGCAGAGGGACAAGCACATTTGATGGATTGAGTATTGCCTGGGCAATTATTGAATATTTACATAATACACCTAAAATTGCCCCTCGTACTCTTTTTGCAACGCATTATCATGAGATGACAGAACTTGAGGAAGTGTTACCTAGACTGAAAAATTACAATGTCTCAGTTCGTGAAAAAGAGGGAGATATTATATTTTTACATCGTCTAGAAAAAGGTAGGGCGGATAGGTCGTATGGTATCAATGTGGCGCAGATGGCGGGTATGCCAAATGATGTTGTAAGTCGAGCGAAAAATATTCTATCTCGGTTGGAAAAGGAACAAATTGACGCAGAAAATTTAGGATGCTCTTCATCAAAATTAAAGCAGAACTTAGATGCCAATGAACTAATAGAGTTCATTAGAGGCGAAGATGGCGAGGCCTCAAAAAAACAATTAGAACTTTTTTCTTATAATTTGAATGGATTTATTGATGAATTGAAAGATCTTGATTTGGATCAGATTACACCGATCCAGGCGCTGGTTAAAATGAAAAAATGGCAACTGGATTTAAGAAAAAGTGATTCGAATTGATTGTGCAAAATTGATAATTGTAATTGGGAGTAACTAATTTTATGTCCTCGACATCAGGTCGTTTTACGCGATTGGAAAAAATATGTGTTTTTTTAATTGCAATGGGTAAGGAGCGCGCACGGGAAATTTTAGCAGAAATGGATGTAGATACCATACAAAAAATAAATATTACTATGACTTCTCTAGGTGCGGTGACTGCTCTAGAAAAAGCCTCTGTAATGATTGAATTTGGTGATTTTTTTTATAAAGACATACCTCTATCCTCCAAGTTGGAGAATACTGAAGATGCGGCTTTGAAAAAGGGGGAATTCGTGAATTTGACTTCTCAGGATAAACCGTCCGGTACTTCTGTCTCTATAGAGGTCAACAATAATTTGTCTGGTGGACAAACGGTTCCTGATGAAGAAAAAATTATTTCAAAGGCATTGGATTCATTCAAATTATATGCACCCAAGATAAATTGGCGCAATGCTGGCTATGACTTTGGAGAGGGATACCAAGGTCTTGACGATAAAGACCGCTAAAGAGAAAATCTATGAAATTGAATGATCCTTACTGTTCATCTTATGTTTTATTAGATTTCGTATTATCTGTTTTCTTTTAGGAAAAGCAAGATAATACGAGCATTATTAGGTGCATATTCGCATTGTGGGTTGAGTGTGTTGTTTAGGTTTCGTTTGTGACTAATTCTATTTCTATAAATTAAGTTTAATTTTGCTGTGAAAAAATATGTTCCTTTGCTCTCCTATTCAATTCTGTAGATAATGAAAGATCAAGACTCAGAAATAATTTGTGGGCGCCAACCCATATTGTCGGCACTAAAGTCTAAGGCTCCAATTCAGCGAATAATTATAGCGGAAGGTGCCCGGGGTGATGTTGTGGATGAAATCTTTGAATTGGCACGAGAAACTGGTATGCCGTACGACGTTCGAGATCGATCACATTTGGATCGTTTGGGGCTTGGAAATCATCAAGGTGTGATTGCTTACATTGCTGCTCGAGCCTATGCGGAATATGAAATGGTTCTTGATCAGATAGACTCAGACAATAGCTTTATACTGTTTCTTGATCAGATACAAGACCCTCACAATCTTGGAGCAATTCTAAGGAGTGCATGTGCTCTAGGCGCTGAAGCCGTAATTATCCCCAAACGTGAGGCATGTGGTTTAACACCTACTGTGGTTAAAGTCGCGGCAGGTGCTGCCGAACATATTTCTGTTTGTAGAGTCGATAATTTGCAAAAGGCTATGTTGCAAGCCCAGCAGTCTGGAATGTGGTTGGTTGGACTAGATGTGAAAGCTGAAAAAGATTTTTCAACTGTTGATTTTCCTAGGGCCATTGGCCTAGTTATTGGTAATGAAGGTAAAGGACTTCGTAGATTGGTAGCAGAGAGGTGTGACTTCCTTGTTAGAATACCTATGGCTAGTACCCAGGTTAGTTCGTTGAATGTCTCCGTAGCCACAGGTATCGCATTGTATGAAGTAATGAGGCAACGCGAGAATTAATGTTGTTTGTTAAAATTCTTATCTGGATAGGAATGGCTAGTGCGTTATTGGGGCAGATTCCCGTTACAGATTCTCGTGCTTTGTTAGATTCTGTTGAGAAGCTTGATGGAGAAAATGGATTCAAATACCGCGCGGGTTATATATTTTATCATCAAAATGGTGATTCCCTAGTACTCAGAGGAAATGTTCAGGTTAGTCGTGGTGGGGCGGTACTTGAGGCAGATGAAATGGTTTATTATCGGTCTCCCGATATATTAGTTGCTCGCGTTGGGATGGATAGTAGCAGTTTGGTTGGTAACCTTCCAGTACTGAAGCACGACGATGAAGTCTTAGAAGGTAGCCAGATTATTTATGACATGACCAATGGATTGGGTAAAATAAACGATGGAAAAATCCGTAGAAATAAGGGCTATTTTACTGGCAATTATGTAGAAACTCATAGTGATTCTGAGTTTGATGTTCATAGGGGAACTTATACTACGTGTGATATAGAAAACCCACATTTTGATTTTTATAGTCCAAAAATAAAAGTGTTGGTAGACGATGTTGCAATCGCACGCCCAGTATATTTTCGTATTGCCAATCGGCGCATTTTCTGGGTGCCTTTTTTCCTTTTTTCTTTAGGTGATGACCGTCGCTCCGGTTTGCTTACCCCAGGTTATGGACGACGGCCGACTAGCTACGGCAGTGTTGAGAGTGAATGGGAACTAAGTAACATCGGATATTATTATGCACCGAGTGATTATTGGGATTTGGCCTCTTCGGTAGATTTACGTGAGCGTTCGGGTTGGCTTGGTAGGATGAACGTTAATTATGCAACTCGATATCGCTTTAATGGTCGGTTTGATTTCCGTATAGAAAACCGCCAAGCTGGCGCTACCGTTCAGCGGAATTGGCGCCTGAATTTTCTGCACAATCAAACGATTGATGAAGATTCTAATATTCGAGCCTCTGGAGCATTACAAAACAATACTCAGTTTGGTTTGGATAATAGTAGTCGACTGGATGAGCGTCTAAATCGGACATTAAGGTCAAATATTGGTTACAGTCGACGCTATAGAAAATCTGGAAATAGTGTTGTCGTTAATGTTAGTCAAACTAGAAATCTTGATGTTGCTACGCAAAACTTCGTGTTTCCGGAAGTTAGTTTTAGAAAAAGCCGTAAGCCTTTATGGGGAGGTGAAGCTATTACAGCACGAGAGAGAGATTCTCCTTGGTATAGTCGAATATTTTATGATACAAATGCTCGATTTAAAAATTTACGACGTTCCACAGAATTTGATACGACTAGTATCACTTCCGCAGATATAGGAATGCGTGTGAGTGCCCAATATAGGCCGACCAAATGGTTGACCATAAATCCTTCATTACAAGAGAATTGGCGTAATGAAAAAATGCGGGAAAAAATAATTGGAGGCGTTCGCAGTGATCGAATGAATATGAGAATAGCTATGAGTCAAACAGCTTACGGGCTTTTCCGACCTCGTTTAGGAGCAGTAAATGCACTTCGTCATGTTTTTAAGCCATCGGTCGATTTAACTTATGATATAAAGAATGTCAGTGAAGGTGGAATTATAGGATTTGGAAGCCGTGATGGAAATAGTTGGGAACAAAATAGTCGCGTAAATGTACGGATTGATAACGCGATTTGGGCTAAAATTCACAAAAATGAAGAAGATGAAAAATTGCGCTTAATACAGTTTAACCTGTCAAATGGGTACGATTTACGACGACAAAAAACGCCTCTAGATGACCTTATATGTAGCGTAGTTATAGAAGGAAGTCAGTTTTTTGATTCTCGTTTCACACTTCGTTCTGCTTGGTACGACAAACTAGAGAATTTTCAAATGCCTAAGCTTCGTCAGATCGAGGTCCGAACTACAGCTAGGTATAGTAGCGATGGTAAACAAGAAGAAATTGGAGGATTTAATGTGATGCAGGACAACATTAGCGGTGAACGTTCCAAATTTGGCTATGAGCGCGGGTTAAGTTCAGGTATAGATCTTGGTTTTCGTCGAAATCTACAAATCAGTCACTATTACTCTCGAACTCGTACTGCAAGTGATGTTCGCTCTAGGTCGTGGTTGCGTCTTGGAGGAAGTGGCAAAATTGGTAAAGCTTGGGACATACATTATTCTGTAAATTATAATCTGGATTCGAAAATGGCGCCAACTTTTTCGTCAAAACGTGTCACCTCAGAATTGTTATCAATACAGCGTAGTTTCCACGATTGGAAAGCAACATTAAACATTGAACCCACAAACGTTCGAAATAATAGAGCTTTTTATTTTAAAGCACAATTAATTGACATACCTCAATTGAAATTTGAACGTCGAGATACTCGTAACTAATGACGGTGTCGCGAATATATTGGGAACGTTGTCGATGAAAATCTTGCTACAGAGAGTAGACAAAGCATCGGTGTATGTGGATGAGAAGGTTGTTGGCCAAATTGGATTTGGGATGGTGTTATTTGTTGGGATACATCGCGATGATGATATTGAAATTCTTAAATACTGTGCAGAAAAATGTATTAATTTGCGTTTGTTCTCAGATGAAAATGGTGAAATGAACGCTTCTGTCCTACAGGTAGGTGGGCAAGTGTTGGCTGTGTCTCAGTTTACTTTGTATGGAGACTGTAGAAGAGGTCGGAGACCTAGTTTTGATCAAGCAGCTAGAGCAGACGTCGCCAAGCCTCTGTACAGTCGCTTTTTGAATATACTAGAATTTATGGGGGCGAGAGTGGAAAGTGGTGTGTTTGGGGCTGACATGAAAGTCGAAATTCATAACAATGGTCCTGTAACCCTCTGTGTAGAGCATTCAAATTGAATCGTATTATACTTGCATCGGGCTCTCCTAGAAGAGCAGAGCTTTTACGCCAAATAGGAATTTCTTTTGATGTTATGCCGAGTGACAAAGGTGAACCTGCTCTAGGCTGCCAGACGCCGGCAGATTTTGTTGTAAAAACTGCTTGCTTTAAAGGTGAGTATATTCGTAGTCAACTATTTAAAGATAGTTATAATCTCAATAAGATTGTTGTAGCAGCTGATACGGTCGTTAGTATAGATGGTGAGGTCTTAGGTAAGCCACGAGATGCACAAGATGCTGGTAGTATGCTGCGGCGTTATTCAGGAAGAGAAATTCAAGTTTATACGGCGATTTTTGTTGCAAAATCGGATTTTTCAACGAGTGGATATGAAATGACTAAAGTACGTTTTTCAAAACTATCCGAATCGGATATAAGTTCCTATGTGTCCAGTGGTGAACCTTTGGATAAGGCCGGCTCATTTGGAATACAAGGACTTTGTGCACCTTATATTGAATCAATTGAAGGGTGTTACTATAATGTGGTTGGGTTACCTTTGGCATTATTACGTCGACTCTTTTCAGAGTTAGGTTTTGATGTGATTTGTGGGCAAGTTACGGCAAAGGTGTCTTAATAGTGACTGTTAAAAAGAGTATTCAAAACCAGTTGGTGACTGCGAGAGAGAGTCTGGGGTGTGATATAAAATATGTTCAATCGGTTACTGGAATTAGTACTGTCGTTATAGAGGGCTTCGAGGTCGGTAATTTTGACGTTGTAGAGCCCGTGTTCACGCGGTTGGCCTTAAGGACTTATGCTGATTTTCTTGGATTGGATGTTAAGGTCTTAATATCAGAGTTAGATACAGTTTTAGGAGAAAAGGATAAGTCGAATATTGAGAATTTACCAAAATACGAAAAATCTCGAGATTCCGTGGTTTCGTTTCCCTTTTTTCGAGTATTTGTTGTTTTCTCAATATTGGTTGCAGTATTTTTTTTCTTTATTGCATTTTTGGATACTGATGAGCAGAACTATTCATCAACTACTGTAGTCATCACAACAGATGGTGACATTGCTAATCCTATCGAAATTAATAATTCTTCCCTGGAAATAGACAAAATTGAAGATGATCGGATTTCCTCGATTAAAGAAACAGACTCTGATCTATTTGCTACGCCCAAGTTAGTTAAGGAAGAATCTATTTCATCTGTTGCTGTAAAAATGACCGAGCCAACACAGACTGAATCTACGTATTCTTTAGGTAATCAGGGAGAGGGTAGTGTGCGTTCGGAATTTATTCCTAAAATAGCTTTAAAAGTAGATTCAACGAGCAAGTCATCTACGGCGCATGTTGCTATGGGAATTTCTCAACCTCAAAATGTCGAGAGTCTTAAATTTTCGATGAATGCAGTTTCCGAGGTAGTAGAGGCTACCCCTCAGAATAGAAGTTACCCAGACTCTTTGTCGCTTGTTTTGATAGCTGTAGATACTACTTGGGTGAGGGTTGAATGGGATAATTCAAGTTTTTATGAATCATTGATGTTGCCGGAACAACAGAAATATTTGAGCGCGGCCGATTCATTTTTTGTGCATGCCGGTAAGCCTCATGGAGTTATTTATTATTTAAATGGGGATTTGTTAACAAGAGGTGAAATAGGTGAACCTAATCGCGTGCTCCGTTTTAGAGCTGATACCAATGGCGTCACAATTCTTGACTCCAAATTTAAGCCATTGCGGACTTTTGTTAAACCATGAATAGGAGATTTATCCAGGTAGCATTGCCACCTCCTTTGGCGCGAGAATTGACTTATGCGTTGCCATTAGATTTGGAGACGATTCGTATTGGGGCGCTTGTTCTAGTCCCTGTAGGTAAACGATTGGTTACGGGCGTGGTAGTTAACCAAAAAATTGAATTTGAAGAGGAATCAGAAGATATCCGGATTCGAGATATTAACCAGGTACTCGATGATGAACTACTTACTGATGAGATTGTAAGACTGTGTACTTGGTTGGCAGAATATTATTTTGCGTCTTTAGGTAGTGCACTTATGCTGGCTTTGCCGCCAGGTGTGAAACTCACATCAAAACGGGTTGTTTCTCTGACTGAAATTGTAACGGACTTAAATGGAAAGTGTATTGATGAGAAGTGCCTAAAAGATTGTAATGATGAAGAAAAGAAGATGATTGATGAGCTTTTTTCTTTTGGACCTCTTAAGGTTTCTACATTACAACACCGTTTGGGTCGCGAAGGACTTGAGAAGAAACTGCGTTCCCTTAAACGACGTGGATTGATTAATATAGATCCGCTCTTAGTGGATCGCCGTAATCGTAAGCGTAGTGAACTTCATTTCCAATTAATAGATCGAAAAATGGCAGAGGATATTTTGCCAGATTTGACAGACCGTGCTAAACGTCAATATGAATGCTTGATTTATTTCTTGGATGTTTTGTCTGTCACATCCTCTAAATTGAGAGACCGTGGATATAGTTCGTCGGTTCTTAATGCTTTAGAAAAACGCGGTTTGATCAAGAGATTTCGAAAGGACCTTAGACGAGATCCATTAGCTCATATTAAGAGGGGTGAAGATGTTGACATAAAATTAACATCTGATCAAAGTCATACAGTGAAATTATTGCTCGAAATGCTTAATAAACAGTGTTTTCATCCATCTCTCCTTTTCGGTGTAACGGGGTCTGGAAAGACGATGGTTTATGTTGAATTAGTTCGCAAAGTTTTAAGTCAGAATCGTAGTGCTATAATTTTGGTGCCAGAAATTGCACTTGCTTGGCAAATGGTCCGGTGTTTTGTGCAGTTTTTTGGTGAAGGTGTTGTAGTGCTACATAGCCAGCTTTCCAGTGGCGAACGTTATGATACTTGGCAGCGTTTGCGAGAAGGCGGTGCAAAAATATTAATCGGAGCACGGTCTGCAATCTTTGCGCCTTTATGTGATTTGGGGCTAATTGTCGTTGATGAGGAGCACGACTCCTCATATAAGCAAGAAGATTTAGAAAGTAGCTTCCCATTAAATTATAACGCCCGGGATGTTGCGGTTAAGCGTGCACAGGACTGTGATGCTTTGATCGTTTTAGGGTCAGCCACCCCGAGTCTGGAATCTTATTCCAATGCTAAGAATGGAAAGTATACGCTGTATGGTTTGCCTAAACGAATTGACAATAGACCTTTGCCAACAGTGCACGTGGTGGATATGACAAGAGAGCCTTTTCAAAAAAAACGACGCACTATTTTTTCAAAATCTATGCGTCTTAAAATGACAGATTGTTTGAAGCGTAATGAGCAGATAGTACTATTGCAAAATCGCCGCGGCTTTGCTCCCTTTATTAATTGTAGCTCATGTGGGGAGTTTTTAAAATGTGTAAGTTGTCATGTTTCTTTGACCTGTCATAAGACAAAAGAGGGCTCTTCTGTTAAATGTCATTATTGCAATTTTTCTAAACCAATTCCATCCGCTTGTGAGTCGTGCGGGGTTGAAGATCTGAGTTTTGATGGTGTAGGCACTCAGAAAGTTGAAGAAGAATTGACGAAACAATTTCCCAATGTTCGGGTTATTCGGATGGATGTGGATACGATGGGTTGGAAGGGAGCGCATGATGAATTAGTAGAGCGTTTTAGACGAGGTGAGGCAGATGTTTTATTAGGAACTCAGATGGTAGCGAAAGGCTTAGATTTTCCAGATGTAACACTGGTAGGGGTTATTTCAGCAGATACAGGAATTCATATGCCCGATTTTCGAGCAGCTGAACGTAGTTTTCAGCTTTTGACGCAGGTAGCTGGAAGATCTGGTCGAGGTCGAGAGCCGGGAGAAGTTGTGGTTCAAACTAGGTTGCCTGATGATCCGGTCCTGAAGACTGCAGCCGAACAGGATTTTTTGGCGTTTGCAGAAAGAGAACTGAATGAGAGAAAAGAGGCTGGGTTCCCGCCGTTTGGACGGTTGTTAGTTTTGAGGTGGAGAGGAGGTGAAGATTCTAGTGTTGAAATGGCAGCTCGTGAGGGTGTAGATGAGTTGATTCGTTATGTAGATTCAAATATTTCTGTACTTGGTCCAGCGCCTGCGCCTATTTCGCGGCTCCGTGGAACATTTAGGTGGCAGGCTCTACTACGGGGTCCGTCAGCGTTCAGGCTTCGTGAAATTACGCATAATGTATGGCCAGTTTTAAATGCTTCAGCAAAACGTTACTATTCATCATTAACTGTGAACGTGGATCCTTTGACGATAATGTGAGTATTATGTTGCGACTGTTACAAATATTATTTACGAGTTTAATGTTTTTTGGACAGTTTTCGTTCAGTCAACAATCGATGGAATGGTCAGCGTACACTAGTATGCGTGAAGCTAGTCGACTATTTGTTGGGGGTGATTTTGTTTGGGTCGCTACGTCTGGTGGAGTTTTGCGTTTTGATCGAACAACCCAATTGTATGCCCGATTTACAAGATTGAATGGTCTTCCAAGCAACGAAGTGTCTTGCATGACTATGGACGAACAAGGTGACATGTGGTTTGGTACTCGCTACGCGGGCTTAGGTCGTCTAAGAAAAGAAAAGGATGAATTTGATACTGCTATTTCCGATTTTAAGGACTTGGAAATAAATTCTCTTTTTTCTCACGGAAGGGATATTTATGTAGCAACTGATCGGGGCGTTAGTCTTTATTCGGTAGATAGGGAGGAAGTAAAAGAATCTTATAGGCAATTGGGCAATCTTCTAAAAGACACCAAAGTTAATTCTGTAAAAGTACAGAATGGGACTATATGGGTTGGGGCTGATGGAGGTGTCGCATGGGCAGATTTAGATCAGTTAAATCTGCAGGATCCTCTTAGTTGGCAAAGTACTACCTCTCCAGGGCTAGTTGTTGACATGGTGTTCTATGAAGGAATTCCTTTTGTAGCTTCTTCTAGGGGTGTTTTTTCAATTAATCAGGATACCCGAGGGGCGTCTCTTGATTTTGAAAATCTTGACATAGTTGCTCTGAGTAATTACGAAGACACTTTGGTTGGAGCAACGCAATCCGGATTGTTTTTTCGCCGTAATGGTGTTGGAGAGTGGGAAAGGATAAACTCTTTTGGTGTAACCGGCGTATCTGACATCGCGGGTGAAGGTGGTGTGTTGTGGGTGGCAACTTCTTCAGGTTTGCGCATTGTTGGCGATGAAAAAATGCCTTCCTTGGGAGATCCTCCTGCTAATATTTTTTATGATATTGAGACAATGCCTAATGGAGATTTATGGGTAGCATCAGTCCCTAAAGATGGGTATCCCGCTTTCGGATCCTATCGGTTTGATGGGGAATCATGGACCGTTCACAACTTAAAAAGTGGTCTGTCATCGGAGTTTTCTACAGCGCTGGCCGTTGATGCCAACGGCCTTATATGGGTGGGCAACTGGGGACGCGGAATAGATGTTTTGGATACAGCAGGAACGTGGAGGCGATATAACAGCAGTAATTCAGCCCTTAGAGGTATTAACGATGGATCATTTGTACCAATTAGTGACATAGAACGAGATGTCGAAGGTAACATGTGGATAGCTGATGTTCAAAGTGGGCTGGTTGTGATGGAAAGTTTTCCCTCTCGTCGCCAACAACTAGTTTCTCAGGAAGATTTTGGTTTAGCCCCAGGTCGGGATATAGGTAAAATATCTATCGGTTCCGATGGGCTTATTTGGATAGGGACCGCTCGTGATGGATTCATCTTGTTTGATTACGGAGGGACGCCTTTTGAATTAGGAGATGATTCGGGAATTGTTTTCAATACTCTTAACTATGCAGAATTGACTAGCAATCGTGTAAGCGATATTTATTCAGATACGTCGGGTCGAATTTGGATTGGGACTGATAATGGGCTGAATCTTTTAAAGGGTGAATATATTTCGGCATCAGGTACCTATAGTATAAGATCGTGGAGAGTATATGGAATCGCAGATGGTCTGCCGTCTAATGTAGTGACTGCTCTTGCCGAAGATGCTCGTGGAAGTATCTGGATAGCTACTGAAAACGGCGTTGCACAGATTGGAACGAACGAAACGGTAGATTTTGTTTTTAATACAGATAACAGTGGGCTGATTTCCAATCGTACAAATTCATTACATTTTGATTCTCAAAATGGCTTACTATGGATAGGAACAAGCAATGGCTTAAGTCGTTTTGATTATTCGAACGCGAATAATGGAAGACGAGAAAAAATGGGGTATTTGTTTCCTAATCCTTTTTTTGTTGGGGCAGATGTTGGACAGATGACGTTAGGAGGGCTACCCCTTGGTGCTGATGTCAGTATTTTTAATGTTGCTGGTCAGTTAATTCGTCGTATTTCTGGTGAACTAGGGGAGGCAACTGTCGTGTGGAATGGTTTAAACGAGGAGGGCTATTTTGTAGCTTCGGGTGTTTATTTTTACTTCGCTACTAATGGTGTTGATAACATAACTGGATCTTTTGCCGTAGTAAATCAAATCAGATGATGTTAAAATTTTTGTATATTTTTCTTTCTTTGCAAGTCTTTACAGTTTCCGCTGATTCCCCTACGGATGGGGAGTTTGTTATCGCTAGATTGAAATATGATGGAGGTGGTGATTGGTATAGTGATCCGTCGTCCCTTACCAACTTATTACGTTTTATCCGAGACCACACTCTTGTTACACCTGTAGATCAAGAGGCACGTGTTAGTTTGAAGGATGATGATTTGTTTAACTATCCATATTTATATCTTACGGGTCATGGAAATATAATTTTTGACGACCAAGAGATTGAACGCTTAAGGCGTTATTTAGAAGGCGGTGGTTTTTTACATGCTGATGATAATTATGGTATGGATGAGAGCTTTCGCCGAGAGATTTATCGAGCATTCCCCTACAGCCAGTGGGTAGAATTAGCTCCAAGTCATCCGATTTTTCATTTGCATTTCTCCTTACCTAAGGGGCTACCAAAAATTCATAAGCACGACGGGAAGCGCCCTCAATTATTAGGATTATATATCAAAGAGCGTCTTTCTTTAGTATATAGTTATCAGTCAGATTTAGGAGACGGATGGGAGGATTCTCACGTTCATGCTGTTTCGGACGAGAAACGTGCAAGTGCTTTAAGGATGGGAACCAATTTAGTTATTTGGGCATTGAGTAGGTGAAAAGAAAAGAAAATGGGGATACAAGTGTGGAGGGCCGTTTGCAGAATAGATTGGCCCAACTTCGCGAACGCTTGGTGTGTCGAACGATCATTGAAAGTTTCCTTTTTTTTATTGCTGTTATTTTATGGTTGTCTACCGTTGTCATTATACTAGAGGCAATCTTCTATTTTTCGCCGTTGTTGCGGTTGATGTTGTTGGTGCTTGCGTCGTCGTTTTCGATATTCCTTGTTGCCAGAAGAATGATCAATCACCTCAGACCTTTACTAAACGTTCATCGTTTCGTATTGAGTGTTGAGTCGAAATATCCAGAATTAAAACAACGTCTTGTTACTGCGATTGAATTAAATAGCAAATCTGATCTGTACAGTTTTTATTCATCTTCGCTGGTTAATGCTACTGTTGATGATGCAGAAAAATATATATCTTCGATTAATTCACGTGATCTTTTTCGCCATATTAGTATCGTCGTTGCACTTCGTTATGTAGTGCTATCATTAGTTGCTCCTTTTTGTCTCCTGATTTGGAGTAATGATGCGATTGTTAACTCTCTTCATCGTTGTTTGAATCCCTCAAGTAATTTTTTTAGACCACCTGAAACTTATATAGCGGTTAATATCGAAAAGACTGAGATCCTGCGCGGGGAAGATCTCTCTATTACGGCTCTGTTCAGTGGTCGACTACCCAGACTTGCAAGTTTAATGGTGTCCGAAGATGGATCCAAGCCTTCGATGGTAAAAGAATTTGCACTGCAAGGTATTGATTCGTTGCATTACACGTTTTCTAATATACAGCATTCGTTTACGTTACAGATTATTGGTGGAGATGGCGCGTCAATAAAGCATCGCATAACTGTGATGGATCGACCTGTTTTGGAAAATATAAATCTTCATTTAAAATATCCAGATTACGCCAGTATACCAGACCGTTGGATAAGGGGTGGTGGTGATGTAGAAGCTTTGATTGGAACGGAATTGTTATTTGAATTTGAAGCGGATAGAGAACTTATCGAGACGTATTTTGTTATTGATGACACCTTGAAATACCCCGCGCGGACAAAGGGGTACCGAGCCTACATAAATTGGACGCTTAATCGGGATGTAGTTTATCGTGTAGATATAATGGATGTTGACGGTTTAAAGAATAAAGCTCCAATAAATTATCGACTGCTTGCCAAAGAAGATGAATTTCCAGCGGTGTCTATGGTTTACCCCGGTCAAGATGAGGAATTACCAGACGGTAGTAAGTTAGAGTTGATTATTGAGGCTAACGATGATTTTGGTGTTGAAGAGTTGTTTATTGTTTTTGATGTTAATGGATCTCAACAAAATCGAATGAAAATATCCATAAATCCAGGTCAAAATGTACTTGTTAATTACTTGTGGGATTTAAGTAATACTGTTTTGATGCCTGGCGATAAGATTAACTACAATGCTGAAGCTCTTGATAATGATGGCAGAGTTGGGTCTAAAATAGGTCGTAGTAAAGGCTACGTCCTAAGCGTGCCGTCTACAGAGGAAAGGTATGAAAAACGCGATAGATTAATAAAAGACCGTTTAAAAGAAATAGAGGACATATCATCGGAAAATATTGGTTTGGAAGAGTACTTTGAGGATGTGCGTAGGGAAGTGTTACGTACTGAAGAGCTGACGTGGGAACGAAAGCACGAGTTGGATTTGGTATTAAAAACCCAAGAGGGCAATGTTGGGAAAATAAATGAACTTTCTGGCAAATTAGTTGAAAATATTGAGAGCATAAATGAAGAAGATCCGTACGGTAATAAAATAGCTCAAAAAGTAAAAGAAATAAGACAATTAATGGAGGATGTTGTTTCTCCTGACCTACGCGAGGCGTTATCTAAACTCCGAAACAAGATAGAAGATTCTGAAGCCGAGGATTTAGCTGAATCTCTCAAGCGGTTTATTGAAGATCAAATCAAGTTTCAAAGTCAGCTTGACCGAACGATTGAACTGTTGAAACAGGTCAAGGCGGAGCAGCAGCTCAACTCTTTAGTTCGTCGTTCTCTGGAAATATCCAAAACCCAAAAAAAAATAAATGAAAAAGTTGACCGCAAAGAATTGGGAATGGCCGAACAAAAACAGCAAGGGTTTTTACGTCATGAGCTACAATCTGTTGGAGAGTCGATCGAACTGCTTGCAAATCAAATGGAGTCGATTAATCGAGAAACAAGCTCTCAGCTTAAAAGTCAATCGGGCCAATTGGAAAAGAATGATTTTGGTAGTAGAATGTTGGAAATGGTTAAAGAAATGCGCTCAGAGAGTAGTCAAGTTCGAAAAATTGGAAAAGGGTTAGAGGAAGATATAGGAAAATTTGCATCTGCAATGGAGTCTATAAGAGGAGAGTTTATTGCAGACCTAAAGGATAATGTGAGTCGTGATTTGCATACTACAATACAGGATCTTCTTCTACTTTCACATAGGCAAGAAGAACTTTTTAGAGGTTTTCCGATTGTGGAAGATCTTGCTATGGTTGCGTCCTCAGAAGAGCAAATTGCTCTTTTTAAAAGCATGGAAGTAATAGTTGATAATTTGGCGGAGATCGGTCGGCGAACCATGAGCTTAGAATTCGGTTTAAAAACATCTTTAGGCTATGCTATAAAGGGTGTGAAAGAGGCAGCCTCTTATTTTGGACAGAGAGATTTGGAACAAGCCAAAAACTCTCAGTGGGATGCGCTGGTCTATATGAATGAGACTATCGTTATGTTGAGACAAAGCCTCTCGAATTTGGAAAGTGCAAGTATGCCTTCGAGTTTTGGGGAAGCGATGCAAAAAATGTTGGGACTGTCAGAACAGCAAGCTCAAATTAATCAAGCGGGATCGCGTATTTTTGAGAAGATGGGTTTGCAGGGTAGTGGACGTGCTACACAAGATCTGGAAAGTCAAATACATCGGCTAGCCAGTGAGCAAGAGCGAATTCGCCGAGCTTTAGAGCAATTACAACGATCTCTTCGAGGACGGCCAGGTGGCCAAGATAAAATTCAGGCGATTCGAGAAGAGGTGCAGAATGTTGTTGATGATCTTCAGCAAGGGCGATTTAATCAACGGACATTGAAGCGTCAAGATCAAATTTTTCAGCGTATGCTTGAAGTGGGTAGTTCACTACATACACGCGGATTTAAGAAACAACGGGAAGCTCAGGAAGGGGAGGATATGGCTTATCTTGGTCCGCCTGGACTACCTGAAGATTTGGGTCAGGCCGCGGACCTTTTGAGAGAATCTATGCGAAGGGCTTTAGAAAGTGGTTATCCAGTAGAATATCGTGAATTGATTAGACGTTATTATGAGACAATTTACCAGGATGCGGTAAAGGAATTGGAAGATTCCCGATGATCTATGCTCTTTTTTTGACAATTATAGATATAGCTTTTGCAATAGCTGCAGATCAAAACCTGTTGAGATATAGAATTCAGGAACTTGAAAATCAGGGAGATCTCGGAAGCACTGAAAGCTTGTATGAAGATCTATTTGAACTCCATCCTTCAGAGCCTGAATTGGCTCACGGACTAGCCCGTGCTCTGGATGCTAATGGGGATTATGTTGGGCTTGTAAATCATTTAAAGAAATGGGTTGATACCAATTTTAGAGACGAGTTAGCTATACTTATGCTTGGGGATGCGTATGTAGAATTAGGCGAAATTGATGAAGCGATTGAGGAATGGGGTGCGTTGCTAAATAGTCAGTCAGTAGCGTTGGGAACATACCGAAAATTGAGTGATCGGTGTGAATCAGCAGGATTATTTAAAGAGGCTATTAGTTTTCTGGAAAAAGGAAGAGAAGCTAATGGCAGTGAAAAAATATTCGTTTGGGAATTAGCAAAATTACGAATGCGTGTGGGAGACGTTGAAGAGGCGGTACAACTATATCTGAATATTCTCGATCAAGATCCAAATTTATTTCCTATTGTAGAGAGCGAAATTTCTGCTTCATGTCAGCTAGATAACGGGTTGCTTTTAGAGGTGCTTGTGCGTAAAAATAAGCAAAAAAAAAATATATCTCTGGTAAGACTGATTGGTGAATGCTCGCTTTCTATGAATAGACCTATGCAAGGGTACAGGATTGTTTCTGAAGTTGCAGGGCAATCAGGAAGTTTTGAAATTCTGTATCAGTATGCAAAAAAATGTGAAAAACTTGGGTTCCTCGAAACAGCTGCTGTATCCTATTCCTATTTTGCAACTAATTTTCATCAGTCGATCAATGCTTCCCTTGCATTTCAAAGGTCTATTCAAATTCGATTGAGTAAGGGGGATATTGAATCGGCGCTTTCTGATTTGGAAAAGCTAATCCGTTTGTCTCCTGACGAACCTGAAGTGCATCAGATGGTCGTGGAGTTGGCAAGGTTTTATGAAACGACCATAAAGCAAAGCGAAAAAATTATTTCTATGTTGAAATCGGTACTGGCTTCTCCGACAGGAGGACCTTGGACATATAGGGCACTCGGTTTATTGGCTGATTATGCGTTTAAAGATGGTCGTTTGGACGATGCTCGAATTTTCTTGGGACGATTGGAAGAAATAGGATATATAGATGATTATGAGTTGGGTGTTCGAAGTGCAGAGCTGTTATATTTTACTTCTGATTGTTCCGAGGTAATTTCTCAAATAAGTCCTTTAATCCAGTCGAGAACAGATCATATTCTTGCGAATGACGCTATAGAAATGATGATGGTATGCGAGGCATTCGGAACGGAATTATTTTGGAACGATCTTACGCGGGCACAATTATTAGAGCGCCGGGGACTGTTTGATGAGTCCGAATCAACGTGGTCTATGATTTTTGGCTCAGTCCCTTCTTTTACTAGGGAGCGACTTATGCTCATTCGTGCCCGTTCTGCGAAAGGGCCTGCACGTGCATTGAAGTTTTTTGCCAGCTTAATTGAAGAGTTTCCCGAAGGCGTTTTTTCTGTTCAAGGGAAACTTGCATTGGCAGATTTGTACCAACGTGCGGGCCGTTTTAGAGAAGCTTTAGCATTGTGCGAGAGTGGCTTATTAAACGCTCCAACCGACTTTCAGGCGCCAGAGTTTCGTTTGCGAATTGAACGACTACGTAGAGAGTTAGGCCAGAGAAAGGCTCAACAATGAAAAAATGGACATTACTGGCATTTTTGATTGTGGGACCTTTGTCTATACATGCTCAACGTATTTTGATACCAATGGATTCAACCCAGAATAATCATCTGAAGGCGTATGGTATTACTTTCTGGGCTCTAGAGAGCGGAATGTCAGTCGAATGGTTGCTGAACTATCGCGGGGGTACGTTTCTGTTAGACTATAGTAGAGTTGTATTCGAAGAAGCCGCTATACGCGGAGTTACCTGTAGAGAAATATCGGAGACTGATGCAGCGGTAATTTATGCTGAAATAGATGCCGGGAATATGGACGTAGTTCTATTGGAAAAGGCTCCTAAAATAGCGGTTTATACGCCACCGAATAAGCAGCCATGGGACGACGCAGTTACACTTGCACTCGAATATGCACAGATTAAATACGACAAAATTTGGGATGAGGAGGTCCTTAATGGTCGTTTGGGAAAATATGATTGGCTTCATCTACATCATGAAGACTTTACAGGTCAATACGGAAAGTTTTTTAGCTCCTATAGACACGAGGAATGGTATAGATTACAACAACGAGATTACGAAGCGATGGCTACGCGTTTAGGATTTGAAAAAGTCTCGGATCAAAAAAAGGCTGTAGCGCAGTTGATTTATCGTTATGTAATAGGTGGCGGTTTTCTATTTGCGATGTGTTCGGCAACAGATACCTTCGATATTGCTCTATCCACAGCGGGCGTAGATATATGTCACGAGGTGTTTGATGGAGATCCTTCAGACGCAAATGCTCAGGCCAAACTGGATTTTAGTCGTACCTTGGCATTTCATAACTTTACCCTTGAGTCAAATCCGTTAGTTTATGAATATTCTGATATAGACATGACGCCAAAGGATATGCGCGAAATCCGAACAGCAGAGGCAGAATATTTTTCGTTGTTTGAATTTTCCGCAAAATATGACCCCGTTCCGACAATGCTTACACAGTCACACAGTCGGGTCGTGAATGGATTTTTAGGTCAGACAACAGCATTTAAAAGGTCGTTAATCAAAGATTCAGTTGTGATATTAGGTGACATAGAGAAAAGTGAACAAGTAAGATATATCCACGGACAAGCAGGGAAAGGGACATTCACTTTTTTTGGGGGACATGATCCGGAGGATCATAAACATTTAGTTCATGATCCCCCAACAAATTTAGCTCTTCATCCGAACTCCCCCGGCTATCGACTGATATTGAATAATGTGTTATTTCCTGCCGCAAAGAAGAAGGAACGAAAGACCTGAGACGTGTTTAGGAAAATATTTAGAGTAAAATGAAAGGAACTAGATGACTGCCACTGATGTTCAAGCGGTAGAAAAAATACACGAAGCAAGAGATGAAATTTATTGCGAAGTAGGGAAAGTGATTTTTGGTCAACAGAAGATAGTCGAGCAGTTGCTGATTTCGTTAGTTGCTGGCGGACATTGTTTAATTGTTGGGGTCCCGGGGTTGGCTAAGACGACTTTGGTGAACACCTTGGCTAAGACGCTGGACTTGTCTTTTGGCCGAATCCAATTTACGCCCGACTTGATGCCTTCCGATATAGTGGGGACTGAAATATTGGAAGAGGATATTGATACCGGCCGTAAAGGTTTCCGGTTTATAAAGGGTCCAATTTTCACTAATGTGTTGTTGGCCGATGAGATTAATCGAACACCTCCGAAGACGCAAGCTGCGTTACTTCAATCGATGCAGGAACGTGTAGTAACCGTTGGATCTACGACGCTTAAAGTAGGTGATCCATTTTTTGTATTAGCTACTCAAAATCCTATCGAGCAAGAAGGAACGTACCCACTGCCGGAAGCTCAGTTAGATCGTTTCCTATTTCAAATAAATATGGAATATCCGGGCAGAGAAGAAGAGGAAGAGATAGCACGTTCGACTGCGAGTAGTCAAACGCAAAGCGTGCAGCCAGTGCTAGATGCTGAGCAACTGATTAATGCGCAGTTTTTAGCTCTTAGGATGCCTATTGCTGATCATTTGATAAAAATGGTGGTGCAATTAGTTCGTAGCTCTCGTCCTAAAGACGTGGAAGCTCCTGATTATATTCGTGAAATGGCCAATTGGGGTGCTGGTCCCCGCGCTTCTCAATATATCGTTACTGCTGCTAAAGCGCGTGCTGTATTGGATGGGCGATTTTCTGTGGCGGAAGATGATGTCAGAGAGGTGGCACCCGAAGTTCTTTGTCATCGAATAGTTGTTAATTATCACGCAGAGGCGCAAAATATTTCTCCAAGAGACTTGGTCTTGCGTTTATTGACAGAGATTAAATGACGATAGACAATGCTACGCAATTAAATCCTGAAGTGATTTTGCGTCTTAAACGCTTAGATTGGATTGCTCGTTTGGTGGTTGAAGGGTTTATTACTGGAATGCATCGTAGCCCGTATCATGGGTTTTCTGTAGAGTTTTCTGAACACCGTCCGTACTTACCTGGGGATCCAATTCGCGACCTTGATTGGAAAGCTTACGCTAAGTCTGACCGACTATATACAAAAAGGTACGAGGAAGAGACAAATCTCAAAGCTTATTTGTTGCTAGATGTGTCCGGCTCAATGGCATTTTTTGGGGATGGATCTTTCAGCAAATTTTGTTATGCGGCAGCTTTATCCTCGGCGTTGGCCCATTTAATGTTGCGCCAAAGGGACGCTGTAGGTCTTGCACTTTTTCGAGATGGTATAGACAGATTTATTCCTCCACGATCTACTCCGAGTCATCTATCCACAATTTTGCAGGCAATAGATATGTCGGAACCAAGTCTTGATACGAATATGGGCTCGACCTTTCACGATATGGCTGATCGATTGCCGAGAAGAGGCTTGGTGATTGTTCTTTCAGATCTGCTTGATGATCCAATGCAGGTACTTGATGGATTACGTCACTTTCGTCACAAGGGACATGAAATAGTTGTTTTCCAAATATTGGATCCGCGCGAAATTGATCTTAAATTTGAAGGAGAAACCTGTTTTGAAGCTCTAGAGGATCCAGATCAAAAGTTAACTACCCATCCTCGATATCTGCAGCGGGAGTATTCTTCGATGATGGCAGATTTACTTGACACGTACCAACGAGATTTTACGGAGGCTGGTATTGATTATAACCAAATAGTCACAACCACTCCATTCGATATCGCCCTCTCCGGTTACATGGCAAAGCGTAGAAAACTCGGTTGATTTTGATCTCCTGTTGACATTTTTCATGTTAGGGATAACTTCAATAGAAGGGGGGAGATTTTTTTTAAAAATACAATCTTGACATTTTTGTCATGTATGTTTTCGCAAAAAGAGATTAATTGTAAATGAAAGAGCCACCGTCAACATCTTTAGGCTTGGAAAAAGTTAGCGAGACTAAGGCGCTTGAGAGCTTTGCCAATCGTGATTACGAATGGGGTTTTATAACCGATATCGAATCTGATTCTGCACCTCCCGGTCTCAATGAGGAGATTATTCGGTTTATCTCGTTAAAAAAAGAAGAGCCGGAATTTATGCTTGACTGGAGGTTGAAATCTTATCGGCAGTGGCTAAAAATGGAGGATCCGACTCGGAGAAAGCATAGCGAGCGTTGGGCAAACGTAGAATACCCAAATATAAATTATCAAGACATAGTATACTATTCGGCTCCGAAACAGAAGCAAATAGACAGTTTGGATGAGGTCGACCCTGAATTGTTGGCGACATATGAAAAATTGGGTATCCCTCTACAAGAGCAAAAATTATTGGCAGGGGTTGCAGTCGATGCTGTTTTCGATAGCGTGTCTGTCGCGACAACATTTAAAGAGAAGTTGGCAGATTTGGGCATTATTTTCTGCTCATTCTCAGAAGCAGTTAAAGAGCATCCTGAATTAATTCGAAAGTATTTGGGGTCTGTTGTTCCAACTACTGATAACTATTTTTCAGCGTTAAATTCGGCTGTATTTACGGATGGATCGTTTGTTTACGTTCCGGAGGGAGTTCGTTGCCCGATGGAACTTTCGACTTATTTCCGAATCAATGCGGCTAATACTGGTCAGTTTGAACGCACACTAATTATCGCCGAAAAAGGGTCTTACGTGAGCTACTTGGAGGGTTGCACAGCTCCGATGCGAGACGAGAACCAATTGCATGCTGCGGTAGTAGAGCTAGTGGCGCTAGATGATGCACAAATAAAATATTCGACAGTTCAAAATTGGTATCCAGGTGATGAAAATGGAGTCGGTGGTATCTACAACTTCGTAACTAAACGTGGTGCTTGTCGTGGTCGGAGATCAAAAATTTCTTGGACTCAAGTGGAAACTGGTTCAGCGATTACTTGGAAGTATCCAAGTTGCATATTGCAGGGCGATGAATCTGTAGGCGAATTTTATTCTGTTGCTCTTACATCTAAGTGCCAACAAGCAGATACAGGCACCAAAATGATTCATCTCGGAAAGAACACGAGTAGTACCATTATTTCGAAAGGAATATCCGCTCAGCGCGGGCAGAATACATATCGTGGTGGAGTGAAAATTTTGAAGGGTGCTGAGAATGCACGTAATTTCACGCAATGTGACTCCATGCTTATTGGAGATCAGTGCGGGGCTCACACCTTTCCTTATATAGAATCTAGAAATCGTAGTAGCCAAATTGAGCATGAGGCCTCTACGTCAAAGATAGGTGAAGACCAAATATTTTATTGTAATCAAAGAGGTCTTTCGACAGAAGATGCTGTTGGCTTGATTGTAAATGGTTTCTGTAAAGAAGTGTTGTCTGAATTACCGATGGAATTTGCTGTTGAAGCTCAGAAATTATTAGGAATTAGTTTAGAAGGTAGCGTTGGTTAAGGAATAATGGGAGAATATGTTAAGCGTCGAAAATTTGAATGTAAGTATTGACGGAACCAGTATTTTAAAAGGAGTGAATCTGGAGGTTCGGCAAGGAGAAATTCATGCTATAATGGGACCTAATGGCTCTGGCAAGAGTACTTTGGCACAGATTTTGGCCGGTCGAGATGGTTATGAAGTGACCAGTGGAACTGTGTCGTTTATGGGAGAAAATCTTTTAGACAAACCTCCAGAGGAGCGTGCCTGGCAAGGTGTTTTTCTTGCGTTTCAGTATCCAGTTGAAATTCCTGGTGTGAATTCAACCTATTTCCTGCGCTCTGGTTATAATGAAGTCTGTAAATTTCGTGGTGAAGATCCGTTGGATGCTGCCGATTTTTTGGCTTTAATACGTGAGAAAATGAAGTTGATTGAAATAGATGAAGATCTTTTAAAGCGACCAGTAAATTCTGGTTTCTCTGGAGGAGAGAAAAAGCGCCACGAAATTCTTCAAATGGCTGTTTTGCAACCGACGCTTTCGATTTTGGACGAGACAGATTCAGGTTTGGATATTGATGCACTTCGTGTAGTCGCGAAGGGTGTAAACGCTTTACATTCGCCGAAAAAAGCAACCTTGTTAGTGACGCATTATCAACGTTTGTTAGATTATATTCAGCCAGATTATATACACGTCCTTTATGATGGTAAAATAGTACGTTCAGGGGATAAAAGTCTTGCTCGAGAGCTAGAAGAGAAAGGCTATGATTGGGTCAAAAGCGAAGTGGTAGGGAGTTAGCTTATGAGTCAGAGGCTTGATAACACTCAATGGTATTCTGAACTGTTTCAGAAATTTGAAAATAGATTAGCGAGATCGGCCGACGATTTAGCTTATCGACGGAATGCTATCAAAGATCTGACAGCCATCGGATTTCCTGGGTCCCGTGATGAGGAATGGCGCGACACAAGACTTTCTTCTTTTTTTTCTGAAAAATTCGTTCCTTCGTTTGATGATCCTTCTTCATTTCGAGACATAAAAAATCTATTGGAAGTAGGAATTGAATCCCATCGAATTGTCTTTGTCGATGGTCATTTACAAGAAAGTTTATCTGACTTTGACTCTTTGCATCCTGGCCTGAAGGTTAGTGGTGATATACCTGTTTCATCCGACATATCATCGAAATTTTGTGACACAGTATCTGACAACGACAAATCCTTTTTGTTATTAAATTCAGCAATGACTTTTAACAGCACGAACGTTCTCATCAGCGAAAAAAGTCGGATCGAAAAGCCCATAGAGTTTGTATTCATTGCGCTCGGGGATCAAGTCTGTTCACATCCTCGTATCTCAGTGTTGTCCGGTAAACAGTCAAGTGCAACTATTGTCGAGAGATACGTTAGTTTGGCTCAAGGGTCTCATTTTACAAACGCGCAAGTAAGTATTCACGTTGAAGAGACAAGCCAACTTGATCATGTTCGTATCCAAGATGAGAATCACTCTGCATACCATATTTCAAGCTTAAGAGTTCAACAGGATAATAGTAGTGTTTTTCGATCCATTTGCATCAGTTTGGGAGGATTTCTGACGCGTAATCATATTTGCACTAGTTTGAACGGCGAAGGTATAGAATCGACTTTAAACGGACTTTATCTAATTGATGGTAATCGGCATGTTGATAATCATACGTTAGTTGAGCATAAACGGGCTAACAGTAAGAGTTTTGAACTGTACAAGGGAATACTTTTCGATAAATCCACTGGCGTTTTTCGTGGGCAGGTCTTGGTTCGACAGGAAGCTCAAAAAACAGACGCATATCAACAAAATAAAAACTTACTTCTTTCCGAGGATGCAGAAATAAGGACAAAGCCGCAACTGGAAATTTATGCTGATGACGTTAAGTGTTCGCACGGTGCTACGATTGGTCAACTGGATAACGATGCAATATTTTATCTGCGATCACGTGGCATCAATTATAAAAGTGCCTGTCAGATTTTGACTCTTGCATTTGCAAGACAGATAACGGATCAGATATCTAATCAACAATTGCGTGAATTCTTATATGATCACATAAGCCAATCGTTGATTAGTAAGTTTTTGGAACGGGATGCATGGTCTTGAACGAATCCATATTGGGTAGTCCTATAGGCGGTTTTGATATAACTGAGATACAACAGGACTTTCCTATTTTGAATAGTAAAGTCAACAGTAAACCTTTAGTCTATTTGGACAACGCCTCAACTACTCAGAAACCTTCAGTAGTCTTGGATGCACTAGATCATCATTACACTACGGAAAATGCTAATATACACCGTGGTGTTCATCATTTGAGCCAGAAAGCCACAATTTCATACGAGAAGGCCAGAGAGTGTGTTGGTCGTTTTTTAAACACTTCTGAGTCAGGTGAAATAGTATTTGTTCGCGGAACTACCGAGGCTATAAATCTGATAGCCCATAGTTTCGGCCGTCAGCAAATAGGTGAAGGCGATGAAATAATTATTTCACATATGGAGCATCATTCAAATATTGTCCCATGGCAAGTTCTGTGTAGAGAGAAAAAAGCTGTTTTGCGTGTTATACCAATAAATTCTACAGGCGAATTAGTATTTGATGATTATGTCAATCTTCTTAATTCGAATACAAAAATTGTTTCAGTAAGTCACGTTTCTAACGTCTTAGGGACCATAAACCCTATCAGGGAAATTACAGCTCGTGCGCATGACGTCGGTGCTGTCGTAGTAATTGATGGTGCTCAAGGCGTTCCTCATTTAGAAGTAGATGTCACCTCGATAGATTGTGATTTTTATACTTTTTCAGGACATAAGTTTTTTGGTCCAACAGGAATTGGTGTCCTCTACGGTAAAAAAAAATTATTAGAAGAAATGCCACCTTGGGAGACTGGGGGATCGATGATAAGCAAGGTTAGCTTAGAGGAAGGCACAACTTATGCAAGTATCCCTGCTAAATTCGAAGCTGGTACTCCATCGATCGCTGGTGCGATAGGCTTAGCAGCAGCGATCGATTACGTAGAAAATTTGGGTTTAGATGTTATCGAACAATACGAAAGAAATTTACTGAAGTATGGCGAACAACTTTTATCTGAAATTCCTGGATTACGCATTTTTGGTCAAGCTAAGGAAAAGGTTGGGGTGATTTCATTTGCTTTAGAATCAATTCATCCACACGATGTTGGGACGATTCTTGACACTGAGGGAATTGCCATTCGAGCGGGCCATCATTGTGCACAGCCACTTATGGATTATTACAAAGTACCTGCGATGGCGCGAGCGTCTATAGCATTCTACAACTCGTATATGGAAATGGAATCACTGGCTTTATCGATAGAAAAGGTTAGACGGGTATTCAACTGATGAGTGAACTGCGGGAACTATATCAAGAGATAATTTTAGATCATAATAAAAACCCAAGAAATTTCGGTCCGTTGGCTTCCGCAAATCGATCACGAGAGGGGTATAATCCATTGTGCGGAGATCATCTTCATGTACACCTGGAGATATGTGATGGAAGTCTGAAGGCTATTAATTTTGAGGGCTCAGGATGCGCTATTTCAAAAGCATCAGCTTCGTTGATGACTTCGGCGTTGAAGGGAAAATCGATTGACGAAGCTGAAAAAATGTTTGCTGATTTTCACGCTATGGTTACGGCTGATGTTTCCGTGCCGGTGGATGAAAACAAATTGGGTAAAATGGCAATATTTGCTGGAGTGAGAGAATTTCCTATGCGGGTAAAATGTTGTACGTTAGCATGGCATGCGATGAATTCAGCACTTATCAATGACGAAAATATTGTTTCTACAGAATGAGAGTGGTCAATGACCGAATTATTGAATACCAAATCATTTGAAGAAGGTAGCATTGAAGCTCAGGTCGTGGCTGTATTGAAAACATGCTATGATCCGGAAATTCCTGTTGACATTTTTGAGTTAGGTCTAATCTATAGTATCGAGATGACTAATGAATCTTCCGCACGTATATGTATGACTTTGACATCGCCGGCTTGTCCTGTGGCAGGGACGTTACCGCCCGAAGTTCAGCAGAAGATAAAGGACGAGGTAAGTGATCTTGACACGGTTTCCGTAGATATCGTTTGGGAACCTGCATGGACTACGGATATGATGTCAGAAGGTGCGAAACTTGAATTGGGAATCTTGTGAAAGTATTTCGGATATGAAACTTAGCTCACAAGAGGAGTATGGATTAAGATGTATCTTGTGTCTGGTCGACTCAAAATATGGAGTTAGCCGGACCATTCCTGAGATAAGCAACTCAGAAGGTATTAGCCGTCATAATGTTGCAAAGATGTTGAGTATTCTACGAAAAGGAGGATTTGTCGAAAGTGTGCGTGGCCAAAACGGTGGTTATGTCTTAGCGAGAAAGCCGGAACATATTTTCGTTTCTGAAATCCTCTCTGTGTTGGGCGGCCCACTTTTCGACCCAGAATTTTGCGATCATTTTTCAGGAATCCCAGAAAACTGCAACCACGTGAGTAGCACTTGTTCCCTTGCTGCGTTATGGCGCCGTATGCAAATTGCAGTCGACCAGATAGTTAATCAACTCACATTGCGAGATCTTAAAAATCAGGATTTTAGTATGTCTGAAAATAACAATACAGATTTACTGAATATAATTTGATGATTTTTTTGTAACGATCTGCGTAATATTTCATAAGTACATTTAATTTCCTCTTTTAAAGAATGATCTGTTTATAGGTTTTTGCTTATTGGTTTTAGGATGAGTGAAGAGCGAAAGTAATGTTATGTTTAACTTTAAAATCTATTGCAAAAAAATAATTTAAAGTCAAAGAATAGATATTAATCGAATTAGATAGTATTTGATTACAAATATATTTAAGTCGTCATTTTTTTAATGATTGAAAAACGTGTTGGTTCGGTGATCTATCACAGATTGTATTTTAATAGTCGCTAATGAAAAATATAAATTACCAAAATGTTGCATAAATCTGCTTGCTATGAAAAAATAGTTTGGTTATTTTTCAACGAAATTGAAGCCTGTAGGCGAATCGTATTCTTCAAAAGTTAGTCACCCTGAGGGAGGCAGTTAAGATGGCAAAGAAGAAGGCAGCAGCAAAGAAGAAGAAGGCGCCAGCAAAGAAGAAGAAAGCGCCAGCAAAGAAGAAGGCAGCAGCAAAGAAGAAGAAAGCGCCAGCAAAAAAGAAGGTAGCAGCAACGAAGAAAGCGCCAGCAAAGAAGAAGAAAGCGCCAGCAAAAAAGAAAGCCGCTAAGAAAAGAAGATAGATTGTAAAGTTTTTATAAATAAGAAAGCGCCCGCTAATGCGGGCGCTTTCTTATTTAATATTGTGGGGCCAAGGAAGTCCTAAAACGGTTTTAATAGTGCTGTCATGATTACGCGGCTTATATAGACAATTTTGTGATTCACGCAAATCAAACCCGAATGCTCTTTTGCTAACAACGATTATAGGTGGAGATTGTATCCGTTTGAAAATATTTATTCGGACCTGACGTTCCACCCACTGTAAATCATCTATCCAGGATTTCGCTGTAGGGAAATAGTTAGAAAATTTCTCTTCGTCTCGCCATCCTAATTGAGAAAATAGTTTACCGTCAAGGTACCACCGCATAATATCTGTTCCCGATTTCCTGTATTCAATAAGATTTCGTAATAATGCGTCATGGTATCCATATTTAATGGGGTCTCCTAATCCTTTTGTTACATCCTGAGAAAAAGATAATTCTGCACTAGGCACAGTCTGTCCGGTTATAATATTTTCCGGAATAATTTCAGCACTATATATATCGCTATTAAGGAAAGAAGCCAGAGAGAATACTTGTGTCTTGTAGAGATCGGCAATAGGCGCTATTGCTCCACTTATGTCTCCATATAGTGTTGCATATCCAAGAGCAGTTTCTGTTTTGTTGCCATTATTGGTGAAGAGTAAGCCGTATTTAGCTGCCAATCCAGAAACTATATCTGAAAAACGTATTCGCGCTTGAATGTTTTCGTCGACAGTTCCATTGTACTTGCCTTGATTTTCTTTGAATTCAGCCGTCTTGATTTTTTGTGAGATAGATTGGTATAGGTCTTCTATGGGTACTTTTAAAAATTCGATATCAAGTTTTTTGCATAGTTCTTGGCTATTGTTTTGTGTGATCTGGGAATTAAAATGCGTTGGCATATTAACTGCAAATACGCGTTCAGATCCAAAAGTTTGTTCGAGTAAACATAAAACGACACTAGAATCGATTCCTCCACTTGCTGCTACTAAGAATTTGTTTTCAACGCCTCTAATATCGTCCAGATGCCTTAATCCCGAACGTAAAGCATCAAATATAGAAGCAATTTCTCTCTGCTTGCTCGTTTTTTTTGGTTTATAATCTTTAGTATTATTGTGAATTAGGCCAGATGTCCATGGAGGGGCTTGTAAGGCCAGTTGTCCATGGCGATCATATATAGCACTTTCTCCATCAAAGACGATAATATTTTTACCGTTATTTTGTGCCCCTATTTGGTTAACATAAAAAAAGGGAATAGGAGAAGATTTAACTATATTTTGGATTACTTTGTTTCTCTTAACGTCTTTCTGCCAAGTCCATGGTGACGCTGATAAATTGAAGGCTGCTTGTGCACCACGCGCAGCAAATGTTTGAAGGATGTTTATCGAATCTCCATTTGACTGATAGTCTTGAGGCCACATATCCTCACATAATTGAACGGCAAACCTAAAGAGCCTTCCATCCCGTTGTGTAATTTTATACGGATAAAGCCAGTCAGAAATGGGTCGTCCGCAAGAATCGGCTAATTGTCGAAGTGAAAAGAAGTGGCGATCATCATCAAAGAATCTATAATTTGGCTGCAGGGTCTTGGGATGTATACCTTGAGGTAGGCCTTTTGGAACCTCTTCACGCAATACATATTCACCGTTATTGCAAACATAAACTGCATTATATTTACGGCAACGGCCATCTTGTCCCCAAAGTGTCTTGTCGATTGCTACATTGCCAAATATAATTGTTAGGTCTTTGCTGGCTCGTCGTATGTCTTCGCTGTAAAGTGAATAATCTTCTACATACGAATCGATCTCCCAGATGTCGCCTAAAATATAACCGGTTATACATAATTCAGAGAAGACTATGATTTCTGCACCTTGACTATGTGCTTCGTCAATATAATTAATCATTTGGGTGATATTTGTATCCGGTTGTCCGGGTTTTACGTCCATTTGCACAATAGCGATATGTGGTAATTCCGAATTCATCTATGCTTTCTCATTCTTAAAACTTGATGGAAAAAGACGAAGAAAATATAAATTTACAGACATGATTTTATCAAAATCACAGAAATAAATATTGAATAGAGTCTTTTTTCGAAAGGTGTGTTTTAAACACATTTCTATGACAATAAAAATATGAAGGTAATTATTGATTTGCAGGACATGAAGACTTAACTGCGAATGGGAAGCCAACGAATTACTTTTGAAATTTGGTCGTCCCAATGATCCCATGTGTGTCCTCCTGGACTTTGGCTGTAATTTATTTCGATGCCGAGTTTTTTAGCACGGTTGTAGAATTTTCGATTGGCGCCATACAGAAAGTCATTTGTACCACACCATTGATATAATTGGGGTTGGCGAATCCGGTTTGACAACCCTTTGAGTAAAAAAAACAGATCATTTTCCCCTCCCGACAAATCTTTCCTGTGACCAAAAATATTATCCATTTCCTTTTTTCTCGCAGGGTCACCATGAGATTCTTTTACCCTATTTACAATGTCTAATGTTCCAGACAAACTCACAGCTGCGGCAAACCGGTTCGGTTGTCTGAGTGCAAGCTTAAAGGCTCCGTATCCTCCCATTGAAAGGCCGGCAACGAAAGTGTCGGCGCGGTTACGAGAAATTGGGAAAAATTGTTTGCAAAGGTCAGGTAATTCTTTGCTTATAAAATCCCAGTACAAGGTTCCGTTAGCAGTATTTGTGTAAAAACTGCGATTTACCGCAGGCATAACGATAATTAGGTTTGATTTTTCGGCGTATCGTTCAATAGCGGTGCGTCGCTGCCAGATGGTATGATCGTCACTGAGGCCATGGAGTAAGTACAGCACGGGTATCTTACGACCAGTCTGTACA
>JAYYVF010000008.1:0-32934 GCA_036343635.1 Candidatus Latescibacterota bacterium | reverse complement strand
CGAGTCAGGTCAAGCACTCTCATTCCATGTAATAAATTTTCCATTTTACTTACTTAATCCGACTCAAAAAGGTCAGCACCTTGACCAGGAAAAGCCACATTTTCACTTATGAATACTCTCTTTCCAACAATCGAACTTAGCTTTTGAGCAAAACTATCCATTTGCTGTCCTTCAACATATTCCCTATGAACTAGCCCACCTAAGTTACCCCCCCATCCAGCTCCTAAACGCTGTACCGCACCCGCAAAAGCTCCACCTGTTTCGACAAGATAATCGTTTACAGATCGAACAACTTTATCATAATCAGCAGTCATTCGACCGTAACCACCAGGCAGATAACAAAGACGTCCCGTTTCCTTCTTATCCCTTGTTAACTTGATTCGCATTTCCAGATCTTCAATGGTGACTTCGCGATCGAAGTCACCAACATGAGAAATTCGCATCAATTCGAAAACCTTGTCCATTGATCCATCCCTCATATATTCAAGCATATACCGAACTCTATCCTGCTCAGCCAAACCAAACGCAAATCTTCGACGCAAATATATGGGGGTTTCCTGGTCAATGAAGCCAAATTTTCCTTCAACATCCCGATTATACATTTGATCATAGAGTAGCTCTTTCCCAGTTTCATGAGCCCAATCTCGTAACCGATGTAAACTGGTCTCCGCCGGTAAATCAATCAGAAGACGATAGATCGTCTCGGTATCCACACCCAAATTAGCTTCGTTCAGGTCTCGAATTAAATTAACCCGATCATACCAGCCATCTTTTAGATTAATTCCCATTTTCCCTGATTGGATTTGCGAAAAAAATACCTCGCGAGCGAAAAACGTCCCTAAGGGGTAGGCTATCACCGTTTCCTCTTTTACCGTATCCTCATAAATCCTTGGGACACCAGTATCCATAACAAAAGCGACATACTCTTTAGGTAATCTTGCAACGCCAGTAACAGTGGCAGGAAATACTCCTACGCCTACCAGTTTCCCTGATTCGCCAAGTAACATCCCACCATGATCGGCCGTACCTCCGCGCGTACCTCTTATCCATTCCGAAGTACCAATCCCATCAACCAAATCAGCCTGATCCATATCTCCGCGTGGGTCAATGTCATTTACGCCCATCGCAGCAATCGCGGTAGATATTACCAAAGCAGAAGAGGAACTCATCCCCCCACTGGGCGACACATTACTCCAAACCGAAGCATCCATACCAGAAAAAGCTCTGTGCTGACGGAAATAGCTCTCTAAATAAATTAATTGCCCTTGGACAAGTACAGACCAGTCATCCTCTTGTGAACTGCCTTTTTCTTCAAGCCGCCGTTCACAAATCATACCAGCATGATTCATTAGCAATTGGCGTGTGTGAACACGTTCATTTGGAATAATGTCCTTTAATTCAAATTCAATGGGTTTGAATTGATCTCGGGCATAGCCATCACATTCCAAGTGATTTGAGATTCGTATTCGTCCATCGAGACGTTCTCGAGCAACGGTGATGGTTTCGGAACCCCGAACAGCTAACCGTACTGAGGGCATACCTCCATAATCTATATGCATCCCCATTAAATTCATTTGACTGGGACAACGGGCAATAATGATTTCGCCATGAGCGCCGTGTCCTTCGACAAAAGCATCAATAGCGGTACAATAGTTACTCTGCCAATCAGCTAAATTTTCATCACCATATAAATCAATCAGTATACGATCGAGTTGACCGTTATCGATTTTTTCTCGCCACGTCTTTACTGAAGCTTTCACCTTTTTATCTCCGAAATGAAGCTAGTTGTCGCCAAAATTAAAGCGTTATTAACCTTGGGAAATAGATGGGTTACCCAAACAAACTCAATTTTCAACAGTTTCGAAGGATTGTGTATATGTTTCAAGGGAACATTCATCTAATTCACAGCCTAACCCCGGTAACTGAGGCACAGTTACATAACCATCACGAAACTCAATAGGCTCAACAATCAAATCATTCTCTCGCGTCCAAGATCCTACAAAATCAGAAGCCATGGTACAATTAGCGGCGGCGGAGGCAGCATGAATATAAGATGTGTCAACAATGCCCAAATCATTCCCTGACCCATGCCAACAATTCATCCCAGCCGCGGCTGCAATAGCAGCGTTTCGGCAAAACCCAAAAAGACTTCCTCCCAGATTGAAACAATCTACAAGATCGTCCTTGATTGCTGCTAAGATTGCTGTTGGCGATGCTAAATGCTGCGCGAGAGGGTGGTTAATCGCATCGTGAATCCGGCGATATCCTTCTACATCCGATTTTGGAATAGGATCTTCAAAAACCTCTACATTCCCTAAAGCGTCTAATTGATTCGCTAATTCAATAGTTTGTTCCGCAGTACGAAACCGTTCATTCGGGTCAACTGTAACCTTGAATTCCGAACCTGCTACCTCAAGAATAGCTTTAAGACGCTCATACATCGGATCTTCAATTTGACATTTTATTTTTATACCAGAAAAACCTGCTTCAAGTGCTCTTTCAACAGAGTGTTTGGAATCCTCCGGAGTTTGTTGTCCCATCCAATAGTCGGCGCGCACAAGATCTCGCACCGCTCCTCCTAAAAGAGCATGCACCGGCACATTCCTAGCCTTTCCGACAAGGTCACAAATAGCCATTTCGAACGCTTCATAGGCAGGACCACTCCCTAAGGATTTACCCTCTTGATTATATTGGAAAATATCCTGAAGAGGAATCCTTTCAGGGTCCACGCCTAATAAAGACCGAGCCCCATCACGCACGGATTGAATTTGTTCACCACGTCCTGTTTCTCCTATCCCAACAAGCTCACAATCAGTGCGTAATCGAATCACATGTTTGGGAACTTGGTCCCAACCAGTTTCTGGTACAATTTCAGGACTATGAACACGACCGGGAATAGTAGGCACTACTACTGTCCAAATATCGACTGCTGATATTCTCATAATATCCTATTTCTCAAGGTATAAACGATTCATTCGTATCCAGATCTAAAACAAACCATGCTAAAAGTTGGGCACAATGATCAATATCGCGTAACGAAATAATCTCTACTGGAGTATGCATATATCTCTGCGGGATACTCAATAGACCAGCCGCCACCCCCTCCCGCGTCAACTGAAGCGCATTCGCATCAGTCCCAGTTCCTCCGGGTTCCGCCATAATTTGATAGGGTATTTTTTTGGTTTTTGCAATCGCAACCAACCGATCAAAAACAATCGGATTGATATTTGCCCCGCGATTAATTACAGGGCCACCACCAAGGGAGCATTCTCCCGTTTTTCTTTTGTTTATTCCAGGATGATCGGTCGCCCAGGTGACATCAACTGCAATGCCAATCATCGGGTCTAACCCATACGCACTAGTTTTGGCGCCCCTTAATCCAATTTCTTCCTGCACTGTAGCAACTGAATAAAGGGCCGCTTTAGGTTTCTTTCGATTGCTTGCAACTCTACGCATAGCCTCGGCTACGACCCACGCACCCGCCTTGTTGTCTGTTGCTCTTGAAACAATCATGTCATTACGCAACATCTCAAAATTCGTATCGTACGTTACAGGATCCCCTATAGATACAATATCCTTTGCCTCTTTGCCATCACTGACCCCTATATCTATCCATAAATCATGTTTTTCGGGAATTTTCTTTCTCTCATCGGCCGACATCAAGTGTATCGGCTTTTTCCCCAACACACCAAGTATGGGTCCATCTTTGGTATGAACGCGAACTTTCCTGCCCGGAACAATACCAAGATCAAACCCACCGATAGTTTCAAAAAACAAATATCCCGTTTCATCTATATGGATAATTTGAAAACCCAATTCGTCCATATGACCTGCCAGCATTACGCGGGGAAATCCTTTTCGCTGTAAAGACGCAATAGCATTTCCATGAACATCAGTTGTAATTTCGTCAGCATAATTGCCAACCTCGTCTTGCCAGACCTCACGTACAGGCCCCTCATACCCTGACGGTCCAGGTGCAGACAACAGCTTTTGCAAAAAAACTTTTGAAGCTTCACGCACGATTTGTATCTCCCGCTTTTACAAAATTCGCAGACAAAAAATAAGTGGCAACGACACATATGCTGCAATTTACGAATAGACCAATAACTCCGGCATGAAAACCCCACAACGTACTATATCCCTGCCACCACAATACCAAAGCTACTACTAGCCCAGCAACTAAACCAACAATAGCAGTTCGGCTCTGTAAACGTTTCCAATAAAGTCCGAAGAAAAATGAAGGTACAACTTGAATTAACACCTCAAATTTCAGCTCTAATAATCTGACCAACGTTTTATCCGTAACAATAGCAACATAAACGAGCACGGCAACCATAATCCAGGAGAATATTTTACCAACCCACGTGAGGTGTGATTCAGAGCTGTCAGGTCGGAGATACGGCAAGTAAATATCTCGTGTAAACATAGATGAAATAGAAAGTAGCGCGGAATCAGCTGTCGACATCAAGGCCGCCAACGCTGCAGCAAAAACTGCGACGACCAACCAGTAGCCCAATTCAGATCCCGCCATAATCAAAGCAAGCAACCTAGCCAAAACCTGGTCCGACCTGCCTTCCTTTATCTCTGGCAAAACAACTATGGCTGTTACCCCACATACCAGAGCAACAAGGGTAGTTGTTAGGGGCATAAAAGCCATCCAGGAAAGAGATCTTTTCAAGACCTTAATGGAACGACTGGCATAAAGCCGTTGGATAGCTTGCGGATAGATAGCAGCACCACACCCCAACAATATAACGTAACTCAACCATTTATTTGTTCCGGTCCATTCCGGGACCGTTAGCTTATCAGGATCGATCAAATACAAACGTTCTACAACCTCCGAAAATCCCCCTCCCAATTGCGGAACAAGTACAAGTATGATAGAAAAACCCACTAACAAAACAACTCCTTGTAGCACATCAGTCCACGCGACCGACCGCATACCTCCAAGGGTCTCGTAAATGACCATTATAATAGCCAGGAAAACAATACCGTAGGCCGACGGTACTCCCCCATCAGTGATCCCTTCAACAGCGGCACCCATTGCCTTTAATTGAGCCAATGCATAATTACACAACGCATATATCATTAAGAGAGTACTGATCAGCGTAAGTGCTCTACTTTTAAAACGATAGCTAATGTAATCTCCCGGAGTTATAAAATCCTCTTGTCGAGCCAAAAGTACCAGACGCGGAGCAAACAACATGTACCCTAAAATAATTGAAAACATAAATAAGACTGAAACGGTCCACTCGAATCCGATCAAATAGGATTTGCCCGTATAACCAAATAGAGTATTACCGCTATACTGAGTTGCGTACAACGTTAAAAACAATACCGCCATACCGAGAGAGCGACCGGCAAGGTAAAAATCTGCCATTGTATTTCCCTTACGCTTAATCCTTGCGTAATACCCAACACCAATCATCGACACGAGATATAAAGCAATAGCCAATAGGGCTCCGTTACCAAATACAATTTTTCCGTCTTCCATTAGTTCTCTATTTCTTCGTCAACAATCCAAAACCACCTAATAACAAGGACTGTCCATATTGCCAGCAAACATACTGCGAATAGCGTAATAGCTACCCATAATGGAAAACCAAGAACCCTAGGACCTATGTAATCAACAGGCCAATACCAGGGGATTGCTATCGCGTAAAGCAATATATAGACGCACCATACCCATCGTACCTTTCGAGGCTCTGATTTTATTTTCCCAAATATTTTATGTTCCATTATCCACGTTCGTTTCGTAGGCAACCATAATAAAAACCCATTATAAACCAATTCCAATATGATGAAATGGTTTCTTGCGCACAACCAAACAGAAAGTAAGAACTCAACTCAAATTCAAATGTTGAGTTTGTATTATCGCAGGGGAAAGATCGTATATCCTAAAAGGGTGAGGTGACTCGCAAAATGCTGGCGCCACAGCAAAATAAATCCCTTGATATTCAACCAAATTTTCACCTGGATGGAAATGGCCTGAAAGGGCCAAAGTCACTTTTCCAGAAGAAGAGGCCGATTTAATAAGCGAAGTAGAATTCAAGTAGGTATGAGGATACCCGTCGTTTCTCTCTGGGTAAAGCAGATAATGCTGAATATGAATTTGCGAATATTTGTCCGAATTTGACGTAGCCTCGAAAAATCGTTCAAGTTCGCCTCCAACACGTTCGGGGGTGTTGTTTCTTCCTTCTTCATCATAAAAACAGTGGATTCGAAAATCACCAACTATACTGGACTCTTCTCGTAACGAGAAAACGCGACGAAAGAGTAATGGATGATCGTGGTTACCGTAAACTACAAACACTGGGCAATCCAACTGATCAAGTAGGTCACGTACTAGCAGCAAGTCCGCTTCACCCTTTTCTAAATATTCTGGAATATTCATATCCTCAAAGGGATGATCGACTAGGTCACCTGTCACTACCACGCAATCAACTTTTTCTTCACGAAATCGTTGGATTGCGAGATTGATTTTTTCCGGCATATCACGACTCTTACGTTTCAAAACCGTAGAAGTGCCCGCAAGATGGTATCTTAAATGGAAATCTGAAATGTGTCCTAAACGCATTTTATTCAGCCCTCTTCAGGCCAATAATTACAGTCGTCTATATCGACATCAGGATATACAACCTGTCCTACATCCCATGACTTTGTCTTGTCGACCAAGGCGCGTACTATTTGCCCCAACCATTCGACATGCAAAATCCACGCAGGTCCACTATCTTCAACTCGGGCAATCTTTCCACGGTGTCTGCCGCCATCCAAAATAATATGTTCCGGACGAACTCCAAGAAGCCCGTGCTTGGCCTCAGCGGATGCAACCGTTTTGACTATACACTGATCTCCGACGTACCATCCTCCATTTAAGCACTGCACAAAAATTAGGTTTATGGGTGGTTGTCCTAGTTGACGGGAAACTATTGGAGATTTCGGAAGACTGTAAACATTTTCGGGACTTCCAATCTGTAGTATCTCGCCTTGGTGTATTACAGCTATTCGGTCAGCCATAGATAATGCTTCGGTTTGATCATGGGTCACATATAGCATTGGGATCTTGAGTTTACTCTGCAAAAGTTTTAACTCTAACCTAAGTTCTTCGCGAAGCTTTGCATCTAAGTTTGTGAGAGGTTCGTCCATCAAAAAAAAAGACGGCCTCCGTACAATACATCGCCCAATAGCAACACGCTGCATTTCTCCACCGGAAAGATTATTAGCAGGTCTTTGTAGGAGCCGCTCGATATGAAGTAGCTTAGCAACCTCATTAATTCGTTCTCTTATTTCCGTTTCAGCCATACATCGACCAGGAGCTCTTAAAGGAAATTCTAGGTTGTGCTGAACTGTCCAATCAGGATACAAAGCAAAATTCTGAAAAGCAAAGCTTATATCTCGTTGAGCAGGAGCGATGCCATTTACGTTAACTCCATTAATGAATATATCTCCCGCATCAGATTCTTCTAATCCAGAGATTATTCTTAATAACGTCGTTTTACCCGCTCCGGTAGGACCTAAAATTACAAATAGTTCATCAGATTCTAACTGCAAACTCACATTCGAAAGAGCCTTGTCTGCCCCATAATTCTTGCAGATTTTATCAATTTCTAAGACAACACTCAAATCAACCGCTCACCATTTCTAGAATCAAAAAAATGTGCATTTTTGAGATTCCAGTTTATTCCTGTCAGAGATCCAATCCTTATAGACTCAGAATATCCTATCCTGACTTTCCATCTGCCAAATTCAGTCTGTATGTGCACAAGATTCGAACTTCCCAGATACTCATTAGCTATGATCTTACCACCCAAAAATCCATTATCGCATAATTTTAAGTGTTCTGGTCTGACGCCAACGGTCACCCTACTTTCCGGCAAGCGTCGTTCCAGGCTTATTTTCTTACCCAAACCGAGCAATTCGTTACCACGTATTTCTCCACAAAAAAAATTCATCCCTGGACTGCCCACAAAATCTGCAACAAATAAATCTAAAGGATTGGAGTATATTTCTGCAGGCGACCCTATCTGACAAACCTCCCCTCCATTCATAACAACGATGCGATCCGCTAGGCTAATTGCCTCCTCTTGATCATGAGTTACATATAGCGTCGTAACTCCCTCTTTAATCTGTTCTTCCCTAATCAAGTTTCGTAAATTCAACCGTATATCAGCATCTAACGTCCCTAATGGCTCATCCATTAAATTTAACCTAGGATTGCGAATCAATGCTCTCGCCAAAGCAACACGCTGTTGATCCCCTCCTGAGAGTTCATGGGGCAATTTGTTTAGTAGTGATTCAATTCCGATTCTACTTGCAATATCTGCAACACGCTGATCTAATTCGCTCGGAATTAATCTGTACGATTCAAGAGGGAAGCCAATGTTTTTACGGACTTTCATTTTGGGATATAAAGCATAAAATTGAAAAACAAACCCAACATCTCTTTTCTGCGGAGCCCATCGACTCACATCTTCACCTGACAAATAAATTTGGCCACTAGTCTGAGTTTCTAAACCCGCAACCATACGTAAGGTAGTTGTCTTACCGCATCCAGAGGGTCCGAGTAATACTATAAATTCTCCCTCATTACATACAAGATCGACGTTTTTTACCGCTTTCGTTCCATCCGGGAAGGTCTTACTCAATTTATTTAGCGACAGGAAACTCATCAGTCGTTTATTTCCCAATGCGAAAAAATAATATGACCTATTGTGGAGATTGCCGTAATAAAAAATCCCCACCTTAGGCCCTGATTCCACCATGGATTTAACATAATGGCAACTCCTAAAAACATGCTATATAGGATACCCTTATCTACCAATCTTTTCATTTTTTTACCGTTCCAAAAGTCACTCCTCGGAGCAGGTGTCTACGCACTAAGACCGTGAAAATTACAATAGGCATGACAAATACAAGCATCCCAGCACCAACCTGTGCCCATGGCATTCCCTGAACATGTCCCTGAAGACCCGCAAAATAAACTGGGACAGTACTCGCATGTTGGTTATTTAAAGTCATTGCAAACCCATATTCATTCCACGCTGAGATCAAACAAAAAACACCAGTGACGGCTATACCGGAAACTGAATTGGGTAAAACAATTTTATAAAAAACCTGCCACCTATTGTACCCGTCTATAAAGGCAGCCTCTTCAAATTCGGTAGGGATTTCGTCGATGAATCCCTTCATCAACCAAACCGCGAGGGAAAGATTGAACGCCGTATAAAGAAAAATTAAGCCGATATGAGTATTTTGTAGGTCAAAATGACGAAACATTAACAAGACCGGAACAACTACTGCCAAGGGAGGCAAAAAACGAGTAGATAGTATAAAAAATAACCAGTCTTTTGCACCCGGAACGGGAAAACGACTAAAACCATAAGCAGCGAACGTGCCCATACAAACGGAAGCTATCGTGCTGAAAATTCCGATACTAAGACTATTTATCAAGTAATCATAAAAAGAATTTTTAGCGCCTTCATAACGATTTCCCAACTGAAAGTATGCAATTAGATCTGCGTTAAAACGCGGGTCCTCATCCGAAAAATCTCCTTGTGCAGGTATCCATTTGGAATGAACACTTATTATATCTTTCCGCTCTTTGAGTGAAGTGATGGACATCCATATCAACGGGGTCGTGGCAATACCCAGATACAATAGTGCCAAGAAAATCTTTACACTCTTCAACCAGATTCTCCATTCTTACGCACTTGATCCAAATAACGTATAAACAGGCTCGCCAAAGCAATAACCACAACCAATACCACATACGAATAGGCAGCGCCCTGACCGACTTTCCCATCACGAAAAACCACCTGATATAACAAAGCACTTAACGTCTGAGTAACCCGATCGTTGGGTCCGGTAATCGTCATGACAATATCAAATTGTTTTAAGGCATCTGTGGCGCGAAGTAATACCGCGAGTCCAAGAAGGGGCCCGCACATCGGCAGAGTAATTCGCCTAAAAACACGCCAGGAAGAAGCTCTGTCAATCGCGGCAGCTTCATATAGATGGGATGGGATAGCGTTAAGGGCAGCCATCGAAATAAGCATCATAAACGGCGTCCACATCCACACATCAATCAGTACAATCGAAAAGAACTTTAGACCGGGATCTGTAATCCACTGAGGCTCACTAAACCCTAAATTAGAAATTACCTGATTTAGAATTCCGTAGTTGCCATTAAGAATCAGTTTCCAAAATAAGCCCATAACCGATTGTGGAAGCATCATAGGAACAAGCAACAAGGTTAAAACAAGAACTTTGAAACGGAATTTATCTTTAATACAAAAAGCCAATGCAAATCCCAGAGCAATCTCAATAGTTACCGCAGTAAAAACAAACAACGCCGTGGTTCGCAAAGCCTGTGAATATCTCGAAGACTTGAAAATAAATTCATAATTCCTAGTCCCAATCCACTGCCAATCCCCTCCAACAAGATCGGCATTACTAAAACTTAAAACGATACTATAAAAAAGGGGAAACACGTTCATAGCGATTAAAAACAGGACCGCTGGCGCAACAAACCCGTATGATTGAAGTGCGTTGTATTTTGTTCCGTTTTGTCGATGCAATTCAAGAGTCCTAATCTGTCGTCAATAATCCTGCATCCAACAGAATTAATTCATGCTCTTCTACTAAAGCGTCTAGAGCCTGCTTCGGCTCTTGTACACCATCTAACGCTTCACCTATATTTTGAACAGCGGCCGCTAATAGCTCATTATATACCGGCACATTCCAAAAATCACGTAAATAATCCAAAGATTCGGCAAACGTTTTATTGTAAGGTGATGCCTCTCTAAATTTCTTACTCTCCAACAGCTTAATATTTGCAGTAAAGCAACCAGGAAACGTAATCCATTCTTCCTGGATTTCCCTTTTTTGAAACCATGCTATGAATTTCTTTGCCAAATCCTGTTGGGTCACTGATGTTTTCGTTGAAATACTAAAACCTTGTCCTCCTAAAGATATAAAACGACGCTTTCCATTACGTGGAACGCGAAAAAAGCCAGCAACTTCACCCATTTGCTTCACGATTCCAGGGTAAAATGGAAAATAATCCAATACCATGGCGGTCGAACCATTACTAAAAGCTTCTAAATTGAATACGTAGTCGGCATTTGTACCACCTTCTGTAGTATACTGCATTAAATCAATAAAAAATCTTAAACCCTCTACGGCACCAACAGAATTTAGTATGCCATCAACCTCAAACGTTTCCGGATCACCCCAGTCACCACCCCAAGCCCATAGGAAAGGCTGAAAACCCATTACGATTGAGTCGTATTCTCTTCCTGTAAGTAGAGAAGTTCCGTAACGCTTTTGCTCGGGCCTGTGAAAAAATTCCGCAATATCTCTAAATTCTTGCCAGGTGTCGGGGGGCATCAAATCCCTTCCGTAGCGAGTCTCAAACGCTTTTTTTTCGGCAGGATCTTCGAACCAGTCTCGACGGTAAATAAACCCTATCGCGTCCGTTTCACATGGAGCCGCATAAAAAGATCCGCTTCCAGGTGGATATTCACATAAATACCTGGCAGCCTGAGGGTGCACTGATGACATGTCTACTGCGGTTGGAAGCCATTCAGTAAGATCAAGATATAAACCTTTTGTTGCTCCACGACCAATCCACTGGCTATCACCGATTACAATGTCAAAATCGGTCGCGTCATTCCCAAAATTCAGAAAAACTTGATCCTGATAAGAAGTCCAGGGAATCTGAATGACCTCTACGCCAATACCGGTCTCCTTAGAAAATTTTTCACCCAAAACCTGCAAAGCATCAGCAGGCTCCCACTGCGCCCACCATATCGTGATTTTTTCATCTGGACGAGCAGCGCGAAGAGTTACGACAAGGACAAGTATTATTACACATAGAATACGCTGTACCATTATCCAACCTCCATAATTTTAGCTGATAAATCGTGAATAATTAAATTTTTCGGGATCCTAAAACAGACTTAACAAGATAAAAATTAGAGTGTGCCATATAGAGAATTAACTTGATATGAATACAAAACATCTAACCTGTTTAGTCAGTCCAGGAGCCAAAAATAAAATTGATACTTGTTTTATTTAAAAAACGACTCCTTCAATATCACCTATTCTAATATCAATATTTTATTTTATGTAGATTTCCTAATTCGAAGCACGGGCGATTAAATCACCTATTTTACGAATACGGGTAACCGAATTATCTGGATGCATCGGTATCAATACTGATCTAGACAAGATCTTTAACGAATCACGACACATCTCTACATCATACTCAACCAAAGCCTTTTTATTAGCGGTTAGTTTAAAAGGATCAAGAGCTGGATGATGGGCACCCTGATAACGAAGAATAGGCTCCCATCGAGTGTATACATGTCTGCCCGTATCCATTGGCAGAAAGTTGCCAATTTTAGAATCTGCAAGACGCAAACCAAACTTTCGGGCAAGAGACTCATTACGAAAAATCAATCCCAGATGTGTCCCACATTCGAATTCAAGACTATTGCTTTTAATAGATTTGAGTCCTGAATCTATTGCTACTTGTAATAATTTAGATTTGTGTGATCTCATCCTTTTCAGCAGTTGACCAATGCGCCCCGCCTGAACGTTCAATATAGCCCCTTCAATCTCCGAGGCTCTAAAGTTATGACCCGCAAATTGTAAATCTTCTCGTTCTTCATCGGGGTTCCAGTAAAATGAACAACAATCCACCGCTACCGATCCACGATCGTAAATCGTCTGATCATTCGTAACAAAAGCTCCGCCCTCACCACATGTCATATTCTTGTAATAATTAAAACTAAAAGCCCCTGCATGCCCCCATGACCCCAATGGCTTGCCTTCATACCCTCCACCCACCGCCTGACACGCGTCCTCCAATATCAAAATATTATGTTTATCTGCTATTTTTTTTATCCTTTTCATGTCACAAGGCAAACCTGCCATGTGAACAGGAATTACAGCACGCGTATATTTGGTAATACGCTTTTCAAAATCTTTCGGGCATAATGTCAAAGAAGTATCAATATCGGCAACAACAGGTATCGCGCCTACAGCCAAAACGGACAATGCCGTCGCCATATAGGTGTATGCCGGGACTATAACCTGATCCCCCGGCCCAACGTTCATACCAACAAGTGCAGTATAAAGAGCGGAAGTGCCCGAGCGAGACATCCTACAATATGATACACCTATCTGATTTGCCCAACGACGTTCAAACTGATCACATTCCCCTCCCATTCCATAGCGAAAAATTTGACCACTCTTAAACAAACGCTCTATCCGATTAATTTCTTTGTTTCCGATTTTATACATTCATCTCTCCTACTTTTAAGTCTACAGGAACATATCGACGGACTGAATTAATAAGGTAAATTTTATGAATAGAATCTATTTCATCTATCGTCAGAACCCTTTCAGTCAATCGACCGTTGCATATCTCTTCCTCCCTGAATGTGCCAGGCAATAAACCACAGCGAATTGGAGGAGTAAACAATTGCCCATCAATATCGACAACTAAGTTACCAATACAAAACTCTGTCAATTCTCCAGCTTCATTGTAAAGCAATACCTCTTCAACATTTGGACATCGAGTCTTAGCATGTTCATAAACCGAACGGTTTGTAGTCTTATGAAAAATCAAAGGATTCTGTCTGTTAATCGGCTCAGTAGCCAACTCCGCACTAAGATTATTGTTCGTGGAACAAGGACTCAGGGTTCCAGTAATGGAAATTTTTCCCGACTCAGACAAACAAAGTCGCAGGCGGCAACGTTTTCCTGAAAATTTCTCTGCATAATCAGATACCGTTGAAGTTAAAGCCGATCGATCAAAGGCAAAACCCCAATACTTTGCAGACATTTCCAACCGCTCTAAGTGGCGTCCAAAGAGAAAGATATTGCCATCTTCTAATAGAAGTGTTTCAAGAAGATCAAATTTATCACCTTCCGCATTTAATATGCGAGCTTTAACCTCACATTCTCTGTATTCTTTGTCGGAAGTTGAATCCCAAGTAATACCACTACCCACTCCATACTTTACAATTTTTGATTCTCGATCAATGTGAGCCGTGCGAATGGCGACACTGAAACAGGCATCACCATCAGGTGCGACATAACCTATACAACCTGTATAAATACCACGAGGATCTTTCTCTACCTCATTAATGACTTCCATTGTCCGAACCTTAGGTGCCCCCGTAACAGATGCACATGGAAACAACGCTGTCATTATGTCTGAGATTTTCGTTCCTGACCGCAAAGATGCCTTGACAGTCGAAGTCATCTGCCAAACTGTTGGATAACGCTCTATTTTGAATAGACTGGGAACTTGAACACTCCCAACTTGAGCCAAAGCACCTATATCATTACGCATCATATCCGTGATCATAACATTTTCGGCCTGATCTTTCTCAGAAGAAAAGAGGTTTTCTCTAAACATTTCATCTTCCTGCAACCAGCGGCCTCGGCGGTAGGTCCCCTTCATTGGACGAGCCTCGAAATTCATCCCCTCAACCCTGAAAAAAAGTTCCGGAGATGCTGATACAACAACATGCCGGCCAAAATCTAGGTAGGCACAAAAAAGGGACTCTTGAGCTTGACAAAGGCCTGCATAAAAGCCTAACTCATCCCCTTCAAATTCAGCATGCAACCTATAGGTATAATTTACCTGATACGTTTCACCGGATTGGAGGTAATACCGGATTTTTTTCAGGGCTTTCTCGTAATCCTCAAACTTGACGGTTTGGTCCCAACTATCGGCAAACTGGCAGGTTTTGGGAAGACCGGCACCAACCTCTATTTGTTTTCTTTCTGCAAAAAAGACAAAATAGACGAGGGGAGCATCAGCCGTTTTAAATGTTCGCAAATAAGGAGTTAAACCACTGGCAGCCTCGTAGCTAACGAATCCAACGGCATATAATCCATTGTCAATGGCACTCTGTACTTCTTCAAGGGCGGGAACAACATCTTCAGTGGTATAGGCAACAATCTGGCCTTGAACTCCCGCAAATGAATACGACTTTTCTGCCGAAGAAGAAGAAAAGGAATCCAGTCGCGCAATAATAGATTCGTCACCCAAGGAAACAAAAACTCTGAAATCTTAAGAAAAAATTTAACATATCTGAGATTCAATCAGCCAATTTAAGATCAAACAAACTACCCATAAAAATTTTTGGGGTGAAAAAATACGTCCTTCAGGAAAAACAGTATATTTATGAAATCTTAGAATGACGTTCCCAATCAGAAAGAGAATCCAATTCTGCCCGTTCATCCTCAGTGAGTTTGACGTTAACAGCCGAAAGCAATTCTTCTACATGTTCGGGCCTATCAGGGCCAATAATAGGTGAGGTTAAACCATCCTGTGCGATCAACCATGCGATTGCTAACTGTGCAGTGGAAATTTTTTTTCCCACTGCTATGTCCTGCATTCTGCGTATAAGCAAGTCCGTCTTTTTACTCATAAAACTCTCGAAACGTTCAACATTCTTCGCCCAAGGACTATCAGAAGGAATAGGCTGACCGCGACGGAACCGCCCGGTTAACAGTCCGATAGCTAAGGGACTATACGTCATCATTCCCATTCCGAAACGCTTGCATAATTCTAGTAATTCTGGTTCAACCTCCCAACGATGCAGTAAACTATACTGATTCTGCAATATTGCCCATCTATCCATCCCTCCTTTATCTGCCTCCCAAAGAGCTTCCACAACCTGAGCTGCTGTAAAATTACATGCGCCAACATACCTAACCTTTCCCTGCCTTATTAAATCATCACAAGCTCGTAGCGTTTCATCAATATCAGTATCGCTATCGAATGCATGCAATAGGTATAAATCTACATAATCAAATTTTAATCGCTGGAGTGAACGATCGATCTCTCGCATTATATGGTAACGAGATAGACCTTTATCATTTATTCCCTCTCCAATTTGGCTCCAAACTTTGGTAGTGACCACCAGATCATCGCGGTTACCTATCTCCTTGATTGCTTCACCCAAAAGCGTTTCGCAACGACCGCCAAAATAATAATTAGCGCAGTCAAGAAAGTTTATACCACCTTCAATAGCCCGGAAAATAGTTTTCTTTGCTGTTGCTTTATCATTATGACCATGCCAGTAACCACGGAAAGCGGTCCCCAGACACAATCTAGAAACCTTTAATCCCGAACGACCCAACTTGACGTATTCCATAAATTATTCTCCGAATTAACCAGTCGTCCATGGGCCTTGGTAACTTGGGGTATTAACAAGTCGTTTGAGTCCCAATTTTAAATTAATCTGCACACCTGGAGGTAAATCAACATCTAAGTGAGTATCACTAATCTCTTTTGAAATCCATTGCACCTCCGACTGAGGGCTACCATAAGCATCATTTTTACCCGGATATTCACCAATCTCTTGTGTATACTCTACTGAGATAAACCGATGCTCTGCAAGCGAACCAGCTTGAATTATCAACGAACGACTTTCGGTAGATCCTATGTTTAAAAGATGAACTTCTAGTCTTTCTTTTTCAACGCTGGTAACAAGAGCAGCAACATCCTTAGGCAAGCCAGGTCTCTTGAGATCTGCGTCGAAATACCTTAGCGGCGCCAGGAGAAGCCCACCGTTATATAGCAATTGTGGTGCGCCAAGCGTCAGTTGTATAAGAGCCTCCGTAGTTACCGGATTCAGTTGCTGCCACCAATGAATGTGGTTTTCACGAGGATCCGTGCTGTCTTTACGGATGAGTTCCATTCTTCTGTAAACCTGTTCAAGACTCGCTTGTAATATCTTTTCCGGATAATCAGGATTTTCACCCCGAATAAACATATACCACGGCTGCTCATGCCCAGCATCTTCCTTGGTATGAAAAGACGACACCTTGCGCCAATCGTATAACTCATTCTTGCGAATTGTTTCCACCATTTCACGATCCGTCTCATCACCGCTAACATTCCATAAAGCCAATGGGTACATCGGGGCCAAAGGCTGCCAGTCTTGCCATCCTGAATCACTATAACGATAGGGAACTACCCAGCTGCGTCGGCTTTCTCCCAAAGCACTAAACTGAGCAATCCAATGATGTTTGAGACTCATATCTAATTCGTCCAAATCTTCCACTTTACCCTGAGCAACTACTTTCCGCAATTGATTTCGCGGTAATTCTAAGTAACGTTTTTCACCGGAAAACAGATAGCATTCAACCCCAGCCAGTATTGCAGCCATCGCAATATTATACAGACCGTGAGGCCAACTCCATCCATACATGCTGCCGTACCACTTCCCACCAGTATATTCCCCTACTTTCCCAGAAAGACCAACATTGTCCGGTAGGAAGCCATCATGCTCCTCTGCTCGGGCAATCCATCCATCAACGTATCGTTGTAACCAGATTTTGTATTTTTCATCCAAAGTCAGTAGATAAGCATTGGCAATCAGAGAGCATACATGAAGATTAGTGGCAACATCACCTCTTGCCATTCGCTCTTTCATTGCCCGGCCCATTTTTAAAGCATTTTCAGGATCCTTCAAATCCTCAACTGCAGTGATACCTTCTAAGTCCTCAAAGGGCAATCCGTAAACAGCCATTCCCTCTGAATAGCCATAAGAAATCTCTTCGTTCTCTTCATATAACCAGCGGGGTCCTTTTGATCCATTATGAGCACAAAAAATAATATTTTTTTCTTCGTCATAATTAATTGCCGATGGATCCTCATTTAAATAGAATCCGGCAAAACGTTTAGCTCTCTCCTTGTTTTTTTCGTGTAAGGGGTCGGCCATGCATAACAAATAGAAGTAAATATAGCTTTCGCTTTGATGAAATTGGTCGTAACCAATTTCATATTCTTTTGATACATGTCCCAATTCTTCAAGAAGTTTTGTTGTTGCATCCCATTGTCTTTGACCTAATTCAAGCAGGCGACTTTCTCCGCCCAACAAATAGAGCAGTGGCCAATTATAGAAACTCTCATAGAAGTCATCCGCTCCATCCCGAGTCTCGCGCATACCTTCCCGCCAAATCAGCCGGCCATCTTCGTGTGTATATTTGGATAGAAAGGGATCCACTACCTTTTCCATTACGTCAAATAATTGGCGTTCCAAAACGGCCCATGAAGGTAACTGTCTAATCGCTACATTTGCCCTGATTTTCATCCAGTTGCTCCCTTCACACTCCATACAGATCCTGTCGTATATGTGTTACGCTCTGAGCACAAAAATTCTATTACCTCGGCGACCTCCTCAGGATCAGAATACCGACCCATTGGATTACCGGGATCCTCCAAGTGCTCGACTGAAAAACGAGGAATTACCATTTCAGTTAATGCCCGCCCAGGTTCAACACCATTAACAAATACTCCTTCTTTAACCCATGCATTTCCAAGAGAAGAAACTAAAGAAAAAACCGCCCCTTTCGACACCGAATATGGTACCTGATTCGGGCTACCACGCCTCGCGCCAGATGTAATCGTCACACATCTTCCCCATTTCCTTTCGAGCATGTGAGGAACAATAGTTTGGTGAGCAAAATAAACTCCATTTACGTTTATGGACATAACCCGCTTAAATTGCTCTGGGGTTTGCTCAAAAAAGGGTTTCTCCCAACCTAAAATACCGGCACAACATACAAGAATATCGATACGCCCCCACAAATCGATCACGCGTTCTACCGCCGATTCAATCTGAGAAAAATCTGATACGTCAACTTTTATGTGTAGGCCTTTTTGACCTTGACCTTGAATATCCTCTACGGTCTGCTTTGATTCAGTCTCTAATAAGTCAAAAATAACAACATCGCGACCCGCTTGAGCAAGGCGTATGGCGGTTGCGCGACCAAGCCCCCTACCGCCACCTGTAATGCATGCAACGCGATTTTCAAAAGGGGCTGAAAAGCGCAAATTAGCCATATGATATTTTTCCCGTTTTCGTATTAAATTTTAATCAAATATCATCACAGAAGCGCCTGCCTACAACACTATAAAACATTACATCCTTATCGGTTCAAGACTGGAACTATTTGGCCCAAACAAATGCTTGTTTTAAGTTAGATAGCCAATTAAACAAAGCAGGGGCCTAATGAAAATAGAATCTATCGAGAGTTTCCTTATAGGCAACGCCTACGTGGTACGAGTCAATACAGACAACGGTATAAGCGGTATAGGACAAACTGCCTGCTGGGGTTACCCTACTGCCGTTCAAAGTATCGTCGACGTTTATAAAACCTATCTGTTGGGGCAAAATCCCTTGCGAATTGAACATCACTGGCAGAGCCTATACAGAATGGCCCCTTTTCGGGGAACAGCCATAATGGGTGCAGTTTCTGCTATAGACATAGCGCTTCATGATATAAAAGGAAAGCATTTTGAAGTACCTGTGTGGGATCTTTTAGGAGGTAATGTAAGAGATAAAATCCGCCTTCACCTATTGTCAGGTGGGAACACACCAGAACTGAACTATGAAGCCGCCAAGGCTGCTGTAGAAGAAGGATTTACAGCAATAAAATTTGATCCCATGCCTGGTGGTTATCAAGATATGGGTCAGGCACGTCTAATCCAAACAGCAGTGAACATTACCGCAGCTGCTCGCGAGGCAGGTGGACCAGATCTTGATTTGATCATTGAACTACATCGAAAATTGACTCCGATGGTTGCGCTTGAGCTAGCCGACGCTCTCAAGCCTTTTCATGTGCTTTTTTTGGAAGATCCGATCCAAATTGATAGTATTTCTACTCAGGCCCATATAACATCAAAATCGGCCATGCCTTTTGGTAATGGTGAAAGATTCGTTTCTATTTGGGAATTCAGAGAGCTATTAGAACAAGGAGGCCCTCAATATGTTCGGCCGGATGTCGGCCTTGCAGGAGGATTGTCGCATTGCAAAAAAATAGCCGCAATAGCAGAGAGCTATCATTGCGCAGTGGTTACCCACAATTTCCTGGGTCCCTTGATTACAGCAGCTTCATTACACCTAGATGCCAGTATACCAAATTTCGTAACACAGGAATACACCAAGCAAGATGAGGCAGAAAAAAATCTCGTATATAAAACATGCTACAGACGTGAAGGTGGATATATCTCTATTCCCCAAAAGCCAGGGCTTGGGGTGGAATTGGACGATAAACTAATTGAACAACATACATTTGAACCTCTTAAGGAATTGCCACCACTCCGGCTGGACGGTTCAGTGGCTAATTCGGTTTAGAGCAGAAATACATGAGTTCAGAGGCCACAAGATCAAAAGGGTTTTACAACTTGCTCTAAGGGACACCAACGTCCGCCCCTAATTTGAATTGAACGTTGCAACGGCGTGATGTCAGTTATAAGTAGCCTAAACAACGAATGGTCGATTTCGCTGTTACGCATATTCCACGTGGTATGCCCAATCGCCCCCGAACCAACACTGATAGCCTGATCATTATATCTGTAAACAGAGACACCTTCTTTTAAAAATACTGTTGAACCAGACAGCCCTTGTACAATAAGATCTCCAGACTCAAGAATTCCACCAGGAGTAAAATTGAATTCAACCTGAAAAGGAACGCCTTCTAAACCCCCAACCGTGCCGATTTTCAGGTCAAAACCATTTTCCACCTCAACTACGGTGAGATCAACTTCGAGTGCTGGCAATTGATAAATCTCTCGACGACCGCGAACTTCACGCCAATTCTCTGCTGAAACTTCTTCATCTATCGGGAGCCAATATACCCCACCGCGATAATCTTTCTCAGTATAAATCTCATTACGACCCAAATGCTTCATTTTAACTTTGCCAAGTTCACCTTGAAATTGCTCTCCCTTGAATTGTCCCGTTGCAAAATAAGACGAGCACATCTTTACACTTAACTCTAACGACCCACAAACTAGAGAAAAAGGTGAAGTCAATCCGGAGGCTACTGTCGCACTTAAATCTTTTCTGCGAACCCTCCACAGACCAGAATCAGGATAAGACCGCGAATAACTTTCAGGTAAACTCTGACGATCTACAATTTCTTCGCGCCATTTTGGATTCAACGCAAAATTCGTCAAACAAACTAAGCTATTTCCTCCTTTGGCGATCAACCAATCGGCTACAGCAGCATAGAATCCATTTCCATCTATATGGGACAAAGCGTGGTATCCGTCGGCCAAGCCATTTGGCACCGAGCGCTTACCACGATCTTGACGCAATGAAATACTGTTTACTACTGTGGCATCACCGTGCAACAGATGGTAACTGAGATCCAGATTCTTACGCACTGGATCTAGTAATTCGGGACGATCCAACGCCTCCGCGGCAAAAATTAATGATCGGTTCACGATGGCATTGTAAACCCCGGTGCTACGCTCGATATATTCACCATCATCATTTACATCAATGGTTTCTGACAAATATTTTTCAATGGTTTCTTCAATTTTAAGATCTGGAAACAACTTTTTTGTCATTGCAAGAGCCGCCACCAACACCCAGCGATGATTAGGTGTGTGAAATCCTCCGGCAACCATTCCTTCCGACCCAGCCATGATCAGTTCACCAAGAGCTTCTGATATGGCATTCGCCCCCGAATCCGAATGATTGCGACGAGCCAGTTTCACTACAGGAGCAAGAGATTTCACAATGAAAGCCGTATCAGGTGCTGAATCAAAATTAGTCGATAAAAGGTCAAAATTACCAGAAGGACGCCGTGACCTACGCGCAAAATCTGCTGCTTTGAGAATTCGGTCAAGAAGGTTTTGGTCCAGGTAATATCTCGTTCCCTCTAATAGGTATCCGTATCCTATAACCGAAATAGCGGAAACGCTATTCGAACCAACAAGACCATCTCCATCTATAAAACCACCACATTCCTTCCTAGACAAATCGATGACTTGCCTATTCAACTGTCTACCAACCGCAGTTTCAAGTTCGAGTAAGACCTGATCATATTTCAACATAGATTAATCTTCAGTTGTTTTGCTATAGACAAGAAATAAACGTTGATGATCATTTAAGCAGGGAAAAAAGTGGTGCTACGGCACCAAACATACCAGGATAACGAAACATCTCTGGATCACCTTTCGAAATACGATCTAATACCCCTTCAGTCAATAAAACCTTTTGGCGCATAAAGAAAGTATTCTGGTCTCCTACATCATAAGATCCAGCTGAACGTGCTGAATCCTGAAGGAGCTCTAATTCAGAAATATCTTTTAGGTTCAACGCCATTTCCGAAAAAAAAACTGCCAACTCTTGATTCCGATCCTTTGAACCCATTGATGACGTTTGTTCAAATGCTTCCTGTGAGGCCACAAACCGATCAAGTGGCTCTGTAGGAAGAGTAACACCCTGTAAAGAGTATGGTCCCGCATTTCCTGCCAATGGAGTTTGATCCTCTGTTTGAAAAGCGACAATGGCTCGCCGACCAGGCTTGGATCTTAATCTTAAGCGTATGACCGTTAGGGGCTTGATTAAGATTATATCATTTTCTGATATTAATTTTCTTTCTAAGCCGGCCTCACTCAACACATCAATATGTATCTCTTCTGCATCAGATACTTGCAAATGTTCCAACGGCAGTCCGGCTAAACCACACCGACCGAAAGGCATTGAATAAGCCCATGAAGATTCAGCTTCCGAAACAGAATAATTTTTTCCTTCACGCGACCACGACTCTAAAGTTTTTGAAAGTTCCAGTGCCTGCACATTGGCTTTCCCTTTAACAGGAGAAAATTTCCCAGACGAATCAATTTCGACCTCATAGGGGATTCCGTATCCAAAAAGTCTTTGGCTGAGGATATTATCAATCTCACTCACAATAAATCCTCAAATCTACTAGCTACCTTTCGAAAGGCTTCTACGTATTCATCTATTACTTCTGGACGATAATGTTTAAACCATGGAACTGAAAGACATTTTTCAGGAAGACTTTCAGTGACAGGCAATGACCCCAAGCCCTGCCTTACATCTCGATCCGAAAATGCAATACGAGTTGGGCGACCGTCGCCGTAAACATCTACTTCATTCATTACTGGATGCAGATGCATTAGAATATTCGCACCTGGCATTATTCGGTATTCAACGCCTTCAGCATTTAGAGCCTCACAGAAACGTGAAACCGATAAACCACCCAATTCCTCAGCAACGTATAGACCTTTAGCTGCATACCATCCACCCATTGTGCTACCAGACTCAGCAGCCGGACGATGGGCCTTAATTCCTGGGATCCCTTCCATTTTATCCCAAAAGTAATTCATAGCCTTTTGTATTACTTTCATACGTCCGGAATAATTTGCCAATTGTACTCGCCCAACGGCCGACGAGAGTTGATGCATGCGGTATTTGTATCCACCTAATGGCATACCACTTGATGAGTTTAGACATGGATCGTCTAATGTGGGCATCCTCTGATAATGACCGAATGCCACTGCCCTTTCGTACACCTCCTTGTCCTCCGTAACAAGGAACCCCCCTTCCCCAGCAGGAAGCGATTTCCCGGACATTATTGACATTGCTCCAACATGTCCAATCGTTCCCAGCAAGCGGCCTTTGTAAAGTCCTCCTTGTGCATGCGAAACGTCCTCAATTACCTTTACTCCGTGTCGACCAGCTATCTCCATTATGGGATCCATATCGGTCGGATACGCACTATAGTGCACAACAATGATAGCTTTCGTACGATCCGTGATCCGCGACTCTATATCATCGGGATCCAACGTAAGTGTTTGGGGATCCATCTCACCGAATACTACTGTTGCTCCCAAAGAAAATGCCTGCAACGCTGATCCCCAGTATGTCATACTTTGACAAATTACTTCATCACCTCTCTTTAATCCACAGGCCCACATAGCGGCTTGTATCGCAGCTGTACCGGTATTATGACAAAGAGCATAGGACGAGCCAAAATACTCCTTAATTTCCTGTTCAAATTGTAGGGTAACGTCAGTGCCAGACATGGCCCCGCGCCTTAATACTTCGAGAACAGCGTTTTCATCCTCAGAGGTTACAATTGGCCATCGAAAAATATCTCTTCCATCAACCTTAATTTCCTTAGGACCGCCAAACAACGCCAGCTCAGCCATTGGTTACGACCTCCATGTTGGTTGTAAGAGATAGAAAAAGTAAAAAGTAATCCGGTGACTCTTCTCCGATAACATAACGGTTCATTTTGTTTGAATTATCTCACGCAAACGACTGACATTTGGCATAAAATCACGCTCCCAAACCGATTGAACAATTCCTTCATTAAGGTAAGCCAGACGCGGATAGCCATGAGCGTACGTCAAACGGTAAAAATCTGTAAGAGAAATTGTAGCTATCTCAAACGAGGGACTAAACCTATTTCTAAATTCAACCAACTGATCAGAATCCTGCTTGAAGTTAGTCAGTGCTATAACCCGAGGTACTTGAGAATCTTGGGCAAGAGTATTTAGTTTAGGTACGGCATCTATACAATGCCCGCAAATCGGACTAAATAATTCAATTATATACTGCCCTTCTTGCAAATTTGCGTCTACACCTACCAAGTTTAATCCGATCAAACGAACTCCGGCCGTTAAATCACCGATCTCAAGACGCTCTCTATCAGGTAAAAAACGGAAAAGGCAAATAAAAATGGCAACAGCGAGTACTCCAAATTGTAATTGTGCCTGTTTTTGCTTTCTAAATGTCCAAGGTATTTGCTTATCAGACCGCAAAACCCACATGGAAAAAATTAGCATCGCTAATAAAATGGAATCTTCGATGGCAGCCTCACCTGGACCACGCTCAACCAATGCTCCAAAACAACCACAATCGACGGAAGCTCCTATATGCCAAGCATAAACAAGCAAACCTGTAAAGAAAGCCATTAATAAAATCGCAAGAGGCAAGGCGTAACGATGATACCATCCGAATATTAGAGCGACACCTAACCCTACCTCAAATGGCGCCAAGAGCATAGCTCCTTTAGCAACCACTTGAAAACTTTCACGATCAAAGCCTAATAATTGGGTAAAAGGAACTGCTTCCCAATAAAACAATACAGGATGCCAAACTTTTATAGTACCCGCGACCAGATAAACTATACCCACTATAACTTGAGATATTCGAGCAATCTTAATCAACATACTAAATGTTATTCCCTATATATATAACCGATTAACAATCAACATAAAGCTTATTTTCGACCATAACGTGGTTTTCTACCAAAACCAGTTTCCGATTGGTTTTCTGACTGATCTAGATCTACTAAAGAATCGGTTCCCTTATCGCCAACAAATTTTCCAACACAATCAGCAGGAATTTCGTCCGTGAGAACCACCTCGCCGCGCAAGAAAAAGTTAATTCCCTGTTCGGCGGCTTTGTCTGACAAGATCTCAATCACAAGTGGCCCAGTCTTCTCATGAGATCGAGAGGCAGCCGTCTCTTTGTCTAACGATAGATGGACATAGTACCTATCACCTGGCCCAATTCCCTCAGTAGCGAAATCACGAGAGACCGCACGAGTCGTTCCCATATACAGCCGATTAGGAGCCGGAGCTATTGGGTCCCCATCCATCTCTACAAAATAACTGTGTCCATAAAGGGCACGAATACCAAACTCATTAATCTCGAAGCGTTGCTGGTTTGGCGCTCCGACCAAATCATTCAACTCGTTTTCCGTCACATCAGGATATCGGCTCTGTATCCCCTGAATCACCTGATCAATTGGGACATAACCGTACGCATCAACTTCAAGACCAAACTCGTCCGGTTTATGTCGTAACATTAGCGATAGTAATTTTGATACTCGACTTCGATCAACCATTTTCAGCCCCTTTTTTGTTTATGACGACATTAATCCCATTGGGCTCGATAACGTTCAATCGCAGAGCGAATTTCGGGATAGGATAAAGCCAAAATATGAGAAGCCAGTAATGCCGCATTGCGGCTATTACCTATACCCACTGTAGCGACGGGTACACCAGGTGGCATCTGTACAATTGAGTGTAGAGCATCTTGCCCATTTAAAGGACCACTTTCTATCGGAACACCTATAACCGGTAGAAGAGTATGGGCAGCTACTACCCCAGGCAACGCAGCAGCCAAGCCCGCACCAGCAATCAAGACACGCAATCCTCTATTTTCTGATTCTTTTGCCCAAATAGCAGTTCGTTCTGGATTACGGTGCGCAGAGCTAACTACCATTTCGTAATCAATTCCGAGCTGTTCAAGAACATCTGCACCTTTGCTCATCGTATCTTTATCAGATTCACTTCCCATAATTATCCCCACCAACGCTTCAGCCATAACACCTCCCTTATTTAACAATAAAAGCCCAATTTTGAGCAAACATATTAACAAAAACAACTACTTATCGGTAATATATTCCAATGTAGACTGTGCGCAATAATTTTTCGAAAATCATCCATTCTTCTGACGTCGCAAAAATGTTGGGGTATTAAGATCTTCTTTTTGATTTTTACTCTCATCCAGTTTATTCAATTCATCAAATCCGGAGCGAGCAGTCATCGACCTAGATTGATCTCTTTCAATTTTTTCTACACCAACAGCTGAAGCAGACAATTCACGACCCTCAGGCCTAAATGATGTGGCCCCCTCATCGGCATCTCCATTCAAATTAAACCCTGTCGCAATAACAGTAACACTTATCTCATCTAACATCTGATCATCTTTTACTGTGCCGAAAATTATATTAGCCTCCTGACCTGCGGCCTCTTGAATCAAGGACATAGCCTCATTAACCTCAAATAGAGTTAAATTAGAATCGGCAGCGATATTAACCAAAACCCCCTTTGCCCCATTTATAGAGACATCCTCAAGTAATGGACTTTGTATAGCTTTCCTAGCGGCTTCCGTAGCCCTCTCTTCGCCTTTGTGAGTTCCCACGCCCATAATTGCATCACCACCTTCGGAAACAATTGTCTTCACATCATTAAAATCAAGGTTTATCATGCCCGGGACAGTAATTAAATCTGCAATTCCCCGAGTAGCCTGCAGTAGGATCTCATCTGCTTGATAGAATGCATCATCCAATGTAGTATCTCTTCCACATATTGATAAAAGGCGTTGATTTTTTATAGCAATGAGCGTATCAACATGTTCCTGAAGTTCTTTCAAACCAGATTGGGCATTGCGCATTCTAGGAAAACCTTCCATGGAAAATGGCTCAGTGACAATACCCACAGCTAGGGCACCCTGCTCACGACAAATCTCTGCAACAACCGGAGCCGCTCCAGTTCCAGTTCCCCCTCCCATACCGGCCGTTATAAACACTAAGTCAGCGTCTCCCAAACGCTCTACAACCTTTTCTCGGTCCTCTTCAATTGCTTGTCTACCTACCTCGGGGTCTGCACCAGCACCAAGTCCTCGGGTCACTGTATCTCCGATGCATATTATTCCATCTGCCTGTGATGTGTCCAAAACCTGTGCATCAGTATTGATAGCAATGAATTCTACACCATGCATACCAGAATGAATCATTCTGTTTATGGCGTTACCACCCGCGCCCCCAATCCCAACAACTTTGATCCTTGCTTGGTGGTCGTTTTCAATAATTTTAAAACTCATATCCATTCTCCCCTTTGAATGATTATCTACTATTTTTTCTTAATTAAATCCATGTTTGAAACCAAGCTTTCATGCGACCGAATACAGCTTCAAATCCTGCTCCCTCAAGATCTGCCTCACTAAAATATGAATCATTGCTGTTCCCAAGCTGTTCTCGTGCTAAAAATGCTAAACCAATTGCAGTTGCATGAGATGGACGTTCAATTCCTTCGACCATTCCGTGAACTCCTTTCGGCACTCCCAAACGAACAGGCAGACCCAAAATCTGTTCGCCATGTTTTACTACACCATTTAAAAGTGCACCACCTCCCGTCAATACAATCCCTGAAGCCAAGTCAAGACGTTTTTCGCCCAATTTTTCTCTTACTAACAGGAAGATCTCTTCCATTCGCGCTTCGACAATTTCGGATAGCAAAATCCGAGAGATATTTTGATCAGGACGATCAGTAAAGTTCGGTATTCCGACTTGCTCTTCGGATTGAATTTGAGATAAATCTACGGTCGAGGCTTTGCATTTTAGATCTTCAGCCGCAGCCCAACTAGCCCTCAAACCAATAGCAATGTCATTTGTCACATTGTGTCCACCTAAACCGATCACACCGGAGTAACTAATCCCCCCACGTGAAAACACTGCAATATCTGTCGTCCCACCGCCAATATCAACTAAACAAACACCCATCTCACGTTCCTCAGATTCTAAAACGGCAGAACTAGAGGCTAAAGGTTCCAATGCGATATCTTTTACGTGAAGACCAGCGCGTTCAATACTCATGCACATATTCTGAACGGCACTTACTGCACCCGTAACCACGTGCACATGAGCTTCCAAACGTACTCCAAGCATACCAACAGGGTCCACAATCTCACGCCTTCCGTCGATCACAAATTCCTGAGGTATAGTATGTAGGATCTCTCTGTCAATTGGAACTTTAACCGCAGCTGCAGACTGAACAACTCTTTCAACATCAGATTCACTGATTCGGCCATCTTCATCAGAAACAGCAACTACACCTGAACTATTCATACTGTTTACATGGTCACCAGCTATCCCAACGTAGGCCTCATTCACCTCAACACCGGCCATCAATGAAGCCTGTTTAACTGACTTTTTTATAGCCTCTACAGTCTTTTGAACATCAATAATCACACCACGCCTTAATCCCTGAGACGGACAGGACGCAAATCCTAAAATACGCAGGGGGTGATCGCGCTTAATTTCGGCAATTACAGCACAGATTTTCGTCGTGCCTAAATCTAATCCTAAGACACACTTACTCTCAGCAGTCATTTAGATTCCAATCCTTCCTTGCCTCCAACGACAACTTGGCCGTCATAACGCAAATCAACATAACGAGGATCTGGATTTTCAAGATATATTTTTGGCATCATCAATTTCAAATTCATCAGCCTTTGGCTCGGTCCGTCATGAGGTAGACGTACCTCCAATCGATCACCAGCCAACCAAAAGACAACAGCTCCATCCTCAAGTAATCCCACTTCAATTACCCCAGCACAAAATTCAGGATCAGCATTTTTTGCTTTAGTCCACCAATCCAAAATCTTTCGCACGCGATCATCTTGTTTACCAAGATTACTACCAACATCAAGTGAATCAGGAACCAACTTATCCAGCCTTATTAAGGGTAGATGTCCAATCGAAACAGCTTCCCGAGGTAAAATGGATTCAGGAAGCAATACTCCATCAAAATCAATACCAAAAGTTTTTCCAATCTTAATCCAAGCTAATCGTCGGCGCTCGACTATTTCCACTATCAGACGGTCTGGCGGCTTGCGGCGAATGACAGCATGTTTGATCCAAGGATGGTCCTCTAGTTGTTGAGCAACCAAAGTCATATCTATATCAACAAGATTATCTCCAACAACAAGATCTGTAATTTCCAGTATTCCCCTCCCAGTTAACATTTGCAAACCAACAACCTCTATAGCTTTTAGAGTGTACTGATCAACATACGCATCGGACTGCCGCCAGAGAACACAGATAACAATCAATGAAAACATTGGGATTACGGGCCAACATCGTAATAATCCCCTCCAACTAAAGAGATCAATGTTTTCCCTTGATTTTCCTTCGACAAAAGAAAATCGTCGTGATCTTACATTCTTCCCTATCGTCCGCCGTACCATCTTTAAACAGTTTCTCCTATGGTATCAATAAACTCTTTTGAGACTTTCCATATATCACCGGCTCCCATCGTTATAACCAAATCTCCTGGATCAACAATAGTTTTAACATGCGGGATAATCTCTTCCAGGTTTTCTACAAAACAAACATTGTCAAATCCCTTTCTACGCATTGCATCCACAATCAGCGCCCCGCTAACATCGGGAACAAAATCTTCACGCGCCGAATATATCTCCGTAATTACAACATAATCGGCATTCATTAGCTCTATTGAAAATGTTTCTAAAAACTCTTTAGTTCGAGAATAGAGATGCGGTTGGAAAATAGCCACTATTCGACGTCGAGTGTTACGCGCCGCACTTAGAGCAGAGGAAATTTCAGAAGGGTGGTGAGCATAATCATCAACCAATAAAATATCGCCTTGAAGAGAAGTAAGTTCAAAACGGCGGTCCATGGATTTGTAAGATCCCAAAGAGCTTGCAATATCTTCCCATACAATGCCGATACGAGAAGCTATCGCAGCTGCTCCTGCTGCATTTCGGGCATTGTATTCACCCGGAACATTTAAATTTATATGACCTAATAATCTATTTTCATGATAAAAATCGAAAGAGCTTCCCAAAGCAACAGCATGAAAATTTACAATTCTATAATTGCACTTACTGCTAAAACCAAAAGTCTGTATTTTCGTCTTTATTCTATTGATTATTTCCGTACTCACTAATCCGTCACCTGCTATAAAAACCTCACCATAAAAGGGAAGGCGACTAGCAAATTCGACAAAAGTTTTCTCAAGTTCATTTACCGTGCCGTAACAGTCAAGGTGTTCAGCTTCAACTCCTGTAATTATTGCCCAGTCACTGTGAAAATAAAGGAAGCTCTTTGCATATTCATCGGCCTCAAGAATCAGCCACGGTTCTTGACCATACTTAGCTAAAGCACGCCCGGAAGAAGTACCTCCGACTAGCATACTGGGGGACCTGCCTGATTGCAAAAAAATTTCACTTAACATTGCTGAAGAAGTTGTCTTCCCATGAGTACCTGCAATAGAAATAGTTTCATGCCATCGGCTTAATTCTCCAACAAATTCAGCACGACTCACCAAATCCACACCCAAATTTTCTGCCGCAACCAACTCCAGGTTATCTTTTTTTACTGCAGCCGAATAAATTACAAGATCTACTTGTTCTATATGAGAAGGATCGTGAAATGACCAAGTTTTGAACCCATCGGCGGAAAGAAATTTTAGTGTCTGCGAGTTCAGAGAATCGGAACCTTGCACCGTTATACCAACAGACCCAAGATAGCGGGCAATTCCCTCCATACCCACACCTCCAATACCCACGATATGAACATTGTTTAATTTCCTAAGCAGTGGATTCATCTGCTCCTCATGCGTTTGTCCCATAGGTTCTGTCGGGCAACTCCCAGCAAAATACCGACCCCTATGAGGTTGAGTATAAGCGAAGATCCTCCATAACTTAAAAAAGGCAGAGGTAACCCTGTTGTGGGTAGAACTCCCACGACAACACCGATATTGATAATCGCGTAAATAGACACCATAACAGTCACTCCTGATGCCAACAAGAATCCATGGTGAGTGCGAGCACTGTACGCAATACGCAGACCTAAAAAAGTAAACCAAATAAACAGCGTGCATACTCCCAAAGTCCCGAGAAAACCCAGTTCCTCGCCAATAATTGCAAATACAAAATCAGTGTGAAGTTCAGGCAAATACTGCGATTTTTGAATACTATTGCCTAAACCAACACCTAGCAATCCACCATTGCCCATACCGATTAAAGATTGGTTCACTTGGTAATTGCCCGCCAACAACCCACTTTGATCTCCAAAAAAATCAAAAAAGCTTGTTAGGCGTGACATTTGATAAGGAGATTGATACAGAGATGATAGGACTCCAAGCCCCCCAACGACCAATACACACAATAGTTGTAATGGGTGAACACCACCAATACAGAGCATCGCCAACGCTATACAACCTATAGCAATTGCAGTACCCAAATCTGGCTGGGCGGCTATTAAAATTAAAACCAATCCTACAACAATTAAACGAGGTAAAAGTCCTCGCCTAAATTCTAACAAATCATTTTCCTTACGAACCAACACATCAGCTAGGTAGAGGACCAAAGCTACCCGTGCTACTTCAGAAGGTTGAAAATTTATACCGAAAGGAAGTGTAAGCCACCGGGTCGCTGGACCGGTCCCCAAAAAAAGTACTAGGATTAATAACCCCAATGCAACAAGCATGAAGACTCTAGAGAATTTAGCCCAAAATTTAGTATCCACACGCGAACACAAAAACATTAGCACCAACCCTATGGCAGCCCTAATAGCCTGTTTTCTTAAAAAATAACTACTATCATCATAACGAGCTCTAGCCAATTCTGAACTGGCGCTGTAGATCATCACCATTCCAAAAGCCAAAAGTACCAAGCAAACCAGTACCAAATGCGTAACTGAACGTTGAGTAATATCAGTCAAAACAGAGCTTCTCCGCGCCTCAAACGGGGAAACCTATTCCTTAATCTGAGGGGGACTCAGAAAAGAGATCGGTCACATCTTTTTACCTAAACTATCGCCTCGTGAGATAGACGTGTCAAAATAATGTGTAAACACCTACAAAATTGCTTCAACCACCCTGTTAAGCCTCATACCCTGAGATGCCTTCACTAGAATTATGTCTCCTGTAACAAGCGAATCCTTTAAATACTTCACGACAGAGTCAGCATTCTCAAAATGTGAAGCATTCGAATGACCGACGCTCCGAGCACCTTCAGTTATATACTTTCCCATCGAACCAATAGTAATTAATTCATCTACCATGGCCGCAGCATGAAGCCCCAACTCACCATGAAAGCTCTCTGAATTCGGTCCCATTTCTAGCATATCACCCAGCAAAGCTATTTTCCGACGTCCCGCCTTATTCAGCAAAACATCCAATGCTGCACGCATCGACTCAGGGTTCGCATTGTAGCAATCATTAATGATCGAAATACCCCTTACATCAATCACTTCTGATCTCTGTTCTACCGCCTGAAACAGCGATAATTTTTGAGCACCATCCCGAATATTTACCCCTAGCTCTACACCTACAGAAATAGCAGCCAAGGCATTGTACGCATTATGTATGCCGGGAATCTTTAAATCAATTTCAACTCCACGAAAAAGGAAGTGGCCGCAGCTCTCCTGGTCTAAAATGAGTCCCTCCCCACGAAAAATACTCTCAGACTGAAAACCGAAGGTCAGGAGTCTCCCCTTTGTCCTCTGAACCTCCTGACACACGACACGGTCATCAGC
>JAYYVF010000007.1:0-23169 GCA_036343635.1 Candidatus Latescibacterota bacterium | reverse complement strand
TGGTCTTTTGAGCGTGACCCATATGACGGTATTAATAGATATTGTGCTCCATCAAGAACTGGTATTCGTGCGATGTCAGGATTCCAACGGTCATTACAAATAAGGAACCCGCTTCGGCCAAATGGGGTGGGGAATGCCCGACTTTTCACTCCTAGCCTGTTGAACCACCAAGAGGGGTGATACCCTTCGGCCAGTTGCATTTTGTGATATTTCCCGCAAATTTTACCTGTTTGATCAATAAAAATCGCGGAGTTATAGATGTTTTGTCCAACGGTCTCGGCCAGCCCAAATGCTAAACACATTTTCAGTTCTTTTGCGAGAAATCTAAATCGTTTGATAATTGATCCGCGTAATGAAATTGCTACTTCACGCATTTGCTCAGCCGGTACCCGTTTCTCAATGATATCCATGACGACGTATCCCTCGAGAATACCTTCTGGGGCCAGTGCTAATTGTGCGCCATTTGCCGCGGCCTTTCTAAACATCTTTTCTAATTGATTTGAATTCTTAGCTAAACAAAATTTTGTAGGCTCAAAAGAGATTGCGGCAACTTCTAATCGTGTAAACATAATTTCCTATTTATGATTTCTTATCTCTGAGAAGGTTTGTATCTTCTGCCTTATAGAAACAATTTATAGAAATATGCTTAGGACCAAACGGCTACTTCGTGGTCTTCGGGTGAATATCCAATAAAAACAGCCATCACAACTCTAGGTTGAGTGCCAACTATTTCGGGAACTTCGTGTATGAGTTGGGTGTTGAAGAAGTATAAATCGCCAGGATTTAATTCTACCTGGCAGTATTTTATTCTGTTTTTCTTTGCATAATCCGAGAATGTTTCGTTGGCAATATGTGGTTGTATGTCTGGCGTCCACAGACATTGGTGCAAACGGCTTTGAGCTCCGGGACCACTTTCATCAGCATTTTGTAAACAGAGCACACCCGCGAATTGATGTTTGAATCTATATACGGAAAAATCTGAACGACTTTCGCGCAAAACCACATGGTCTATATGTGGTTTGTATCTTTGCCCGTCATAGTGTATTCGCACGATGGCTGGACCGTACTCTGTACCATCATTTTCACTGGCAGTACGGACAGTTTTTCCGGGACATAACGCGGATAAGTTTCGATAGATACACTTTACGGGATTGTCAAAACCGTCAAAAAGAAATCTGAAAAGTAAATGTGTTGATTCTGCATGTTTGAAAAATCGTTCTGGATTGCTACCGAGATTGCCTAAGCTTGTACCTATATCAATTCGTGGTCGCTTATCTGCTTCGGAGCGATGAGGATCTTTCATAAATCCAAAAAGTTCGAATCGCTCTATCAATTCTCTGCAATGGTTTGGATTATAGGCGTTACGAATTACAAATGCGGGAGTCTCTGCTTGAGAAAGGGCACGGATTGGATTGTCAAAACAATTTTTTATTGTTTTAATATCGGGCTCTGTGGCGTTCCATTGGGAATCATTCACAGTTTAATCATCCTGTTTGTTAATTTCTATGAGGTTTTGAAGGATCAGTTAATCAAAGAAATTTTTATCACCATCGGTCAAATATTTTTTTGCAGCTTCGATTCGGAAATCTATGCCGATTCCAGGACGTTCAAGCACGTCGACATAGCTATCTACGACGATAGGATTGGGTAATCCCTCTACAATATCGTACCACCATTCTGGATCTCCAGTGGGATACTCAAATGCAATATAGTTATTTGGCATAGTTGCACCTACCTGTACGAGTGCCGCAAGGCCAAATAATCCATCTATCGTTCCATGCGGGGCCATGAGGATATCATGTAGATCCGCATATTCCGCTACCCATTTAAGTTCAGCGATTCCTCCGATATCACATGGATCAGGTCCTACTACGTCTAGGCAGCGTTTTTCGATGAGTTCGACAAAATTTTGTCGAAGAAAAATTTGTTCTCCTGTATGTATACGTGTAGAAGTACTTTGTGTTACTTCTCGGTAATTTTGTGCAAGTGTATAGGGAACGTAATCTCCGGTGAGCATATCTTCCAGCCAAGCGACATTCTTTCCTTCGACAGCTTGAGCCAGTCGGATGGCATCTGGTACCATCATACCTGGACCACAATCTAGCGCTAATTCGACGTCGTCTCCGCAGACTTCTAACATTGCATCGATACATGCTAATAGATGCTTAAAACCTTTTGGTGTAAGTGTGCCACGGTTGAGGTGGTGAGCATGAGCTCGGTTTTCCCCGTAGAAGAAGTCCGAATGATCAGTCGGCATTCCACTATGGAAAGCAACTCCTTGTTTAATGATACTGAATTTTTGAGGTAACTCTTTCATTTTGGCCATATTTTCGGCGTAGTGTTGTGGTTCCTTCCCGTCCATAGGGACTCGAACACTTCCGTTATAGCAACGGACCTTATCACGAACTTTTCCACCTAAGAGCTTGTATACGGGTAATCCTGCGGATTTTCCGGCGATATCCCATAAAGCCATTTCTATCGCACTCACGGCACTGCCCCAAGGCTTAAAACTGCCTAATCGCCGGATTTGCTGCATAACTCTTTCGACATCGGTTGGATCATGTCCCACAATCTTGTCTTCATAAAACATAACATGCGATTTGATATATGCCGCTTTACTTGATTCAATTTGACTATAGCCGGAAATCCCCTCATCCGTTGTTATTCGTAATGTGGGGTGTTTGCCTATGACGGCACAACGCAATCCTGATATTTTCATAATCGAGGACCTCTTCTATTGGTGGCTTGATGATCAAAGGCCATAAGTAGTTTCTATGGCAATTTTGATCTTAGTTTAATACGGTAGGGCCAGTACGGTCAACTTCGGCAAGTAGAAAAAGCAAGATTATAATCTTTAAGGAGAATTATTATTCGTCTATCACCGTATTAAACAGACACAAGTGGATTTATAAGGAAATGGATTGTCTTTGTAACTATATCATTTTTCTAACTGTTGTTTAATTAATTCCTGGACTAACCGAGGGTTGGCCTTACCGCGCGTTGCCTTCATGACCTGACCCATAAGAAACTGGATGGGTTTGAGGTTACCGTTCTGTATTTTTGCTGCAGCCTCTGGTTCATTAGCAATTACCTGAGCTACTGCTTGGTCAAGTTCATTTGTGTCTGAAATTTGACCAAGTCCTTTCGATTTGATGATATCTTCTGGATCTCCACCGTGTTCCCACATCTCACTAAATACGGTTCGGGCTGCATTTTGATTAATTGTTCCTTTACTTACAAGGGAGATTATTTTCGCTAGATCCTTGGGAGTTACAGTGATATGGCCGTCTTGAGTCTCTTCATTTAATAACCGAAAAACCTCACCAAGTACCCAATTAGCCGCTTGTTTTGGTTCTATGTTATCAAACGTCAGCACCGCCTCAAAATAATCAGAAATTGAACGGTCTTCTGTGATAACAGAAATGTCTTGGGTATTTAATCCATATTCACTTGAAAAACGATCTGCCTTAACTGTAGGTAACTCAGGGAGTCCATCCTTTAAACGGTTTATCCAGTCTTCTTGTAACTGTATGTTGAGTAAGTCCGGTTCGGGGAAATATCGATAATCTTCCGAAGTTTCTTTTGAACGTTGTTCCCTAGTCACTCCAGCTTCTTCATCCCAACCCATGGTAACTTGGCGGACCTGATTCCCTTCCTCAACTACCTGTTGTTGGCGTTTAACTTCGTAGTCGATAGCATTGCGCACAGCACGAAAGGAATTTAGATTTTTTACCTCCACTTTAGTACCGTATTTTTCGCTACCAAATGGTCGTATCGAAATATTCGCTTCGCAACGCATCGCTCCTTTTTCCATATCACCAGAAGAGGCTTCCAGGTATCGGACTACCTGCCGAATTTTCGTTAAATAAGCAAAGGCTTCGTCTGCAGATCTAATAGATGAGTCGGTAACGATTTCCATTAGAGGCACTCCTGCTCTGTTATAATCAACTAGGCTGGATCGTCCGGAATGGATTAATTTTCCGGTGTCCTCTTCGAGATGTACTCGTTCGATGCCGATATGCTTTTTTCCGTCGCTCGTTATGATGTCGATATAGCCATTTTCACACAGCGGTAAATCATATTGTGAAATTTGATAACCTTTAGGTAAATCAGGGTACACGTAATTTTTTCTGGCAAATACATTGTGCGGTTGGACTTCGCAATTAAGAGCCAAACCAGTCATCGCGGTGAGTTGCATGGCTCGCTCGTTTATTATCGGCAGAGCGCCAGGTTGTGCTGTACAAACGGGACAGGTATGAGCATTTGGATCTTTATGAAAATGATCTGCAGGACAGGAGCAGAACATTTTAGAATGAGTCTGAAGTTCTACATGCACTTCCATTCCGATGACCGTCTCGTACGTCGACATATTTGCTTTCCTATGGTTGTTGATATCTATCGACAAAAATCATAGACAAAGATGAGGTTAACAATGAAGTTTGGCCAGTGACTCAGTATAGAAAATCATAGCACATAGCGACGCAAAAAGATTTCGATGTCCTCGTAAAATGACTGTATGGTTTCGGGGTTTTTCCAGCCATGTCCTTCATTTTCGTATGAGTAATAGGCGTGAGGTGTTCCTTGTTTACGCAGTGTGATTACCATCTCTTTTGCTTGAGATATAGGTACAACTGGATCTTTGCTTCCATGAAAAATAGCGAGTGGATCAACAATATCTTTTGCCCCAAAAATGGGCGAACGTTCATTATAACTTTTTAAGGAATCAGGTAGAGTTCCAATCAACTTATCCAAATAATGTGCTTCAAATTTGTGAGTGTCCTGAGTCAGTGAGAATAGGTCTGAAATTCCGTAAATACATAACCCGGCCTTAAACATCCTAGGGTGCATAGTCAACACACGGAGTACAGTGTACCCGCCCGCGCTACTACCGCAAATCACAATTCGATTCGGGTCTACTTTTTTTGAATCCCGCATGTAGTGAAGGGCAGAAACGGCATCTTCGACATCGACAATCCCCCAATTTTTGCGCAATTGTTTCATATATGTGCGCCCGTGTCCTGTACTTCCACGATAATTTACGTCAAGGAAAGCCCATCCACGAGTGGCAAAGAATTGAGCTCTTGCTTCGAAACTCTTTTCAATTTGCGACGTAGGCCCACTATGGACATTAATAATTAGAGGAGGTAAATCTTTACACTTACAATCTGAGCTAACGGGTGGGTAATATAGACCGTGAATGATTGTACCATTTTTTGTGGGCCAGGAGACATTTTTTGGGTATGCTAGTGAATTGGAATTCAAGGATTCATCGGTTGATCGAGCAATGATACGAATTTCTTTTTGGGTAGCGACGACCAATCGGGGAGTTTGTTGTGGAGAAGATACAATACCAGCTATATGTGATCCAGATTGAGAGATTGATAGTTGTTCAACATGTTCATATTGAATCAAATTCTCAATTGGCTGTAAACCTGTACCATCCATACGTATTTTATAGGCTTTTCGACCATTGTCTTCACTTCTGATAAAGTAAACGTATCCATCCTGTCCACATCCTATTGAACGAAGCCCTTGTATCCAGGCTGGATAGGCTACGTCAAATTCATTGGGTGTCAAGCAGTGTGGGGTATGAGTACATAGGTTGTATGACCAAATATTGCTCCATCCTAATCGGTCAGAAGCAAAAATTAAGGATGTTCCCTCCGCATCAAATGAAGGTTGGAAGACTGATTCTTCGATTCCTCCGGCTATAATATATGGCGGATCAAATTTTATCTGTTTTTTTGTTGAGTAGTGAACACGCGAAATCATAAGCCTATTTCCATCCCACGGCATATTAGGATGGTCCCATTCAATCCAAGCCAAGTAAGTGCCACCTGGATGCCAACATGGCTGCATATAAAAGTCTGCACTTTCGGTAATGGTGTGTGCCGAGTTATTACCATTGGCATCAATTATGGCAAGGCTGTCTGTAACACCGTCAGATTGCACATATACGACATATTCACTGTTAGGTGAGGGGGTAGGTGAAGCAACTTTTCCATATGGAACAGTAATAGTAGTTACTTCGTTTTCGTATAGTGGGGTACGGCAGATGCTGCCTATGACTGAATCTATGAAGTAGACATTGCCCGAATGTAGAGCCATGTCTCCCCCGCCATATCCCACTCCAGCACCAATTGGTTGGGTTTCCACCTCGCGAGGTGGCTGGCCCAATTGTTGATACCGTATTCTTTTTCGACCGCCGCTTAGCTCCAACCAGACGAGGCATTTGTTTTCGTCGTCCCAGGAAATGTCTAAGAATCGTCTGGCATTCGATAGGTTTGATGGATTTAATCTACTATTCCAAAATCCATGGGGAACTTCTTTGAATTCAGACATTCTCCATAATTTCGATTTTTATTTGATCTGGTCCATCGATGAAGATTATACGTTGTCCGTTTTCAAGAGTCGTAGGCCCCATCCAAACAGAAACATTATATGAATTAAGATGAGCTAAAGTGGCATCAAAGTTGTCGGAAATCAGAGCGAAGTGGTCTAATCCTTGATAACGCCCTAATTCCATATCGCTGAAATCTCTGTCAGTTACTGTAATTTGGACTTTCCCTATATACACGAATACCCAATTAGCCCCGCCTCGTACAAAAGGTTCATCAGCTGTGGCATTGAAGACTTTTTTATACCATTCGACAGTTTTGTTTACGTCTTTAGTTTCGTGATGAATATGATTAAATGAATAATTTGGCATTATAACTCCGTTTTGTGATGTTTTAAGTTACACTTTTTTGCGAAAACGTGAATATGAGTCGTTGTACAAGAGATCTGATAATACGACGCGTTTACCGCCGAGTTCGTCAGAAACGTTTGCTCCCAATACGGCCGCATGGCTATTGATGCTTGATGAAAAAGTGTTGAACAGAGTATGCTCACTGTTTTTGTTTACGGCTTGAATAAATGCGCGATTAATTTCTAAGGTGTTGTTATTACGTTGTCCTATATTTAATGGATGGCGCAAAGTTTCAGTTTCGATTGGACCCGAAGGTGGATAAGGCCCATTGTAACAATAGGCTACTGGACCGCCATCCTCTAATTTAAGATGCCCTCGATCCCAAATGATATCGTCATACGAGTCTCCCCAAAATGTTTTACGGAGTCGGCTCATAGATAAATGAGCGATCATTCCACAAGTGAAACCGTAAGTTACAGAATAAGCGTATGGATTATCACCGCTATCCTCTATATCCATATCATCACGGTGAATATAGTGAGCCTCAACCCATTCTATATCACCTGCCCAAAATCGCATGAGATCGGTTTGATGGATGCCAGCTTCAACAATTGTTCCTCCGGACCATGACCTATTTGCTGCCCACACTCTATTTTGGGGGCCACCAATAGATTCTGTTTTGGTATGCTTTACGGAGTGAGATTCAAGAGTTCCATTCACAATGAAGGTCATCATAACTAATCGTTTGTCTTTGACAAAGTCGCGAATTCCGATGTACCAGTTGTCGTGTCTCTGGTTAAATCCCACAGTTGCAATTATTGCATTGCGTTCGATTGCGGACTGCATTTCTAGTGCCTCATCTAGAAATAGACTTACTGGTTTTTCTATAAATAAATGTATGCCTGCGTCGGCGGCGCCTATTAATTCTCCTTGATGAAGTGATGGGGGAATGCAAAAATAAATGGCATCCAGTCCACCTTCGTTTAAGAAGTTATCAAAGCAGGTGTAGAGACGCACAGACTTCTGTTGGTAGTCTGGCACAAATTTTTTTATTTTTTCTTCTGTTAAGTTCTCTGTCGCTGGGTCGCACAGGGCGACAATCTCTGCGTTGGCGAGTTCCCAAAGTGCGTTGAGGTGTTGCAAACCACGTTGACCTAACCCAACCATCCCTACCTTTACTCTACTCATGAAATTGGCCTCCTTTTGTAATGTGGGCTGAACATTCGCAAAAAATCTGGCGTTGTCAAGGGTATTTGCCGAGAGTGCAATATGTTATTAATCTTTGCGAAATTATTTTAATGAGGATGCCGACGTGAATGAAATTTCTTCAAAAACTGATCCAGAATGGGAAAATGTGTTTCGAACGGAAGGAGAGGGAGATTCGTCGATTAGGCGAGATTTAGGTCATGTTGGCGTATTTAGTTTATTGACTGAAGATGAATTAGCTCTACTTGAGCTTGCGGTGCACTTACGTCACTATCTAACTAATGAGTGTATAATTCAGGAAGGGGTACCGCAATCCGGTTTCTATATTCTTAGTGAAGGGTCGGTGAACGTTGTTCGTGATGGCGAAGTAGTAGAGATTTTAAGGCCTATAGATGTGCTCGGCGAATTCGGTTTTCTTGACCCCTCGCCTAGTGCATTGTCATTTTATGCAGCAGAGCCTACGAAATTGATAGGTTTCTTTAAGCCAGATTTAGTGGAATTGTTAGATACCCAGCCGGAGATGGGATGTAAAATTTTGCTCAAGTTTTCTGAAAACGTGGCATGTCTTTTGCGTGAATCACATACAAATCTATGTGATTTGGGTTACGAATCTTGAGACATATACAATTAACCTGAGATATTTTATTAAGAGGAAAGATGAGTGGAAAAAATCGTAAACCGAAAAAACGTTCGCTTTTGACTCGGTTGTTCACCAAAAAAAAATCCCAAATTGATGAACGGCCAAAATACAAATCAAAGCCGCTAACACCTCGTCAGAAGTCTATTGCCGAAATCAAGCAGATGGCGGAAATGGGAAAGAAAGACCCTGAACGTTTGGCCAAGGTATTGTCGGGAATGTTGCGGAAAAATCGTGATGGTTTAAGGGCTGGACGAGCACAGTTGGACAGCCACGTTTCAGATATAGTAAAACGTGATGAGAAAAATCTGGGAAGATCTACTCCGAAGGTTTAGGGTAATCCTGATTCTATCCCTTTTAAATAATGTAAACTACCTGCTGCGATGGTCTGTGGGTCTGGGGAAAAATCAAAAACTTCTACAGACACATAGCGTTCGTACTTCAATTCTTTCAACGCTTTTATCACCGTTGTAAAATCTGTTTCTCCAAAGCCGGGCCCCCGTTTATTTGCATCATTAACGTGAACGTGATAGAGGTCTTTCCCAGTGTCTCTAATTAGTTGCGGGACTGGTATATCTTCCGTTGATCCAGAGCATACATCGACCATTGTTCTAAAGTGCGGATGGTTAATCTGTTGAACCATCTTTCTTGCTTCGTTGCAAGTGGAAATAATGTTTGTTTGGTCTTTACTAAGTGCTTCAATACATAAAAATACTCCCATTTTTTCAGCCAAATGGAGACTGTCTTCGAATGTCGCTCGCATGCGGTTCCAGCAATCTGATTCGTCCCATCCTTCTTGAACATTTCTTTGCATCGGAGATCCGATAATCATCACCTCACCTCCAAGGTCTCCACAAAACTGTATAAGGCTTTGGAAATATTTACGAGTTTGAGAATAAATGGGTTCACTCGGATGTGTAATATATAAACCTTTAGGGCTGGCCAAGAGCCAATGTAAGCCAACGATTTCAACACCACTTCTTTCTGCGGCAGAACGAATTTCGTTTCGTCGATGAGAGGAAATTTCATCTACACTTTCTGCTATGGTGAATGGTGCGATCTCTACCCCATCATAACCCAAATCTCCGGCGTAACTAAATACGTCCTCAATAGGCCAATTTTCAAAATATTCATTACAAGTAGCAAATTTCATTTCGCTCTCCATTTATTTCATCTGTTCCTACGCAGATCCTTTTTTGTTCGACCTGCGGCTATATAATAACGACTTGATTGTTTGATTCAAAACAAAGAAATATCTGTTAAGATAGATAATGGTTGTTAACGAGCAATTAACAGGTCTTGATGGTTTTATTTTTGGGCGAGCTCCGCTTTAGTATAATTGGAATACTGTTTTTGTGCTCTATCTGAAAATCAGGTGTCTACAAAAAGTAGATTGACAATGAAGTGGCGGGATGTAATATTGACTCGTTACTGTTAATTGATCGGTTCCGACCAAAATCCATCCAGCGGGTTATCCAATAGGTTTTTAATCCATGCATGACCATGAAGACAATGAACTAGAAGATCGTCTGCATCGATTAAATGCCATCGGGATTGCTCTTTCCTCAAAGCATCGAGAGATAGATGAGTTGTTGCAGCAAATTCTTGTTGAGGCACGACGGTTTACTCATGCTGAAGCAGGTACACTCTATTTGCTAGAAGGAGAGGCTTTGACGTTCGCCTTTGCGCAAAATGATCGTCTGAACATCACGACAAGCTCTAGTGAACAGCCCTCTTTGCCACCGGTTCCATTGAATAAAGACAGTGTTTCAGGTTACGTTGCGTTAACTGGTGAAACTTTAAACGTTGCAGATGTCTACGATGAAAGTGCTCATCACTGGGAAGGCCCTAAAAGCTACGACCGTTTAATGGGGTATCGAACTCAGTCTATGTTGGTTGTTCCTATGACAGATCATGAAGGGCTTGTCATTGGTGTTTTGCAGTTGTTGAATGCCAATGCGAAGGGTGAAGGATATGCCTCTTTCTCAATTCAAGACGAGACACTGATCGAATCATTAGCGTCGCAAGCTGCTGTAGCTATAAATAACGTAAGGTTAATCCGCGATATGGAGTCGTTATTTAATTCTTTTGTTCAGGTAATGGCAACTGCTATTGATGAACGATCTCCTTATACTGGTGGTCATATACGGCGCGTTGCTGAATTAACTATGGTTACGGCCGACGCGGTTAATCGCGCTGAGGACGGTCCTTTCGCGGATTCTTATTTTAGTGATGATGAGTTGCGTGAACTTCATATGGCGGCTTGGATGCATGATGTCGGTAAGATTACAACTCCAGAATGGATTGTTGACAAGCCGACAAAGCTTACTTCAATAGTTGATCGTATCGAATTATTGCAGATGCGGTTTGTTAATATGCGTCAACGTGTCGAATTACTCATAGCAAAAGGTGAAATTAATGATGTAGAGGGTGTGCGGGAATTGGCAGCAATAGATGAGGATTGGAATTTCGTTGAACGGGCAAACCATCCGAGTGAAAGTGTTTCGGAAGAAGATTTGGATAGGTTGCGTCGAATCGCAAAACGGACTGTTTTTATAAATGGTAATGAAATACCTTGTATTTCTACCGAAGAGCTAGGTCATTTATGTATTCGAAGAGGTACTCTGACTGCCGATGAACGCTTGAAGATTAACGATCATGCTGCAGTGAGTATTAGAATGTTGTCTCAGATACCTTTTACCAGCAGGCTTAAAAAGGTGCCAGAGATTGCCGGCGCTCATCATGAAAAATTAGATGGCAGTGGATATCCGCTTGGGTTGTCTGGGGAAGAAATAACTTTGCAGTCTCGTATTTTAGCTCTGGCAGATATCTTTGAATCGCTAAGCGCTGATGATCGTCCATATCGAGAGCAACCGTTGTCACGAAAAAAAGTCTTGGGAATCCTTCAGTCGATGGTTGACGGTGGACATATAGACGCCGATTTATATGCGTTATTTTTGGCTGAAGGTATATACGAAGAATTTGACCGTATCAAGAAAGCAACGCCCTCGGTTAATAAATGACATTTTTTAGGAATATATAATAGTTACAGAGGCGTATGAAGGTATGGATCTCTTCTCTTGATGTAGTTTTTCCTCTTATGAAATTACGTTTGGCTTTATTTTGGCTCTTCTTTCTGGGGGGGGCGTCACACGACATCCTGGCTGAGGAAAATAGGCTTAATCTTCTTGATGAAAAGCGAGTTACGTCGGGTCGACTAAAGTCTTTAGTGGTGTTTGCACATTTCCCTGAAGAAGGTGCTCTTGTGGGTGAATTACCACCTAGTTTCGCAAAGGATTTATTTAGGGCCGAGCTAAGTGGGAGTCTGACTCATTTTTATTCTGAAATGTCTCAGGGCCAGCTTGACTTGGACGGAGAAGTTTTGCCAAGTAGGGTTGGTGTTAGTAACCCTAGGGATTTTTATACGGATCCAGTGGGATCATATCGTGGATTTGTAAATGAAATTATAGCTGTACTAGATCGCGATATAGATTTGGGTTTGTACGATAATGATGGTCCTGATGGGCAGCCTAATTCTGGTGACGATGACGGTTATTTAGATTTCCTCTTCATTATAACTCATTCTGTACCTGAGGGTTTCATTATGGGATCGGCTACAGGTGTTGCTCGACTGGGATTGAAAAATGATTATCGTAGTAACGATTCTTCCGCAGAGGGTGGAAATATTCGGATCAGAGCCGATGATTCGGATTTGGGTGTTGGCGGCTCTATTCAGCGGGGTAAGAATTTTGAAGAATCCGTAGGAAGTATGGCTCATGAGTTTGGTCATTATTTGGGATTACCAGATTTATACAATACGAGTGGTCTTCTAGGAGATATAGAACCGGAACAAGAATCTGCGGGTATCGGTTATTGGGGGATAATGGGCCACGGAAATCGAGGATGGAATGAGACGGATGGGCCTAATCCATTTTGCGTATGGTCCTTAGCACAATTAGGATGGCTTGGTCAATCTAACAAACAACTGATTGTCATAGAGGGCGACCAAAAAGGTGTGGAAATCCGCGATGTAAGAGATGGAGGTTATGTTTATATGCTCCGTATACCTGGAAGTACCAGTTATTATTTGGTTGCTCATCGGCGACGAGCAAATAGTTATTATGAACGGAATCTTCCTGCCGAAGGCGTATTGATTTGGCTAATTAATCCTGATGTGTCCGATAACAATAATGAGGGGAAGCCACTGGTACGGCTTGTTTCTGCAGATGGTACATATTCCGAAGCGGGATATCCGATGGGACGCGAATTAAAACCATTTTTGGGTAAAGATAATCTTGATTTTTGGTCAAAAGATACTTCATATCGCGACCAGCATGCAGGGAATTTGGGTGATTCTACAGATGTATGGGATGGAATCCGTTTCCGTGATTTTTGGCCTGCTTCCAATCCAGGTGCACCAGGTGGAATTTCAATATTAAATATGGAAACTCAGGGCGATATGATTCGTGCTGATTTAAGTACGGTGGATGAACACAGAGCGGGCCCTATTTTTCGCGATCAAATTTGGGGTGAGAACATAACCTTGGTGGGTGATATTTGGATTCAAAATGATGTTCAGTTGGAATTACTGGAAGGAACAATCGTTGAAGTAGGCCGAGATATAGTTGGAATGGGTCGTGATCCAAAACGGATTGAAATCAATGTTTATGGACATCTTGTGGTAAATAAAAATGGTGAACAACCAGTTTTATTTACTTCTACATCTATAAACCCAATTCCCGGTGATTGGAGTGGCATTCTGTTTTCGAAACAAGGATCTGGCTTTATACGTCGCACCGAAATTGAGTATGCCCAAAATGGGTTAGCAAGTGAAAGACAGATCGGTTACGTAGAGATGGGGGAACCAAGAGAACGCATCGTGGAACTGAAGGAAGTTGCGGTAAGATTGTCAAGTGGAGATGGAATTAGATTGAGTGAAAATGTTGAACCGGTTTTGTTTTCCAATATTGAAATTTATGATAACGAAGGTTATGGTGTAAACATAACTGGACCTGGATTGGTTGATGTTGAGAGCGGTTTAATTTCTCGCAATCAATCTGGAGGGATAAGACGCGAGGGTGGTTTTATTAAACTCAGCAACACTCAATTGGTAGATAATGGAGGCGACGGTGGAGCAAATTTGACAATGGGGCGACAAGCCTACGGTCGCATTGAAGATAATAAAATATCAGGGGGAATAGGAATTGAATGCGTGGAGACCATAATAGGAGGTCTACAAAATAATGAAGTTGTTTTAAGGCGAAATGTGCTGACGAAAAACACACTTGGTTTGTATAGTGTTAATTCGTTGCTAAATATATCTCGTAACGAATGGATTGACTGTGACTTGGCTATGAGGTTTGCAGGTGTCGTCTCTCCTGAGCGTTTGGACCTTAACGTTATTTTAGGAGATGGATTGTTCGTGATTAATGAATCCGACGTTGAAGTTAATGCAGTTAATAACTGGTGGGGTTCGGGAAATGCAACTGAAATAAGTGAACGAATGCAAGGTGCGGTAATTTGGGATCCATTTTTAAATTTCGATCCAAGAGTACCGTTGGAATTTTCTCTTGGACAACCTTATCCAAACCCTGTCTTGTCGGAGACTAGGATTGAATATCAAATTGGTATAAATGATCCTATTATCGAAGGATATACCCGGGTCGAACTTGACGTTCGTAATGCCTTGGGGTTGTTGGTTCGACGGCTTGTTGATGATATTGCTTTACCTGGGCTCTATGTTGCTAATTGGGATGGTTGCGATTCAATGGGTAGAAATGTTGCAAGTGGGTTCTATTATGTTCAATTGGAAATCGGACCAATACGGCAGTATCGAAAATTATTAGTAATTAGATAATTCCTCTGATAGGAATCAAATTCCGCTATTTCTTTTTTGTGTATGGTAAAATTGTGTAAGACAACCTTTTTAGCACATTATGTGGTGTTTTTGCTGTTTTATTGTCTGGTTATAATTAATAACTAAAATCTGAATTTTGATTTGAATTAAATCTCTTAACCCTCTTAATTAACTAAAGATATGCAATTTTTTGTCGATTACTTAATCATAGGAAGTGGGGCTGCTGGCCTTTTTTTTGCTAACAAGGCTGCAGAGCGCGGTACGGTTGCTGTTGTTGCGAAGAGAGGTCGTAGAGAATCGAATACTCTCTACGCTCAGGGTGGTATCGCTGCGGTCCTGGATAAAAAAAGGGACTCCATAGATAGCCACGTGAACGACACATTATCTAGTGGCGCTGGATTATGCCACTCTGAAATTGTTAGGGGCGTTGTCGGTGAAGGTGAAGTCGTTATACGTGATCTAATGGAACTTGGAGCGCGTTTTACGGTTGATGACCAAGGGGATCTCTCGTTAGCACGAGAGGGTGGACATGAATTTGCTCGCGTTGTTAGAGCAGACGATATGACGGGTCGTGAGGTTGTAAGGACGCTAGTTTCGATGGTTGAGTCCCAACGTGAGGTGACCTTTTTCGATCAGCACTTTGCCGTGGATCTATTGATAGATTCGTTAGGTCAGTGTTGCGGTGCAAGATTATTCGATTCGAAAAAAACTGAATGGATCGAGATCATTGCCGGTATGACACTGTTGTCAACAGGGGGTTGTGGGCAGGTTTTTTTACATACCACGAACCCGAGAGTGGCTAGTGGAGATGGAGTGGCCATGGGTTGGCGTGCCGGAGCAAGTGTGGCAAATATGGAATTTATACAGTTTCACCCGACTATGTTTTATGATCCGGGTGAGCCGTCTTTCCTAATAACCGAAGCGTTAAGAGGATACGGTGCAAAACTGATAGATAGGGCAGGTGAAGAATTTATAGATCCGCTGAAGACCCGAGATATTGTTTCTAGGGCGATCGTTCGGAATATGCGAGATACGGAAGAGCCTTGCGTTTATTTAGACGCGGCGGGTCTTGGTGGAATCGATTTGCAAGTTCGATTCCCCAATATTTACAAATATTGCTTTGATCGGGGTATCGATATTAAAAAGGAGTTGTTGCCTGTTGTACCTGCCGCGCATTATAGCTGCGGTGGTTTATTGACCGATAATTCAGGTCAGACATCTGTGCCGGGTTTGTATGCAGCAGGTGAAGTCAGTATGACGGGTCTACATGGAGCGAATCGCCTGGCCAGTAATTCCTTATTGGAAGCTATGGTTTTTGCTCGAAGGATTTTTAAGTCTGCCAAGGTGCCGAAACGAAAATATGTCTCTGAATCCGAGGATTATTTTAAGTCTGGAGAGTCGTTGGATTTGAGCTTCGTCTCGGAACTGAGGCGCAGCACACAAGAAATAATGTGGGAAGATGTCGGAATTGAACGTACTGATTCTGGTTTGCTTAGGGCAGAGGGTGTTTTAGCAGAGTTATTTGAAAAAGTAGAATCTGTTTATGAGTGTAACCGAACATGTATAGATGTAATAGAAGCAAGAAATATGATTTCGGTAGCTCGTTTAATTACCACTTCGGCTCGTTCAAGATTAGAGAGTCGAGGATGTCATTACAACGTGGATCATCCAACGCGCGATGATTTAAACTGGCAACGTGACACCATTGTCAGTAAAAAGGATTAGCCAAGAGGGATCGTTATGATACTTTGGATTGCAATAGCGACTATAGTCGTTGGAATAAAAAATGTTGATGCCGGTGAGGCACTTGTGACGAAAGTGCGTGGTTCGGTGGTGACGATAGATGCTGGAATGGAAAGCGGTTTAGTGTCTGGGCTTTCTGTCGAGTTGATAAGACCTCCCAATGAAGAAATTATTCATCCTATTACAGGTGAAAATTTAGGTGCTCCGGAGGTGATTTTAGGTCAGGGTGCTATTTCTAAAACTTCAGATCGCGCCGCTAATGTGAAGGTTAATCCAGGTTTAATAATGGCAGTGAGGCCTGGTGATATTGTGCGTTTTGTCACGCCTGACGAGGGCATGTTGATCGATCAGGAACGATCTATTGTCACTGAAGAAAAAAATGATCAGGCCCACAAGGTTATTCGCGGTGAAGTCTCTCGTTTGACGAAAAGCATCAAAAGTGTACAGAAGCGAATCGGTGGTTTGGAAACAATGATGAAGAGGGTCGAACGCGTTGAAGAGGGATTTCGTGTTCAGCTTCGTAGCATCAATACTGATGTAAATACTATGAAGGATGATATCTCGGATCTAAAGGAGTCGGTGTCCTTGATGGGCGCAATCCCAATCGCAGGACTGGATGAAGAAGCGGGAGATGTTGTTGATCTTCAAAGCGAAGAGAATGCAGGTCAGATTAGGGAAATTGTTCGAAAACTGTTGGAAGAAGAAAAGGCTAATCAAATAGATCTTGAATCTATAGATTCGGCATTGCTTGACGAAGTTTCGTTAGATGATTCGTCACTAGATTCTCTGGATGAGATCGAGGAAGATGAGGCTTTCTACACCTCTTGGTGGTTTATCGGTTTGTTTTTGCTGATTGGCATAGGGGCAATTGCTGCTTACGTCTATTTATATCTTTTAGGTGACAAAGAAGACCAAGACAAAGACGAAGAATTAACTCAGGAAGAAAATCCGGAACAAGTCGAAGCGAGCGATGACGACTTGGATACTGAGGACATGGAAATTGAAGATGATGACATCGTGGTCGAGGAGACGTCGTAACATGAATAAATTATACAGACTCTTTACTATACTCTTTATGTGTTTGGTATTCGTTCCAAATGGAGCTGAAGTCCGGGCGAGTACAATGGGAAACGGCCTTATTATTCGGGTGATGGACCGCATGTTGTACATTGATGTCGGAAGTCAAGATAATGTTAAAGAAGGTGACCTGTTTGACATTCTTGAGCCTGAGGTCCTTACTCATCCACTAAGCGGGGATACTTTGAGTGTAAGTCCTAAAAACATTGGAGCGCTTCGTGTTATCCAGGTCTTCCCCAAAATGGCTCTTGCAGAGTTGACTCATATCGAAGCTCCAAAGGATCCTATGCTCAAACATATCTCTCCTATACAAGACACAGTACGTTTGATGGAGGTCGAACATTTTGAAAAGATGGCAATGGCTAACGGAAAATCCAGTAAGGCTATGCTCGTACCTGGTTTGTATCAATACCAATTTGGCGACAGGCGAAAAGGTTTTGGGTTGCTAGGTGCTGAATTTACGGCATTAGTTGTAGGAATAGGATATCGGATGAGTAGTAACGATTGGAACGATCAATATAATAATTTGGGCCCCGGTGCTTCAAAGGCAGATTTTGACTATTACTTCAAGGAGGCAGATCGTAGACGTACTATTAGTAACCGAGCCCTTTTTATGGCTGGTGCAATCTATGCCTATAATCTGTTCGATGTTTTGTGGATGCAGGATAGCAGACTACCTTTTTCCTTGGAGTTGAGTGATTCATTAAATGACATTGCAATGCTTAAATTAAAGCGCCACTTCTGAGGATCTTATGAGACGCTTTTTATCAATAACGCTACTTTTTTTACAACTTTTTGCTTGCGGATCAGTTGATCGAAAAAACCCAAATGATCCGTACAATACAAATATTGCCGGCCTACCGGACTCTCTGATGGGAACATGGAGTCGAGATGATGCGGATGGGAATCAAGTTTATACTTTCAAGACCGACGGGAGTGTGGTATTGCGGGATTATTCGGGTTCAGACGGAGGTGTTATTGATCGTAATGCGATATTCCCTGTAACATTGGTGTATAGTTTTTCTGGCACTTATCAGTTAGATGGTAACTTGTTGCATATAGATTTTGCTGCTGTTTATTCGAATGACCCAGATGCGCAAATGCCTACTTTAAGAAGTAAGACGGTGAATGTGCGAATTGTTGATAATAAACTTACGTTGATTGATCAAATAGATGGGGAAATGATTTTTCGCAGAGGCTTGTAGTCTTTACCTTCACCAATTTTTTTGTGCATTCCGTTGTCATGGCGGGATGCACTTTTTATATTCCGCATCAAAGTTTTTCGCTTGTCCATTCGCTTGCAAAGGATTTTCAGTGGGTATTGTTGTCATTGATTTTGGTGGGCAATATGCTCACTTAATTGCTAATCGTATTCGCCGATTAAATGTCTATGCTGAGATTCGATCGCCATTGGTAGAGGTGGGCGATCTTGATGATGTAGATGGCGTGATTTTTTCTGGTGGTCCCTCCAGTGTGTATGATAAAGATGCCCCGCTTTTCAATGATGAGCTTCTACACCTCGATGTCCCTCTACTAGGATTGTGTTATGGCCATCAGCTAATATGCAAGAAATTTGGTGGTTCTGTTGAGCCGGGAGACAAAAGTGAATTCGGTGCGGCATATTTGGATGTTCGGTTTCAAAAAGATGTTTTTGTCGGCATGCAGAAACGTGAGTTGGTATGGATGAGCCACCGCGACAGTGTTTCTTCAATACCTGATGGTTTTAAAGTTTACGGATCTACAGATGATTGTCCAGTTGCAGCGATGGGTGATTCTGAACGAAATATCTATGGATTTCAATTTCATCCCGAAGTAACTCACTCGGAACATGGGATAGAGATGCTTGATAATTTTATCTCTATTTGTGGAGTTAATCGGAATTGGACGATGGAGCGGTATGTTGAAGAGACGTCGAAGAGAATTAATTTACAAGTTGGAGATCGCAATGTTTTCCTCCTTGTTAGCGGCGGGGTAGATTCTTCGGTCGCATTTATGTTGCTCAACCAAATTTTAGGCGAAGATAGAGTCTTAGGTTTGCATATTGATAACGGATTCATGCGAAAAGGTGAGACGGCAATGGTCGAACGTTTCATGAAGGAATCCGGTTTTCATAATTTGCATGTAGTTGATGCTAGTACCGAGTTTTTACGGGAGACCGAAGGAGTTGTTGACCCCGAGGAAAAACGACGAATTATTGGTGAGGAGTTTATACGGGTACGTGATCGTGCCTTGGCTGATTTAAAGCTCAGTCCAGACGAATGGTTGTTGGGACAAGGGACACTTTATACCGATACAATTGAATCGGGCGGTACGGATAATGCCGCATTGATTAAAACGCATCACAACCGTGTTGGAGTGATTGAGAACTTGATTGCTCAGGGAAAAGTTGTTGAGCCGTTGGATCAACTTTATAAAGACGAAGCAAGAACACTAGGTGAGACGCTTGGGTTGTCAAAGCAACTTGTTTGGCGACATCCTTTTCCTGGTCCAGGTTTAGGTGTTAGGGTACTGTGTAGCGATGGTGCGGAGTCTACTTTTGATTTAGAAGAGGTAGAAGAAAAGGCAAGAGTGATTGCTTCCCAAGGTGGATATGGATTGGATATTCTCCCTTTGCGGAGTGTAGGGGTTCAGGGTGATTCAAGGACCTATGCGCATCCGGCGTTGGTTTCGGGTGATCTTAACTGGGATAAACTTGAAGCCTTGTCCACGTCATTAACCAACACTTTTAATGAGATAAATCGGGTGATCTGCTCATTGAGGCCACTCGAAAGATCTAATCTTAATTTGAGAGAAGCATACCTTACAAGGGATCGGCTCGATTTGTTGCGTGAAGCTGATGATCTGGTTATGGAAGCTCTTCGGAATTATGGACTGATGGGGGATGTTACGCAGATGCCCACGGTTTTAGTTCCTTTGTCTTCGGATGGTTCAAAAGAAACTATAGTGTTGCGACCGATTTCTACGGATGACTTCATGACGGCTCGTTTTAGTCGTTTACCGTCAGCCTTTTTGGATGAAGTTTGTGATGGGTTAATGGAATTAGATGGCGTAGAAGCAGTATTGTATGATGTGACGCATAAACCGCCTGGTACTGTTGAGTGGGAATAATTCTGATATAGAGGCAGTTCAATGGAACAGAGGCTTACTTTAATTACTCTAGGTGTTTTAGATTTAAAAAGGTCTGCCAGATTCTATCTTGAGGGGCTTGGTTGGGAAGCAACCCAAGACAGTTCCAAGTACATTATTTTCATCAAAATGAATGGATTTTTCTTGTCTTTATATCCTCACGATGAATTAGCTTCTGATGCAACAGTTCAGGAAAACCGTTCAAGTTTTCGAGGCTTTACGCTTGCTTATAATGTTTCCTATCGATCGCAAGTCGATGAGGTCCTCGATTTTGCGAAAAAAGCGGGTGCAAAGATTATCAAGCCCGGACAAATTGCCAAATGGGGTGGTTATTCGGGCTATTTCTCAGATCCAGATGGTTTTCTGTGGGAAGTGGCATGTGGAACCTCAATGGATCCATGATTGGGAATAAAGCTGAAACAAGAGTACACTTAATTTAAAGGTTCCTGCATTAAAGATTTGTCAATTGATCATTGTTTAAATAATAGAATGGTCGTTTTATGAGATTGTTAACATCTAGAAATGTTTTTGGTTTTTTGGGTCGCCGGATTAAAAAAATCATATTTAAAAGGATGACGTCAAAGGGTTTGAAAGTCTTTTTGCGCAAAGGGGATATTTTCTCTTTTGCGCCGTTATTTGAAGGTGTGCACGAAAAACCTTTAACTAATCTGATAGAGTTTTTTTCAGAGAAAAACTTTTCGGATTACTTCATAGATATTGGAGCAAATATCGGACTTTCTTCATGCCAAAATGGAAGTGCTTTTCAGAAAGTAATTTGTTTCGAGCCTAATCCTTTATGTGCAAATATTCTTAGGACAAATTTGGCTATATCATTGCCAAGTGAAAAATTTATAATAAACGAATTTGCATTAGGTGAGGCCGAAGGAAATTTCGAACTTTGTATACCTAAACATAATTGGGGAGGGGCTTTTATTCGCTCTGATGATAATGCGTATTCAGAAGCGATATTAGCTTCTAAAGATAATTTTGATGGCTTGGATTCAGATAATTATGTGAATAGTGTAGTTCAGGTGAAATCGACCAAGGATACGTTTTTAGAAATATTTTCAAATTTACGGCGTAAAGATCTTAAGAAAGGTATTATCAAAATCGATGTTGAAGGTTTTGAGGAAGTGGTTTTACTTGGTATTGCGGAGGTTTTGCCTTCGGATTTTGATGTTGTGATTGTGTTTGAAAATTTTAATGAAAATTTTGACTTTATTAGATTGGAAAAGGCATTCTTAAATCGAAAAATTTCTTTGTGCAAAATTGAAAACACCATAGTGAATTCTGTTCATTCAAGATTATATCAGATTGTTTCGTTAATGCTCGGGAAAAGCGATGATCACTATCTTGCGAAATTGAATGATGTAAATTCAGTTGTCGGAGACATTGTGGTTGAGGTCTCGTGAAGTGATTATTCAAATATATCCCCTTAAACTTTTTGTTCCATTGGCGATGGTACTGTGTGAATAGAATAGAAATAGAATTATTGACTGTTAAAGAGGTTTTTTTGAAAAACAGTTTAAAATCCGCGTAGGTTGAGTATATAGGGGGAAATGATGTTTAATGACAAGATTTCTAAAGATTATCTATTAGATGACAAAGCTATACAGGAGTTTCTTCTCAAGGGTTATGTGTTAATTCAGACTGATCACGAGCCTGGATTTCATCAGGAGATCAGCGGTAAATTGACGCACGTATTGGAGAAAGAAGGTAATCCGGGAAACAATATTTTGCCTAGGATTCCGCAGGTGTCAAAGGTATTTTCTAATGAGCCTGTCCGCGGTGCGTTGACTAGTCTTCTGGGACCTGATTATACGATGCATCCACATAGGTATTGTCATTTAAATCGACCTGGTAGCAAGGGACAAAATTGGCATAAAGATGATTATATTTTTGATCAAAATGTACGCCATCATCGTTTTCGGTGGGTAATGGCATTTTACTATCCTCAAGAAGTGACAGCAGATATGGGGCCAACAGGAATAATGCCTGGGCGACATTTTTTTAATAGTATCTCTAGTAGTGAACCAGATCAATCGATTGAAGAAGAATACAAGTTATGTGGTCCAGCTGGCACGGTCGCCATTGTAAATTTTGATGTATGGCACAGAGCTACGGCAAATACAAGTGATAAAAATCGTTTAATGCTCAAATTTCAATTTTTGAGAATGTCTGAACCTATGGCTCCGAGTTGGGATAACCGGGAAGAAGATTGGTTGATTGAGGGAAAAGAAGACTCCGAATTGGGTTCAGAAGATATATGGCATTGGTTACGGGGTGAATCAAATCCGAAGTCGGTTTATAACGAAAGGCTTAGTAATACCGTAGACCGTTTAGGTTCGGATGAGGAGCATGACCGACTTAAAGCGATTTACGAACTTGGATGTATGGGGGAAGAGGCCGTGGAGCCGTTAATTGTTGAATTGCGAAATCAGGCTCAAAATTTAGACGAAAATACGCTTGGGAGTTCGCCAGCAGACCCGCAGGGGAGTAATCCCGCAGAATTAAGCGCTGCGCATGCTTTAGCGAGGATAGGCGGGGACGCAGTGGATCAACTTGTTCATGAATTGTCTCACGAAGACTGGAGAATCAGGGCCGTTGCTGCTGATATTTTAGGCGATATTGGCTGTAAAGCTGTCGCTGCTACGGATCAGTTGAATAAACTATTAGTAGACAATAATACGTGGGTTCGGCGCAACGCCGCTGAAGCTTTAGGCTACATCGGTGTTGTAGATGAGACGACTGTGAACGCTTTAGTTGGTGTGCTAACTGATGAGGACGAGAGAGTTCGTCGAAATGCTGCTCTAACTTTGGCTAAGATTGGCCCTT
>JAYYVF010000006.1:0-8380 GCA_036343635.1 Candidatus Latescibacterota bacterium | reverse complement strand
TTTGATAGAGTCCTTTATCGGAATCAACTTCAAAACAATCTACCGCTTGATTTAAACTCTTGTCTGACATCTTCTCCCCATTTATTACTAATGTGCGATATCCAATTTACCTACCAAGACCTGACTCGACCAGAGCCTACTGATTCCTACTTTTGTTGGACCCAGAAAACAGTTATTCTTCAGCGCAACCCTTTAACCCTTTGAGGACCTTGATGCCAAACTCAACACCTCCCCACATAGAGATAGACACTCCAGTCCCCCCCCCTTCTTGGGCTATTTTGCAATGGGAATTACTAAGAGCTCAGACCAACGCGTGCAGATCTTTTTTCGAAAAGTATTTCGACGACCGTGGCTATTTAGAATGTATCCCACGATGGGGAGGCAACGACGGACCCGATGACGCGATAGAAAATCTTGTGCATTGGCCCGTACTATATCTTCTGGGCGGACACAACGATCTCCGCGACATGTGTTACCTTGCCTGGGAAGGACATCTAAAACAATATACAGAAGCAAAAACCACGGACGTCCCTTTTGCCCGTGACGGAATGTACTATCGAGAGTTTCCTGTAATGTTTGATTGGGTACATAATGGAGAAGGTTTAACCACATTTAACCTTCACGGGCTTATGAATCCGCGCGAAAAAAATTTTGAAAGTCGAGTACGACGTTTTGCCGGCTTCTATATGGGCAACGATCCCCAAGCACCAAATTACGACACTGAGCATAAAATCATCCGTAGCCTGTTCAACGGTAGCCGTGGCCCAATGTTGCGCAAAGCCACCGCCCTTGATTGGGCAGGAGATCCCTTAGACGAAGTACAGGAACGTTTCATCCCATTACATGGAGAGCGTAACTTCGAGGAAATGCTCGCACACTTTAAGGACTATACCGACGTAATTGGTGACCATCCACAAAATTTAGTATCGACTTCTCTTGGACTTAATGCCTTCGCATTAACCGGCGAACACTCCTACAGGAACTGGGTACTCGAATATGTAGACGCCTGGCGACAGCGAACAATAGAAAATGACGGAATTATACCAACGAACATAGGTTTAGACGGAACTATTGGAGGAGCTTGCGACGGTAAGTGGTATGGAGGGTGCTATGGGTGGAGTTTTACTGTGGAAGTACCACAAACCGGAGCCATGTCTAGCCGCAACACCCACCATTTGGGACTATCCGGATTTGGTAATGCTCTCCTTCTGAGCGGAGACCAAAAGTATGTTGATGTATGGCGGGAAATGATCGACACGATAAACCGCAACGCTAAAGAAATTAATGGCCAGCAAATGTACCCTCACATGTATGGCGATGATGGCTGGTACGAATACCGCCCCCATCCCTATAGCCAAGGTGCTTTGGAATTGTATTACTGGTCGATGAACAACGACGACCTTCAAAGATTAGATACAAATAAGGGTTGGATCGGCTTTTTACAAGGAAACGATACAAATTACCCTGAATCAGCCCTTCAGGCCGATTTTTCTCGTGTTAGATTACAGATGGAAAAAGTAAGAACGGACCCGACTACACCAGACACTCGGCTTTCGGACAATCCAAATCCATTCAACCCAGCAACGCCTGGAACATTACTTCAACAAATGACAGGAGGCCTAACACCCCGTCATGGATGTCCTTTACATAGCCGAGTTCGCTACTTTGATCCAAACAAACAGCGACCGGGAATCCCCGAAGGGGTCGGGGCATTAGTTGAAGAACTCAAGGCAGATTCTATGAAACTGCAATTAGTAAATACAGATCCAGTAAATGCAAAAGATCTAATTGTTCAGTCAGGAGCTTACGGCGAGCATTCTTTTTCCACCGTGCAAATAGAGGGTAATGAACAACCTATTGAAGAGAATTCGTTCGGCGTTCATTTAGCTCCAGGATCAGGAGCTACCTTAGAAATTGAAATGCAACGTTATGTAAATCCAACATCGTTTAAGTTTCCATGGCACTCCAGATGAGAAACTTATAAGCTCTTACCAAAAAAATTTAATGATAGGAGAGACGGTTACAAGATGTCAAAAACACAGTCACAGCTAACGCCCGAAGATCAAGATTTCTTTCACACTGAAGGCTATGTAATGCTCCCGGGGTTTCTTGATACTGAATTCACCGAGGAACTCAAGAAAAATGTCGACGAACTTATGGCCGACCGTAAGAACCCGGAAAGCTATGAAAAATATTTGGTTGAGTATCAAGATCTTGGCTTACTCACTTCCCATCCCCCACTAATGAAAATGCTTGATCAACTTATGGGACCCCGATTCGCAATGCACCATATACACGCCGTCAGACAAGATGCAGGCAACGACGGCGTTCATTGGCATCAAGATTACGAACAGGTTCCTCAAACGAATCGCTCTCACATCATGGTACATGTGTTTTACTACCTCGATGGGCTCAACGGTGAAGTCGGCGACCTACTAGTCCTTCCCCGTTCCCAAAATACGATAATTGAACGCGGAAGCCTCGCACTACTGGGAACAGGAGATCTTCCTGGATCACTAACAATTGATGACGTACCGCCAGGAACCGCCGTAATTGTGCATTCTGCAGTTTGGCACGGGCGTCGTCCAAAGCCGGGTAACGGTCCAAGGTACTTTATCGACGTGTCCTACTGTCAACAGGGAATAATTTGGCCCGGATACAGAGATGAACATCATGAAAAAATAAATCACGCTGCACTTGAAAATGGGTGTGGCCGAGATGGACTATACAACTTCGTATACGACACCTCCCAATTTTTCATCCAAAAAGACGTGAACCCAAAATTCAATGAGCAGAATGAAGGTAGCATTGCCCTTAAGTTGAAAGGAATGTCCTAGTGAGCGCAGGAAACAAGGTTGTTCTAGTCACCGGCGCAACAGGTAAAGTTGGCCAAAATTTCATTCAACGTTTCCTGAACGATCCTGACTGGCAAGAGGCTAAAATACGTGCCCTGTGTCACAACCGAATGATAGAGGAAAGTGATCGTATCGAAGTAGTACGCGGATCAATTTCCCAATTGGATGCGGTTACCGATGCAATGAAGGAGGTAACTCATGTAGTACATTTAGCTACTTGCAAAGAAACACCTAGTGAGGTCATGGATGTTACCGTACGCGGGTTGTTTTGGCTTTTAGAATCTTGTAGAACATCGCCCACTTTTACTCAATTTGTCTTAATTGGCGGCGACGCCGGAATAGGTCACTTTGTCTACCCCCATCCGATACCCGTCACAGAAACCCAGAAACACAGTCCGTATAAAGGTTGCTACGCTCTTTCTAAAGTCCTTGAAGAGGTAATGCTTGAGCAATACTATGCGCAATACGATCTCAATGGATGTTGTCTACGAGCACCATGGATCATGGAAAAAGACGATTTCAAATATTCTTTATCGTTTGGTGAGGATGTTTTCGGAGGGCCTCGCTGGTGCGAGCTGGTTGATTTAGAAACAGCGAAGAAATACAAAAAGAATGGCACTGTGCCTGTTATGACCGACGCGGATGGAAAACCCATAAAACGAAACTTTGTCCATGTAGAAGACCTTGCAGAAGCAATAATGCTTTCACTTGATCACCCGGCAGCCCATCAACAACTTTTCAATGTATGTATGGACGAACCCGTAGATTATAGAAAAATAGCGAACTACCTAGAAGAAACTAGGGGGCTACCTAACGTAGAAATCGCCACCGAATTTCATAGCACTTGGCTAGACAATACAAAGGCTAAGTTTCTGCTTAATTGGCGTCCAAAATTTGATCTACCTGGGATGATTGAGGCGGCATGGGACTATCAACGAGACCAAGATGATCCAAGAAAAATATGGTATCCCGGCTAAATCGTATTAGCTATTCGGCAACTGCAATTTATGCCAACGATCATAATATGGAAGAAGCTCAAGAGGCAGGTTTGCCCTAACTTCAGAATTCAGCCTCCATTCGAGCCTGCTATCAACTTTAGAGAGCGGAAGATCTTGAATGTATTTGCTCCAAGAAGCAGAAATAGTAAGTCGCTCACTGTCCTTTTTGTAAATACCTCGATGAATACTATTCCCGTTCCAAAACACGGCTTCGCCTGCTTTTAATTCAATTGTATACTGTCCGGGTATATCTTCGTTTCTTGTTTCAAGTAAGCAGCTTCTTTCGTGCTCCGTTCGATAGCGTTTTTGGCTACCTGGAACAATTTGAAGGCAGGCATCATCCACCAAAGCCAAATGCCATCGCAAACCCGTTTGAGGTTTATTGAGTATTTCCAATTCTTGTGCTTCGGTTCCATCTCGCTCTTGACCCCCAAGATCTCGATGCCAGCCAAACCCCCAATCAGAATGGAGAGGGTTGGTAAAAATTAAAATCGCACCTAATGCTAATTCATAACCAATAAAAAAATGAACATAATCCATGATATTCTGAGAAAGTAAATGCCGAGCAAAGGAAGGTTCATCAAATTCAGGTGCAAGTAAGCCTCTAATGGCCCATGGCTCTCTGGCATTCTTATCAGCCCAATGTGTGAAAAGATCCACTTGACCGATACGTACTTTCTCCTTAACCCGTCGGGCCGCTTCACGCAACTGAATTAACGTATCAGCATCCACCAAATCATCAACAATAAAAAAACCTTGCTCTTCATAAGCCTGTCTTTGCTCAATTGTGGGCATGGTAACCTTTCTTCAAGAAATATGACGAAATGATATGCTCTTTTTTGTATTAGTTCAAATTTCGATATAATATCTAACATAATTATTTTTCCACCTCTATAATTAAAGGCCTCAGATGGGACTGGACTGGAACACAATCGATCGCTTCGTTTTTGGAGAAGCTTGGACAAAATCACTGATTAAATAACATGCAGAGAATCTAATCGAGCAGAACGGCCCCCGCTGGGCGACAAATGAGAGTGAGTTTGCCGCAGCAACATTCATCCGTGAACAATTTGTAAAAGATGGGTTAGATAATCCTCTCTTGGAAAGTTTCAACTTGCCAACTTGGTCTTATACCCATGCCCTTGCCAAGTTAGTTGAAATCGATTTAGCAATCGATTTACTCCCTTTTAATCGATGCCCCTCTTGTCGGCTTACCGCGCCGGTAGTGAATGTAGGATATGGTACAGAAGACACCCTAGACGATCAAAGGGATCACATACACGGTGCTGTTACTATAATGTATGTCGACTATGAGCCTTTCTCTCAGCCGGTTCCTCTTTCAGATCGCTTATTCAAACTTGCGCAGTTAGGTGCTGTTGCCATTGTCTGCATTGATCCTAAAAACGGTAGGCGCATGGAATATCGCAGTGCAGGTGACTGGCGTATACCGGAGCGTGCTGAAGCACCTGTCCCTTGCGTTACAACATCCCGCGAACACGGATCGCTACTAATGAAAAGTGCCGGAAAGATGTTAACGATTGAGGTTGACTCAACCTTTTACGATGCGAATACTCAAAATGTAGATGCCCACCTCAAGGGAAACCAATGGCCAGAAACACAACTTATTCTTGGAGGTCACCACGACACGGTTTTTAACTCGTCAGGAGGTAATGATAATGCCTCGGGTACTATCGCCGTCTTAGAAACGGCCCGAGTGTTAGCCACATTACGAAACGAATTGGGAATATCGCCAGGGTGCACTATCCGCTTCGCCACATTTAGTGCTGAGGAACAGCGCTTGGCCGGTGCAGCCGCATACGCCCAACAACACTGTAGTCAGAAAGATCAAACGCGCTTGGTAATCAACCTCGATGAACTATCCACTGGATATATAAAAGGAATCGTTCTTGCATTTCCTCACCTACGTGCATTGATTCAATCGCAACTAGATTTGATGGGTGATGGACTTAAATGTCATGTTATGTCACAGTTAGATAGCACCTCTGATCATTTCCCGTTTCTTCGTCAAGGAATCGACGCATCTCACCTATGGCGTTGGCGCTTCCATGGCCGAAATTCTGATTCCAACTATCATCATGAAAATGCGGATACAGTTGATAAAATCAACGTGCGAGAGCTAAAAGAATATGTAGGACAACTATCCAGACTTTTATTGCGTTTGTCTTACGTTGACCCAAGTATCTGGCCAACAAGTCCTCAGACACGAGACTCAGTCGAATCGAGACTATTAAACGAGAGAGGCACAGTAATCCGAGTTTATTGAATTTTACTTCTCTGAACGTAAAACGCAGAATTTTCCGCGTAACCCCAGCTGACTACAGTTACCAAAAATCTGTCTCAATTTCAGGTCGTGACGTAAAGAAACATGACCAACGATGAGTAACTCTCCACCCGACCGCAATGCTTGATGTGCTTGATTAAAAAGCCGCCAAGGAACTGTCTTATCTATGGACTTTTGTCTATGAAACGGCGGATTACAAATTACTAAGTCAAGAGAGTTTGACGACCATTCACTCAAACCGTCTGCCCCGATAAGACACGTCGATTGTTCAGGTATTATTCGTTCTATATTTTCCGCCACTGAAGCTAGTGCCATAAATGATTCATCAAAAAATAAAATTTCTGCAATTGGGTTTCGTACTGCAGCAACCAGGCCTAACACACCATTGCCACAACCTAGATCTGCTATACTTCGAGGTTTCTCACTACAGTCTATATAATCTATCAACAGCCTTGAAGCGTTATCCAATCGGGTACGCGAGAACACATTCGCGTGGTTAACTAATGCCCAGTTGGTCCCTTCTAATCTATACACCGTTGGGTAGGGGCTCTGCTCATTTCCAAGGGATTCACCCAATTCACAAAAAATTAAACGCGCTTTCTTTTTGGCACGAGACGTCTGTGTATTTCCAAGGACACGTTCACATACTTCGAGCGTAGAAGTATGAATGTCACGTGTCATACCCGCCCCAATAATACGTGCATCAGGAGACAGATAGGGCCGTATTCTATAAAGCTCATCCTCAAGCAAAGACAGCGTCTTAGGAACCTTGAAGAGCAAAACCTTTATGTCACCTTGAGGGCATTGTAGCGTTTGCAGAAAATCTACTTGGTCTACTGCAATCGCATTATTTCGCAAATTCTCTTTTGTTGCTATCTGTGAAAGTAGCGAGTCGCTCAACAATTGTGGTTTAAAATCAGCCAGAGCCAAGGCTAATGCACCTGAGGAATCATTCATCACTAATAGGCGATTCCCTCCCTCAATTATATTCTCGTCGGAAATATATTGAAGCATATATTCGTCAGCCGCGTCCCATGCCCGCAATGAATCTCTCTTAAAACTTGGGTAACGCTTTAGGGAAAACTCACCTTGCGGAACAGACAGAATCCCCATTTAACTATAATTGCTTTCTTTATTCATAATAATCAAGCCAACATCAAACATTCTCTATTAAAATATGCCAATATAATTTAGCCTTTCGAATCAGGCCAAAAAAACACATATTGGTGTCCTTCGGGTCTCGATAAACATAACCAAGGAAACCTAATGTCTTACCACGTTTATATATCAAATGCTGCCAGCGCGTTTTTCTCGCACTTCATAATGGATGTAACCACCGGTGTCCTTGACCCTCAACCAAATATAGAATTAGAAGCAGAGCCAGGAGCTGTCGCCCAAAGTCCGCACAGTGCGCATCTATTTGTTGCCCTCCGTAGTGCAAAAAAACTTGTTAGCTACGCCGTAAACCAAAAAGATGGAATGTTAACCCAAGTGAACTCCAGTTCCCTTGAGGAGGGGCCTCCTTACCTATACGTTGACAACAGCGGAGCATATCTTTTGTCATCCTATTACGGTGGAGGAACCGTAGCTGTGCATGCTATTGATTCAGACCAACATATCTCTTCCGAACCCCTTCAAACCGTGGCAACGGATACACATGCGCACAGCATACAGACAGATCGCTCTAACAGATTTGCCTTTGTGCCGCACACCAATCCAGCGAACTCAATCTTTCAATTTAATTTTGATCCCAAGACAGGGAGATTAACAGCCAACGACCCTGAGAAAATCGAGCCTGCAACACCAGAAGGCCCACGACATTTTATTTTTCATCCAAACAAAGATCTACTCTACTCTGTAAATGAAAATGGCAGCACTATTTCAGCCTACAGAATGGATCCAGATAAAGGCACACTTGAATCGTTTCAAGTAGTGTCCACCTTACCGGGAGGTAAGCCCGTTGAAGGAAATACAACAGCAGAAATCGATATTACCCCAGATGGAAAATTTCTATATGGTTCCAACCGCGGACACAATTCCCTTGCTTTATTCAGTATCGGTGACGATGGAAAACTTACCCCCGTCGACCATTTCCCGACAGAAGACACACCAAGATTTTTCGCAATCGATCCCAGCGGTAAATTTATACTCTCGGTTGGTCAGGCATCTAACGGCCTACAGTCCTACAAAATAAACCCTGACTCAGGTGTACTCACACCGTTGCA
>JAYYVF010000005.1:0-18055 GCA_036343635.1 Candidatus Latescibacterota bacterium | reverse complement strand
AGATTTAAAAGTACTATCGGGACGGAGTACCTGAGGCATTCCTGCGTAGGGTGTTGTAAATTCTTGATACTGATTTGTTTCTTTATTTACAAAATCATAGGAGCCGCAGAAGTAATCCTCGGTGCCTGTACCACAGATGGTGGGAAATTCTTGATCTCCATCTATGAAGAATTTTAACTCTCCTTCACCCCACCACCCAGAATTGTTTACCCCCCAGGCCATGTAGGTACCAGCGTAGTGACCATGTCCTGTAACATCATCGAGTAAAGTATACACTTCCCCATAGGGAAGAGGATTACTTCGTCGGAACTGTGCATGAAAATAAGCGAGTTGATTTGATACAGGTCCTTCGGCGTAGTTGATTTGATAATACAATACCATGTCTTCGTCGGCGATATTCTCCAGCGTTATGCGACAACGCTTTGCGAATGGCATGGGCCAATAACAATTGAATGCGCTTCCTGGATTGACGCAGACTGCGAGTGAGGACATTTGAGCAAATTGCCCCCAACCGGAGGCAAAAAAGTCGCCGATAGGGCATTCAACGGAAGGATACTCTTGGTCGTCCCAATAGATACGAATGATACTAAAGCGCCAGTTACCGGTTGGGGTTAGCCAGATTTGCTCAATATTTCCAGGGCCATCGATATCTGCCATTGTGAAGGTGCTTTTGGCTTTAACTATTACGGACGGAGAGACTTTCCATCCTTGTCCCAATTCGCGAGCAGCTATTGCACCTGTACCTTCTGTAGCCATTCCTCCTTTCCCTTTATCTCCCGAAAAATTTTCCGGACTTATGGAACGGGAATGTTTGTCAGATAGTTCTGTTAAGTGATTGAGCATATGTGACTACTTTCGCGTAAGTATGGATAATCCACGTACAATCCTCTCGCCACTTTCCTTCCAAGTGAGATAATTAGAAGGAGTTATATCGGGACGTTTATCCCAAATTGTTTTCATTGCTGTTGCGATGTTCAAGGCATTAGGTGTTACATAGATCGTATCGTCTCCACCTGCTTCTCGTATCTCATCTATATCCGACGCAATGGTCGTTGTGCCACAGAGGCTTGCTTCGAGGACGGGCATGCCAAAGCCTTCGTATTTTGACGGGAAAATGAGGGACACGGCGTTTGCGTATAGCGCAGGGAGATCCTCGTCCGGGACAAAACCGAGTTTTTGGATGTAAGGATGGTTGGAGATTCTTGTCAGGAGGTCGTCATTTTTCCACCCACTCCCACCAGCAAGGACCAACTTGCAATGTTTATCCGGATTTTCTTTAAGAAATAATTCAAAAGCATCGATCAAAATATCAAGGTTTTTTCTTGGTTCAAGAGTGGAAACAGACAGAAAGTAGGAACCTTCTAAGTCATATTTCTCGGTGAAATTTTTTCTGGCATTTTCGTTGGGCGGATAGAATGTATCTGGATTTGCGGATGGAGGTGCAATTATGTCTGCTTTCCGAAAAAAAAATTTATCAAGACGATTGGAGGTACCTTGTGAATTAGTGGAAATCAAATCGGCGCTTCTTAGTCCCGATCGAAAAAACAACTTAAAAAAAAGTTGATACATAATTGTCATAGTTTCTGGTGCTATCAGGTAGTTTAAATCATGAACAGTTAGGAGACTCTTAATGCTACGGTTTAATCCAAACGGTAAAAAAAAGGCCGGACCCCAAAAACACGTAGCACTGTCACTATTTATCATTCTTGCGGAGAATAATTTTAACCATAACGGTGGTTGCAGTTTTGATAAGCCAACGTTAGTCTCATATCGAAACCTCCAACGTGTTGAAAAAGGATCAATGGACATCGGTCGGTTTGAATAGACATGAAATGTTGCGTCCGTGAGTGTTTTATCGAGGACAGCACACATTTCGTATACGTATCTACCGACGCCAGTAATATTTCCTTGAAATGGTCTTCCGTCTATTGCGATTAACATTTTTTACAAATATTGTAAATTCATTATGGGCTTATAATTGTTGGGGTAAATAAACGAGATAAACTCGTTGTGGTTCAAATCATCTGGTGGCGAGGTATTTTCCAATACGTTCAAGGCCAATCTCGATTTTGTCCACGTCCAGGGCATAGGAAAGGCGCACTCGATCGGGGGCTCCAAACCATTCACCCAAGTATGTGATAACGTTGTAATCATTATAAAGATCCCAAACAAAGTCCGTAGGGTTTTCGACCTTTGGCATAACGTAAAACGCTCCCTCAGGTTTCCAAAGATCCAATCCTAATTCAAGCAGTCCCTTATAGATTAGATCACGTCGCAGTCTCCATATTTCAAGTTGATCTTCGATAAAAGATATGGGTACTTTGGTAGCCGCCAAGGCCATTTCTTGGCCTAATATATTGGTATTCATTGAGGTGTGAGTTTTTATGCCAATAGCTTCGTTTACTAAAGTTTTGTCTAAAGACCAAAGGAAACCAACCCTGAATCCACACATCGCGAAAGTTTTGGAAAATGAATTTATAGTAACAACGTGTGGTCCCTCTATTAGATAATTTTCTCTGACATACATTAAATCTTTGTAGACCTCATCAGACAATACATATACGCCTAAATCGCTGGTGATTTTCTCGATTGCCTTAAGCGTCTCGATAGATTCCACCCTACCTGTTGGATTGGAAGGCGAATTGATAATGACGGCCTTACAGCCCGTTACTTTTGAAGCGAAATCTACAAGGTCAATTCGGCCATCTACTGAATCGGTGAAGACGGGCTCCATCCCAGCAAACCGAACCATATGTGGATATGAATAGTAGTAAGGGCGAACGATTAAAACCTTGTGTTGCTCTTTATTATGACGCTGAGCTATAACACGCAAAACTAAATCGATAGCCTCAGAAGCTCCATTGGTTACAACAAAGCTGTCTGCCGTTGAACTTGGATATTGACGCGCCAAGGCTTCTCTTAACTCAATGGTACCTTGGATGAGCCCGTATTTAAAGTCTCTATAATTTGGTAAAATACTGTATACGTCGTCGGGTGGAGGAAGGTCCGGTTGACCCGAGCCAAACGAAATAATGTCTTCTCCCTGCACACCGATAAACATAGAGGGAGATAGAGAATCTTTATCCATAGTTTCCTTCAATTAGCAATTAATAATGCCGAATAACTAAAGTTACGGGTGACCCGTCACCTACACCAGTGTTTATATATATAAAGAGTTAAACGAATATAACTGTTGGAAATATTCGAATTAAAAAACCCCCTGATTTGTCTACAGGCCTCCTATAGTCCAAAACGTAATTTATACAGCTTGTTGTTTTTTGGTAATTAGTTTGGACTTAAGGGCAGAATGTGATTTTTTTGATTCTTCTGTTTGGGGTGCCGAAAGAGCGGTAATATGAGGTTGATCAACGGAGTACTTGGTATGATCATTGGCCTGAATAAACTCAAATTCTGATACGTCCCTAGGAAGTTCAGCTGTATTTTTTTCAGATACAGCATATTCATTACACTTGAGTGCCATGACACGATCCAACTCCCTTATCAACAGTTGCCAATTTCCAGTCAGACGAACTGTTTCATTACTACATTCGGTGGCAACCAATTCGATTTTGGATACTCCAAGCGTGGTAGCGGCATCTCTTATCCGTACTTTTGGGTTAGCCGATTTGAATGCGCTCTAGGCTGTGGATAGTTCATTATTTTTGTGCGTGTGGAAAGGCCGCATTGAAAAGACTTTATCGTTCTTTTAGTTTTCACTCATGCGAAATGAATCGGGGTTTTTGATTTTGTTGTCTGGTCCGGGTAGGCTTGAGAGGTGTGCCCCAACAGAATGAGAATGATCTAATGATTCAATGGCAGCAAATCCATCTTTATTTTGGATATGTTCAACAGAAGTTTGCATAGCCTCGGATAATTCAGGAAGATCATTCGAGTTTAGGCAGACGACGGTAGTCTGATACGTCAGCGCGATATACGGTGAGGGCCATTCGTTTGCCTGGTAGGCAATGAATGCACTCTGGACTTCCTCATTTAGACAGCAAAATTCCTTAACTTGCATACCAATGTTGACGTTGTGAGTTACCAAATGGATGCCACCCTCGTCACATTGATAAATGGTTGTTAAAGGTTCATTTTTATAGAGTATTTGCATTTGCTACTGTCCTATTGCAGAAGGTTTTCTTGAATGACGGTAAATAAAATTTATACCGACAGGGCCTAGGGATTCGTTCGGTTGCTGACTACGACATAAGTTATAGTCCAATACCGTTTGTTAGGCAAGCCAAACAAAAGCTACGAAACTCGCTAACTATAGTCAAGTTTTTTGGATAACGAATTTCTACGATTTGTCAGAAACCTAAAGGAGTTTGTTTGTATGAGTCGCTTAGAATTTTTGGGTATCACCGTTTTGGGAGATTATATTTTATCTGAGGGAATAGATTGTGTACTTGAAAGTCTAAAGCGTTGTGGTGCGACTGCTGTAGCTTGCAATCCAACCGTAACATTCCCAGCTCCAGATGGGACTGGATCGTTTCAGCCGCCTGATGACGCAGGCAGCAGTCCTAGATTGTTTGACCGCAGGTTGTGGGGTCGTCGGTCTTTATGGGTCAGAGGAAGTCCTAGTTATATCCCTCAGATTGAATATTATTCAGAAACACCCTACCGACCGCGTGAAGCAAATGATTTGACGGAACAGTATGGACAGGTGATTGACGATTTTGTAACGGAAGCAGTAAAGGCAGGTTTAAAGGTGTATCTGCAGGTCGGCGCGGCTCAACCTCCCAATCTTCGAGAAGAGGATAAACCGCGACTCCCAGATGGGAGGGTACCTGTTAACAGGATGGCGAATACGGCCAGCCTCGCCAGCCCAGCCGTACGTGGCTACGTCCGAGCGTACGTTCGTGACTTGATGGATGTTTATCCACAGATAACCGGATTTCGGCCAGACTGGCCGGAATATCCATGTTACAAGCTTGATGAAGCGTTCCAGGATTTTAGTCCACATGTGATTAAGTGGGGCAAGGATCATGGATATGATATGAGCTCTATAAAAAATGCGGTAGGGTATATGTATGAAAAAATTCATGGTAAACTAACCAACGAAGATCTGTTGGATTGGGTTTCTCCGGACTATGGCCGTTTCGCGCTTATGAACTCTCTACGTGCGCATCCACATGTAGCGGAATGGTTCCGGTTAAAGGCTGACTTGTCGATTGATTTACTTAGAGAATGGCGTCAAGCACTTACAGAATATGGCGGAGAGGAAAAGGAATTATCTGCCAATGCATTCATGCCGCCTTACACGCTTTTAACAGGTTTTGACTTCGGTCGTGCTTCGGAGTTTTGTAGTGCTGTTTCACCAAAACTTTACACCATGCATTGGACTGCAATGGTGGAGTTTTGGGGTCGAGTGATTTTGGATAGTAATCCCGGACTTGATGAGGCTTTAGTTGTTCGTTCTTTGGCTAATCTTTTTGATCTCGAAGATCAAATTAATGCCGATAGGCTATCGGATTACGGTTACCCCCAACCCGATGAACCACATGCTGTACCGGATTCTCCCCAAAAACGAAAAATAAGGCAGGTTAAATCTGCAGCAGGTCCGGGTATGGCGATTACTCCATTGGTTCATGGCTATGGCCCCACCGATGATTTTGCAAGGCGTCTGCAGTTGGTGGCTGAGAGTTCTGTAGATGGAATATGGATCAATCGATATGGGTATCTAGGAGACGATAAGTTAGATATAATAGGTTCCCTACGAAAAGCATAATATTTGTAGAGAGCGAAAAGTGAGGTTGGAGCTAGGTAGCTATATTTGAAAGTTTGATTATGGTAAATACTAGGTGTTTTTCAATATCACTAAGAAAGGTTTAGGCCATGGACTCGAGATGGCAAAATTTGCCAAATACAGATACAGAATTTGTGCCAAAATCTTATTCTGACAAGACTTCGTGGGAGGAAAAACGTGAGCACCTAAGAGATCAGATTTTATTTGCTGCGGGTCTTTTACCGATGCCTGAAAAGGCGCCATTAAATGTGCAAATTTCGAATCGGTTAGAGCGTGATGGTTATACCATAGAAAAGGTTTCATTTCAGACCCTACCAAATTTTTTTGTAGGAGGAACGCTATTTCGTCCCTTGGATCCTAAGCCTCGCAGACATCCTGGAGTTTTGGCACCTCATGGGCACTCAGACCTTGGTAGACTAAATGAAAGTGACGCTGCATCCTATCAGGCAAGAGGTCTAACGTTAGCTCGAATCGGTTGTACGGCATTTATGTGGGATATGGTTGACTACAACGATAGTGCACGACATCTGTCCGGAGCGTATCAAGATGTGACTTACGGGAAGGTTCATCGCGCAGCATGGGGTGAGGCTTCTGATGAAAGAATACTCTGGAATTTTAATTTGTTAGGGTTACAGCTTTGGAATTCAATCAGGGCGCTGGATTTTTTGGAAAGCTTGCCGGAGGTAGATTCGGAAAGGTTAGTTTGTACCGGTGAGTCGGGTGGTGGGACGCAGACTTATAATTTATATGCTGTCGATGATCGGTTGAGTGCGGCGGCACCGGTTTGCATGGTCTCATCCATTATGCAGGGGGGATGTGTATGCGAGAATGCTGCAGGATTGCGTTTTGATACAAACAATGTGGAGATCGGCGCCATGATTGCACCGAAGCCACTGTTATTAGTGAATTCAACTCAGGATTGGACGAAACATACTCCGCACGTGGAATACCCGGCCATTCGATCCATTTATCGTTTATATGGAGCTGAAGAAAATGTTGAACAAACACAAATTGATGCGCCTCACGGGTACAACAAAGCTATGAGGGAGGCAGTATATCGTTGGTTGGGGCGGACGGTCAATTTGCCCGTTCCCGCGGATTACGAAGAGCCTCCTTACGAGACGGAGCCACGGGAAAACCTATTGGCATTCTACGATGGTTTGCCGAAAGCTGCGCTCGTGGATCACGCTGCCCTTTTTGATGAATGGAAAAATGGGGCATCTCGATCAGTGGCCTCTTTCTATCCTAAAAACAAAAGTATATTAGAAGAAAATCGACGTGTTTTAGGTAGAGGTTTGCGTCTGAGTGTAGGGTTTGAAGAAACAGGTTTATCGTTGAAGACTGAGTCCTCACTGTGGAATAAACTTCAATGTGAAGAAGGGACTTTATTTTGCCGTTTGCGTAGCATAGAGATACCAATTCGCGTATTTCATCCGAATAGTTTTAATAGGACTGTAACTTTACTGATTCATCCACTGGGGATGGAGGGCGCATATCCGCCATTGATTTCCGAATTACTTAGCAATAGTCAGTCCATCTATGCTATGGACTGTTTTGGGACAGGCCAGAACGTAGGTCCTCAGGATCCTGAATTGCCCCGTGGGAGCTCTAATTTTTTCTCTACATTTAATCGTAGCGATTTGGCTGAAAGAATTGGGGATATTGGGCGGGTCTTACGTTTTATCCTTGATCAAGATGATGCGGAAATTGTTAACGTGGTCGGCTATGGCAAAGCGGGTTTATGGTCTTTGATTGCCGGAGCATGTATTATTCCAGAAAAGAGGCTAAGGTTTTTACTGGATTTGGACGGGTTCGATTTTTCTAACGCTACTTCTTATATAAGAGATTTTGAACTTCCTGGAATTTTTCACGCTGGAGGTTTGGATAACGCCGCTGCCTTATTAGCACCCTCTGAGATATTGCTACATAACATTGGGGATAGTGAGTTGCGATGGACTACAGCAGCCTATGCCTTATTTGCAGACGCAAAATTGCGAATTGAAGATAAACGTATCTCAACTTTGGGAATGACAGAATTCTTGATTAAATGAAGTTAAAGGAGATTTTTTTTGGAAAAGCTTAGGATTAATCTTTCCAATAGAGAGTTGGGGGCAGCCTATAAACAAAGTGGTTTCTGCTGTTTACCGGAGGAAGCGTTAACATCCGAGCAGGTAAAAAGCGCAACTATTGCCGTTTCGCAGGTGCGCGATGGGCATTTCGACACTGGACTACCACCTTCTTCGCACCCAGGTTACGACCCCAAGAAGCTGTGCAAAATAAATGATGCTCATCTGGCAAGTAGTGCATTGTACGATTTAATAACCAAGTCTCAACTTGGAACTCAAATTGCTAAAGTCACCGATTCCTCATTTGTGCAAGTGTGGGCGACTCAGTTGTTGATTAAACCGCCTGGTTCAGGAACGAATGGCCATGTCGGTTGGCACCAGGACCGCCAGTATTGGCGTTATTGGCAAGGCGAGGATGGATTATTTACTGCTTGGATAGCGCTAAGTGAGGTAGATAAAAAATCAGGTCCGATGCGATTTGTAGTTAATTCGCATCAGTGGGGCTTCTTAGACAAGGGCGACTTCTTTGCCTCAGATCAGGAGGCTCTAAAAAAGAATATTGAAGATGCTGTGGATAAGAAATGGTTTGAAGAGGTAGCTGTATTGCCGATAGGCCGCATTAGTCTACATCATTGTTTGACCGTACATGGCAGCTTAGCAAATGAGTCCACGAAGCCGCGTATAAGTTTAGCCGTTCATCTTCGCAATCAAAATACTACTCCTATTCCAGAGAATGACAATTATTACGTTTCTAATTTAGAAGATAAGAGGTACAGTCCAATTATCTTTGGCGAAATGTAATTTCGCTATGAGTTCAAAATTTTTTTCAGTCTTTATTCGTTGTTTAATTCGATTTATAGCCGAGCATGATGCATTAGGGTGTGGGGGTGTCATCTCGAAGTAGCTTCTGCTCTTTTAGTTGACCCCACAATTCTGAAGGTATTGTATGTTGAAGCCATTCGACATTGTCCTGTATATGCTCTGGGGCCATCGCACCCGGGATTACGGAAGTGACAAGGGGATGCGCAAGTGGGAATTGTAAGGCTGCTGCGGGGAGTGGGACGTCAAAATTTTGACAAACTGCTTGAATTTTTTGCGTTTTATTTATGATTTCGTTGGTGGCTGGAGCGTAGGCGTACCTTGCCTCTTTTACAGGACCATGGACTAAGATCCCTGATGCGAACACGGATCCTATGATAATGTTAACACCTTGGTCATTGCATAAGGGGAATTCGCTATCAAGTACTTCTTGGTCCAATAGGGTATAAGGCATAGCAACAATTGAAAAATCTAATTTTACTGCATCAAGTAATCTAGGAAGTGCCCCCATGCGGTTAAGTCCGGCACCTACTCCTTTTATTAAGCCTTGATCTCTTAATTCTTCAAGTGCTCTCCACCCACTGGTTATTAGTTGTTTCAAATAGGCAGAAAATCGCTCTTCACTATCGTGGAAAAAACTGTCTAGATCGTGTATCAGTAATAGGTCTACTGAATTGAGCCCCATTCGGGTAAGGCTATCCTCCCAGGATCTCATAATTCCGTCGTAGCTATAATCGAAATAAAAGTTAAAAGGTAGGCCACCGACCCAGCCCCCCGGATCAAATGTTTTTAAATTCCGGGCAGCTTTAAAAACCCTTCCCACTTTAGTCGAGATCACAAATTCGTCCCGTGGTTTTTCCCTAAGAAAATAACCCAGTCGTTGTTCGCTTTTCCCATAGCCGTAAAATGGAGAGGTGTCGAAATACCGAATTCCTGCTTTCCACGCAGCCTGCAGGGTAGCGTGGGCTTGGTCTTGTGGTACTTTTTCAAATAAATCGCCTATGGGAGCTCCGCCAAAGCCTAACCTGCTTAGCTCTGTTTTCGTTTTACCTAACAATTGTTTTGATATTTGTGCCACAGTAGATTTCCTTTCGGAACGAATAAAAATTCAATCACCTGTTGCAGCAAGATAGTGCACTAGGAGGTTGTATACAATAGCAGCATTTATAGTTCAATTTTGACTTGGGTATTGTTTACGTTACATATTATGTTTTTAGTTTTTCGGCTATTAAATCGAAGTGTGAGGGAAATATGACAGAATCAAAAACATGGGTTTTGACGGATAACGAGGCTAATATTTGGCGTGAAGAATTTGAATTAAGAGCTGCAGATTTGGGTCTAAGTGCTAATTGGTCTATTCGCAAGCGAGTGCTTCGAGGTGGACCATCTGATGGGGTAGATATTATTGAAATTGATAATGGAGCCCTTTCTTTTAGTATTCTTCCTTCGAGAGGTATGGGTATATGGAAGGGCCAATACCGTGGTTTGGATATTGGCTGGAATTCTCCAGTACGTGGCCCTGTGAATCCAGGTTTTGTTGATTTACAAGATCGTGGTGGCTTAGGTTGGTTGTCTGGTTTTGACGAAGCTATCGTACGGTGTGGTTTGGATTCTACTGGCGCACCGGGCGCAGACATTGTTCCCAACAATATGGGAATACCAACAGAAGTGGATTTGACTCTTCATGGTAAAATAGCAAACCTGCCTGCATGGCGTGTAGAGATTTCCGTTTTACCAGGGGATCCTGATAGATTAACAATTGTTGGCAGAGTGCAAGAGGCGGGGCTTTTCTGTCCACAGTATGAACTTGTAGCTAAAGTATCTACATTTGCAGATTCAAACGCGCTTCTTATTCAAGACGAAGTGACAAATTTGAAAGGTATTCCCGCAGAAATGGAGTTGTTGTATCACTGTAACTTTGGCGAACCGTTTCTTCAGGAAGGTTCCAGGCTAGTCGTGCCCGCAATCGAGGTGGCACCTCGCGACGAAAGGGCTGTAGAAGGCCTTGATTCATACGAGGCCTATCTTGGGCCGACCAATGGCTATGTTGAGCAAGTTTACTGGTATGATTTATTAGCGGAGGAAGATGGTGCGACGTTAGCAATGTTACATAATAGAGACGCTGACCGTGCATTGCTGTTGCGTTTTAATAAAAAAGAGTTGCCTGCGTTTACTCAATGGAAAAACACGGCCTCTTTAGCCGATGGTTACGTAACGGGCTTGGAACCAGCAACGGATTACCCTAATGGAAAGGCGTTCGAAAGGTCTAAAGGGAGATTGACAAACCTTCTACCAGGGGAAACTCATAACGTAAGTCTGCAATTGGAAGTTCTTACTAGTGGTGAAGAAGTAATTAATATTCAGAATGAAATAGACACTTTACAGCAGCATCAGACTCGTATCGTTCATCCAAAGCCAATAGATAAATATTCTGAGATCTGAATTCAATTAATTTCAAAAAAAAGGTTCAAAAGGTATGTCCCTGTTAAAAGTTCATATAACTGGTGCCTATGGACTCATTGGCAATTTAGTCTATAAGCACCTAAGTCAGTGGCCGGATCGCTACGAGCTATTTGGTAGTGGCCGACGCACTGTGAGTTCGCAACGTGCAGACTTAAAAGCACGAATGGCTATTCCTGATTCACATTTTCGGGTTGCAGATTTAAGTGAAGGAGAAGCCATTGATGCAGCGTTAGAGGGCATGGATGCTGTGTTGCATATCGGCGCCGTCCCGGGTCCAGAAGATACCTTTGAAGATGTTTTGAACAGTAATATTCGTGGTACATATAACGTTCTGGAAGCTACGCGCAAGCACGGTATAAAAAGGATGGTCTATGCTAGTACAATTATGACTGCCTGGGGTTATGCTAAATATGTTGAACCCTATAGAGCTATTTGCGAAGAGAGAATCAAGGACGTACCAAAGTATTTCGAATTAGTTAGACACGATGATCCCGTACGACCAACCGAACCCTACTCTATGAGTAAGGTATGGGCAGAAGGGGCTTGTCGAACGTATTCTGATGCACATGGCCTGTCAGTGATTTGTCTTCGAATCGGTTGGGTCAATAAGGAGAACGAGGCCCATGGTCTTTTTTCTAATTCGATTTGGTGTAGTCATCGCGATATTGTAAGCAGTTTCGAAAAAGCATTAGAACGAACGTCGGATTCTTTGTATGGAGTATGTTATGCATTGTCCGACAACAACTACCGTTGGGTTGACTTAACACATGCTGGCAAACTTACGGGATTCGTTCCACAGGATCGCGGCGGATATTAATCGACACGCCACTGTTCAAGTTGTTTTTCGTCTAACTCTACGCCTAATCCGGGACCTTCTGGTATTTTCGCAACTTCGGGGCCTAGTTGGAGTGGGTTCTTCAATAAATCAGTTTCATGATATAGTGGACCGATAAGATCAGCAGGATAGGCTTGGCTGTCGATATGAGGTGAAGTGGCCGCGACCTGTAGCATAGCAGCCGTCCCTATACCCAATTCTAAATTACTACCGATGTGGCAAGTTAGCCCTGCTGCATGAGCAACGTTAGCTATTTCTAATGTATTTGAAATACCGCCATGCTTTCCAGGATATATACTCAATATATCGGCCGCATTCTTCGTACAAATATTCCATGCATCTGAGAGCGTAAAAACACTTTCGTCGGCCATAATCGGTATGTTGCTATTCTTACGTAATTCAGCTAAAGCATCGACACTCGTAGGGGCGATCGGTTGCTCAGCAAAGAGTAACTCGAATTCGGTTAAGCGATTCAACATATCCCGCGCGACCGTTGGCTTCCAACCTCCATTAGCATCAATACCAACGGTTACGTTGTCATTGGCTAAAGCATGAACAGCTGAGACCCGCTCTAAGTCTTCTTGTGGATCAAGGCCTACTTTCACCTTTAGGCTTAAAACTCCCCAGTCGAGAAATTTCTCTGCTAAGGCAACGGCTTTTTCTACAGGAAATGCTCCCACGACCATTTTTATTGGAATTTCTGTGTAAATCGGTCCACCGAGAAGTTGGCACAAGGGTAGTCCGGCTACCTTTCCTGCGATATCCCAAAGTCCCATTTCAACTGCAGCTTTAGTGAATGGATTATTCACCAATGCTTTGTCGATGATAGGCCGCAGTTGATTAATATGGGTTGGGTCCTTACCCATCAACATGGGGTTGAAAATCTGTTCTATCGCAGCAACGCACGAGGCACTCGTCTCGCCACTCCAGCGGGGTGCTAACGTAGCCTCTCCTAGCCCAACGAGGCCTTCATCCGTGTGAATGCGTACAATCACATATGGAGAATCAATATGTTCACCATGAGCAGTTTTTGTTGTGAGGCCCTGTTTTAGTGGGACTAGAATAGGAATCGCCTCAACGCTTAAAATTTTCATTTATAATTCGCAGTCAATGAACTAAATGGACCAATGATGCCACGGGTCTTCGGGAATAGATTTTCGGATTCCTGCATCGTCATTGTGAACCCAACGGGCGAAAAATCCTACCCTGGGTGAAGAATTGCCATTTGTTGATCCTGAGTGACAAAGCCAACCATGCCATAGGATTATATCCCCTGCTTTGGCAAGGAATTCTTTTGGTGGTTCGTCATTGTCATCAGAGAAGATTCCCCAGCCCCTTTTCTCCCATTCTGGAGTTTCCCGGAACGTTCCTTCAATTCTATCGGGATATTTTCGAAAGTAGCGATGTGCGATATTATGGCTTCCTGGCCAATAAACGTAGGCACCGCCTTTTGATTCGACATCATGTAGATATGTTGTCGCTCCCATCATTAATACAGCTTGACAACCTTCACCCGGATAGCCATCCAAGTGTCCCGTATCCGGCATGGACCAGGACTGGTTGGTGTCCGGCCATCTAGTAAGCACACCACATCCACCACCGTTGAAATTTCCGCCCCCGAATTGCTCTGCGATGGATGTTAGTTCAGGCATGCTTCCAAAAAGCGGTGACGGCTGAAACCCCTCGACTTTTTCGGGCCATTTTTCCGGCTGGTCAATTCGACAACCCAAATGGTCCCAGAATTGACTCTGCCATGCGGAAACGGTTTCTTCGTCGATGAAGCCTCGAAGAATCAAATGTCCATTTCTTTTAAAGTTCTCTACTTGTTCTTGATCTAGCATGTACTCATCCTTAGGGAAAACAGACTTTAATATATTGCTAACGGCCGCATCGAGAACCCGGCGGTCGCACCTTTTATTTTATTTGTTGTAGCGATATAAGCGAATTCATAAACCTTTTCTTTCGATAGGTCCTCCAAATAGTGGTACTCAGCGATATGAACCCCTTGTTCGACGAGTAAATATTTATGAACCGGATAAGAACAATCACTGTCTTCAGGCAATGTAAGGTATTGTTCTAAGCCACTTGTATCAGATCCTATCATCATAGCGCCCATTTCTTCAACTAGCCACTTTGCTGCAGGAAGCTGTATTCCAGAAATATCATGGGCTGCGATTTTTTCATGGTCGGCCCCAGTTTCGTCCCAATACCTTAGTGTTCCTGTACGTATTAAGACAACATCACCAAACTGAATAGATGTTTTCTGTTTTCTTAATGCGCCTTTCAAATCTTCCGGGGTTATTGTATAACCAGAAGTCAAAGCATCTACGCCTTTGTAATCTGCTACATCAATCATAACGCCACGTGCGATTATAGGAGGAATAGTTTCAGCATCAGCTTTACGTACTCCCCAATCGCCACCCCAATTCGATTCCGTAAAGCCATTGTACCAGTGATCATCTTCTCCTACAGTGATGTGGCCGAGCCCATCTATTTGAGTGGCAACGTTGTCGTTTAAAAACATCGCACAAGAGTGCCATCTTTGGTGCGCTGTATTACCGTTTTCAGGTAGTGTCCATGGGAGATCTTTCTGAGATCGTATTCCCATAGGAGAACGAAAGGTCATAATCTCACCAGGTGAGTGACCACCCCAAATGTATGAAGTTCGATCATAGGCAATACCCAAGTCCATGATTTTTCCATCCTTAACGATGGAGAGGGCATTTAAAACCGATGAAGATGTCATTTCATTTAACGCACCAACTTCGTCTTCGGCCCCCCAAACCCAACCCCAACCTTTGCCTTGCTGCCATTTTTTTGGTTCGGCATTTGAGATTTCACTTGTGAAAAACAGTGCGACGATAAGCATTAACAGTGAGCGCATAACATTATCCCCTTTAAGCAGGTAAAAGTTGTTGTAGCAATCATATTATCTTGGTTTTACAAAATATCAAAGATAACTTTAATCAATTAGGGCTTGATAGGTAAGGTTCATAAAATCTCTATCCGGCTTTTCTACAGCTGCCATTTTCTGGGTCATAAAAACACCAAACATTTCTTCTTTGGGATCTATCCAGTAAAAAGTCTTGGCGGCTCCACCCCAACCGTATTCACCTGGTGACGACATTACCTGGGCCGCTGCAGGGTTTATACAAACCCTTGACCCGAGTCCTTGTCCATATCCTTGAAGTTGCTCCTTGTCCCATGCTGCGTGCAGAATTGTTTGGGAAACATGGTTTTCATGCATAAAGTCTACGGTTCTTCGTCCCAGAATACGGGCACCGTTGAGTTCTCCTTTGTTCAATAGCATTTGGGCGAATCGGGCATAGTCGTCAAGTGTCATAATCAAACCATGTCCACCGCGAGCAAAACCTTCGCGATTATACGGACTGGATTTTTGTGCGTCCACAATCTGCAAGTGTGTTTGTTCCTTATACATTTTTTCAGCAGTGGTAGAATTAAATTCAGGGTGACCTATATCCATTACTCCATACATCGTAGCAATACGGGATCGTTCACTATATGGAACAGTAAAATAAGTTTCATTCATTTCCAGAGGCTGAAGAAGGCGAGTATTTAGTAACTCCTGGAACGGCATGTCGGCTACAATCTCAGCTATACATGCAGCAACATCGATATTTAGCCCGTAATGCCATCGAGTTCCTGGATGAAAAGCTAATGGAACTACCGAAAGAGCAGAAATAAAGGAACGTAAATTATCTACCTCGAATGAGGACATATCGTACATTTTTGCAACGGGTGTATCTTCCGCAAAATGATAGCTAAAGCCTGCCGTATGGGTAAGTAGGTCATGTATCGTAGGCGGCCTATGGGGTTTTACACATGTTTGATTGCCTTCACCGTCTACCTCTGATACTTTAATGTTTTCGAATTCGGGAAGGTAGTCAGAAATCAGATCTGTAAGGCGTAATTTACCTTCTTCAAATAATGTCATCACTAAGGTGGCTGTGATAGGTTTAGTCATAGAATAAACTCGATAAAGAGTAGCCGGGTCTAATTTCCTGCTGGAAGCAATATCGGCATATCCAACAAAGCTCTTATGCACTAAAGCGCCTTTACGACAGACCGTTGTGCTGATGCCCGCGTACAATTTATCGTCTATATATTTTTGCATCGCTACTTCGATGCGGTTGAGCCGATTGTTGGATAAACCTACTTTTTTTGGATCTATTATTCGTTTAAACATGGTTTATATAGTCGTATCAAAAATTTTGAACTTGCGTAAATAGCAACAAATGAAAAATAAATTATCAAATATAGTTTTAGAGTAAAGAAAGTAATTCTTTTTTGCTTCACTGACGGTGAAAAATACTCTCGGATAGTAATCTTTTATACTTAAGCACAAGGAGCATACTTATGATTTCGCAAGAAACTAAAATGAACCGAATAGTCTTGATACGAATCGCACCCGGTGAAGATATCTTATTAGGCCTACGCAAAGCTTTAGAGAATCACAGTATAAAAAACGGACTGATACTAACTGGGTTTGGTTCATGTAGTAGCTCTCATTTCCACGTTGTTATGACAAACGAGCTCCCTCCGGAAGAAAGTTATCCTCGCAGTGAACAGCCTCTTGATATCTGTTCCTTTAATGGGTTTGTCTTGGACGGTAAAGTCCATTGTCATATTGAATTTTCAGACGAACGTAACGGATTTGGTGGTCATTTAGAGGAAGGTACAAAGGCGTTAACTTTCGCAAATATTGCAATAGGAGAATTGGAAGAAGGAATAAAAATTGCAGGCTGGGATACAATAGCAGACGAAAAAAATTTAGTCGGGTAGAAACGATTCATCTTATATTGATATGAGTATTGCTTGTTTTAAGGTTTTGTCGAAGAATAGAATTTTATGGTGCTTCGATCATATCTTGACTGCTTTGCATTAGTCGATCAACTATGGGCATTGCACGGCTAATAAAAGGTTTGTCGTCGGCAAGCATCTCTATAATCGCATAATAGTAGATCCCTGGTTGAGTTGTCCAAACATGAGTCCTTAGAAGTTTCAGTCTTTTTTCGTGTTTGATTTCGACGTCAAAATTAGCTTTGCTGGTAGTTGAGTCAAGGGAGTATAACGGTTCGGTCGAAGAAGTTGCCATTGGCTTCAGTAGTTCTAGCAAGCCTCGGCAAAACTTTTTAAAATTACGGTCGGAGGAAGATAAGTCTTCATAATGCAAGGTGACGTGACCATATTCGCTTTTTATCCATGCAAAACGTGGTAAGAAATAGCCGATGACGGTTTTTCCTTCTGAAGCAGTATCAGGACTATGTCGCCAATCATCAGGTAGATGAACGGAATTTCCATTTATTGGATTTGTCCAGACCGAAAGCTCGTCAGCCTTCTCTGCATCGTCTGTTGAATTAATATCTGAACATGCCGATACCCCAAAGAGCAAACAAAATGCAGAAGCGTAAATACAACTCAAGACTTTTTGAATTTTAAAGGACGGCATATACCCCTGCTAAACATAAAACTATGCCCAAGCCGATATGCGTAGTTATTTTTTCCTTCAAGAAAATTGCTGCAAATAACATACCAAATAGAGGAGAGCTAGAGGTTATAGTTACGACTGTTGCCGGATCTATTTCCGTAATTGCATAGATAAACAAAAAGGCTCCCAATCCCATACCCAAAATACCTGTAGCTGAAACAATTACAAGATTCTTTAGTTTTATTCCACGCAGGTTTTCATTGCCACTAGGAAGAACTCGGAGGAAAAATAGTAAGAATGCGATTAACGGCATCCGAATAGCATTTGCTTGAATAGAAGTCATGTTTACGGTCGCCGGTTTTAGTAATGTTGCGGAAAACCCCCAGCAGATCGAAGCGCATAAAGCTAGCAGGATATTCCTGTATAAATTGATCGGTTCTTCATTGTCTTCACCACTTCGCGATAAAACGACAATACCTAAAACCACAAGAAGACTTCCAGTTATCAATGTTGGATTAAGAGGTACCTTGAGAAGCAGAGTTTGCCAAATGAGTGTGGCAAGGGGGAAGGTCCCGGTAAGAGCGAGAGTTCGAGATACTCCCATTTCTTTCAGGGCAATGAGATAAAATGTATCGCCCAATGCGACTCCAAGGCTTAGTGCGGCAAACATAAGAAAC
>JAYYVF010000004.1:0-36004 GCA_036343635.1 Candidatus Latescibacterota bacterium | reverse complement strand
GTCCAAAGAACGGCATGCGTAACTCCTAACGCTCGTACAAATTCCAACTCTTCCGCGGAGGGCTCTGGGGACATTTGTGCAGTCACTTTTATACCAGGAGCAATATTGTCTATTGGGTAATCCATTTATTCATTCCCTATTTATTTGTGTCTTCTCGAAAACACCAAAAGATTGGAGGCAATGTATTAATCGAGATTACGTTCGTCAATTAATAGCTTGAACATCCAATATTTTTTGAAAATTATTGTAAAAAAGTGTCCTTTGTAGTTAGAACAAATGGGCCATACATTTACCAATGTTTGGTAGCAATTCTTCATACAGACCCAGAAAATCATCGCGACAGATGCTCAAGAAAGTTACTTTTAATGAAGAACAGAAAAACCCTCTGACTATATACATAAGAATTACATCTACCATATGAATAAACTATTTCTTTTCGATTTCGACGGAACACTCTCTTGGTTACGGTCGGGGTGGCCTGAGCTAATGACTAGTTTACTGAGTAGTCACCTTCCCCTTTTACAAGATGAAACACCAGAAGCCAGAAACAAGACGTTAGATGGTATTTCATTTGGTCTCAGCGGGCAGGCAACTATGGTTCAAATGCAACACTTCGTAAAATTGGCTGAGCTACGCGAGCAAACAGTACCATCTGCGGATATACTGTACCGGGACTACGCGTTTCAACTCAATAAAGTCGTTAACGACCGAATTTCCTCTATACAAAATCATGAGAAAAATCCAACCGATTTCATAATTCCAGGTTCACTTGAATTTCTAACCTGGCTAAAAAGTAATGGTGAAACCTGCGCTATTGTCAGTGGCACAGAGGAAAAGCATGTACGAAAAGAAGCAAAATTACTCGGCCTGACTAGTTTTTTTGGAGACAGAATCTACGGCTGTAAAGGTGATCCATTTAAGTACAATAAGGCTTCTATTTTTTCGCGACTCATGGAGGAAACAAACGTTTCAGGTAACGACATGGTTGCCTTTGGAGATGGTCCAGTAGAAATTATAGAGTGCAAACGTTTGGGAGGGTATGCAGTTGCCATATGTACTAATGAACATCAACTTAAAACTACTAACTGTAACCCGAAAAAACGGGCTCAACTACTCGCTGCTGGAGCCGATGTCGCGATACCGGATTTTCTAGAAGCAATGAACCTTTTTGACTGATCGGAAAAATATCATGGATCCGGCCAAAAGATTGGACCTGTCTAAACTCCGCGTTTACCCGCTACGAGACCGCCAACATTTATCACATGTTGACGACATAATTATTCATCCTGGCGATTCGCTTTTACCAATATCTGATAGCCATCTGCAACAAATATATACTATAGAGAAAAAGCTTCGAAAAGCTCGCGACAAAGGAGCCTCCACCGTACTTATATACGGAGCGCATCTAATCAAGAATGGCCTTGCCGTTTTAGTCAACGAACTAATAGAAGCTGGCTGGTTAACCCATATAGCGACGAATGGTGCCGGTTCAATTCACGACTGGGAACTTGCCCATTTAGGAGCCAGCACAGAAAATGTGGAAAAAGGCGTGGCCAAGGGAACGTTTGGGGCATGGAACGAGACTGCGAAAAACATTCATCTCGCCATATTAACAGGCGCTCTGGACTCGTTAGGTTATGGACAATCACTCGGACGTTTTATATGCGAGAATGGTTGCACCTTGCCAAAAGAGTCTGAATTAGTGGAAGCCATAATCAGACAGCCAGCTAACCAGCTAACTGCGGCTCGTGCGGATCTTTTGTACATAATGCGACACTTATCGTTGATGCCTGGGCCTCTCGATGTTGTCCATCCCTACCGAAAAACCTCAATTCTTGCTTCAGCATGGCTTCACAATGTACCCTTTACCGTACATCCAAGTATCGGATACGATATAATAGCCAATCACCCAATATTTTCTGGATCTGCGATTGGCCGAGCAGGAGAATGGGATTTTAAATTGTTTGGCGGTAGCTTAGAAGACCTAGATGGCGGCGTAACACTATCCGTTGGATCGGCCATAATGGGGCCACAGGTATTTGAAAAAGCCCTGAATTGCGTAAACAACATAAAGATAGAAAAAGGTGGCTGCCCCGTTACCGACCATTCTATCTATGTTGTCGACATACAAGATGGAGGACAATGGGATTGGAAACACGGGGAACCTCCAAAAACTAATCCAGCATACTACCTCCGTTTTTGTAAGAGTTACTCAAGAATGGGTGGCCAGATGGAGTATATACAGTGTGACAACACCACCTTTATTCAACATCTCCATAGGATTTTAATAGACCAATGACGCCCGACCGTTTTGATACGATCGCCTCGCGTTACGCAGATTTACACTTAACTGTTATAGGAGACGTTTGTTTGGACCGCTATATGGAAATAGACCCCTCACTAAGTGAAACGTCTATTGAAACTGGTCTCGCAGTGCACAACGTTACCAGGGTAAGGGCGCAGCCCGGCGGCGCAGGTACAGTTATAGCAAACCTAGCGGCCTTAGGAGTAGGTAAAATTAGTGTACTTAGTTATTGCGGTAATGACGGAGAGGGATTTGAATTGCGGCGTGAGCTAGAAGCCATCCGGGGAGTTGATTGCTCCAATTTTCTTACTGTGGAAGGTCGAACTACTTTCACTTATTGCAAGCCTCTAATCTTAGAAGAGCCTATACCACGCGAACTTTCTCGCTTAGACACCAAGAACTGGACACCCACACCTAAAAAAATTAGCACTCACTTAGCAGACACCTTAGGAGGTCTGGCCCAAAAAACAGACGCTGTGATTGTTTTAGAACAAACAGACCAAGCTAATACCGGTGTAGTTACTAGAGATGTTCGAGATCAACTAAAGTATTTAGCGTCATTGCAACCCAATAAGCCCATCATAGCTGATTCGCGCCGTGGACTTCACGATTATCCCCCTTTGAGTTTTAAGATGAATGAATCCGAGTTACAAACATTTATGCGTTATACAAATAAACCCGACCTTGACGTTATACGCAGAAAAGCATCTGAATTAGCGGAGCAGTTTAATCGTCCCATTTTTATTACTCTTGGAGAACGTGGAATTATTTCGGCAGATAAAAATGGAACAATGACACATGCGCCAAGTTTTCCAGTACATGGCCCAATCGATGAAGTAGGTGCAGGCGATAGCGTTACTGCGAACATAGCGACCGCTCTTGCAGCAGGCGCTACAACTGAAGAAGTCTGCAAAATTGCAATGGCCGCGGCCTCGTATACTATACACCAGTTAGGGACCACAGGATCGGCGTCCGTAACAGCCATACGAACTCTGCTCGCTGTAAGATGAAGGATGAGACCGATCAAACATAACCATGTAGGATTGAAATAAATTACTATGTCCACATTAAATATTCCCTGGCATCCTCGAATACTATACAAAGGACGACGATTCAGACTGCCCGTCCAAAACACGACTCGCATCGATCTCTCCTGCCCAGGATTTGTCATTGAACACAAACGTTTTTCTATTCACGAGAATGCTTGGTTTTTCTATCTACGAGCACCGGAAGATACGGGCGATTACACGATAACCGCCATTTCAGAAACAGAATCTTTTAACGTTACCATCCGGATATGCTCTCTACGTGAACTACGGACACCACATGAATTCAATGGTGAGTACTGGCCTCGTCGGTGGCCTTTGGGAAAAGATTGGACATCGCAAAAAAAAAGACAAACCCTACAATATCTACCAGCCGAACATAAAGAAAATTCGACACTATTATCTTGGTGGCTACATGCAACCGACAGGCAGTTGTGGAAAGCACTACCCCCCGCAGAATTTCCACAGGCACACTACGTTAACGTTACAAATGGTTGTCCCCAATGTGGTACAGCTATCTTTGCCCATCATGGCTTTTATCCATGGATCTGGCCCGATTTAGGTGACGGCGGACAGGCTCAATGTCCTTCATGTGGATTTCAAGCCCCGCCTAACGATCCATCCTCTGGAGATTGGTGCAGTGATAATTGGGTAGACGATGGATTCGGTCTATTCGATAAAGAGGGAAACGTCTTTCTCTTCGCAGCAACCTATCATCGAAATCAAGTGATCTCCTTTGGTTCAGGTATAACAACCCTTACGCAACACCTGCGCAATAAAGCTACAGATGCAGACGCCGCTCGTCGGTTAGCACTTATGCTAATCCGCTATGCCGAAGAAACACTTTATATCGCTACAGCTGCACAGTTCCGCTACGGACCATCCAAAGAGCGCGAAGAGCCTTGGGAATGGGGGCAACCTGATTGGACGAATTTTCCCGACCCCAAGAAATCACTCTATCGAAAGGGTCTCCTCCGCTACAGCATAGACGTACCAATAATTGCAAAGAACATTTCATTGGCATTTGACACTATATGGCCATATTTGTGTTCGGAGACCGTCTGGGTAGAATCCGCGCAGGCACAGGGTTCCTCGATAATCGACAGAGAAGATGGTTTACTCCTTGTCGAAGAGATGCTTTCGGTGCAACTACAATGCCTCATTGACGGTGGCGGACTGAGCAATTTTCCACGTGCTAGTATTGGTGCGTTGACGATCTTACAAGCACTTGATCGCGGAGATGCAGTTGAACCCATGGATTGGCTTTACGATCGCAGTCAAGAGCGTTTGCGTACATTTTCAAACAACAATTTTTTCCCTGACGGCACACCCCCTGAAGCAACTGGCGGATACAACGATACCCACAGCGTGGGGCTTTTTGAACTCGAAGAGCAGTTGCAACGCCTAAGGTTACTTCATCCAAAAGCCTATCCTGAAAGACAATATCCCTCACTATTAAAAATGCCTAGAGCACTACGCATTGCATGCGCACCATACGAAACCGTTATGGTAGGGCGTGCCGTATTTGGGTTTGGAGATGGAGCATCGTCGGGGGTCCAAGGGAAACTTCCTGACAAACCTTATGAACCTTACCAAGGTCGGATTTTAGAAAAGGCACAATCCCTTCTAATCGATAAAGAAATCAAAGAATTAGTCGTTAAACCAGGCACATATCGGCGTATCGGAACCACTGTACATGATGGCGTGGGTTTTGCTATACTACGCACTCAAGAAACCCCTGAACGTGCAGCGGCGGGTATTGTATACGGTGACTCCTGGCTACATCGACATATGGATTTGCTCGACGTTCAACTCTTTGCTTATGGCCGACCCTTTTTAAGTGACTTGGGCTATCCCCAGTCGTGGGCAAGTGTCGGACATTGGGAAGGACACTGGGCCACACACAATACCGCTTGGGGAATTATTCCTGAAATAGAGCCATTACAATTGAAATCGGACACACCATACTATTTTTTAAAAGCATTAGGTGGTCGAGGTAAATTGGTCCGTTTGATGGAGGGAGACGGTGTGCAGGCGGTGGAGGTAGAAGCTGAACGATGGGCATGGGATATGAAGCAACAACGGTGGATGCGCCCTGGCGTGCACCTCCGAAGACTCGTGGCATTAGTAGAAACGGATAACGAAGGTGTCGCATTGGTAGATTTCATGCGTGTTCGTGGAGGGACACAACACTGGCGCACGTGCCGAGGACTAGAAGGATCTCTTGCCAATCAAACAGGTAGATGGACACAAAAAACCGGAACGGCCGCAGGTCACAATGTCAAACGAGGAGAAACAAGAAAAATTTCTCATCCCGACCTATCGGCCTTGGCCTTCATTGATCAGGTCCATCATTACGATGGGCCTGATCAATGGCACGAATGTTGGATTTCAAACCACGAACCTCATACGAAACTAGACATCCACCAAATTTCTGCTACAACTGGTACACAAGTTATGAGTGCTCGTTCAACAGCAACAATGGGGAAACCAGAAGATTCCAACTACAATTATCACGGCCTTCTTTGGAAACGTAACCCGACAAGAGAAAAACAAGAATCCCATACCGACCTAGTATTTGAACCTCGCGTCAATGCCAGCCCCAAAATAGCTACTGTTTCACAGATTCGCGGTGACAGTCAAACTTCAGGTGTAAATATAAAAACTTGTTGTGATCGATCTATTTCTATCTACTGGGCACCCTACGATACTGGAACCTCATCGGTATTTCATGACGGAACAATATTATATGACGGGATCGGTATTGTTGTCGACGGAAAAGCCGAAGCAATGGCTAAGTTTTTTCAGCCCCCTTCAAAAAAGTTATTATACTCGGAAGATTCAGTGAATGGCTACATTTTTTCGCTTGATCGCGCAGCTTGTCAAATCGAAATAAAAGGCATTAACAAGTTAAAAATTGGAAACCGCATCACCGTTAATCCACTTGGAAGAGGACATACATACAAAATTGAAGATGCTATTCAACTTGGCAATGCACACTGGTTGCTTACATTGGACACCGATTCACTCCTAGGCCAAGGGTTAGTCCGCGCCGTTGAAGATTGCCGCCTCCACATTGATCATTTTGTCAACGCGCGCACCGGGAACCTTCATGGAACACGCGTACAACTACCAAAACAAAATGAATATTACCCAATAATTGAAGCAATGAACCCCGACGCAGAATCAACAACGATGGTGTTAGAAAAAAACCCACCTGAACTTGCTTTAGATTGTTGGATTGAAGTTGTAGACTATGTAATTGGAGATATGGTGAGCTACAGTCCATTACTGAACTAATTAAGACAATTTAAAGCACTGCTCAAAATTTATAACTACCTTAATCGTGTCCGCAAGATAGAATAAACTTAGGTTTGTCTAATATTTGCTAAAGTAGAAATCGGCCTTTTCTAATGCCTCAAAAAAAATTTTCTTTGCCCGCAGTTCCCAGAGGAATTCACCTCGTCACTTCGCAGGTTGAGAAATTCCTACCCAAGCTCCCAGATCGCGGCCTATTACATTTATTCATTCAACATACTTCCGCTGGCCTTACCCTAAATGAGAATGCTGATCCCACCGTAAGAAGTGACATGGCTATATCTCTTGACGAATTGGTACGTGAGAATGCTTCATATTACCAACACACAATTGAAGGTGCGGATGACATGCCAGCACATATAAAAGTGACATTAGTTGGAAATTCTGTTAGTATTCCAATTACAAATGGTAAATTAAATCTCGGAACGTGGCAGGGCATTTATCTTTGTGAATTTCGTAATAATGGCGGTGAACGCAATCTCATTGCTACTATAATTGGTACACTATAGCGTTATAAAAGAAAAAGAAAACCGCCTGAAATTGAAATAAAGGACGGCGAACATCGCATTTTTACCCTTCATAACTGCAGGCATCGTCGACACGGAATAAACTGAGGAAATTTCTTTATTTTAGGGATACCCATTGTTAACAAACCTTTGATTGGCAAACAAAATGGCAACACCGAATATCATTCTGATCAATTGCGACGATTTAGGATATGGAGATCTGGGTTGTTACGGGTCTTTACGAAACAAGACCCCAAATGTAGATCGCATGTCCCAAGAGGGAATACGTCTCACTGATTATTATTCAGCTTCACCTGTGTGCTCGGCTTCTCGTGCCGCATTGATGACGGGGTGCTATCCAAACCGAATAGGGTTTGGCCCAAACCCGGTTCTCTTTCCTGGTGATCCTGTAGGTCTTCACCCAGACGAAATTACTTTTCCGCGTATACTACGCGACAATGGCTATAAAACAAAAATAATTGGGAAGTGGCATTGTGGAGACCAGCAACCATTCTTACCTACCCAACACGGATTTGAAGAATATTTTGGAATACCCTATAGCAATGATATGGGTATGCAAGGAGAAAATCCTGTAGAAAAAGTTCCCCTACCATTAATGCACAACGATCAGGTTCTCCAACAACAACCCGACCAGCGTGGATTAACTGAACGCTATACCGAACAAGCCGTACGTTTTATCAGAAAAAACAAATCTCAACCGTTCCTTTTATATTTGGCCCACATGTACGTTCACGTACCACTTTTTGTTCCGCGGCGCTTTATGGAGCAATCGAATAATGGAGGATATGGAGGAGCGGTAGAATGTATAGACTGGGTACTAAGCGTCATCGACTCGGAATTAAAACATGCTGGAATATTTGACGACACCTTAGTAATCTTCACCAGTGACAACGGCTCACGCGCACGAAATGAGGGCGGTAGTAATGGTCCGTTACGTAGCACTAAAGCAACAACATGGGAAGGAGGCCAAAGAGTACCGTGTATTATGCGATGGCCTTCTCAAATACCAGCAAATCAAATATCCAGCGAACTCACAACTATGATGGACCTATATCCAACTATAATCAAACTGGCTCAATGTGATCTTCCCCGCGATAGAAAAATAGATGGGCATGATATAAGTCCCATAATCCTTGGTAGTCCCGGAGCAATATCATCTTATGATTGTTTTGCGTTTTATTGGAGAGAAAATCTTGAGGCCGTTCGGTGGAAGGACTGGAAACTTCATTTCGCCAAACCGAAATCTAACCGCCAGGATTCCAGCCCCCTCCAAGCACTTTATAATCTAAAAACGGATATAGGAGAATCAGACGATTTGTACAAAAAACACCCAGACATCGTGCAAATTATAGAAGAAAAAGCCAAGAAACTTCGTCACGAATTAGGAGATAGATTAACAAACACGGTCGGGAATGGCCAACGTCCGATTGGCCTAGTAGAAAATCCCGAACCTCTCACTTCTTACAGCAAGGACCATCCATATATTGTTGCCGCCTATGACAACGCAGACATGCCAACTATGGTAGGTTAATAAAACAACAGGACCTAATATGATTGAGGCTCAGCCTTAACGCACATGAAAATCCTCCATACCATATATGACGACGTAGAAAACCCATGGTGCGGTGGTGGGGGAGCTCTGCGAACACTTCAGATTGCAAGACACTTAAGTCAGCGTCACGAAATCACATTATTAGTCGGAGCTTTCCCCGGAGCAGAGAGAACAATAGAAATAGACGGAGTTAAAATAATTCGGGTCGGGACCGACCGTTCCTATTCGCTTAGTAGGTTAAGTTTTGCCGCTTTGGCGTCTCTCGAGGTTGCACGTAACAATTTCGACCTGTGGGTATACAGCTTTTCTGCCTACGCGCCGTTGCAAGTCTCTCGTAAAATACGCAAAAAAAGCTTATTAGAACTTTTCCATCTAATGGGTCAAAACGCCTCTGAAAAATTTCCCCTAATCGGGCGCTTTGCCCAACGTGCTGAAAATGAAGTGCTTAAACTACATCCAGAGATTCTAACTATCTCACCGACGCTAAAAACTCGTCTACAAAACGTTACTTCAAACTCAAATATACACCTCGTCTACACGGGAGTGAACCAAGCCTGTTTTCAATCGCCAGGGAAAGAGCAAGACTATATTCTCTACTTTGGGCGTTTAGACATACATACCAAAGGGTTGGATATCCTCTTTGAAGCTATGAAAAAACTTTCTGCAAAAAATGTACGCCTTGTACTAGCGGGCAAAGGCACTCCTGAACGAGAAAAAACATTAAGAGAAATGTCAGAATCATTTGGAATTTCGCAACAAATAGAATTTTTTGGCACAGCTAGTGAAGAAGAACGAAATCGTTTAATGAGTGAAGCTCTCTTTGTCTGTATGCCATCGCGCTATGAAGGATGGGGCATCGTTGCCATTGAAGCAGGAGCAGCCAGCACAGCCGTAATAGGTAGCAATATCTCCGGTTTGCGTGATGCTATTCGACACAACGATACTGGGTTGCTCGTACAACCCGAAGATCCTGATGGTTTGGCGCTTGCAATGAAACAACTTTTAGAAAACCCTTCGGAGCGTCAGCAAATGGGACAAAATGGCTGGCGGTGGGCGAAACAATTCACATGGGAAAGGATCGCAAAAGATCAAGAGGAAGTATACAACTCCATCTGTGAATCAAACTACCATTAATTGCCGCTTGCCCGTTGACTATCGACGTAACTAGCTATTAGTTTAATAGAAATGCATTCCCCGAAATCAATACAAATAAATACTGCTATAATTTCGTACACCTAAGGGCAATGCGGATTCAATACTGTTAATATATGCCCCAAAATTATACTGTTACCCATCTGCGTCAACTCGAGTCTGAAGCGATCTACATACTACGAGAGACCGCAGCGCAATTCCAGAATCCTGTGTTGCTATTTTCCGGTGGCAAAGATTCTATAGTCATGGCGCATTTAGCGCGGAAAGCGTTCTGGCCAGCTAAATTACCCTTCCCACTCATGCATGTGGATACTGGACATAATTTTCTGGAAACAATCGCATATCGGGACAGTTTTGTAGAAAACCTAAATGCTGAACTCATAATAGCTTCTGTTCAAGAAGCTATTGATAAAGGCCATCTCACTGAAGAGTCCGGTTACAACGCCAGCCGAAATGGACTTCAAACTACCGTTCTTTTAGATGCTCTCGAAAAAAACAATTTCGATGCTGCATTGGGTGGAGGAAGACGGGACGAAGAGAAAGCCCGAGCGAAGGAACGATTCTTTTCTCACCGTGATGCTTTTGGACAATGGGATCCAAAAAACCAGCGGCCTGAGCTATGGAACGTCTTCAATGGTCGGAAACAGCATGACGAACATTTTCGTGTTTTCCCACTCAGCAATTGGACAGAAATGGATATTTGGCAGTATGTCAAACGAGAAGAGATAGAGCTTCCAAGTCTATATTTCTCACATTCGCGCCAATGTATTATCCGAGATGGTGTAATTATGGCCACATCGGAATTTCTGCGATTAAAACCAGATGAAAAAACTGAAGATATGGTTATCCGTTTTCGAACCATCGGCGACGCAACATGCACAGGAGCAACTTTATCCAAAGCGACTACACTAGATCATATAATATCTGAGGTCGCTAGCGCACTGCAAACAGAACGCGGTACCAGAGCCGACGATAAACGCTCAGAGACTTCTATGGAAGATCGAAAACGAGAAGGCTATTTTTAGTGACATCTAATTCTATCTATGAAATCTAGAACAAAACTAATGGATAATAAATTAGACCCCTCTGACTATTCTGATATGGATCTATTGCGATTCACGACTGCTGGTTCGGTAGACGACGGGAAAAGTACGCTTATTGGTAGATTACTATTTGACAGTAAATCAATTTTTGAAGATCAATTAGAAGCCGTAGAACAAAGTTCAAAATCACGTGGGGACGAAAATATTAACCTTGCTCTACTCACGGATGGTTTGCGTTCAGAACGGGAACAAGGTATAACGATCGACGTGGCCTACCGATATTTTGCCACGCCAAAGCGTAAATTTATCATAGCCGACACCCCCGGACATATCCAGTATACACGCAACATGATAACCGGCGCCTCAACAGCAAACCTAGCCATACTCTTAATAGATGCGCGACACGGTGTGGTCGAACAAACTCGCCGTCATTCCTTTGTTGCGAATTTACTCCGCATACAACACCTAGTCGTCTGTGTAAATAAAATGGACTTAGTGAACTGGAGCGAGAAGCGTTTCAATGAGATCGTAGCTGATTTCAAAATCTTTGCTTCTCGACTGGATAACATTATCGATGTAACCTTCATCCCAGCAAGCGCTTTGATTGGAGACAACATCGTTGAGACATCAATAAACATGCCGTGGTATGCTGGTCCAACCTTACTATATCATTTAGAGACCGTTTACATTGGAGCTGATGAAAACCACGTAGAAGCTCGCCTGCCCATTCAGTGGGTTATACGTCCACATTCTGATGACTGGCATGATTTTCGTGGTTTTGCTGGCCGAATTGCAGGAGGCGTCTTCAAACCAGGAGACCGAGTCCTGGTATTACCCTCAGGATTCGAATCCCAAATTAAAACCGTCCATATGGCAGAGAACGAGATAGAAGAGGCGTTTGCTCCAATGTCAGTCACTGTAACGCTCTCTGACGAGATTGATATCTCTCGTGGAAATATGCTTGTCAAACCTAACAATGCCCCTACTCCGGTTCAGAACATAGAAGCCATGATTTGCTGGTTTTCATCTAAAAAATCCCTGTTGTCCAAAAGTAAATTTGTCCTAAGACATACGACGAATGAAGTAAAAGCAATCGTATCAGAAATACGCTATAAAGTAGATATTAACACGCTGCATAAAATCGAGAATGATCCCATTTTTGAATGTAATGACATAGGTAGAATCGCGCTACGGACGTCAGAACCTGTTATCGCTGATAGTTACAGGAAAAATCGGACAACTGGAAGTTTCATTCTTGTAGACGAACAAACCAATGAAACGGTTGCTGCAGGCATGGTCATATAGTATACACAGGTAATGCAGGACCGGTTAAAATTCAACATCAGAGACACGTGCGTTTTTTTATTTCGAATCGTATTTAGGAGTTGTAAAAAACAAGCAATGAGCTTTTGTATATTACAACTTCGTATCGTTTACATATCCACTTATCGAATCTATCTGAAGCATGAATGGGCGCTCGTCCTTGTCCCCAATAATTATACCGATATTGGATACTCGTGATCTTGGGACAGAAGGAGCTGACGGTGGATTCCATCCACGAATAGAAAGACTAAATTTTTCAAATGGTATTCTAACAATATCCCAGTCTTTTCCTGCAACGAAAGATGCTTGCCAAAAACCCCTCATCTCGTCTGTTCCAAGCATGACCGAATATTGTCTTCTATCACCCTTTACTTTGATTTTTATACCATCTGCCTCTGTTAGTCCTCCCTTTGAAACCCCAGTTCTCACGGAACTAAAACCACCATTGTTTGCCAATGACAATTGTCCAGAAAAAATGCCGATCCCATCGGAAGTGAGCTTTAAATCGCCTCTTGAGACGCCACCCATTACGTTATCATTAAGGGAGTACCACCGTCGGGAACCGTTCATGTCCAATTGCAACATCGATTCGTTCATCGTGGAGCCTTCAACAGAATTCAAATAAACTTCATCTAGTGCATAACGCAATGTCCAAGCTGCTTTCTGAGAGGGCTCTTTAGCAGCCAGTACTAAAGCCCTTTCTACCGTACTTTCCGGATATTCCTCAGAAGACAAAAGTTGAAGAGAGCGAAGACAAAGTCGATAGACCTCTACACAAGCCACATAGTCGCCGTTGTTATAAAGAGGGACACCTCTTGATATCGCATCTTCGACCAATAGCGCAATCTGACCCTTGGATTCGGTAACAACGAAAAAAACACTAAGGATCGTGATAAGACTAATTAGAAAGTAGCGCAATGTGCCCATTTTTTTAACTTTGGTTTGACCAACGTAGCTTGTGGAAAATAATTACGGTCGTGCGTTTGTCAATCAAACATAATTTCCATATTGAAATCGAATCGAAGGTTCATATATTCTTCGCATGCAGAGGAAGACCTCTCCGAGAGATCTGCGTTGTCAAAAAATACGGAAATTGGAATTATTGATGCCGGGTTTCCCGCCCTCAGACCTGCTTTTCTCCTGCAAGAAAACGGTTATCGTGTGAAACTGTTCGAAAAACGTAACTATCCAAGTGGACGAATGGCAACTAGGCTCACTGCCAACTACTCTATCGACCACGGGACGCAATATTTTACTGCCAGAGGAAATATTTTCAGACACGATGTAGAAAAGAAGAAAATTGCTAAAACTTGTGAAATCGAGAGATAATGAATTCAGATGTAGTCATTATAGGAGCTGGCATTTCGGGACTCTGTTGTGCCCGTCAACTTGAAGCGCTTGGACTAACATGCCTTGTCCTTGAATCCAATCAATTTATCGGCGGACGTGTTAGAACCGACCAAGTCGACGGATTTTTGCTCGATCACGGCTTTCAAGTTCTTTTAACTGCTTATCCTGAAGCTCGTCGTATACTTGACTACAATACGCTACAATTAAAAAATTTTACACCGGGTGCTCTGATCCGAAGTTCCAATAACTTTTACTCACTTTATGACCCATTCCGAAATCCCTCAAAACTACTGCAGACTCTTTTCAGTCCGATAGGTAGCTTCAGAGATAAGGTGAAAATAGCCCAACTAAAACATAAAGTCCAGCGTGGAAATTACGAACGTCTTTTTAAACATTCCAAACTGTCAACAATGGAAGCATTGAAGCAAATAGGGTTTTCGGATAAAATAATCAAAGAGTTTTTTCGACCATTTTTCGGAGGCATTTTCCTAGAGGATAAATTGTCAACTCCCAGCGGGATGTTTGAATTCGTATTTCGCATGTTTTCCCAGGGCGCAGCGGCACTTCCTTCCCAAGGTATGGGTGCCATTCCTGAACAAATAGCTTCGAAATTGCCATCTGATTGGATACAGACTGACCAACCCGTTCATTCGATAAGCAATAACTCCGTGCAATTAACAAGTGGTGAAGTTTTACGTGCAAAGGCCGTCGTTTTAGCTACACCCTCTCATATCACAGAAAAGTTTTTGGGGTTGATTCCAAAAAATGGCCGCTGTGTAACTTGCCTTTACTATCACGCAGCTATTCCCCCAATTACTGAACCCATTCTGGTGCTGAACGGAGAAAATTACGGTCCTATTAATAACCTTTGCGTACCAAGCCAAATTAATTCGAACTATGCCCCCCAAAATTCAGCCTTGGTCTCTGTCACCATTTTAGGAGCTTTGACAAATAATCTTGAACAGCAAGTAACCTCTCAGCTAAAATCTTGGTTTGGGAAACAAATCTGCTCCTGGTCTCTGATTAGAGCCTATGAAATCAACCATGCACTACCTATAATTCCATCGTTTTTGGGACTCGAGAATAAGCCCCAAGTCACCAAGAATCTCTTTGTGTGTGGCGATTATCGTTCCAGCCCTTCCATGCAAGGGGCCATGGTGTCTGGACATCAAACAGCTAATGCCGTGGCGTCATTCTTAGACCGACATACTTCTAAATAAGGACGAGATTGGGGCTGTCTCATTCTTGCACTAAGATCTCATCTTCGATAACTTAAATTCTTACTATCTTGGTTCCATTTTCTTTCTTTATTTTTTTGATTTCTGAATTTACGCTATGAGTCCGCCTCAACCATTTGACAATCTAATATCCAAAATTGCAAAATGCACTGGCTTTGAAGAAGTTATAAAAAGTCTGGCAATAGGGGAGCCAAAACTCAAACTAAGCGGTTTGCCTAGTTCACTTGGTGCCTTTTTAATTGCACATATTCAATCAAAATTAGATAAGAATATTCTTGTGCTAACGGCCGAAATCGAAGGAGCCGAAAAATGGCGTGACGACTTACAGGCTATCATTGGAAAAGACAATGTTAGCTACTTTCCTGCGTGGGGAAACAACGTTTACGAAAACGCATCTCTCACAAAAGAAGCAAGCGCACTCCGTATTGAAACAGTTACCCATCTGTCACAAGGCCGAAGGCGGGTAATTGTTGCACCTGCGGCAGCGCTTCTAGTACCTTTAATCCCTCCACACGCACTAGAATTAAGCACCTTGAAATTACAATTTGAACAACACCATGATATTAATGAAATCCTCACACATCTTTTGGAAACGGGCTTTGATCAAGTTAATGCTGTAGATAATATCGGCCAATTCAGCCAAAGAGGTGGAATCCTTGATATCTATCCGAACAGTACCAACCATCCATTTCGTATTGAGTTTTTTGACGATGAAATCGACTCGATTCGTCAATTTGATGTGGTTTCTCAAAGATCCAAAAGTAGTCTCCAAGAAGCAATAATACCGCCAGCACGAGAATTAGTTGAGTGCCAACCGTTTTACGACGATTACCAACAGCGAATCCGCTTTATCGATTCTAAAAAAGGACACCTTGAACCGCTAATCGAAAAATTGGAATTAGGCGAATCACTTGAAGGGTTGGAGCATTACATGCCTTTTCTATACGGGCCTAGTAATGGGCTTTTCGAATACCTTTCCAAGCCGATCATATTTTCAGAAGATCTATCCGATATCACAGAGGCTGTAAACAGTTTCGTAAAAGTAGTCGGCCGAAATTTCGATCGTCAAAAACCGAATGGCCTCCAACCTGAACAACTTGTACATAATGCAGATTGGCTGGAAGATAAACTAGAAAATCTAACAACGATTAGTCCCACTACCATCGGACAGACTGAACATGCACTGAAATTTGGGGCATCTACGGTCAAAAATCACGATGGAGATATAAAGCTTCTTCAAAACGAAATACAGCGTCTCATTGAAAGCAATTACGACGTTTATATCCGCAGTGAAACTCAAGGACAAAATAGCCGTCTAAAAGAAATTTTTTCCGAATGGCCCGAGATACATTTTGGAATCGGAACCCTTCATGAAGGCTTTTTCTTTCCAGATGCAAAAGTAGCCATACTCAATGATCACGAGTTATTTAGCAGAAAAAAACGGCGTTTCCGCTATCAGCGATTCCGGTCCGGAACCAAGCTAAACAGTCATGCTGGACTTCAACGTGGTGACTATGTCGTACATATTGACCATGGCATTGGACAATTTGTAGGCATACAACATTTGCAAATAGAAGGTCGAGAGCATGACTGCCTGTTGGTCACATATGGTGGAGAAGATCGTCTTTTTGTGCCCCTAGAACAATTAGACCGATTGAGAAAATACTCAAATTCGGAAGAAAGCGCTCCGTCATTGAGTAAACTAGGTGGCACCGCCTGGGAAAAATTAAAAGAGCGAACCCGGGCCGAAATTTTTGATATGGCCAGTGAACTTGTGCAGTTATACGCCGAACGCAAGGCACGACCTGGATTCAGTTTTTCAACCGATAGACTTCAACATCAGCAACTAGAGGCTTCTTTTCCTTTTCAGGAAACTGTAGATCAACTCCAAACAATGGAAGAAGTCAAATCCGATATGGAGGCTCCCCACCCTATGGATCGGCTTGTCTGCGGCGACGTTGGGTATGGCAAAACAGAAATTGCCGTGCGTGCAGCATTTAAAGCACTTTTTGACGGGAAGCAAGTCGCTATCCTCGTTCCAACAACAATACTGGCTGAACAACATTTCCATACCTTTAAGGAGCGAATGGAGCACACGGCGGCTCGAATCGAAGTGCTATCGCGCTTCCGGACCGCGCAACAACAAAAACAAGTGATTGAAGCAACTAAGAATGGTCATGTCGACATTTTAATTGGAACACATCGGATTCTTTCTAAAGACATTTCGTTCCGAGATCTCGGACTTCTCGTTATTGATGAAGAACAACGTTTTGGCGTTCGACATAAAGAAAAATTAAAAAAGCTCAAACGTTTAGTGGATGTCTTGACACTGACGGCTACACCAATACCCCGCACATTGCATATGTCTATGATGGGGTCTCGTGATATGTCAATAATTAATACGCCACCGCAAGACCGAATACCGATTCAAACAGAAATACTTGCCTTTGATGAAGACCGTATCGCAGAAGCCATGCAACGTGAAATCGACCGTGGAGGGCAAATTTATTTCGTACATAACCGAATAAATTCTTTAGTCAATCTAGAAGCTAAATTACAAGATTTGCTTCCTCAAGCCCGCTTTGTTTCCGCACACGGACAAATGCCAGCGCGGCAACTCGAGAAAATCATGATGGATTTTATGCTTGGAAAATACGACTGCCTTATTTCTACGATGATAATCGAATCGGGCATCGATATTCCTTCCGTGAACACAATAGTTATCGATCGTGCGGACACACTAGGACTGGGCCAGCTTTACCAAATCCGCGGACGCGTGGGACGATCAAACGAGCGAGCCTACGCATACCTCCTCGTACCCAAAGACAAACCATTGACAAAAAAAAGTAGGCAACGCCTACGAGCAATAGAAGAATTTACCGACCTAGGATCTGGTTTCAATATCGCTATGAGAGACATGGAAATCCGAGGCGCTGGTAATCTTATAGGAGCCCAACAGCATGGATTTATCTCCGCAATAGGTTTCGATCTTTATTGCCGTCTTCTAGACGAAGCAATGCGAGAACTAAAAGGCGGACAAATTAACGATTATCCTGAACCAGACATTAATATTATGGTTAGTGCTTATATTCCTGATGAATACATACCCGATGCAGATCATAAAATGGAATTTTACCAACGTTTGGCCGATGCTCAACTTGTCGTTGAGATATTTGCGATACAAGAAGAAATGCAAGATCGTTTCGGACGCATGCCAAATCCGGCAATATCTTTAATTCACGTTATGGAAATTCGAATAATAGCACGTCAACTAGGGCTGGACAGTCTTCAATTAGACAAAGGGCGCTTATCGTTCTCATTTTGTAAAGAGCGTAGACTCGAATCAAAGGATATTCAAAGTTTTGTTGAAAAATCACCCATTGAATTAGAATTTGAACTAACTGAAAAACTGTGTGTACGAACCCAATTTCTGGGAAATGACGAATTAGACCGTATCGGAAAAACCAGAGATCTACTGGAGGCTATTGTATAGTGTATCTGTTTGTTTTTTTGGGGGTCGTTTTAGCTTGTAATCCATCCCCAAATAAAAAAGACCATATAGCAAGCGTCGGAAATTCATATTTAGGGACCAAAGAGTTCGAGAGACTCGTTCCTGCCAATGCTTCCGTTGAAGAAAAAAATCGTATCATTAACAATTGGATCAACCAAGAATTACTCTTTCAGGAAGCTCTTAAGCGGCGATTACAAGAAACAGCAGTTTTAAAGAAACAACTAGAGCAAACACAAAAAGATCTTCTTATAGCGGCACTAATCGATACCGAATTCGGGCAAAAAGAAATTAGTGTTGAAAAGTCTGACGTTAATCAATACTACGACGTACATAAGGACTCATATGTTAGAAGCGAACCGGAAATTCAGGCACGTCATATTTTGATTTCAAGTTTACGCGATGCGTTAGCGCTTCGAACTGCTCTACGCGAAGGTGCTGACTTTACCGACCTCGCTCATGAGTACTCCGAAGACCTTGACACATACCATGTTGGTGGAGATCTTGGCTTATTCACTCAGTCTACGGAGCCTATCCTTTGGATGGCTTGTATATCGCTGGAATTAAATACTGTATCCTCACCGATTCAAACTGATTACGGTTATCATCTGATTGAGGTAATGGCCAGATATGAAGAAGGCAGTTTGCGAAAAATAAATGAAATACAAGAGCAAATTACAGAAGCCGTTGTGTGGCAAAAACATCGTTCGCGCATGCAGAAATTAATTGCATCTCTAAAAAAAAATGCTGACTGGATGATAAGGGAACTCCCATGAATCGAAATTTTTTAAACTTGGCGCATCTGTTTTTCGCTTTGCATTTTTTAACATCTCCCACACTGGCAGCTGAATTAATCGACCGAATCGTGGCTTCTGTTGATCACCATGTAATTCTTTGGTCAGAGCTAAATTATCGTCTCCGTTTCGAAATGGAATCACGGGGATTATCTCCCTATTCCCCACAAAAACAAATAGAAGAGCTCCGCGCTAAGCTACTTGAGAGTATGGTAGATGAACGAGTTCTTATCTTAAAGGCACAAAAAGACAGCCTACAGGTAGATCCCTCCGAGGTAGAAGATATGCTGGGGCAACAGTTTCATTTGGCTCGGAACAACCTTAGTGACACTGAATTTGGTGAGATGCTTAGTCGAATAGGACTTAATGAGAGACAATTAAAAGCTAGATATAGAACTGAAATACGTCATCGACTACTTTACCGACAAATGCGTAGTCTGGTTTCTTATCGTCAACATATTACCCATAAGGATGTGGAATACTACCGTACAACGTTAGGTGATACGCTTCCCCTCCAAATATCGTTAAGTAACATTCGCATTACCGTGCGACCCGACCCAAACCTGCTCACAAAGAAATTTAAGACTGCAGAAAAAATTTATCAGGAACTGGCCAATGGAGAAGAATTCAGTAAAATCGCCATTAAAACGTCGGAAGATCCGGGCTCTTCCCGCAATGGGGGCGATCTAGGGTGTTTCGGAAGAGGCACCTTGGTCGCCGAATTTGAAGAAGCCGCATTCAATCTAAATGAAGGTGAAATTAGTAAACCCGTACTTTCGCAATACGGTTATCACCTAATTCGTCTCAATGAAAAACGTGAAGATGCAATCTGTGCGAGCCATATATTAATATCTGCTCAAACTAACGAACGGGACAAAGAACGCGCTCTAAAACAGTTGGAGGCGCTCCGCAGCCGGTCAATTGAAGGTGAAGACTTCAGTAAATTAGCTCGAACCTATTCGGATGACCCAAATTCATCCATGCAAGGCGGTCTCTGGGGAACTTTCCCAAGAGACCAAATTCCTGATTTCTTGAGTCCTTACATTGAAGGACTCAAACTAGGCCAAATTAGCAAACCCTTCTTTTTACAAGGCGACTGGTTCATATTTAAGATTAACAACGACCAATCGACTATCGAAGGACTCATTAGAGAAATACGTACAGAGCAAGCTATGAGCAAAATGATTCGCGAATACAGAGAGCAGATCCATATAGAAACACGTTTAGAAAATGAGTTTTTACGCGAGCCCAACTACGATGCGTCTAGACATTTACCTGAAACATACCGGCCTAATTAAGCAACGAAGTGTAGCAAAGAGGGCGTGCGACAATCAACAGATTGTTTTAATAAATTCCGAGCCCGAAAAAATTGCTAAAGCAGGCCAACCTGTCCATATTGGCGAGCGTTTTAGGATTGAACTAGATAACCGACTTATCCAAATTGAGGTACTGGAAATACCAGTCCGTTCTCCTTCAAGAAGAGAGAGACAACGCTTTTTTCTCTTGTTGGACGAGCAACAAATTGACCCGTTTTCTGATCTCAGTTTTTGAAGCCTCATGGAAAAAGATCGAGCACCGCAAGTCCCCTATCAAAGTTTAGCTCCTGTTTACGATTATGTGATGAGACATGTCGACTACGACGAATGGGCTGCATTTCTACACAGCATTTTTCTACGATATTCACCAGATGCCAGGCATTTAATCGACCTGGCATGTGGAACAGGGAATATCAGTACTGAACTTGAAAAAATAGGTTATCAATTAACCGGCGTCGATGCTTCCGAATCAATGATATCTATTGCTCAGCAAAAAACACTTATTGACGGAAACAATAGTGACTTTGTCCATAGAGACATCCGAGAATTAGAGGGAATGGGTTATTTTGACGGCGCTGTTTGCGTTTATGACAGCCTAAACTACCTACTTGAGAACAACGATATAGCGGATACATTTTCTCAAATTTGTAGCATACTTAAGCCGGGAAGTTTGTTCGTGTTTGATGTTTGTACTGAACGCAATTCTATAACTTACTTCAGTGATTTATCCGATGAAGAGCAGGGCCCAGGTTTTAGATATAAACGTAGGAGTTATTACAATAAAGAGAATCGCCTACAATATAATGAGTTCGAAATTCAGTTTGACGATGATGAGACATATTATCATGAGGAACATGTACAACGAATCTATCCTCTTGAGACCATAGAGAAGGAAATAGCCACAAGTAACTTTACTTTGCTTGGTATTTTTGATGAATTTACTTTTAATACAGGATCCGAAGATTCGAATCGAGTTCATTACGTAGTTCGAACACCGAAAAATAAATGACAGACAAAATATCGGCAAAGGAATTAGAAAAAGCGATTCAATTCATACTTCGCGAAAAGAGTTTTTTACTGACGACACACACCAATAGTGATGCCGATGGCATTGGTGCCCTAATGGCTCTTCAAAATATCCTCCGTCAAATTGGCAAAGTCGCTCATATTGGCCTCCCTGATCCACCTAAAGGTCAATGTGACTTTATTCCTGGATGGGAGAATGTCCACCACATAGAAGAAACTCCCACAAAACAATGCTCTTGTGCCATTGTAGTCGATAGCCCTACCTTGAAGCGTATCGGTGATTCAGCAAATTATTTAGCCGGACTACCAATATTGAAATTAGACCACCACAAAGATGGACACAACTTTGGACAAACCAATGTTGTGTCAACAACTGTAAGCTCCACCTGCGAACTTGTATTTCACATGATCGACGCAGCCGGGTGGAGGCTTGATAATATATCAGCTGCTGCACTCTATGCAGGTATTCTATTCGATACAGGTGGATTTCGATTTTCAACAACCACCTCAACAACATTCAATGTTGCAGCATCTCTATCGGATTACGACATCGGAATTGACCAACTTGCTGAGAATATATTTGGCAACAAAGATTATGCGAATGTGAAACAAATTGGGCAGGCTATTGATTCTATGGAGACCCATTACAATGGCCGCGTGGCCATCCTTGATTTGGACGAGATAGCCATGCGTAAAGGGGAGCCAGAGGGTGTAGTTAATTATGGTCTCCTAGTTAAAGGCGTTTTAGTAGCAATACTGTTAAAAGCAACTGGGCCAAATCAATATCGCGTGAGCCTAAGGTCGCGTGAGGACATAGACGTGAATAAAATCGCGCAGGGGTTTTCCGGTGGGGGCCACGTCCGAGCCGCAGGCTGTAGCCTCGAGGGCAGTCTTGAAAATATTAAAAACCAATTACTGACTGAGGTCGGCCATCAGCTAACATAGAGGATATGCCTTTGCATTTAATAACACTGAAAGATTGGTCTAAAGTCAGTACGCTTGAGACCGTTGAACGCAGTCTTGATATAAAAAACAACCCCAGTCATTACAGTGCCGCATTAAGTGGAAAAACACTAGCACTGTTATTTCAAAAAACATCTACAAGAACACGCTGCGCCAGCGAAATCGGTATGACTCAACTAGGCGGAAATGCTCTATATATGGATTGGCGAAATACAAACTTTGGGCTAGCGGATTTAGGAGATGAGGTTCGAGTTTTAAGTAGTTATGCAGACTTTGTTTTAGCGCGCCTCATGAAACACAACGATATTTGCCTTGCCGCGTCGTCTTCCGAAGTTCCTGTTATAAACGGATGTTGTGATAGGTACCATCCGCTTCAAGCGCTTACTGACTTGATGACGATTCAAGAGTCTTTAGGATATCTAGATGGAGTGCGGCTAACCTACATCGGCATGCTAAATAATGTGGCAAATTCTCTTATAGCGGCTGGTTTGCGAAGTGGAATGCACGTTACATGCGTTTGTCCAGAAATCAACCCGGCTGCGCAAGACGACGATCTGTACAAAGAGGCCGCTGCTGCTGGACTATATATGCATATTACCGAAATTGACCAATTGCCAAATACTCTAGAAAAATCCGACGTAGTATATACAGATACCTGGATCGATATGGAGTTTTTTACGGATCCTGCATTTTCCAAAGAAAAAGATCGACGAATTAACCTATTTCAACCGTACCAACTAAATGATGAACTATTGCAAGGTTTAGACATAAAAATTCTCCACTGCCTCCCCGCTCATCACGGTTATGAAATAACCGGAGAATTGCTACATGATCCACGTTCCCTAATATTTACGCAGGCAGAAAATAGATTACATAGCCAGAAAGCTGTCTTACTCCAACTGGCTGATTCCATCCGATAGGCGTGTCATGCTAAAACTACTTACATACACTTTACTCGCATTATTTGATTTTGTATTAAATACACCAAAGAGTATAGCACAAGAGCCTCTTCCCCCTAGTAACAACGCGATAGAAGTCCAAACTATTAATTCGCTTAACTCTAAATATCAAATAATCCGAACCCATCTCCCTACAAAGCTTCGTGGTCCTCAAGCAAGTGTCAGTCGAGGTATTTACGTCGCCAATTTTGGGAGTCGAGAAGGAATCCAGCCAGGCAGTATTTTTCGCGCCATCCACAAAAAGCACATTATGGGCATCCTTTGCGCAAACGAAGTGGGAAGGGACACCACCGGACTGTCGATCGTGCGTTTGTTAAGAAAAGACAAGAGTGCATCTTCTAATGCTATAGAAGTGGGATACAAACTGGAACCTGAACGAGTCTTACTGGAAACAATGTATTTTAATGCAGGCAAACTTGACTTAGATGCTATAATGCACGAACGGCTACGAATGAGCGTGCGATTTGTTCGCTCATTTCCCTCAATTCCACTTTTCGTAGAAGGACACACAGATGCAGTTGGAGACGCGAGGAAAAATCTTTTATTATCGGAAAAACGGGCCCAAGAGGTAAGCAAATTCCTTAATCAGATTTTTCGTATTCCGCATGAGCAATTACGTCCCGTAGGCTATGGTGAAACCCGCCCTATAGCAAATAACTCTACCGTTAACGGCCGCTATAAAAACAGGAGAGTGGAGATTCTACTGCGAAATGTATCCACAGAAAATATGGATGATACTACTCCTCATTAATCTCCTCCGTTGGAGCTACGAAAGTTTCACTAGTTCCACCCTTCTTCTCAAGAAGACGCACTGACGAAATTACCATACCGCGATCGACTGCCTTGCACATGTCATAAATAGTAAGTAACGCAATAGAAACTGCTGTAAAAGCTTCCATTTCTACCCCTGTCCGTTCGTCAATTTTCACCACAGCCTCAACATGAACTCGATCAGAAACCAAATTGAATTTAATATCGATAGACGACGCGTTAATTGAATGACAAAGAGGTATGAGTTCATCCGTTCGTTTAGCAGCTAAAATCCCTGCCATACGTGCAGCCTCCAATACATTGCCCTTGTGTGATTTATTTGTGGCTATTAGATCAACTGTTGCTGGATCCATGCAAATTTCGCCACTTACACGGGCCATGCGCTCTGTCCGTCGCTTCCCACTAACGTCCACCATTTTGAGGTTTCCCGAACTATTTATATGTGTCAATTCATGTTGATTCACCATTCTTCACTCCTATAATTACAATACCCAAAATATTTTCGCCGATTACTTACTTTCCTCAAGAGATGGCAATAGCTTTGTACATAATGCAACACGTTCGCCAAATATTCTTTGAACTTGTTCAACTAATATCTTTTCGACTTCCTGCCGATTCACATCACGTCCTAACAAATTCCGCAGCGAAGTCAGTAGCCTGCCATCTTGCCCGCAGGGATTTACTGCCTGGAATGGTGCAAGATCCATATCAATATTTAGAGAAAACCCATGTGACGTAATCCATTTACCCACATGTATACCCAAGGAGGCGACCTTTTCATCTTTAACCCAAACTCCTGTCAGGCCATTACGTTGCATACCAACCAAACCTAGCTTAGCCAGGGTCCTCACTATAATCATCTCTATGTCTCTCAAAAATTGATGGACGTCCCGACGACGTGGTCTAAGATCAAAAATCAGATAGCCAACAAGTTGACCAGGACCATGAAAAGTGACACTACCACCTCGTTCAACCTCTATTATTTCGTGCAGCGTGGCCCCAGGAATATGATCCGCCTGCGTGGCTCGACCGGCTGTATAGACAGGGGGATGTTCCACTAAAAAGAGGGCATCATTGCAAAGACCCTTTGCACGCAATATCTTTCGCTCCCTTTGCCACTTCAAAGCCTTTGGGTAGGGAACCTGAGCAAGACTGTATATATCCGTAGCCATAGAGTTAAAGTAAGCTTTACTGGCTTGCGTGTGAATAGCAAATAAAGTATATTTGTAAACTTGATAATTATTTTTGGCACTCGAAGCAACAAGAGTGCCAAGATGTAACGATTCAAATGTTCATTGTTTTACTATCTATATCCCCTTTAGGAGGTTTGTTTTATGCCTGCAAAACAGCTAGAATTCGACATCGCTGCTCGGGACGCGTTGCTACGCGGCGTCGATAAACTGGCGGAAGCCGTAAAAGTCACCTTGGGACCCCAGGGTCGTAATGTAGTCTTAGATAAGAGCTTCGGTGCGCCTACAGTCACAAAAGATGGCGTCACTGTAGCAAAAGAAATAGAACTGAAGGACGCCTACGAAAATATGGGTGCCCAAATGGTCAAAGAGGTTGCATCCAAGACTTCGGATGTTGCGGGCGATGGCACTACAACCGCAACCGTTCTCGCACAAGTTATCTTCCGTGAGGGACTAAAAAATGTCACCTCTGGTGCCAATCCAATGGACCTAAAACGAGGAATTGACAAAGCAGTCGAAGAAGTCGTTGGCCAAATTCGAAAAATGAGCAAGGACGTAAAAACCCGGGAAGAAATCGCTCAGGTCGGTACCATATCTGCCAACAATGATACTGCTATAGGTGAGCTTATTGCCGACGCAATGGAGCGAGTTGGAAAAGATGGTGTCATTACTGTCGAAGAGGCTAAGGGAACTGAAACGACCTTAGATGTGGTCGAGGGTATGCAGTTCGACCGTGGATACCTGTCACCCTATTTTGTAACGGATCAGGAGGGAATGACTGCAGACCTCGAAGATGCTTACATCCTCATATATGACAAGAAGATTTCTTCGATGCGTGACCTTGTACCTGTTTTGGAAAAAACCGCACAGTTAAGTAAACCGCTTCTTATCATCGCCGAAGATGTGGAAGGTGAAGCACTCGCCACTTTGGTTGTAAACAAGATCCGTGGAACCATCAAAGTCGCCGCAGTAAAAGCTCCAGGTTTTGGCGATCGACGTAAAGCAATGCTCGAAGACATAGCTATCCTAACTGGAGGTCGCGTTATCTCTGAGGAAACCGGGCTAAAATTAGAAGGCGTAACCCTAGAAGACCTTGGGCAAGCCAAGCGTGTAACCTTAGACAAAGACAATACAACTGTCGTAGAAGGCGCTGGCAAAAATGCTGATATTCAAGGTCGAGTAGGTCAAATCCGTCGCCAAATCGAAGAAACAACTTCGGATTACGACGGTGAAAAGCTACAAGAACGGTTAGCCAAATTAGCTGGTGGAGTTGCAGTTATCAACGTAGGTGCTCCAACTGAAGTCGAAATGAAAGAAAAGAAAGCTCGAGTTGAGGATGCACTCCATGCAACACGTGCGGCCGTCGAAGAAGGCGTGGTCCCTGGAGGCGGCGTCGTATTTTTGAGAGCCCAGAAATTGGTCGATAAGCTTGAGCTAGAAGGAGACGAGGCCGTTGGTGCCCAAATCATTAGTCGTTCGCTTGAGGAGCCGCTTCGCCAGATCTCTGCAAACGCTGGGATTGAGGGCGCTATTGTTGTCCGCAAAGTATGTGACTCAAAAGGCCCAACCGGATTTAACGCTCGGACTGAGACCTATGAGGATTTGCTGAAAGCAGGTGTTGTAGATCCAGCAAAGGTCTCAAGAACAGCATTAGAAAATAGTGCTAGTATTGCCTCACTGCTCCTAACCACGGAAGCCCTTATAGCTGAGATTCCAGAAAAAGCAGCACCAGCACCAGGAGGTCCTCCTGGTGGGGATATGTATGGCGGTGGTGGCATGGGCGGCATGGGCGGCATGGGCGGCATGATGTAGATAGTAAATATAAAATAGGACGTAATAACTTTAAAGGGGTAGAGGCGTCATGCCTCTACCCCTTTAATTATATTAAAATGCAACAAATAATTGGCGCCACGTATTCAGTGGCAGTAGAAACATGGCGCCTTTAAGATCAAAATAGCCTATCAATCACGAATCCTACTGCCATAGCCGATAATCCTCTGAATTTCGAAAGAATGGGCCATTAATCACGGCGTAACGTAATCCCTCCAATTGACTATCCCTAACGTCTCCCGAAAGGCCAAGATTCTGTCCCTTTAGAACCCATTCTCCTTCACTAACGAACACGTGGCACAAATAACCATAATAGGTTTCTAAAGCATTTCCATGATCTACGATAATTTGCCGACCAAAGATCTGATCATACACTATCTTACGTATATTTCCATTCGCAGTCGCGCGGACTGGAGTTCCTCGTGCCGCGGGAATGAAAATAGCCTCTCTAATTTTGGTAGTTTGTTCAACAAAGACCCCACTCATAGGCCAAATCGAAGGAACCGATTCAATATGTCCCCAGCGCATCCGGTCGTGTACAGGCAAATAATAAGATTCGAAGACGGCCCCCATCCCAATGTTGTCACTACCTAAAATTGTCCGCAGTTTCTCGTTACTCTTCTGCAAACGCAACAACATTTGCTCCAACTCATTTATTTTTTTTTCCTGAGATTCGAACAAGAGCACTTCACGCCTTAGGACTGCTATTTGATGTTTCAAGCGTCCTGCCTCAAGGATCCCGTTTAAACCAAATCCAAGTAAAATAGTGCCGAAACAAATAATGGATACAATTAACCAAACAAGACTACGTCCCAATTTAACTTCATAGGTCTTTTCACCATGATCAGGTATGAAGAGTACTGTTAGGCGCTTGTTCATCGAATCGCTCGACCTTCTCTCTTTTTAAATACAAAGAAAAAATCCGCTAGGATTTGTGAAAGTTCCCATACATACTTGATGGAAACAAATATTTTTACGGTAGGTCTAAACGATCTAATTCGTTATGAACCAAGGTAATACACTGCGAAGCAAAAAGCATTTTCGGTCCAACACTTATGGGCTCTGCCCCAAGCCTTAACATGAACCTATCTGTTTTTTTCGGCATTGACAAATGGTCAGAAAAAACAAATGTAGAGGTATCAGAAAACTCTATTTCTCTAACATCGCGGGCTCGTTTCTGTAGTACAAACATTGGTCCGGCCGTGACTTGTTGCCGAACTAATGATTCAAATGAGCGTTTCGCTACGAACACACCAGGACGCGATTCACGCTCCTGTTGGAGTAATAGACCTTGTCCTACGTCGAGTGCTTCTCGGAGGACGCCGATGAGGGCCTGTTCATCAAACCCATCAAGTGAGCCCAAGCGGTCACTCTCTATTCGAACGATTTTTGGAGGATCCGATGGACCATCCAGAACAATATGTATTTTCACCGAAGAGCGTAGGTTCAAAGAATAAAATACTGCGTTTGCAATGCAATGAGCCACAATCTCCAAATGACATACCTGTGGTAAGGCATCAAGTGAAAAGTCTGGCGTAGACGGGCCCTTCCGTGCACGTAAAATAAACTCTCTCATACTCTACCTTTTAAATTGTTTCCAATAAGACCAAGGAAATACTTTCGGCAGCCTTGTATCCGATCTAACTTTAAGATATGACATTTATTTATTCAATGATCGGATTTGCTATAACATCGTTTTCACTGGCTTATGGAGAGCTATTAGTCATAAACCCGAAAAATATTACCGACACATGGCGGTACCCAAAAGGCGCATTACACCTAGAGGGTAAGGAATTGAAACCTCTGCGATCAAACAAGAGGACAAACCCCTTTCACAACAGCACTCTCAGAGCCGCAGGAAGTAATACCCTTACCGCATCCCAAGTTTTTGATGGTAACATAACAACTGGTTGGCAACCAAACTCAACCGACCCAGAGCAATGGTGGATAGAAATCGACTTGGGACAGGTCCTTCCTATGCAGCAACTTGTGCTTCACTTCGATCCTTCGCAGCCCCCTCTTTCATTTTTTACTGTTTCTCTATCGAAGGGAGAAAATTTCATAAATAACGCAAACGTCATTGTAGAAGGTACTTTAATTTATAACCAACGGAAAATATTCTCTTTCAACAAAAAAAACCTAATAGAGATTGCGTTAGACAATCAGTTGGTTCGTGTTGTAAAAATTGCTTCAGATCGATATGACGGAACACGCCCCCTTCTTTTGGAAATCGAAGGAAAAGCCATGGGCGATAACATTGCTCTTAACCTAGTCTCCAAAGGTGGTAGTGTTAATGTAGAGGCTGACATCGTTGCTATAGCCGGAACACCAACAGTCATGTTTGATGGTGATCTGTCAACCATGTGGCGCGTAAACCCATTAGCAAAGGGGTCAAGTGGTGGAAGTGAAACTTTCGGAGACTATCGAATTGACTTAGGAGCAGTCTACCCGATTGATTCTATGTGGCTTCTAGGTGAACCTCTGGGAGTGCCCCCTAGACTACGACACTTTTATGCTAATTTTCTTTCCTACAAGATTTTTTTCTCGGATGGTTCACTTAGTCCGGACGGAACTCTCTCGTGGACCGAACTCATATCAGTACCTGCAGATCCTCAAAATCTACTTTCCAAGCGCAACTTCAATCATAATTTCGATCCCTTTACAGCACGCTACCTCAGGCTTCTGTACCCAACAAGTGAGGGCGGCAATATAATAGGTGGAGGCCTAAGCACAAATAGTGTAAGGTTGGACGGATTGGGTTTGGTCAGCGAATTTCAAATATACGGAGATGGATATCCTGCAGAAGTGTCACTTCGATCGCCGGTGATAGACCTCAAAGAAAACTGGAATATTGAAACAATTAATTGGCTTGGACAATTCCCTCAAGGAACACAATTAAGGGTCCGTAGTAGAACAGGCGACAACATTGTTGAAGAGAAGCATTACTACGACAAGAATGGAAAAGAAGTTACTTCTGCTCGACATCGTAAATTAATACCGTCTTTTCGTGGACCAATAGAAACAACCCTTCAACCTGGCAATGATTGGAGCACTTGGAGCGAGGACTACCAAACTTCGGGCTCTCTATTCAATTCACCTTCACCTAGACAATATCTCCAATTAGAAATTGACCTCCTTTCAGATAAAGCTGAGACAGCTCTAGCATTGTCAGAGCTGTCCATTGAATACACTGCCCCACTTGCCCGCGAAGCCATTGGTGAAATCCATCCGAAAATTACAACGGCGGGCCAAGAACAATCCTTTACATATTATCTTCGAAGTAAGTCAACCAGTAGAAATCAGGGTTTTCAACACATCACATTACAATCGTCAATTCCCCTAAAGTTCCTAAGTGCACGCATTAATAACGATTTGGTTAAAACGAATCTTTTTGTAAAAGATCAAGGGTTTGCACTAACACTACCCCAGGTGATTTATGAAAACGCCTTGATAGAAATTGATTTTTTGGCTACCCCCTTTCAGAATAAAACCCGTATTTATTCTTTGCTAGAATTAAAAGCCGGAGAGTCTTTGGTGCGACAGCAAGTGGACCCTGGAGATGCCGTCACCGAAATAGATGGTTACGGAGATTCCATAACTATACCCGTTGACAACAATCTTATTTCTAGTTTGAAATCAAATAGAGTTTTTACACCAAACGGAGACGGGATTAACGACTTATTAAACCTCAATTTTGACATCCTTAAAGTTGCGAGTCCTCGCCAGATAGCTATTCAGGTATACAATTTGACTGGAAGACCTGTCCGCAAGCTCTTAAACACGACAGGTACATCAGGCCATTATAGGGTCGATTGGAATGGGTATTTCGACGAACAAATCTTAGCCCCACCGGGGCTATATATCTTAAGAGTCTCTGTGCAAGGTGATGCTCGAACTCACTCTCTATCTCGTTTAGTTGGAGTACATTACTAATCAGATCAATTGATCACACACTCGGTCACTCCCAACATATCGTAAAAATTCATTAAATTTTCTAACATCGTAAATTGCACAAGGAAGAGATCTATGGCGTTAAATTCAATTGACGTGAATGTGCCAATGCTGCCATCTCAACATCTTTTTTGTCCATCAAGTCAAGGCGCTGATAGTGTCCGCTTTCTGCATCAAAGCGAAAAGTTGGATTCGTTGAGGCACTATAACAACAGATCAGAGCCCAACGTGACTCTTCGCTTTCATTTGCATCCGATCGATGTAATAAATTGCTATGAAAAAATAGCAATGATCCCGGTTCCATTTCACAGTAGACCGTTTCTAAGTCATTGCGAACTATTTCGACACGTTGCAAATCTGCTCCGGTTTGATCGCCAGCTTTCCCATGATCTAAGCGCCCAAGCTTATGGGACCCCCTCAGCACCTGTAAACATCCATTTTCCTTTGTTGCGCGATCGACAAAGATCATGCAAGAAGCCATGGCAGGTCGAAGGAAATTATTGTACCAATACCCGTAATCCTGGTGCCATTCCCATGCCCCGCCTATGCGCGGCTCTTTAAGCATCATTTTGTGATGATAGTGAAATACTTCCTCGCCTATTAATTGCTGCATCGGTTCAACGATGGCTCGATGCCGCGCATAAGCACTATAAATGGACGGCTGTAAATCATATCGCAATGAAAGCCGACTCACTTTCCCGGAACGATCTAAACGGTCATTGGAATCATTCATCAGGGCCCGATCCGCGCGGGCAATCTCGAGTACCTGCTGCATTTCCTCACCCGTAAAAAAACTCGGCAACATCAAAAATCCATGTTCATTATAATTCCGCATTTGTTCGGAATTAAGCATATAATCATTCATAAAAACTTCTCCCCTGCAAATCTGACAACAAAAAATTTGGAATGTCAACACTTACAATGAAACGTTGGAACAGAAAAATATATAATTTCGTTTATTTTATAATTTATAAACAATTATTAAATTGTTCCCCTATAAACTTACTCTAAATTAAGGCCGTTAGAATTATGCTAAACAAAAAAAATAGAGCCTACAATACTAATCCTGAAGATGCCAAATCTGAGAAAATACGTTCAGATCTATTCTTTCATCCTGCCGAATTTCTACAAAATAAATTACTTCCGTCTGAAGATATAGAACATTACAATACCCAAGGCTACCTTACAGGTATTCGCATTTTTTCTAGAAACGAAGCTGATAAACTTCGCACTTATTTCGACAATCTGTTAACTCAAGTTTTGGCAAATGGAGGTGACTCATATTCCATTTCCACAGCACATCTCACGTATGGGAGGGTGTGGGACTTACTGACTAATCCCAGCATAACAGACTACGTAACAGATATCTTGGGGCCAAACGTGATCGGATGGGGTTCGCATTTTTTCTGTAAGTTACCAAGAGATCGAAAAACAGTTTCGTGGCACCAAGATGCTTCTTATTGGCCTATTTCTCCGGCAAAAACAGTTACTGTTTGGCTCGCAATTGACGTTACAGATACAGAAAACGCCTGTATGCGCTTTATACCTGGAACCCATTTACAAGGACATTTAACATACCATTTAAGCGAAAATGATGAAAATAATGTTCTATTTCAAACTGTCCCTGACGCCGAGAAATTCGGCGAACCCGTAAACATTGAGTTAGATGCAGGTGAGATGTCTCTTCATTCGGATATGTTGCTTCACGGCTCCAACGCCAATAATTCTAATCGCAGACGTTGCGGTCTAACCCTACGCTATTGTACGGCAGATGTTCACGCACGCGAAGGCTGGGAACAAAAGGGCGTGATAGTTGCAGGGCGTGATGAAACCGGCCACTGGGCTAACCCACCACGCCCTACCATTGATTAATTATATTTTACGAGGCGTGGTAACTTATTTAGGTAAACTACGACGTTTAAAAAAAAGGATTATATGTATTCTGACATCAGTTTCTCATAAGTCGTTACCCGGACATCAGCTTTTAGCAAAGCATCCAACAAGCAAGGAAAGTCTTCATGAGACACAACGTCCTTGGGGTCAAAATAAAGATTCAAGAGACTATGATGTTTTTGACATAAGGCTAACGCATCCAACGCTAACTGCAAAAATTCTCCGTTCTTCGCGTGGCGCCCGCCATCCTTTACAAGACAATGCCAAGTATCAAATACGGTAAACGGATGTTCGGGGCAACCTGCCACAGGAAATTCAACAATATCTTCAACTGGAAGGAAGGGTGCTCCAAGCGTGGGAGAAAGAGAAGCCAGTAGAGAGCTAGAGAAACTATACCCTAATTCAAGCATTAGGCCATAAGCATCATCTGGATCTAAATTACCAAAATGAGGCAATCTACAGCCTGCCATTTCCACACCCAAATTTTTGGAAACAGCAGCATGGCACGCTTTCAATTCTTCTAATTGTTCATCACGCGTCAATTCACTAAAAACTTTATCCGTAAATTTTTCACTATCAGCAAAATCGTATGACTCATTACGAAGATTGGGGTGGGTATATGAATGATTTAATAATTCATGACCTTCATCAACTATAACACGGTGAGACTCTGGATCAGCCTCTACCCATTGACCAACAACAGCAAAGCTCCCTTGTATCCCTCGTGAGTTTAACAAAGAGCACAATTCAGGTAACGCATTAACATCTACGGGAAAATCACAATCGAAACTCAGTATAACGGTAGCCATTCCCACCTGCTTACCTTGAATAGCGGTACATGCGCTATTAATTCGCTCGCCCAACAACAAAGAAACACCATGCCTTAATGGGCTAGGCAACGCGCGAACTACACGTATATAAAGAGGAAGCGACAAAGGTTTACTCATGAAGCAACGGAAGCCCGAACCGAATTATAGGGAATATCTGCCGATTTAAGATCCAGTCCCGCACGTTCAACCATCTCCTTCAATTCATCAAGGGTATGGTAATGATTGTAGTAGGGATGCCACCAATCAAATGTATCTGTATGACATATACGCCAGTCTTTAGCCGGTTTTATAAAAACACGAAACAACTCACGCACTAACGGAATGTGTCTAAACAAAAAATTATACGACCAATTAGCAGGTACGCTCAAATAACAAATATAGTAAAGAAGATCCTTCGGCATGCGACAGGTAAAAAACCTCAATACTTTTTGAAATGCAGTTCCTATTATATTCCAGTTGCGATATGCGCCAAAGCTAATTTCACCGCCCCTGGCCACCGCACTGATAATAGATTTAAACCCCTCTTCTACGCTCGGCGTATGATGCAATACTCCCCAAGAATAGACAAAATTAAAATGGCCTCGTCGAACGGGAGGTCGATACAAACTACCCTGTGCCAATATGACGTTATCTCTTTCCTTTAGTTTATCAAATGCGATAAAGATAGCCTCTGACAAATCAATCCCTATCACAGTAGTATCCTCGACAGAAGATATATAACTTACATGACGCCCATAACCACAACCTGCGTCTAGAATAATTTTTCCTCGATAATAGTTATCATCTATTCCCGTTTGGTGTACATAATTCTTGTCATATTCGGGAATAACGCGATGATAACGACTCCACTCATACCCAAAACTATCCTGTACTTTTCGTGTACCAAAATCGTAACCTTGGCCCGAAAACAATTCCACCGTCGATGGATCAATTTCTTCTTTATGTTTTTCAATCCAGGCAGGATACAGCTCACCAATGTTATCTACAAACACGGGTATCCCCTTGATTATCGGGTAGAATTGCCCACGGCCGTCACTCAATAAACCATCTATTATGTGTCCCTTCGATTCATAAAAGATAGATACTATGTTGAGCTCCCCCCCCGTTTCAGGGTCACCTAAATGATGTAACCAATCTATTTTCATATAAAATTTTAATGGCTCCGTTATTACAAAATACAAATAGATTTAAAGCCTAAAACACCTAATCAAAATAACGACGTCGGAAACATAACGCCACGTTAACAAGGCCTATTAATACTGGCACTTCAACTAGAGGGCCTATCACGGCTGCGAATGCGACATCTGAATTTATTCCAAACACTCCTACAGAAACAGCAATCGCTAATTCAAAATTGTTACTTGCTGCTGTAAATGACAACGTGGTAGTCCGGGCATAATCGGCACGTGAATATCGTCCAACGGCAAAAGATACAAGAAACATTAAGACAAAATATATAAGGAGAGGAACGGCAATCCGTGCAACATCCCACGGGATACTTATAATATACTCGCCCTTAAGAGAAAAGATTATCAAAATTGTGAATAGCAACGCAATTAAGGTTAGGGGGCTGATTCTTGGAACAAAAATTTCTTCATACCAAAGCACTCCTTTAGCCCGCACCAGAAGAAAACGAGTCACCATACCAGCAACGAACGGAATACCCAAATAGATCGCCACGCTTTCAGCAACTGCCAACATAGATATTTCGACCAACACACCCTCAACACCAAATAGAGGGGGTAGCAAAGTGATAAAAACGTATGCATAAACCGAATAAAATAAAATTTGGAAAATCGAATTAAAGGCTACCAGGCCAGCAGCATACTCCGAGTCGCCACAGGCAAGTTCGTTCCAGACAATCACCATCGCAATACACCGCGCAAGACCTATCATGATGAGGCCGACCATATAGCCTGGATAATCCGCCAAAAAAAATAAAGCAAGTACAAACATTAAAATCGGGCCAATAACCCAGTTTTGTAATAAAGAAATGAATAGGATGCGGGAATCTCGAAAAACCTTACCAAGCTCTTCATACTTCACCTTGGCAAGTGGGGGATACATCATCAAAATAAGGCCGATCGCAATCGGGATAGAGGTTGTCCCCACCTGTAGT
>JAYYVF010000003.1:0-7606 GCA_036343635.1 Candidatus Latescibacterota bacterium | reverse complement strand
AACGGTGAGCCCACATTAGGCACGCACATTCATTCTACGTGGCCTTCGATTGTAGAGGCCATTGGCCACACTGGTCACTATGACTACGTCGAATTCGTAGCAGAATACGGTCCTTTTGATTTGCACGACCTCGACAACCTGGGACGGGCTGGGGACCTTTATGATATGTCGATGATGATCAAGGTTGATTCGGAGCACAGAGCTTATGTCGCCCAACGCGCAGTTGGCTCAGGCTTCCACAGCGTTCTTTTTGCCGACGTTCGTTCAGCTGAAGATGTAGTCGAGTGCGTGCGGTGTGTCCGCGCCGACCACCCCAAAGAAAAAGGAACCTATGGAGTTGCCACACGTCGTTTTACCTACATGGGTTATGGTGGAAGTCAAGCATATGTTGATGCGTTACACGACATAGTGATCGTGGTTATGATCGAAAAAGAAAGTGCCGTAAATCAATTAGAAGAAATTCTCTCCGTTGAAGGTGTTGATATGATCCAATGGGGGAGTGCTGATTACTCCATGAACATCGGCCGCGCCGGAGAAAGGACCGCGCCGGAAGTAATCGAAGCACAGGATTACATCTTCAGTAAAGCCAAGGAGATGAATATTCCTGCACGGGTTGAACTTAACAATATCGCCGATCGGCAAGAACATTTAGATAAGGGAATCCGACATTTTTGCATTGGCACCGACGTTACCATTCTTCATCAATGGTGGAAGGAGAATGGAGCTGGGTTGCGGGCAGATTTAGATTAAAAAAACGGCTTTAGCCACTCTTCTTTAATCTCCATACCAAAACCTGGTGCATTACTGGGAGTGACAAATCCATCTCGGGGAATAACGACACCCGGTATGCCCGGTAATTCTTCTAGAGGCACCCCAGGAGATGATCCGACAAAGTATTCGGAAAGAGGTGCACATCCGGAAGCAATACTAAAATGCTGACCGAAGGGGGTCCCAGCACCCCCGTGCGGAATTACAGATATTCCAGCAGCATCAGCTACCGCAGCAATTTTCATACACGTAGTCATTCCTCCAACCCATTGAATATCAGGCTGAAGAATATCAACTACTCGTTTAGAGCAAGCCCACTGAAACGGTACATGGGTATACCAATGCTCCCCGCTAGCCAGCCCCTGCCATGGCAAACGTTGGCGCAAAGCGCAATGTGCATCAAGGTCTTCAGATAGTAGGCACTCTTCTAACCATTTCAGCCCATACCGGCGCAATCGTTCCGCCAGGCGAACGGTATACTCCACGTCAAAAGCCATCCAGCAGTCTAACATTAATTCACATTCATATCCAACCTCTTCGCGTGCAGCTGCAACAAACTCTTCATTTTTTTGCAACCCGTCCAAACCATCCGCTGGGCCATATGGACACGCCAATTTAAACGCAGTAAATCCCAGCTCCTTATTCCAATCCACATCGTTACCCGTAGCATAACACCGCAGCGATTCTTTCTGTTTACCACCGAGCATTTCATACACAGGTTGGCCTAAAACTTTTCCTCGGACATCCCAAACAGCTAAATCAACCGCACTTATTGCATAGGAGGCCAAACCAACTGTGCCATATGGTTTTGTCAAACGAAACATCATGTCAGATATCTTCTCGCCAGCCATAACGTCTTGCCCGACCAATTGGGGAGCCAAATGATCTTCTATAACTGCGGCGACAGGACGACCGTGGACCGATGACCCCAAACCCCAAGTACCGTCCTCAAGTGTGACCTTACACCATACGGCACCCCAAGAAGATGGCAACCACTGGGACCTATGCCGCTTCACATGAGGGTAACGGGACATCGGATTAGCAACTTCATCAATGTGAGTCCAACTCTCCCTTCGTGAAGGAGTTTTTTCAATGTAATCCGGATGATCAATAGCCTTTTGTGCAGAGGTGACAGATACCGCCCCCGGTTTTGCTGAAGGAGGCCCCGAACCCGGTATTTGAACACGTACAGCCTCTATACTTTTAATTTTCATAATAATACCTCCCAGAATTTCTTCCCTATACAAACTTAAACTAAGTCCGGTTCCGTAGTCCATCAAAAGAATATTGAACAGAGAGGACAACTCTCGTTATATTAACGTCGCTTTATAAAAAAAGAGGTACGAAAATATAAAATGGGCCAATTAAAACAACGCTTACTTTATTTACATTGCCGAACCCCCAATGTTTTTTCAAATATTATTGCTCTAAACCTAATAGAGCCTATAAAAGGAGCCGACACGGAAATTGTTGCCGAAAATCCAGACTGGCCGTACCAAACAGTACATGAGGCGATGATAGATGGTTGGCAAATAGTGCAATTCCCCTATCTACAGGCACCCTTCAACGACCAGGAACTCGATGTTATAGGGTACGAATTTATACTCCAAAAAATGGAGCCAATTGATGAATAAACGATTTTTACTTGGGGATGCTGAAGTTGCAAATTTTATTGTAAATGGCTTTCATTTAATTCAAACTCATCTACCCCGTGAATTAAATAAATCCATTGCATCCCAACTAGATATTTTAGAATATAACCCCGGTGATGCAATTACAGACGTTATCCCAGACTTAATAAGAGTAATTGAAGATGAACAAGTTCAAGGTGCTCTTGTGAGCCTCCTTGGTAATGAATTTGAATTACAAGGCCATCGTCATTGGCATTGTAAGCCGCCGCATTCCAAACATATGAATTGGCACCAAGATGGAATAAATAACCGTGATACTTTTATCAACCGATTCCTAGCCCTATATTATCCGACCGATATCACAGCCGATATGGGTCCCACAATAATTGTACCTGGCACCCAGTTTAGAAATGCTCCAACCGACAGAATGGCCCATTACACAAATATTCGAGGACAAGTTCCTCTTATCGTTAAAGCTGGGACTGTAGCGCTAACCCACTATGACCTATGGCACGGAACTGCAGCGAATACAAGTAGCCAAAAACGGCATATGATCAAATTTCTTTTACGACGAACAAAAAAAAACGACAAGCCAAGTTGGGATCACGACCCTGAAAATCTTGGAAAAGCTACCGACTGGGATAGCCGGGCAAAAGCAGAAGACCCTAACAATATTCTATCTTTTTCTAATCCCCTTCAGATCTCTCAAACCGACCATTACAAAGAACGAGAGATCCGAAAAAAAAATTGGAACTATCTACTAGGAAATATTTAATAATCCACATATAACCACTAACAGAGCGAAGATTCGATGAAGATTTCAGAAATTAAAACCGCCGAAGTTCAAATAAAGGTCGATCAAAAGCCGACCTATAAATATCACTATGTACGCATTTATACTGACGACGGAATTTACGGAACGGGCGAAGCAAGTCACGTTGATGGAGGATGGAGAGGGTCTACCCAGACCATGGCTCAGCAACTCATCGGTAAAGACCCACGAGATGTGGATGCATGCTTTGAGGGCATCCGAAGAAGCTATATTTTCCGTGGCGGAATGGCCGGGCTTGGTATATCAGCATTAACGGGCCTCGAAATTGCCCTTTGGGATTTAGCTGGCAAGGCACAAGGCGTACCGGTATACCGTTTACTAGGCGGAAAGTTTAGAGAAACGGTCCGACTTTATGTTGATAGTGCTATGACTAATTGTCGCGAACGCGCTGACGAAGCACGGTCTAAGGGATTTACCGCAATTAAATTCGATCTTGATGATGCAAACAATCCACACAAACTAGATGCATGGAACTGGTCTGTTTCACCACAAGAATTAGAAAGTATGGTTGACCAGGCTTTTGCTATACGTGAAGCAGTGGGCCCAGATATGGATTTAGCTATTGATCTGCACGGACGGTACGACTCCACGGCCGGGATGAAAATCGCCCACGAACTCGAAGACCTGAACCTTATGTGGCTCGAAGAACCGGTCCCACCAGAAAATATTCAAGCGATGGCCAATATAACACAGGCGACAAGTACTCCCATATGTGCCGGAGAAAATGCCTATCTTCGATATGGATTTCGAGAAATTATAGAAAACCAGGCAGTCGATATAATTATGCCTGACATTTCAAAATGTGGAGGCTTAAGCGAATGCCGAAAAATAGCCAATATGGCTGAGACCTATTATATACCCTTCGCTCCCCACAATAATTCTAGTGCACTTAGTACTGTTGGCGACGCTCACGTATGTGCCAGCGTGCCAAATTTCCTAGCCCTCGAATTTCACCGCTTCCATGATCCAACGTGGGAACACGTAATCGAGTCGAATCAAGATGTAATTCAAAATGGGCATGTGCAATTAACGGAAGAGCCTGGCCTCGGCGTAGAATTAAATGAGTCCTATTTAAAAACAATGCTCGAGAAAGACGAGCCGCTTTGGCAATAAATAATGCCCTTTAACAAAAGCGACAAGAGACATAAAGTCTCTTGTCGCCGGGAGGGTTTACCGGGTATAAATATTGATATACCCTTAAGTTGAGGACGCTCATTCCATATTTTTGTTTCCGAAAAAAATATTCTCCGGCTATATTCCCTCTCTCCAATTTAATAGAATATTTCCACTATTTTAACACGTGCCTTAAGCCCTGTAAAAATTCAAAAACCTTGCATCCAACACCTTTATTAGCAATTTTTATAAATCACATTTCATTATCATTTGTTTTCATATCACGAGAAACACGCCCAAGCAAAATAGGAATCACGCCAAGCAACCGGACCGAGATACCGAGAATATTAAGAAAAATATAAATCCCGATTTCCTCAATTCCTAGACCCACTTGGTTAAAAAGCATTGCTATTAAACCCTCTCGTATGCCCACCCCACCCGGAGTTAAGGGTAATACAACAACAACCAGTTCAATCAACGCCAAAATGGCAGCAAGAGACCAAAACATAAACGTTCCGTTTATTGCATAAACAACAACAGCGGTTCCGAAAACCAATAAAACCTGCAAACAAATTGTTAACAAAAAAGCCGAAAACATTGTAAGTTTTTGGAAACGGAAAATAAAGATTGCCTCGCGAATCTCTGATAGAGACGACACTACTGTAGTTGGTAGATAACGTTCAAATAATAAGCGTATAAAACGCGTAACACGTTTAGAGAATGAAAGACACACAGCTATTAACAAGCCCAGTGAAACAACCAAGAGTACGAGTCCTATTTGTGAATTCCAGTAATTTAAAAGGTGACTTTCAATAAAGAAGCCAACCAATCCAACAAAAACCCACCCGATCATACCCATCAGTTTTGATAGCCAAGTAGATCCCCATACAACGCCGTAATCAACCCTTTTCGATAGTAGATAGGCGCGAACAATCTCTTGAGCACTTGCACCTGGAAGTATCAACGCATAGAACGATGCAGCAAAATGATATTCTAGTGTCCTGCCCAAGGAGAGGTCCGTCGCGCAGGTGCGAAGTAATATCCACCATCTGACACCCTGTAAACACATCGAGGGGATCAACAAAAGCATAGGAAGTACAACCCACGAAGGTAACAGTGATAATGTTGATAACAAAGTAGGGTAATCTATCTGCAAATAGATCCAAACAAACGGGCCAACTATTGCAATACCCCGTAGAAAACGTTTGGCCCACTTCCACAGATTATCCTTTACAACCTCAAAATTTAGCACCTAAGCCCCCCAGATATGTTTCCGTCATGCTTGGAGCAAAATGGCAATGATCCCCCAGGCGCAATGATTTCTTTATCTATTTTAATTTGATTCACTATACATCCTTGACGGATCCGTCTGAAGCATAGCAATCAACTTGAAAGTCCAATTTTCGCATCGGACTTTCCAATAGAGCCTTCTCGTTTAACTCAACGCCCAGCCCTGGTTCATCGGGCACAAATAGACAGCCCTCATTAACAATCCATGATTCGCACATGGCTTGATCACGATAAGGATCCTGCCGAACATATTCCAGGACAAGAAAATTGGGGATTGCTAATCCTAAGTGGGCAGCTGCGGCCGTCGATATCGGTCCCTGGGGATTGTGGGGAGCAACTTGCACATAATAAGCTTCAGCCATGGCTGCAATTTTTTTTACCTCACTAATACCACCTGCGTGGCAAAGATCAGGTTGAATAATATCTAACAACCGTTTTTCTAAAATCGACCTAAATTCCCATTTAGAATAAAGCCTTTCTCCCGCAGCCAAATCCATTGTAGGGTCTGCTTGCCTAAGGCGCTCAAGCCCTGTTAAATCATCCGGCTGTACCGACTCCTCGAAAAAAAATAAATCAAACGGTGAAAGTGCTTTCATCAACCGCGTGGCCGAAGCGGGCGTCCCCCGACCGTGATCATCGACCATTATATCAATACTGTCTCCAACTGTATTCCTCAGTCGACCAATCCGTTCAGCAAAAAAATCTATCCGATCGCGCTCTGGCAATAATCCATCTCCAGTCCAAGCTCCGGTCTTCATGGCAGTAAACCCATCCTCCACATCACGCTCTGCCTCTTCTTCCATTCTATTGGGTTCATATATACCGACATGCGTATACAAACGAATAAAATCCCTTACCTTCCCCCCCAGTAATTGGTAAACGGGAACATTCCATGCTTTTCCACGAAGATCCCATAAGGCTTGATCGATTCCAGCTAAGGCAGAATTATGAACGGGGCCTCCTCGCCAAAATGCATGTCTATACAATGACTGCCAAATGTGTTCAACCCTCAAAGGGTCATGTCCAATGAGTTGTTGACCCATCCGCTCTATTTGAGCCATCACCACATCCTCTTTCCCCTCAAGAGTAGCTTCACCCCATCCACATAGATCTGTATCAGTCTCAATCTTTACTAATACCCAGTTACGCAATCCAGCCCACGATGCAAGGGTGTTAATGGCCGTAATCTTCATTTTGGTTCACCCTCCTTTAGCGTATATTATTCATCCTAAAAAGGTTACTCATTAATATAGCTTGATTAACGTAAGACAACACACTCATCTCCTATGCAAGCTTTTGAGGTTATAAGTTTTGCATGTTTAGCTAGAAAAGGGAAGGACGTAATCATGCAATTTGATACACTTTTAAAGGGCGGTCATTTAATCGATCCGCACAACGGAATTAACGCTCTTAAAGACGTCGCCATTTCTGGCGGACTAATTGCTGCTATAGACAATGAAATACCAACCAGTAGTACAAAACAGACAATTGATGTAACAGGGCTCTTTCTTACTCCTGGGCTAGTAGATATCCATACGCATATGTATGCAACCCCTGGCTGGAAAAATGCTTGGGCCGGAGACAACAGTATACTCCCCGACGGATTTTCTTTTCGCAGTGGTGTAACAACTATGGTTGATACGGGAAGCGCTGGCTGGCGAATCTTTCCGGATTTCCGAGAGCGTGTACTTACTCGCTTTCAGACACGCATGTTTGCCTTTCTTAATATAGTTGGAATGGGAATGGTCCATACAGATATGGAACAAAATATTGCCGATATGGACGTTGAACGCACTGCAGACGTTATGAAAGAACACGACGACTTTATAGTGGGATCGAAAACCGCCCACTATAAAGGCCCCGAGTGGATCTCAACGGAGTCTGCACTCCGTGCAGGTCAATTAGCAAACATGCCGGCAATGATCGATTTCGGTCTTTTCCCCCGAGAAAGACCATACTATGAACTTGTGAC
>JAYYVF010000002.1:0-50125 GCA_036343635.1 Candidatus Latescibacterota bacterium | reverse complement strand
ATGCACTAGCGCTTACTGGAGATCGTGCTTATTTAGATCTTCCTCGTTCACAAATTGACCTTTTAGTCTCACATGGAGAGTTGAAAGGAGAGACGTGGCATATTCCCGAATGTCACAACGATCATGGCTGGTTCCAGTATCGTCCGATGCGTGTCGATTGGATGGCTCATATTTGGTTGGCCAGTATGTCAGACGAAGACGTGGACCGCATCAGGAAACTGCGCAATAATGAGACAGAAAATTTCAAATCTGTTCAGTCCTATTATACTAAGCATAATGCTGGAAATGATGCCGCCTGGATTCATTATCTTGAGGGGAATTATGAGGAATATCCGGTCGAAATTTTGCGGCATAACCATGCTCAGGTATATCAGTGCCTGGATTTTATGAGACAGGATCGACAGGATCCTGCAACGTATGGTGACTGGTATTTGCAGGTAAGAAACCCAATTAGTATTGAAGGGTTGTTGCAACTCACAATGGGGGCTCCGCTCTTTCTTTATAACGGCGGTTTATTACAGGCCCGGCTACGCTATTTTGATGTTACTCGTCGAAGACCTGGGTTGCCACAAGATATAGGTGCTCTTGTTGAAAGTATGAGCGATGATACAATTGTCGTGCAGTTAGTTAATCTTAGCCCTATTGAGAAACGAGAAGTTATTGTTCAGGCGGGTGCATTTGGTGAACATACTTTTAAAAAAGCGAAAGGTCAACGCCGACGTAACCTGAGCGAAGAAGAGGTTGGTATAAATGGGTCTGACCCGCGCCGGCATCTGGATTGGGTGACCGAGCAGATCGAAGACTTTGTGGTGGACATTGATGACAAAGTTTTTTCTGTAGACCTTGAGCCGGGTTGCTTTATCCGATTAGAGTTAGGTATGGATCGCTATAGTGGTGATCCATCATATATGTCACCTTGGCAGTGAGGCCAAGGTGACATATTCCGAAAATGTTCTCTATAGAATCCTTCATCTGTTAAACCCATGCCCATAATTTGTTTGCTGTTCCACCTAGTATCCATTCGCGCTCTTCATTTGAAAGTTCAATAGCATCAGAAAAAAGCTCTACAGTTTCTTGGTAGCTTGTCTTTGGGCTGTATTGGTCTGTTGGGAAATTACTTCCAAATAGACAGCGGTCGGGGCCAAAGGCGCCAACGAGTTCTCGAACCATCCAATGAACATCTTTGAATGGATAGGATTGTTGACTTGCTAATGGCAGGAACGTCAGTTTGATATATACATTATCGTATTGGGCTAATCTGCGGACGGGTTCGGTTGTGTTTTTTTTGGGGGCTAAGTTTCCGGATACATATCCGCAATGGTCCAACACAAAACGTGTATTCGGAAATTCCCGAATACGTTTTTCGACTGCAGAATATTCTTCGTGTGTTGCATTAATGTCAATGGTTAGATCCAATGCGGCGGCCTTCCGCCAGAGCGGTGTGCTTATCGGATCATCTAAACTCTGGTGGTAAAAAAGATGGCGCTGAATACGAATGCCATTCGCTCCTTTCTCCACGAGCACCTCTAATTGTTGAGGTCCATTTTTGGCAGCAGGATTGACTAAAACCCCTACGGTCAACCATGAATCGTTACCCAAAAGCTGGTCCATTGCGTAGGAGTTATCCCAGCCATAAAATCCTGTGCTAATTGCTAATGCCCGTTCGACTCCCGCGGCTTTCATTTGATTCTGTAGGTGTTCAGCGGACCCTTCTATGGAGGGCTGATAGTTGGAGCTTGCGTTGGCCAAAGGATAGTGCTGAGTGTTGAGTGTCATAAGGTGGGTATGGCTATCGATAATCAACATTATGTTTTTTCTCGGTAGATAAGTTTGTGGTATTAATTTTCCCAAAGATAGTTATTAAATACTACGGAATCACAAAATATTTGATTATAATGATTTAAGTTTTTCAGATCGTTGACTAAGAGAAGTGCTACTAATAACCAAAATAGAGTTTGGTAATTCTAATGCCTCTTACGGAAAGTAAACGAATTCAATTTGAACAGAATGGCTTTTTCTTCATTCAGAATCCATTTGGGCAAAAATTGATTTCAAAAATTGATGCTATTCATGGTGATGTTGAGTCCTCATGGTCGCAGACCATCTGGCCAGATGGGTTAAATCCGAGTGCCTGCCATTTTTTGATGGTTGGAGAGCCGTTATTTGAAATTGTTGAAGAGCCTTCGTTGATACAAATGGCAAAAGAAATATTAAATTGCGACAAGGTCTCTATTAGCGCATGTGGCTTTGGCGATGCTTCTAAAGCAGTTTCTGCTGACGGTCGTCCCCAGCAACAGGTTCACTGGCATGCTGATGGAGGTCCAGAGATTAAACAGGTCTCGTTGCGGACCGCATTAGATCGCCATGATAAAGATAACGCACCGTTACGGCTTTTACCGGGGTCGCACGCAAGACCTCGCGATGATGTAAGGGAGGAATTTTTAGCTCTCGAGATTGCTACTGGTCAGTACGATAATGAACCGCAAACATTCTTTGCGCGGCACCCGGAGGAAATGGAGATCATTCTAGATCCACGGTGGACGTTGGTGTGGACACCTAGTTGTTGGCATGCCACGGGGAAAAAAACATCGACCGGTTTGAGGCGGGCGATGGCGTGGAACTACGTCCCATATGATGAAAAAGTACGCGATGCCGAGGCTGTCAAATATGTCGTTAAAGGTTGGGAAAAATGGCCAGAAGAGAGAAAAGCTCTCTGGGGATTAGTATAGTGATTATGGTCATCTTTTTGACGAAGGATCTTTTAGGTTAATTTGGGGTTTCCCAGCAACCGTCTGTGTAGGGATGGCGTGAAAAGATTTGTTTTCTGTGGGACGTCGTATTTTCGAGCCATGCGTCCGGAATTTCTTGAGTGTACCTATGCGGAGGGCCGGCCTCTTTAAAAATATCGATGTTGAATATTCGGTGGGCCTGAGGTGAATCTGCTGGTTTAGCTTCAATAGCATGGAATATTCGGGCATTAATATATACCATGCTCCCTGCAGGCGCACTTAATCGGGCTTCCTTTAATTTGCGTCCAGCAATATTGTCGTATGTCCCCTCCAACATTTTTTCAATAATTTTTTCGCCCGTGGGTTCAATAAGGTGGCTACCCGGAATCACTTTTAGGTTGCGATCTCCTTGTTTGAAACCATTTGGATAGTAAAGTATCTGGATATAGTATTTTTTTCTTTCACTGTGATTTACAGGATATTCGTGATTCCAATGATGATTATCCTGATGATATTTTCCAGGTCCAATACCCCGTGGCGCGAGGTTCAGGGCAGAATGACAAAAATGATAATGGTTCCCTATAGTTTTTCGAAGCAGATTGGTAATAAAGGGGTCATCAATTAATGCGTTTCCGACAGGGCCTCGGTTATTCCAAGGGCGAACAAAATAGGATTGTGGATTTGTAATGTCTGTGTAGTCTGCACTTTTTAGATATTGCTGTACTTCATTACTATTTTCAATTTCTTTAATAAGTGCCTCTCGAGATGTATTCTTAAAGATATCAGGGAAAAAGATGTAACCATCTTCGTGAAATGATTTGACATTTGCTTCTGTTGGCTCATTAACACGGAAGAGTGAATTCATAGGAGTTCCCTAACGATAGTGAGGTTTGTCGACAAGGTGATATTCCAACAGGTGCCCGCGAGCACCAATATAAAAAACTCCGGGTTTACCTTCGATGATTTGATATAAGTCTGAAATAGGAGGTGCATCCAGATAGTTGATTTGATGAGTGCTAACGTCCAGTTGAAAAACATCAGACCTGGTGCAACCGTAGATTTGTCCGTCTATACCGCAGGTAAGATGAATAACCCCATAGGTTTCAGGAACGCCCATGAGAGGTGTGCCCTTTGATCGAATAGTCCAACGTTGGATCACTTGGCGTTCCTTGATGGAAAATGCAAATACTTGGCCATTGCTTGCCGAACCGTATAGCAATTCAGATTTTGTGCTGACCGCCAAAGAAGTAACTGCTACCGCCTCAGGTACGGGTATACATTCGAAAATTCGTTTTTCGCGGTCTACATCGAAAAGATAAAGCTTGCCTTCGGTTGTTGTCTCAATACAGCCTCGGCCACCCGAGATACTAGTTCCACCGTAGACGTAATTCTGGTCCGCAGCGATGCTTTGAACGGATTGTTCTTCATCACGGAATACAAAAATCTCCTCTGTAGATGGTTTGAAACGAGCCATTCCTCCGCCCGGAATCCGGTAATTAGCACGACAAGCGATATATATATTGTTGTCTGGTCCAGTTACGTATTCGAAGGGGCGGTTCATATCTAGGCCGAGTTGGCCAAAATTGCGCGGATTGGCAGTTTTATTTTTGCCCTCTTGTTCGGGTAGTGGATTCCAAGGCTTTTGCGGGTCGTAAACGGCCCAATACCCACCACCATAACTGCCCATATAAACTTTACCATCGTGGCCAATTACATTATATACTTCGCCACCGCCCCAGCCCACGCGTCCCAAATCTGATAAATCTCGAGTTTCTGGATCAAAACGAAAAACATGCATTGAAATAATTGTGCTGCCGTAAATTGCTCCATCCGTCCCGCGATTAAGTCCGCAGATATCTGTAGCGACGCGTGGTTGATATTCACTCGTTTTCTCTTCTCCGTCCACCGTATAGTTGGGTTTAATACGAAATTGAGCCTTAATTTCGCGCGTCACGGGGTTAGAGAAAACAGGTTTCGCAGGAAGGTCGTTTGAAATTGTGCGGGTTTGATTTGTTCTTGGGTTAAATGCGACCTGTGCGGCAGGGTCGCGTGTAATGGAACAAACGATTTCACCATCGATTGATTCGTAGCGTGGATAACACCAAATGTGCTGTCCCGGAATAATTGGATCGGGGGCTTGGCACCCACAGTCTTTCCAAATTCCTTCAAGGCTATTAAAGCGAAATAGATGCCCATGGGGATGTGAGCCTACATAAATATTGCCTTCAGACCCTATAAAAGGGGTGCCCGCAAATCGCTGGTCGCTAATAGCGGGGAAACCGTGGGAAGTTAATTTTTGCGTTGTGGGGTCCCAGGACATAAGCAGATGGCCTGGTTGATAGAGCCCATGATTAGTGGCAACCCACAATTTTCCTGTCTCATGATCGGGTGTAGCTGAGAATTCTCGGCACCCTATCTGATGTTCTTCGACAATGGCACCACTGTCCACGTCAATAGCAAAAAGCCAAGCCCCCTCCTGGCCAAATTCTGTGCCCCAAAGAAGATCCAAATGCCGAACGGGGTCATGTGAAACCCATCCCCCCCCCAACCATCCACCTACGACAGGTCGTCCCAGATCATAATACATGCCCATAATAGTCCCCATAATTCGTTGAAATGTATAGATCTATTGAAGACAATCTACTAAATAACCAATCCAATGAACAACGATTATGGTGTTTTCATTTATAGAAGAATAGGTGCTTTATAAGAAAAATATCTGGCCAATTTGAAACAGGGGTGAAGATGGCAGGACAAACCAGAGTAATCGATCCAAAGGGAGTCCAGTTTTTAAGAACTCGATTAGCATTGCTCGGTCAACAATCCTGTCTTATTCTCAGAGCAGCGGGTTCAATCGAAACGCTCGTAAATTGAAATAGGTAGTCGCGGTATATGGAGGTCATATATGAATGGAACACATCGTAGTTTTAATCGTCTTCTTCTGATTCTGATCGGGGCGTGTGATGTAGGGAGCCGAATATTATCGTTGGTTCTTTTCTTGATTATGGTTTGCTACGCTTCTGCGCAACAATCCAATCAACGTCCGCGATCAGAACGACACTTAGACCCATCCGATTTTTCTTGGCCAAATGGCGCCAAAATGGCGCTCAGTCTAACCTTCGATGATGGACGTTCAAGTCAGGTTACCAAAGGGGTATCCGTGCTAGACTCCTTTGATGTCAAGGTGACTTTCTATGCGCAACCAGAGAATTTGTTGGAAGAGTTGGAGCTCTGGAAAAAGGCTGCCGCCTCGGGGCATGAGTTTGGAAACCATACTATCGGGCACCCGTGTACAGGAAATTTTGCCTGGGTTAGATACGATGATGTCGTGTTAGAGTCCTATGATCTTGATCGGATGCGCGCTGAAGTATTGCAGGCGAATGAAGAGATCGAAGAGTTGCTTGGCGTTCGTCCAGTTAGCTTTGCTTATCCTTGTGGTCAGACCTATGTTGGGCGTGGTGCTAATACTAAGAGTTATGTTCCTTTGATCGCTGAGCTTTTCCAGACTGGGCGACGCTGGCTGGATGAGACCTCGAATGCTCCTGAATATTTCGATCCCTCTCAGGTGATGGCCATGCGTATGGATGGCGAAGATTTTATTACCATACGCCGCCTGATTGAACGCACAAAACGTAACGGGACCTGGTTGGTCTTAGCTGGGCACAGTGTTGGTGATTCCACTAAATGGGGCACGGACCTAGGAATGCTGAGGGAGCTATTGGCCTACGTGCAAGAACCCGAGAATGGCGTGTGGATAGCTCCTGTTTCGGAGGTAGCAACTTTCATTGCCAAGGAAAAAGCTATCAGCAAATAAAAGACACGTCGCTTACAATTAATGGTGGAGCTGAGGGGAATCGAACCCCTGACCTCTTGAATGCCATTCAAGCGCTCTCCCAACTGAGCTACAGCCCCATTTCAGGTCGGAAAAGATAAGCTATTGATCTTCTTGGTCAAGAGAATCTCTTAGTTGGATTCCCTAATCCTTGGCGATTTTTATTGAAATTTGGAATTTATTCTGCACTTATGGTCATTCCTACTTCCAGATCTTTTTCATAGTAATCGTCTCGATCAGATGAGCTGGGACCAATTGAAAAAAATTCGAGATGTAGTGTGGCATTATTTATTTTATCGAATGCGGCCCCTGTTGTTAATTTTAACGTACCTAAACTTGCATCTCCGTTCACCTCTCCTGAAATACTTGCACCACCAGTGCGCCACAGCCCATCTGCTGTGGTTTCTATGCTATTAGGAGGGCTGATAAATGGCTGTGTAGGGACAAAATTCGAACCAGATAAATCAAATGAATCATTAGGTTCTACATGAAGAACCATCTCGAATTGCTTTACGTTAGCAAGGGCAGTCGCGCTGACAAGGATTTCAATCAATTGACCCTGCGCGTTGGTGGATAGTTGACCTCCGCTTAATCGTATGGTTCCGATGTAGCGTCCGTTTAATTCTCTTTCGGGCCGTAATTGTACCCTTTCTGGTTCTGCTGGTGTTTGTGTATTTATACTAATTGGCCCTGGTAAATTAGGAGGCAGTTCGTTTCTTACAGGCTCGTTACCGCATGAAAAGATGAAAGCCAAGAAGAAAAATGATGATAAGAATCGGGTAAGATGAATTTTCATACACTATTCCTTTCAGTAGTTTGAAGAAATTATATATCACCAATTATATTTGCAAGAGGACAATGTGAATCGTAAAGTGTGATATCTAAAATGTAAATGTGAGACTTTTAAAGATGATTATTTTTGTTGTATGCGCCATTTTTTGTTTGTTGCTCTGTTTCAGTGGAGCAACTTATGTGATTATTGCATGGTATCGCGTAAATCGAGGTATGCGATATTTATGTTTTCGTGTGGGTGTAATTGCACGGAAGCCATTACTTATAGACACCGATTTCGATGCACATCCACTGTTACTGTTTTTCTTCGGTGGGGTACAGCATATACTAGATCGGGAAATAACGCGCTTGGAAGTCCAACATCGGATTCACACGTTGCGTTTGCCGCCTACCATGTGGCCTGGTCAACAGTTAAGAAGTCTTACCCGGAGAGTCGATCGATTAGAGAGGTCGCTGAATTCTGAATAAAAGCTATACCTTAGATTCCTCTTACGGTATGCCGATCTTTGTAAACTCCGCGAGGGAATTTTTCTAGGGATAGATTACCTGGTATATAATGCCAAGCGGTACTATAGCGTGTTCGCGTGGAAGACGTGTTGTCTACAGCGCCATGTAACAAATTGGAAGAAAACAAAACGACACTACCGCCAGGTACAGGGAGGACCTTTCGAAGGCCCTGATTAACATTTGTCCAAGATCCATGTCGGCCCGATTCTGGAGCATGCTCAAGGATCTGAGCTTTGGAATGACTTCCTGGGATGACTTGGAGACATCCATTTTCTTCGTCGGCATCTTGAAGATATATTCCACATGAGATTATTTCTGATGAATTCGTCCGAAAGTAAAAATTGTCTTGATGCCAGCTTGTGGAGGTTCCACCTCCAGGAAGCTTTGGGAAAAATTTTGTTCCAAAAACATCAATGTTTGAACCGATTAACTCTTCAATTCGATCGAGAATTTCTATTTGGCTCGCCATTTCAAGGATTCTAGGATCTGCGACACAAACTCCTTGTACTTTGTGAAGCATTCCGGTGATCGGCGTGTTGTTTCTGTCTAATTCTAGATAATACGGTTCTGCGTGATTATTTAGATTTTTAGCATGCTGTACCATTTCGTTGAATATTCCTACGTAATGCTCAAGGCGAGTTTTTGGAATTAGACGCTCGAAAATCAAATACCCCTCTTCCTGAAATTTTTTTGTTTCTAAGCTACTTAAAATGCTCATAAAAAGCCTTTTCAAAACTTTCGGTAAAATTTAATACTAACGGTATTCTTTTTCGTTTCGAGAATATAATTGTCGGAAAAACCTTCTAAATGAGCATCAACATATGCATCAATAGCAGCTAATGTGTTCGAGAGAAATAATAATAATATGCGCGTATTTCGCTCAGCTGTCAGATCTTCATGTTCGGTGGCTGATTGTGCTTTTGATACAGTAGCCTGAGCATCTGCCACATATAAAAGTAGCGAAGTGGATAATGTTGCAAACCCCAATGCTTTTAATGGACGTTGATTTGTCCATTGGCCCCATCCAGGAATGGCTAAAGAACGAATTAGGGCACTACGCGCAATGGATTCGTTGGTAACTGAATCTCTTTTCGCCATCTCTTGTGCTAGGGATGTTCGTAAAGTAACGCAGCATATTATTACGAAAAGTACAATTGAAATTTTTTTTAAGTTCAATGCAAGACCTGCCCGATGGACAAACTATTGCCATTGAGAAATGCATTGCTACTCATTCGGTTCTTCCCTGCAGGTTGTAGTTCGAGTAGGGACAATGAATTCTGACCACAGGCCACTACTAATTGGCCTCCCGGATCGGCTTCGATGATTTGTCCAGGTACATCATATTGAGTCTCAATACATAGAGTTTGGTGTATTCTGAGTGATTGGTTGTTGTACATGGTAAAAGCACCCGGAAAGGGATTAAAACCACGAATGCGGTTGTGAATAGTCTCAGCGGATTGCGTCCAATCGATTCGACCGTCATCTTTGGTCAATTTCGGTGCGTAAGAAACTCCGGCTTCGGACTGTGGTTGAGGGTCAAGAGTTTCGTTTTCGAGTCTTTTCATTGTTTCAATCACCAAATCGGCCCCAAGAATGCTTAGTCTTGCTTGAAGTTGTCCCGCAGTTTCTTCAGGATAAATAGGCACCTCATTCTGTAGGAGTATCTTTCCTGAGTCTACATTTGAGTTAAGAAGAAAAGTTGTCAGACCGGTTTGGGTTTCTCCATTTGCAATCGCCCACACAATAGGTGCAGCGCCTCGATAGGCTGGTAAAAGCGATGGATGGAGATTGATTGAACCCAGCCGTGGAATTCTCAAGATTTTTCGTGGGAGTATGGAAAACGCAACTACAATCAATAGGTCGGGATCGAGATTTTTCAGGGTTTGGGTAAAATTTGAATCTCGCAATGATTTTGGTTGTAAGATATTAATCCCAAGTTCCGAAGCTATTTTTTTGATGGGTGTCTGAGTTAATTTTTGTCCCCGTCCCTTAGGACGGTCGGGCTGTGTGACGACGGCGAGTAAATCATGTTGGCTCGCCATTAAATGCCCAAGGGTCGGGACAGCAAACTCCGGCGTACCCATAAAAACTACGTTCACTGTCCATCTTCTTCTTTGTTTATTACTCGCGAAACAGCAGAGCGAGACAGTTCAATTTTCACATTCTCGGCTATTTTCAATACGATAACATCATCTTTAATATTTTGAATTTGGCCGTGAATGCCACCGCTGGTAACAACTTGGTCTCCCTTTTCTAATTCATCAATCATTTGTTGTTGTTGTTTCTGCTTCTTCATTTGGGGGCGAAGAATAAGCAAATAAAGGACAAGGAACATGAGAGCAAAGGGAAGTAAGGAGGCTATGGGACTGGCCTCTCCACCTACACCGGAGGGCGCTCCCATTGCGTAAGCGGACGAAATTAGATCGAACACGTTTAGACCTCTCTTTTTTAGTAAGGTGTATGAATATTATATTGAAACCTACCGAATACTAATATAACTATTGTCTCTCCAAAGTCGATTTATTCATTCGTTGTTTTGTTAGAGATCAATCGAATACGCCACAGATTTTAACCAACAGGTACACGTAGCAAATTCTTTTGTGAATTACAAAGGGGCGCCATGTTTTTTATTGTGAAACCAAAACTTGACAAATTTGTGAGGAATCATATGTTTGAGGGCCATCCCTTTATGTAGTGTTTGGCGGTGTTGTATGAAAAATAAAGCATTATTTAGCAGCAAAATGATTAATGGCAACGATTTTCTAACAGGCTTGGAGAGATTAGTGTAATGGCGCGTTATACTGGACCAAAAGTAAAAAAAATGCGAGCACTTGAGACATATTTGCCTGGGCTTACTGGGAAGAGTATGGAGCATCGAACCACGCGTCCTGGTCAGCATGGCCAACGACTTTCGAGCCCTAGGAAATCAGACTATGCTGTTCAACTAAGGGAAAAGCAAAAGTTACAGTTTAACTATGGTTTGAGAGAGAGGCATCTTTCTCGGTTGGTAAAGGAAGCTCGCCGTAGCCAGACGACTACGGGTGATAAGCTTATAGAGTTGGTAGAACGTCGTTTAGATAATGTTGTCTTTCGCTCTGGTTTTGCAAAAAGTCTTCCTGCAGCTCGACAATTAGTTGGTCATGGGCACATTCAGGTGAATGGAAAGAGTGTTGATATTGCTTCGTACCGCGTAGCGGTAGGGGATGTCATTTCTCCCAAAGAGAAAAGTCGGGAACTCATACAGATTAAAGATGCGATTACCAGTATACGTTTGACACGTCCTGATTGGTTAGAGTGCAACTATGCACAGATGACTGCAACGGTTATAGGAGTACCTGGCCCTGATTCGGTTTCTGTCGAGGTGGATGTTGCTAGGATTGTAGAGTATTACGCGAAGCGTGGATAGACCTTCCAGTCGAATTTTACTGTGATTTTAGGTTGCTAAAGTATGGTTGGTTGATTTAAATATTTGGTTAATTAAGCTCGAACAACGCAGTTGTCGTGATCTCTATAGGTCGCGATTTTTTTTTGTATTCGGTCGACGGACTAATACAGGAGAAACTGAAATGGATGTATGGCAGCCGAACGATGATCAACTGACTCAATGGAATGACGAGGGCTATTTCATTCTTCGCGGCGTGGTTCCATGTGACGCGGCTTTTGATATGCGAGGCGTGATCAAGAATGAAATATTGAAACCGGAGCCCTCGGGTTCTCCAGATAAAGACCCAATGGATCCGATGGGAAATTCGCCTGAAGCTAAAGCTTATCGTTTTCGTAAGCTTGGAAATTTTTGCTCACATTCTCCGTTAATTTGGCACAGTTTCCATACAGGAAATGTCATGTTATCTGTTGCTCGGTATTTTTTAGGTGAAGACATTATTGTGAAATTCAATAGTGTCTTTGTTAAGCCTGCTGAGACAGGATCAGAAACTCCTTGGCATCAAGATAATGGACTATGGCGTGATGGTGAAACGGGACCATTTAATGCGTGGATGGCCCTTGATCCGGCTAGGAAGTCGAATGGTTGTCTCCAATTTATACCAGGTAGTCACAAAACGGAGATTGTTCCACATGTATTATACGATGATAGCCTTCATGCTGAATTACCCAGAGATCTCGTTCCAGAGATGATTGCCGAAAAAGGGATAGTACATGTCGAGCTCGAACCTGGCGACGTTGTATGTTGGCATAGCAGCCTTTGGCATTATAGTCCTCCTAATCCTAGCTCGAGTAGTAGGATAGCGATTGCAGGTGTTTGGACAAATCTGATCATTAACAAAAATCGCAAAAGGGAGTTGAGTAAGTGGGCCTTGAAAAGCGGCAAGGTGTGTAGCACGTTTCCGCCGGAACCCGCTACTTTCCCAGATGATGTTCCATTCAGTCCTGCACCACATAAAAGGTTTAAATAGGTCATTTGTGCTCAACAGCAATTTTAAGGAAAACTAATGTCATATAGCCCAAATATGTCTCGTTACGAAAACATTGAATATAAGCAGTGTGGAAAGAGTGGCTTAAAATTACCTCCGATTTCGTTGGGCCTATGGTATAATTTTGGTCATGTTGATGTTTTTGACAATGCCAGGGAAACGATATATACAGCATTTGACAATGGGATAACCCATTTTGACTTAGCTAATAATTACGGACCTCCCCCAGGTTCGGCCGAAGAAAATTTTGGTCGGATTCTTAGGGATGATCTGGCAGGATATAGAGATGAAATTATTATTTCAACAAAGGCTGGATGGGATATGTGGCCCGGACCATACGGTGACTTTGGATCACGGAAATACATGATCGCTAGTTTAGACCAAAGTTTGACAAGGCTTGGTGTCGATTACGTAGATGTTTTTTACCATCACCGCCCCGATCCGGAAACTCCTTTGGAGGAAACAATGAGAGCCTTAGATCATATTGTTAGATCTGGGAAAGCACTTTATGTGGGTATTTCAAATTATCCGTCGGAAATTACGGCTGAGGCGGTAGTTCTTCTCGAAGAGTTAGGCACAGCTTGTTTGGTTCATCAGCCGAAATATAATCTTTTGAATAGGCAAGCTGAAAAAACGGGTTTGTTCGATATACTACAGGAACGAGGCGTTGGTTGTGTGGTGTTTTCAGTCCTTAATGGGGGATTACTTACGGATAAATATCTAAATGGAATACCTGCTGGATCGCGTGCGTCCAGACCGGGTCATTGGCTGAAAAAGTTGCTTGATGATGTGACTAAAAAGAAAATCGAAAAACTAAATGAACATGCAGCTGACAGAGGACAATCGCTGGCACAAATGGCTATAGCATGGGTTTTAAGACAAGATGGAGTCACCACTGCGCTTTTTGGAGCTAGTCATCCAGATCAGATACGGGACAACTTGGAGGCTTTAGAGAATAAAACTTTTTCTGAAACAGAGCTTAAAAAAATAGACATGATTTTATGCGAACCCGATTCTTAATTATTCCATTTGAAATTTAACGTACTAAATTTATGGCAATCAAAGCTAAGCCGACACCGACCAGCGCCTCACGATCTAATCGTTCCCGCCAATAGAAATGTGCTGCCAAGTTATCTAGTGTTACAACCACGCAACCCATGAGAGGGAAAAAGACAGTGGCTGGAACGTGATTGAGTGCGGTGAGAAGGACAATTAGCCCAAACAAGTTGTAAGTTCCGATCACGGCACCTGTACGTATGTCTTTATTTGAAGGTTTGATCCGAAGTACAGCCAAATATACGGCTCCCAATGTGCCGGCAACTGCTCCAGTTACCATGATTACTTGTAGAAGTTGATCTTCTAAACCGGCATAGCGTACCCACCTTAAACACGTCATACTTGCTCCCTGCCCGAAAAACACAAGGACTACGAGTAAGAATTGTCCGAGACGCCCAATCTTATTTGACCCAACTGACCCTCGGGTCATTAGTATTAATGATATTATGGACAAACCGATACCCACCATTTGTAAAGGCATAGCGGTTTCGCCCCATATTACTACGGAAACTATAATGGGTATGAGCATAGCCATCCGAAATGATGTAAGGACTGACCCGACACGTACCAGCGACAACGCCTTAGTCATCAACAGCATGGCAACAATAAAAACGCATCCGGTTATAGATCCAACTCGAATTACCATCGGGTTAAAATCTACTTGATTTGTAAAATTGAAATAACAGAAAAGCAGCAGAGCAAGCGTTATATAATTTGTCACTAACGCAGCCGGGAGGTAACATCCACGTCGTTGCGCCCATTTAAAAAGCTGTCCGAAACCGAATTCCAAGACGAATGATATGGGTATCCAAAACACCGTTGATTTCCTTTGATATTACGTTTTACGGTTTGCTTGTTTCAGAACTAAGGCTTTGATATGAAGTCTGTAAAAAAGAGAAACAGAATATTTTAATTGTAATGGTATTATAATAAATTTCTCAAAATTTTTGGCCTGTTATTAACTCAACGATCTTTGTAGGAAGACAGAAATTGGCTTTGCCAAAGTTTGAAATCGCCGCCAATAATAGCTTCTCGAGCTTTGCGCATAGTTTGATTATAGAAAAAAATGTTATGAAAGGAGGTTAAATGCAACCCTAAGTATTCGCCCGATTGAAACAAATGTCGAATATAAGATCGACTATATGTTTGACAGGTTTTACATTGACAGGTTTCATCTATAGGCTGATCGCTTTCGCTATGTTTTGCATTTTTTAGTCTTAACCGTCCCCGTTCAGTGAAGGCCGTGCCGTTTCTAGCATTTCGGGTAGGTACAACACAGTCGAACATATCTATGCCGAGCCCAATTGATTCTACCATATCATGTGGAAGTCCAACGCCCATTAGATATCGCGGTTTCTCTATTGGCAGATGGGGTGTTGTTTCTGCTACTGTCTCGGTCATATTACCCCGGGGCTCTCCCACGGCAAGCCCTCCTATCGCGTACCCAGGAAGTTCCATAGAAGTCAATTCATTTGCACAATGAATTCGAAGATCCGGAAAGATGCTTCCTTGAACAATGCCGAATAGAGCTTGACGCGCCCGATGAGCTCGTTCTTCACTCAGTATTTTGTGTCTATTTTTACAGCGAGCTGCCCAACGAAGAGTCATTTCCATAGACTGTTTGGCGTATTGATATTCACAGGGATAAGGAGTGCATTCGTCAAAGGCCATAATGATGTCGGCTCCAATGCTATGTTCAATTTCCATAACGGTTTCTGGCGAAAATAAATGAGTTGACCCATCCAAGTGAGATCGAAATTTCACACCCTCCTCCTCGATACTATTTAATTCCTTTAGGCTGAAGACTTGAAACCCTCCACTATCGGTCAAAATTGGATGCTGCCAGTTCATGAAATTGTGTAGTCCCCCGGCTCGATCAATCAGTTTGTGGCCGGGGCGCAAATAAAGATGATACGCATTTCCTAAAATAATTTGTGAGTGTGTTTGTTGTAAATCTTTTTGATCTAAGGTTTTTACGGTTGCTTGGGTGCCAACGGGCATAAATGTAGGCGTTTCAATTGACCCGTGAGGAGTATGGAAGATTCCTGCACGGGCATTCGTACATTTATCTTCAGCAACGACCTCGTACGAAAAATCTGTAGTCATTATTTTTTAGTAGGATGTGAAGTGAATTGATGTCCGCGTCGTTCAAGACGTGGAAGTACTTCTTCTAAAGCCAAAAGGGTATTTACGCGGGGTTGAGCGAAGATAACAATGGAGCCAGACTGTCCAGCGATTGCTCCTAAATCCCACAAAGTTTTCTCTATTATTTCCCGATCATCTACCTGATCGATTATAGTAGCAACGGATTTAAGGGAGTCAAGGTTTGATGAGTATAATCGAATTGCGTGACCACAATGTTCTAAACTGCTTTGTAGAGGCGCGTTTTTTGACACTAATGATAGTGTTAGGGGCTGTTGAATTTTACATATACGAGAAATTATTTCGTTCACCGTTTTGATGCTATCGACGATTACACTAATCATTCCGGTCGAGCGTTTCTTACTGTATTCCTGGAGAGTAATGGTGGTTGTGTGTATTCCTTGGAATCCTATTTGCATCTCTACCTTTTTATTCTTTTGGTCTTCGACAGCATAAAAAACATCACCCCCCAGATTTTGGGCCACTATAGTTATAGCGAGATTGGCCTGGGTTATTGGTAAATCTGCTGGAACTTTGATCGTGACGGTATCAACAACGTTCCGTTTTTTCACAATTAGCTCGGTCGTTATACCGTACTCCATCATTGTTAGTTCAATATTGGTAAAAAGCTTGTGAGAAAATTGTTCGATACTCTTGGCAGGTTCTATGAGTTCAGGTGAATTTTTGGGGGGAACAAGGAGGTCGTTCGCAACCTGATGTTGATTGTGGTAATTAAGCAAAATGAATGTGGCGAAGAGCACAAGCCCTATTGAAATCAACAAATGCCAATTATGGGATGATTCCGATTTAACTAGGGCGTTGTGCCTTGAATCACGATTCATCTATTAGCAATTGTTTTTACGTAGGACCAATGCTGTCTTTTTGTGACTAGTTTTCCCGCGCCACAGTCTCCAGAAAGTGGGTCGTCTATCCAGCGCACAATTTTCCAGAGGCCATTGTCAGCCAGGCGGAGCTTGTAGGTCATTATCTGGTCGACACGAAACCCATCGCCATTTTCGTCAAGCATAAGCATTTGGACGCGACCACGGAAAACTTGCCAATCTTCCTTTGGATGGCCGTCCGGATCCCCTTCAAAGGCTTCGGGGTAATCGGGGCCTAATTCGATGTATTCCTGGATAAGTTGAAAGTCATATTCGAATTCTCTAAATATGTCAAAGATTCCTTGTCTTGAACCATCCCGGCTACCACCAAGAAATTCTATTTCTTGTTCAAAGCCGTTAGCAAGCACTAAGTCGCCGGAACAGTCTGTTTCAGTAAACCAGAAGCTAGGGTCTAGAACGCTTTCGTACAGGTCTTTATCACGGTCTCGCATTGCTCGTCGCAGATTGTCCATTAGGACTTCGGGTGTGGTTGCATCTGGAGCAGGTCCCTTAACGATGGTTTCACCTGGCTCTGTCCTTGGAGCGAACGGATTTGAGCAGGCTAAGAATGCTAATGCAATTAATGCAATAGCTGATAGGGATGTAAAACGCATTTGACTCTTCCTTTGCACACGATTAACGCAGTTGTTTAAAGGCATAAAATAAGTAACGAATCGTATTGTGTCTAAATGTATAGCCCTTTATCAGGGAGTCATCGGGCAAAAATTGCTCGAAGTTCCCCCCAAGAAAATTTGGCGGAAGCCCGATCTCTCAGGTCTCTCCATTGTCTTATATTCCAAACGGGATTCTCTATAGTGGGAGTAACAAAATCTACCTCCATGAATCCAGCAATACTGACCACTGAATTTATTTCCTGACCATCTGCATTTGAAATTTCGGTAAATTCTAGTTCGTAAGGGAAAATGAAAGTTTCCTTGACTTGGTCTTCAGACGGAATACGTTCATCGAGGGCCGGCTGAAACCAACGGACAAAGCGTATAGTTCCTATGCGGTCTGGATCAAGAATCGCTCGAGCGAAGTCACGTTCGTTTTCGATTGTCCAAATAGGGTCCTCGTCCTCTTTATATATGTTGGGGTAGCGTGCAATATCTTCAAGATCTGGGATGAAATCAAAATCTTCGGTCAGTTGCTCTAAATATTGTTCCGGATTGCGACTTTCTGGTTGGGCAGAAAAAATTGTGCGGACATTAATTAACGCATACTCTGGTCTAGTCCTCTGTAATAAAAATAACTGTTTGCCACTGGGACATTCCGGTACTTGTGTTGCAAATGGATTGGTAGATTCCTGATCGACCGAAGTGTTTACGTCGGCGCAGTGGGGGAAAATAACGGTGTTAGATGTTGGGCTACAGCGACATTCGGATAAATCGCTATCACCAAGCCCACAACCAAATGCAAGGAAACTTACCCCCAAGAAGGAGATTATCCTGCTGAAAATGGCACAGGTACGAAACATAAGAAAAATATGATTATACATAAATAACCAATCCACTGGTGACGTTGATCGATAGTGCTGTAGGTCTCGCGTGTTGCGGGATTATTTTTCCTAACAAAAGTCAGGAAAAAAGCTAAAGCTAGCCATCCTGGCCAACCTCTTTCCCACGGAACGTCTATTACGTGAGAGATTACTCCATAACACCCAAAAACGATTAAAGAATAATAACTTATTTGAGAAATGATTCTACTTTTTGTTTTGTCAAAAAGTGCATAAACGATGTGTCCGCCGTCCAATTGCCCTATAGGAATTAGATTGAATGTGGTTACGAAGAGACCTACCCATCCAGCAAAAGCAACAGGGTGGAGTAAAACATACTCTTGTGTTCCTACATCGGGCAAAATAAGTGACGTGATTGCACTAAAAACAACCGAAGTGCCAAGCTCTATGGGCTGAGAGTAGACATAATCAATGTTAACCACTTTGGACATGGAGACACCTCCCAAGCAGGCGCAAATAGCAACTACAAACCCAGCAAGGGGTCCAGCAGCTCCTATCTCTAATAACGCTGATTTATTTGGTATAGTGTCACGTATTTTTATTACTGCTCCTAAAGTGCCTAGAAAGGAGATGTAAGGTAGTGGGATAAAGTATGGAAGTGAAGCGCGAACATCCCAATGTCTTGCAGCGAAATAATGACCAAATTCGTGCACCGTTAGGATAGTAAGTAAGGTTAGGGCGAAGGGTATGCCCTCTACTAAATGTTGTAATGAGCGAATAGAAGTTATGGGTGCAACTCCCTGTTGCATAGCGCCTGCAAAAATCATAGAGAATAGGGTCAGGATAAAGAGAATGAAATGTAAAAATATATTATTTTTTTGTTTCCTTTTTTTGGGGTCTGGGGCAGTATGGCAATGTGAAACAATGGGTTTGTTTTGGGGAACTTCTTCCGACTTCTTCATTGATTTATTGGCTTCTAGTCAGACGCAAATTTACTCGATGAACCTGTCCAAGGTTATCACCAAAAGGTTGATAGCTGTAATCGAAATACCAACTATTTATCATGAGGCTAGTACCTAATGAGAGCATTCGATTTTTGAGATTTTGGTAACCGCAACGGAGAGTAATTTTCTTATTTAATCGATAGGCTGAGCCCCAGTGTAAAGTGGTTGCACTCCCATCCATTTTGTGCAACTCCAAGATTGTTTGAAAGTTCGCGCTTTGTTGGTTAAACAGCCCTATTTGCAATTGAGTAGGTAATGGTGTCGAAACCCTATCAAGGTGAGTTACTCGACCGAAATTTAGTAAAGATATACCCCAGTGTAAGTTTGGTCGCAAGAATTGTAATATGCCCAAGTCCAAGGTCCACCCTTTAGCGTTGCTATCATAGATTCCCTGTCTTAAGAATGAAACACGTGTTCCACCGCGAACTTTATTTTGAATAGTGCGGACATGGCTTAACCCAAAGGTGAATTCGTAGAGGCCAAAAGTTCCCAATGGATCTTCGCTCGGACCTATACGATAATCTAAATCTTCGGAGCGCCAAGAGTGGGCATGAAATCCCCAACTTTGCGAAGGTCTTTTATATATTAAGTGTATATTTTCCTGTTCAATCTCTTGAATCCACGAAGTATGCGAAAAAATGTAATCTCGTCCACTGCCAATGGGTATTGCAGCAGGGTTACTTGTTTCGGGACTAATCATTGCTGTTCCAATATCAGCCATTGCAGCAGGTCGAGCCCCACGACTCATTTGTAACCCAGTGAAACCTGTTTGGGCGTTAATGAAGATCGGTAAGCCGAGGATAAAAAGAGCAAAAATACAATACATGTTTAAAAGTTTGATTCGAGACCGATTATTGTTTGTTCACCGGCACCAAGCGGGTCGGTTACGTAGGCGTAATGTAGTATAATATTCTTGTTTCTCATGGGACTAAGGCTAAGCCCATTTGAGAGAGATCCCAATTTTTGGGTTCCACCAACATCACGAAGTCCAAGACTAATGCTCAGGAACTGGTTGATCTTCCAAGAAGCTCCAATATCAGCCACTTTGTCATGTTCAATAATCAAATCACAGCCTAAATTGACTGCTTCTATGGGTGAATATGCACCACCTAAGGAAATACGTGATTTTATTGAATCACGTGTATTTCTAGTTTTGTCTCCACGTTTAACCTTCCAATTAAGTCCAGAATTAATATTTTGTACTGTCATGCCGAAAGATCCTTTTTCATTAAGGGAGTACTGAAGTCCAAAATCAAAACCATGCCCACTGGCTTCACCTTTAGAATGAAACGGCCCAGAAATTCGGTGGTTAATATTCTTCATACTTAAACCTGCCTTAAGAGCTGTTCCTATCTTGAATGCGAAAGAAAAGGTGAATGCGTTTGAACCATCTTCGATTTTTCCGGTTAACTGACCACTACCGGATCTACCTATTATGTCATGGACTTGCGCATGTATCCAGGAAAAGCCAAATCCCACATCTCCGCGTAGGTTTAGAAAGGCGGATAGGTTGTGCGAACGTCGGCCGAGGGAAGCGGAGTTGAGAATAGCGTGAGCACCTCGTCCTTTAATTTGGACAAGTCCCGCAGGATTCCGGTACGGAGCCATAGTACCGGAGGCAGTTGCAGTAAAACTTCTTCCTATGCTGACAGCCTGTACTTGGGCACCTGTACTAAGAAAGGAGCCAGCAAATTCGTCGGCAGAAATTGCTGTGCTGGAAAATAGTAGGCACGTTAAAAATGTTAGGATGGAATTTTTCAATCTAAGACTACTACCTTACCAAAGCTAACCGGCCCCGACTCAAGTTGAATACGGAAAAAATAAGTACCGTTAGAGACCTTCCTTCCTTCGTTATTTCGGCCATCCCAAGGAACATGATGACTTAATCCTCCGGAGAAAGAAGTGTTACGTGTTAGCGAACGCACTTTGCGGCTCGCAAAGTCAAAAACATCAATAGTTGCGATTGCCTCATTCGTGAGACTGAAAGTAATTAATGCCTGTTCGCCATCAGATGGAGCGAAGGGATTTGGAGCAGCATAGCTTACAGAGACACTATCTCGGACTCCACTTTGATTGACGAATAAATTAGCATCAAGAGAGGCCGTACGGACAAGATCTCGAATAATACTCCAACTCTTACCTTCGTTGTTAGTAGCGCTCAACCCATTTTCACTTCCTGCCCACAACGTATTTTCGTTCTGGAGGGTTATGGCTTCAATTCCGACAAATGTCATACCTTTGGATAAGTCCACTGGTTCCCATGAATCTGATTGTAGAGGGCGTCGAATTAGTCCGCTATTAGTAGTGGCCCAAGCGTAATTATGCGTGAAAGCAAAATCCCAAGCAAAGGTCTGACCAGTTATTTCCCAAGTCGCTCCATCATCATCACTAAATGAAATTGAGGGCCTTTCCCCGGGATCTCCTGTTGAATTTGTTCCAACCCAAATTGTTGATTTGCCAGAGGTTTCTATATGCCTGTGAATGGAAACTACCCAATTCCCTCCAATACCTCCTTTTGTGATTATCCCGTTGGAGTCAGATCGCACTTTAATTGTATGCCATGTTTCTCCATCATCGGTACTTTGAGCAAGACCATTCGAGGTGCCTACCCATACTGTATCGCCCAAGGTTAGTACTGAAAATGTACGGTGCAGTAGACTCTGTTTTGCTAGGCTATCGGCATCAATTATTGCCTGAAGTATCAAAGTCGAATCCGCATTGATATTTATCAAACTATCGGCAACAGCTAATAGACTATCGGCTGCTGTTTCGCCGGGGAAAAAGACGATGTCTTTTGCCCCATCCGGCAATATTCGTTGGTATTGGTTGCCATCGGAAGTTAGTTTTACAGTGGACCCTGCAAAGAAAGCCGCCCAAATACTTTCATTTCCAATTGATATTCCGAAACAACCGTTGTCAATTTGAGTTCCGGGACCTCTTTCAAAGCCTAAATTTGCTTGGTTAAAAATTTTTTCTCCTGGAATATTTTTCCATGTTAGGCCTGCGTTATGGGAAAAACTCAATCCGGTCCCCATTTGTCGTAAACCAATGGGTGTTAGTGTATCGATTATTGTCGCAACCCAAACGGTATCGCCAATTGCGTCCAAAGCACTGACTGAACCACGTCCCATACCATTATTTTGAGTGAAGGTCACCCAGTCGACAGGCGATGTACCATCAGCCTTGGTAGGATCAAGACGGGCCACACCATTTTCAGTGGCGACCCAAAGATATTTCCCGCTCCAAACGATATCCCCTATTTCTGTTCCAAAAAAGCTATCGATGGGATCTGAATCTTGATGGTAGCGCATAGGGATGGCTTGACTGGACACGGTTAATAAAAGTAAAAAAGCTAGCAGATATCCGAGAAGATGTGTTCGTAAAAATGATTTCATGGGGAACTATAGGGAATAACGTTCGGCACGCGCCCTCATTGCATCTATAGCTTCATAGCCTATACCGAAATCCCCGATATTGGTACCGTGTTCATCACCATGGCTATCTGAACCGCCAGACATAACTAATTTGTTCTGCACAGCTAATTGTGTATAGAATTCTATCTGAGGTGGTTGATGCGATGGGTGGTAGATTTCAATTCCATCGAGTCCTGCGGCGACTAATTGCGAAAAAACGACGTCCGGTAGACTATGGCCGGGATGCGCCAGCACTACAATTCCACCAGATTGATGAACTAACGCAATAACATTTTTGGCAGGGATGTGTGGTTTAGATTGGAAAGCAGGAGCGCGATCACCTAAAAAACGCAAAAACGCCTCATCTTTATTTGCGACTACACCTTTATTAACTAGAACAGAGGCTATATGGGGACGTCCTAAAGGGCTGCCATTTGCCTGTGTAAGAATCTCATCAACTGTTACGGAAATTCCCATATTTGTTAATCGTTCAACTATAGCAATTCCTCTTTGGCGTCGGACTTCATGTATTCGGTTCAAACTTTCGTTTAACCTTTTGTTTTTCCAGTCAATGAGGTAGGCCAATAAATGTACTTCACGGTCGCCCACGTGGGCACTCAACTCGCTACCAGGGATTACCTCTACACCTAAGTCTTTGCCTGCATCTATTGCTTCCTCTGTGCCCTCAACGGTATCGTGGTCGGTGAGACTTAGTGCTCGTAGTCCTGCATCATGAGCTTCCCGGACGGCTTGGGTCGGCGTACGCAAGCCGTCGGAGCAAATGGAATGGGTGTGCAAGTCAGCTAGGTTGTAACGCACTTAGGCCTCTGATCGCATGCTTTGAATTCGAAGTTCTTACTACCTAGAGATAGTGGTTATAAGAGCTTCTATTTAGGTACTAAAATAAGAAAAGAGATTTGGTGCTCCTCATCAAGTTTGACTTAGGATTCAAAAATGAGATTTTGCAATGATCTTTAGCTGAGAATATTTATTTAGTCTCTTTTAGTCTCTAATGTATTTAGAGGTCTTGGTAGTTGGAAGAGGGGATAATGCATGTATTGTCTACCCCTATGATAATTTAAATCAGAGAAACAAATTTTTCGTAGGCGGAGTCCCAAATTTCGCTTTCGATGGGGGTGTATATATTGGGGATAAATGAATTGTGTATGATTTGACGAGCTTGATCGATATTGGATACTTCATTAACACCCATAGCCTGGACCATTATATTGCCAATGGCAGTAGCTTCAACAGGACCTGCGATTACAGTTTTCCTTGTAGCATTAGCTGTAAATTGACATAATAGTTCGTTTTGAATGCCACCACCCACAATATGTATCACATCAAAATGCCGCTGTAGAATACGCTCTATGGATTCAGAGGTATATCTGTATTTTAAGGATAGACTTTCCAATGTGGAACGTATAATACCACCGGGTGAATCTACAACCTTTTGTTCTGACTCTATCCAATATTTTTTTAGTCGCTCGGGCATGTTGCCTGGGGGTAAAAAACGCTGGTCATCTGGGTCAAATAGGGCAGCAAAAGGTGTTGCGTTTTCTGCAGCATTAATCAATTGATCATAATCAAATGTCGCACCTGTTTTATTCCATGTGCGACGACATTCTTGAACGATCCATAGCCCCATGATGTTTTTTAGAAACCTAAAAGTGTGTCCTACGCCGCCTTCATTTGTGAAATTGTGCTCTAGGGCTTGATGGGTAAGTATTGGCTTTTCGATTTGGACACCCATAAGAGACCAGGTTCCGGAACTAATATAGATGAGGTCTCTCGGATCTTTTTGGCTGGGTATTGCCGCCACAGCAGATCCAGTATCATGTGTCGCAGGTGCTATAAATGGGATGTTGGTGGAATTTAACTCGTTTTGTATTGAACCGCGCAGGGTTCCAATTTTTGTCCCGGGTTCAACAATAACTGGTAAAAAACTTGTTGGAAGTTGGAACCTATTTAGTAGATCATAGGCCCATGTTCCAGTGCTTGGATTGAACATCTGTGTGGTTGTCGCATTAGAAAACTCGGTAGTTTTACTACCGGTGAAATAGAAGTTGAATAGGTCTGCCATCATAAGCATTGTATTGGCGGTATCTAAACATGCCGAGCCACGCATCGATAGCAATTGATAAAGGGTATTAATATTCAAAAACTGAATACCAGTTTGGGCGAAAATATCTGATCGAGGAACTTCTTCAAAGGCTTTCTGAGGGAAGCCATCGGTCCGAGGATCACGATAGTTACGTGGATTATCTAATAGAGCATCATTTTTATCTAATAAGGCGAAGTCGACTCCCCAGGAATCTATGCCTATGGCATCCAAGGAGATATTGTATGATGTTTCTGCGATGGCGAGCCCATTTTTCATTTCAGCAAATAGACTCAGTGGATTCCAGTAATATCTGTTGCCTACGTGGACCGGATGGTTGCTGAAACGGTGTACTTCATTAAGCTCAAGGCGTTCACCAGCAATACGTCCTAAGATGGCACGTCCGCTCTCGGCACCTAAATCAAGTGCTAGGAAGTTGCGTGTTTTCATAGGTAATTTAAACCCAGTTCACTAACAAGTTCACGAGTATCGTTGTGTAACAAAGAACAGATTAGGGCGATTTTTAAATCGTAGTCTATCTTCTCTATGTATTCTGTATGTTCGTCGCGATAATTCAACTTTCCGAATTTGAGAATGGCTTGCTTAAAGTCGTTTGGACGATCGTAGAGTACGTCATGCGCAAGCTTATTATTCTTAAGAGCGCCAGCTACAAATTTGACACCAAATATTTCTTCAAGTGCATTTTGTAGCTGTCTATGTAACATTAAAATGGAAAGATTATATTCAAATTCTGCTTCATGCGACTCTGATGCAATCGGACGTCATAGCAGGATATCGTATGCGTATAAAGAGTGTTTTGCCAGTAAGCGATTATCGTCCCTACACTGGGCATACGGGGAGACGTTGTTAATCGCAAAACAATAAGTCCTCTGAAGATATTCTTAAGCATAGATATGTTTGATGTTTAGGTTATTTAATTGAGTGGAAACCAAATCTTCAAAAGTGGTGTTCAATCCGTTCTTTTATCCGTTCTAAAATTGGCACGTCCTCGAGTTCTGCTTCAAATTTCTGTCCAGTTACGCGCTGATAGAGGTCAATGTAGCGTTCGGCAACTTGTATTCGTATCTCGTCATCTAATTCTGGAATGTTGTCATCTGAAATCCCTTTTTCTCGAAGCCATAGGCGTAGAAATTCCTTATCGAGACTTTCGGGCTCTTCTCCGCGATTATGCCGTTCTTCATAGCTATCTTTGATCCAAAAACGTGAAGAGTCGGGTGTATGGATTTCATCTGCTAAAGTAACATTCCCTTCATTGTCGAGGCCCATTTCGTATTTAGTGTCTACGAGGATAAGTCCTTGTTTAGAAGCGAGCTCCTCACCTCGAGCAAATAACCTTAGGGCTATATTTTCCACGCGTTCCCATATTTCAGGATCTACAAGTTTTTGTTGTAGAATTTCGGTGCGTGAGATTAGTTCGTCGTGGATGTCATCCTTTGTTGTTGGTGTTATTATAGCTTGTTCAAAAGGTTGATTTTTTATCATGCCATTGGGCAATTGGTGACCGCAGTAATCTCGAACTCCTCTTTCGTAATGAGTCCATATCGCAGTGTCTGATGACCCTGTAAGATATTTTCGAACCACAACTTCAACAGGAAGAATCTGGAGTTCCCGGGCAATAGTGACGTTCCCGTCAGGAACGTCAAGAACCATGTTAGGGGCAATATCGCTGCATTGTTCAAACCAATATTGTGCCATACGATTGAGCACTTGCCCTTTCAAAGGTATGGCACCGAGCACGTGATCGAAAGCGCTTTGTCGATCGGTAGTAATAAGAATACGTTTATTGGGCAAGAGGTACATATCGCGCACTTTGCCCTTTTTGTACAGGTGTTGCCATTCGTTAAAATGAGCTTCGATTAGGCAGTTGCCTAACTGACCTTGAAGTTGGTTCCGAGTAATCATATTTTTTTCTAACTCCTCATGAATCCTTTTGTTAACGTGCCGCAAATATTAGGATTGGACACTTGTTCGTCAATACCTTTAGCGGTGTAACTTGATTTTACCACCCTAGGGGCGTATCTTGGAAAACCGTGGAAATGCTTTTGTCCTTGATTAGTTTGAATTTATGCGGTACACCCAGAGGGAGGGTAAGATGCTGAATAAAATAATATTGTTTATTGTTGTTGCAGGTATAGGGATTTATGGATGTGGTAAGGATGAGGAAGAGCGAAAGGAGTTAGTCAGCTATGTTAAAAAACTAGCTGTGTTAGGTAATTCTAATGGAGAAGTTGTTAAATGGATTGAGACGTTAGATGACCCGAGTTTCCAAATGCAACCTGAGGATTTGCAGCAAGCTCGGGATCTCATTGCAGAATATGTTGGGAAATTGGGGGAAATTGATCCAGCTACATTATCATACAGAGAGCTCCGCGTTACGCATAACCTGTATCTGACCAAAATGCAGGATGCAATCAGGCTTGCTGCGGATCAAGGTCGTGTACTAAAGCGTGAGCGGGGAAACGTTGCCATTGGTGTTCGTCATATAGAAAAACTTACGAAATTACATTATGGAGCTCTCGATTTATTGTGGAGTCGTCAAAAAATTGTGGATCCACTTTTACTTGAGTGGTCTAAATAATAAGAAGACAGTAGAGGAAATACCGGGTTGCCATTGGGCAAGCCGGTATTTTTGTGACTATTTATATGAAAACGATGTCCTGCCTCAAGTAATTATTTGCCCCTTATAGAGAGTAAACCGGTGTATAGAAAGCCGATATGGAACAATATCAAGAAAGGCAAACCAAGGTACAGGCTAGTATGCCAGGCTAAATATATTGCAAAGGAGAAATAACCGGCCATGGCTAATTCAAGAAAGGCTGTCACCTGATGCGTTTTTGTATACAAACGTTTAAGTGGTCCAAGTTCTTTATTCCTTACCCCATATTTGGGGGTGCGTTCGAATGGTGTTTGGATACCTAACCAGCCTTCGACAACTGCCCTAGTATTGCTGATACAAAGGCTCATGCCGATGGCCATAAGCAATGGTAGGAGCTTTATCTGTTTTTTCCAATCATTATAGAGCTCGCGTTGCGCACTTAGGTAGAAACTTGATATCGCAACTGTAGAAAAAGCAAATAGTGGCAGGTCAATTATAAAGATTCTTATCCAACCTATTTGCTGGCGGATTCCCAATATTGGAATAGTTAACAAAGCCATCGCTAACATTAATGGATAACAAATATTAGCGGTGAGATGCAACGTAGCCTCAATTTTGACCTTGTTTTGGAATTTACTACGCCAAATGCGTGGTAGAATTTTTTTTGAGACTTGAACAGCTCCCTTAGTCCATCGTTGTTGTTGTGATTTGAAACTGCTTATTTCTATAGGTATTTCTCCAGGTACTTCTATGTCACGTAAATATATGAAACGCCATCCTCTTAGTTGTGCTCTATAGCTAAGATCTAAGTCCTCTGTCAGCGTATCGTGTTCCCAGCCTCCTGAGTCAATGATAGCCTCTCTACGCCAAATTCCTGCGGTTCCATTAAAATTAAAAAAACGACCTGAGGAGCTTCTTGCTGTGTGCTCTATTACAAAGTGCCCATCTAAAAAAATTGATTGGATTCTTGTTAATAGGGAATGTGATCGGTTTAGATGTCCCCACCGCGTTTGAACCATACCTACTTTAGGGTCCGAAAAATAGTGTACCGTTTTTTTTAAAAGGTTAGCTGGTGGAATAAAATCTGCATCTAGTACTAGTATGAACGGACTATCTACGGTCTTCAACGCAGAAGCCAATGCTCCCGCCTTGTAACCTAATCGATGGTTACGATGTTGATATGATATGTCGAATCCCTTTTGGGTGAGAAGTGTGCAGGATTCGGTGGCATATTTCTGTGTTTGATCCGTTGAATCGTCAAGAACTTGGATGTGGAGGCGGTCGCGTGGGTAGTCCAATCTAGTCGTTGCTTCTATTACTCTTTTAGCAACGTGCAATTCATTATAAAGTGGAAGTTGTATGGTTACCGAAGGTAATGTAGAGAATTTTATAAGGGGTTTGGTTTTATCGGTGTGATGCTTATGGTACAGTTTGAGTAAGTTGTATCGGTGAATGCCGTAGCCGCCTAGAGTTGCTACGATAATACAGTATACAGATAAGCATAGTGTTTGCCAGAGTTCCATTTAATTACAAGTTTCTGTATTCTAATTTTCAATTTTCTCAAGCGTTGACACCGTGGCATCGCTTAAATTTTTTGCCACTTCCACAGGGACAGGGATCGTTTCGTCCTACCTTAGGATCAACACGAACAGGTTGTTTTTGGCTGGTTTCAGTAGAGTCCCCGGGTCCAGAGGCTGTTAGTTGTCCCGAATTCCTATTTGAATTTGACTTGGAAAGGGGCAGGCCTCCTTGAGTCTGGCTCTCAGGAGGTGTAGAGGTGTCGATGCTGCGGAATCCCATATTAGTGGAGTCTCTGTGCTCTTCTCGGTAATTTTGGGGAATAGGTTGTTGTCCGAACTGTGAGGTGTTTGCATCAATTCTAAGTTGGAAAAGATTTTTTAGAGTATCCTGGCTAATTCGGTCGATAAGGTGTTCGAATATACTGAAAGCACCCTTTTTATATTCGATCAAGGGATTCTTCCCTCCCACACCAACGAAACCAACTCCGTCCTTAAGTTCGTCTATTTCCTGTAGGTGTTCTTGCCAACAGATATCAATAGTGTGAAGGGAGATGGCTTTTTCTATTTCCCGGAATGTATCAATCCCCACTGTGTTTACACGTCTTTGGTAGGCTTCTTCCGCAGTATTGACCAGATTCTCCCGCAATTGCTCGTAGGAAATCTCACTTCGTTGCGTGGAGGAGAGGTCAAAGCCAGTATAAAAGGTCCCTCCAAACTCAATTTGCATTGCCTCCCAATCCCATTCCTCTGGGTGTCTGTCGGTACCGGCATGGTTTTGAATTAGAAAATCAATCCATTCACTGATCATTTCTTGAATAAGTTCGTGGGCACTTTCTCGTTCTAAAATATCGTGGCGTCGATTGTAGATGACCTGCCGTTGTTGATTCATTACATCATCATAGTCTAGTACGTGTTTTCTGACCTCGAAGTTTCGAGCTTCAACCTTCTTCTGAGCTCGCTCTATAGATTTTGTCACCATTGAATGCTCAATTACTTCTCCTTCTTCAGCTCCCAGACGGTCCATAACGCTTGCGATTCTATCCGAACCGAAAAGGCGCATGAGATCATCTTCTAAGGATAAGAAGAAACGAGATGACCCAGGGTCACCTTGTCTACCGGAACGCCCACGTAATTGGCGATCGATACGGCGGGCTTCATGGCGCTCTGTGCCAATAACCTGAAGCCCGCTAGGCTCATCGATTAGATGCTGTCGTAACGCTTTTTGTGAAGGCAATTTATCATATAGTGTCTTGTCGGATTCAATGATGTCACGATCAATACGTACTACGTCCGAGGCTAACTTTATGTCAGTACCGCGGCCTGCCATGTTGGTTGCTATCGTTACTGCTCCGGATAGGCCAGCATCTGTAACGATCTGAGCTTCTTTCTCATGATAGCGAGCATTAAGTAATTGGTGTTTGATCCCTCGCCGTGTCATCATGCGGCTTAATAGCTCGGATGCTTCGACCGAAGCTGTCCCAACTAAGACGGGTAGTTTTTTCTCGTGTAGGCGCGCCACTTCATCGATAATAGCTTGGAATTTTTCTTTGCGCGTTCGATAGATTAAATCTTCGTGGTCAACACGTCGAATTGGCCGATTGGTAGGAATTACCGTGACGTCGAGTTTGTAGATTTCCCAAAGTTCTCCAGCCTCAGTTTCAGCGGTTCCAGTCATACCGGAGAGTTTGTGATACATCCGGAAAAGATTTTGTAAAGTAATCGTAGCAATTGTTTGGGTTTCGTGTTGCAATTTGACGCCTTCTTTTGCTTCAAGAGCTTGATGTAGACCATCTGAAAAGCGACGACCAGGCTGAGGACGCCCTGTCGATTCGTCGATGATAATAACACGGCCATCATCACTCACCATATATTGGACGTCTTTTTCGAAAAGTGTATAGGCTTTCATCAACTGATTAATATTGTGCACTGCTTCGCTTTTCTCTGCATATGTTCGGTGACGCTCTTCTTCTTTGAGTTGCCTGTTTTCATCGTCAATATTTTCGTCTTTGCGAATTGCATCGATTTCTAAACTGATGTCGGGCAGAACGAACAAAGCTTGTTCATCCGGCGATAGAAGGTCTCGCCCTTTTTCTGTTAGATCAATTGTGTTTGCCCGTTCATCAACAACGAAATAGAGTTGTTCATCAATTTCGCTCATATTTTTGTCTCTCATATAATCAGCTTCAACACGATTAATGAGCCTTTTTACACCTTCCTCCTGCAGCACTTTCATTAGGCGACGGTTTTTGGGTGCTCCTCTAGTTGTTTTTAGTAATTCAATTCCTAATTCGTACTCGTATTCACCCTCCGCACGGGCTTGTTTTTCGGCCTCGTTTACCACTTTATTTACAAGTGATGTTTGTGCCCGAATTAATTTTTGGACCAATGGTTTCATCTGAGAATATTGATTTGTAGAATCTGGTACCGGGCCTGACAGGATCAGCGGAGTTCGAGCATCATCAATCAGGATGCTGTCTGCTTCATCTACAATGGCGTAATTAAAAGCTCTCTGCATAACATCTTCAGTACGTACTGCCATATTATCACGTAAATAATCGAAGCCTACCTGAGAACATGTTGCATAAACAATATCAGCCTCATAAGCCTCCTTGTGACCGACAGTTTCCCATTTAAACTCGTTTGGCGATCCTTCAACCCTTGGGAGTAGAAATGCATCATGGCCGGTCTGATGTATATCCTGAATTATGCCGACAGAGAGCCCAAGAAAGTTGAATAGGGGCCCCATCCACATACCGTCGCGGCGAGCAAGGTACTCGTTATGAGTAATTAAATGAGTACCTCTTTCGGGAATAGCATTTAGAAAAAGTGGCATGGTAGCGACGAGCGTTTTTCCTTCACCAGTAGCCATTTCAGCGATTTTACCACCATGTAGAGTTATGCCGCCGAATATTTGTACATCATATGGGATCATTTCCCAAGAGACGATCTCTCCTGCTCTGTCCCATTGCCTCCCCTGCAAACGCTTACAGGCTTCTTTGACCATGGCGAATGCCTCTGGCATAATTTCATTTAGGAATTCGATTTCATGTTCACGTGATGAACGTTCAAGGTCGTCCAATTCATCATTAAGGCGATCACGTATATCAGGTTCCAAATCATTTATCAATTCTGCTTCTATTTCGTTGATGCGATTACTTTGCTTTTGAACTCGACGGCTTAGTTGCTGTCGGAATTCGGCTGTTTTTAACTGCAACTCATTATCGCTAAGGTTGTTCATTTGGTCTGCGAGTTGGTTTACCAACTCAACAGTAGGTAAAGATTTTTTATAATCTCTATCTGACTGCGATCCAAAAAGTTTTTTCACCAATGTATCAAACATTCTATTTCCCTAATCCCTCGACGTTAAATCTATTTTTTTGCGTTTGGCAATTGTATCAAGAATGCCATTAATGAATGCATAAGATTTGTCTGTGCTGTAGGCGCGTGCCAGCTCTACGGCTTCATAAATGGCTACCCGCGCTGGTACATTTTCTAAATATAACAACTCTACGATACCTATTCGGAGTATGATTCGGTCTATACGGGCTATACGTTCTGGGCTCCATTGAATGGACGTTTCTTCGATTAATGCATCAAGGTCATTAATATGGTTGTCCACGTGATCGACGATCATATTAGCAAAATTTTCTACGGTCTCAGAAGAATCATATTGTAAACTTAGTATCTGCACCTGATCACGAGTATTATTGGAATTACTTATCTGTGAATAAAGTGCCTGGAGCGCTATCTGTCTTGCACCACTGCGATTATCCGGTGGTGCGTCATCGGCAGATGAACCATCGCCAAAGAAGTCGTCTCCTTCTTCTCCCATCTCATTCAATGGAGGACATTAGGTTAGCCATCTCAATTGCATTCATTGCGGCATCCCAGCCTCGATTACCGGTTTTGACACCGGCACGCTGTATAGCTTGATCGACAGAGTCTGCCGTAACAACTCCAAAGGTTATGGGAATACCCGTATCTAAACTAACGCGAGCGATACCTTTTGATGATTCTCCGGCTACAAAATCGAAATGTGGTGTATCACTTCGAATAATTGCCCCAAGACAGATTACTACGTCGAAACGTCCTGTTTTCGCTAGTTTCTGTGCTACAACAGGCAATTCGAAGGCGCCAGGAACCCAAGCGGTTTCGATTGCGTCTTGGTCTGACCCGTGCCTCTCGAGACAGTCCAATGCACCGTCTCGTAAACGAGTAGTGATTAGATCATTAAACCGACTTACAACAATTGCGAAGCGTTTCCCCTTCGCTGAAAGTTTCCCCTCGTGAATTTTATCGCTCATATTAGCTCTATCCTTTCTGGTTTTCTTCGGCTGACAACAATGTGATATGCCCCATTTTATCTCGCTTCGTTTCAAGGTAGCGCACATTATGCTTATTTGGGGTAGCCTCTATAGAGACCTGTTCTACAACTGTTATTCCATAGGCTTCTAATCCAACACGCTTCTTGGGGTTGTTGGTCAGAAATCGCACTCTACGGAGCCCCAGATCGTACAAGACTTGAGCACCAATACCGTAGTCACGAGAGTCGGTTGGATGGCCGAGAGCGTGATTTGCTTCAATTGTATCCAAACCTTTGCGTTGTTGTAGTTCGTAAGCCTTGAGTTTATGGAGGATTCCAATCCCTCGTCCCTCGTGGTGTTGAATGTAAACGATTACGCCTCGCCCTTCTTCTACGATTAATTCTATTGAGCGGTCGAGTTGTTCTCCGCAATCACAGAGTAAGGAGCCAAGAGCATCACCAGTAAGACACCCTGAATGCATTCGAACCAAGGTTTCGTTACCCGCTGTTATATCACCGTAAACAAGAGCAATATAGGGGTTATCATCTACGATACTCCTATAGGCATAAGCCGTGAATTCTCCATGACGAGTTGGCATGGGAGAGACAGCTTCACATTGTACTAATTTTTCGGTTTGTCTTCTATGTGCGATTAGGTCGTGAATAGTCGCAACCTTGAACTGGTGTTTCTTTGCAAAATCAAGTAAATAGGGCGTGTCGGCTACTTGGCCAGAGTTATCGAGAATAGCTGCCATTAGGGCGACTTGCTCATCATCGGCTATTTGAACCAAGTCTACAGAGGCCTCAGTGTGACCGGCTCGTTTTAGCACTCCGCCATTTTGGGCTAAAAGAGGTATTACATGCCCGGGTTGTACAAAGTCGTCAGCAGTACTTTGAGAATCAGCCAATTTGCGAATGGTTTGTGCCCTATCTTGAGAGGATACGCCAGTTCCTTCAAGTTCCCGAGCATTGACTGCAGCCATAATTGATGCGCCACGCGGCCCAAGTTCACTCCTTCCGTCATGAATACCCAATTGGCTGAGACGGTCTGGACCTATAGCCACCGCGGGTGGACTACCTGCATGACGCATCATAAAAGTCACCGATTCAGCAGTAGTCAATCGCCCAAGCATTATTAGTTCACCCTCGCCCACAGTCTCGTTTCCGTCGACCTTTTTAGATCGTTCGTCTACTAGGACTACCATACGCCCATTTTGTAAATCGCAAACTATTTCTTCGATAGTATTGAAATCGGGCACGTTTAATATCCCATTTGACGAAGAGTTTTGAGGGTTAATCCACGATTAGATTGATTTTTTATGGTTACTTGCTGCTCTATGTAACGAGCTATTACGTCAACCTCAAGATTGACAGGATCTCCCACTCTGCGATAGCAAAGTACCGTGTTTTTAAATGTATGGGGGATGACCGAAACCGTAAACCCCTCAGAGTCAACATTGGACACTGTTAAACTAGTGCCATCGATTGCAATTGAACCTTTGAAAACTACGTAAGGGTGGAGAGATTTAGGAACCGAAACATGGAGCAACCATTCATTGTTTCTTTCTGTCAGTTTTTTCACATGTCCAATATCATCAATGTGGCCCTGGACTAAGTGGCCGCCTAACCGATCAGAAAGGCGTAAAGCAGTTTCTAAATTAACAGGTTGACCCACCTCGACCTTAGATAGGTTCGTTCGAGAGAGAGTTTCAGCAACGCATTCAACGGAGAACCTATGATCGTCAAAGTCTACTATGGTTTGGCATACTCCGTTTATCGCAATACTATCGCCTATAGATAAATCGTTGAGTACGGTTTTGGCTTCGACATTCAAGACCTGGAACGTGCCTCGTTTGTCTATCCCGCGTACGCGGCCGACTTCTTGTACTAACCCAGTAAACACGGATATTCAACTTTAGCAGAATAGAGGATGTCCGCTCCCAATCGCCGAGTATTTACCTCTCTCAGCTTCAGACTTTCAGCTATTAATTTGATGTTGAGTTCGCCGATACCTGAGACGCCTTTACCCAGTATTCGCGGAGCCTGATATATATGAATATTGTCAATCAACTGCGCCTTCAAAAAGGCCGTAGCTAACTGTCCTCCTCCCTCGACTATAGCACTCACGATGTTGTTTTCACCAGCACGCCGGGCAAAGTCATTCAAGTCAATGACACCGTTATTTGTGGAGAATGTCCAGATTTCGGTTCCAGTCAGGGCAATAGCATGGCGTTTTGACATAGAGGTGTTTTTTCCTGTGGCAAGAATAGTACCTGGACGAGAAAAAAGGGAAGCCTCAGGATTTGAATTAAGGCGCCCATCTACGACAATGGGCCTTGGGTTTCGTCCGTCTACGTGTCGGACAGTGAGTTTTGGGTTGTCTAAATTTAGGGTGTTGGCGCCAATAACTACAGCATCGACAAAAGAGCGCCACCGATGGACGTGTCGGCGTGCTTTAATTCCGGTAATCCACTTAGAATCGCCCGAATAAGTTGCTATTTGTCCGTCCAACGATTGGGCCAATTTTAATACGAAATGAGGTCGTCCATTTTTACGATGGGTAAGATATGTGGCGTGAAGGTCTTTTGCTTCTTCTTTTAATAGTCCAACGTCGACCTTAATATCCTGCTGCCTCAAATATTTTAAACCTTGCCCGCTTACGCGTTTGTCGGGATCCCGAAGAGCACAATAGACTTTAGCTATTCCAGCTTGGACGATTGCTTCGCAACAGGGTGGAGTTCGACCATGAAAAGAACAGGGTTCAAGTGTGACGTACAATTCGGCGTTTTTAGCACTGGATCCTGCTTGCATTAATGCGTTTGTCTCAGCATGAGGACCACCGATCGCACTAGTTACGCCTTCGCCCACAATTTGACCATTTTTTACAATGACGGATCCCACAGTTGGGTTTGGGTTGGCTTTTCCTCTTGCCCTCTTGGCAATAGTAATGGCGCGCCGCATGAAACTTGTTGGATCTCTCATAGTCTGTGTCAGGTTTTGGTGATACAGCTTTTAAAAAAACCAGGTGTAAAGAGGAAACGAAATTCGTGGAACTCTTAGAGATACCTTAATTAGATTGAAGAATAAAAACATAGGAACCCCATTTTTTCGAACAAGGAAACAATCGTGTCTAGCTTTTTAGTCACGAACTGTCTAATTGTCTCCGGCATCAATGAATAAACATTGAGACCAAGCAGAATTTAGTTCCAAAGTCGGGCAAATGCAATGAGAAGACGGGTTGTGTAAATACATGACAATAAACGATTTGTCACTCAATAGCCTTGACAGCAAAAGGTCCGAGTATACTATAGACATTTCTGAGGTGTTTGGTACTAGGTTTTATTAATCCAAAAATAATCAAGGAATGAAAATATGCTGGGGGGAGTATTTGGCAAGTTCAGCGAAGGGCTTGGAAAAACGCGTGAAGTTATACGTAAGAAAATAGCAGCTGTAGTTTCTGTTGGGGGAGGATTAGATGAAAGTATGTTAGAAGAGATAGAGGCTACGCTTATACAAGCCGATATGGGATTAGACATTTCAATGAAGTTAGTAGAAGATCTTAGGGCATCTATACGGGATCATGATAAGGAAATCAAGAGCGTTGATGATGTAATGGAAATTTTGGAACAACTTGTGGTCGAAGTTGTCGATGTCGAAGAAGAAGCTTTGTTGCCTCAGGGGCGGGCGGGGTTTCCGGGTAAACCGTTTGTTGTATTGGTGGTAGGTGTTAACGGTGCTGGAAAGACAACTACCGTGGGTAAACTGGCGAAGAGTTATGCTGATGCGGGTCAAAAAGTCCTGGTGGCAGCATGCGATACATTCCGTGCGGGAGCGGTTGCCCAACTCGATGTTTGGGCTGATCGAGCGGGTGTTGATATTGTTCGGGCTCAGCAAGGGGCAGATCCTGCCTCAGTTGCATATGATGCAGTTAGGGCTTCTGTGAATAGAGGGATGGACGTGTTACTTGTTGATACTGCTGGTCGTTTGCAAAATAAAACCAACTTGATGGAGGAGTTGAAAAAGATTCAGCGGTCTATTGGGAAACAAGCTCCTCAGGCTCCCCACGAAACACTATTAGTACTCGATGCAACAAATGGTCAGAATGCGTTGTCTCAGGCTAGGGAGTTTCATGATGTAGCAAGCCTTACAGGCATAGTATTGACAAAACTAGACGGTACTGCGAAAGGTGGTATTGTTGTGGCATTACGGCAAGAGATGAACTTACCGGTAAAATTGATCGGTGTTGGGGAGGGTGTTGATGATCTTCAACCGTTTGATGGAAAGGCATTTTCTCGTTCTCTATTCATTGATTAGCAACTTAGAATATGAATAATCATTGTTAGAAAATGCTGCATGTGATTGCAACTGTAGCTTACTATAAAAAAACTCTTAATTTCTTGAAAAGTAAAATGCTACGACCACGAAAGAGAGAATCTTTATGTCTCGTCCAAACATAATACTTATAATGACTGATCAACAGAGGGCAGATACTTTGGGTGCTTGGGGCTACAATCACATGCACACACCGGCGATGGATCGATTGACGAAAGAAGGCTTTTCGTTTCGCAGTGCATATTGTCCCGGAGCGACCTGCGTGGCTTCCCGTGCAGCGATATTTACGGGAATGTATGCGCATAATACTGGAGCATATAGTTTCGATGCATGGGGTCAACATCGCAATTGGATAGAGGATCTCAATAGTTCGGGGTATTATTGTGCAAATATAGGGAAGATGCACTTTGAGCCCAACGATATCCGTGGGGGCTTCCACGAAAGAGTTATAGTTGAAAATCCTACCAATAAGTCACACGATCGAGGAGGATCTGACGACGATTGGGGCCGATATTTACGTCTTAATGGTCTTCAGAGACCCAATGATCGTCATTTGACAGATCGAGATTGGTTGAAAAAGTATCAAGGTGTGGCATGGCACTTGGATGAACGGTTTCACAGTGATGTTTTTATTGGTGATTCTGCATTGTCTTGGATTCGTGATTATAGGGGGGACGCACCTTTTTTTCTACAAATTGGTTTCACTGGGCCCCATGAACCTTGGGATCCACCAAAACGGCATCTTTCGCACTATGAAGGTGTTGAATTACCAGGAAGAGTGATGATTGAAGGCGAATTGGAGAAAAAACCACCGCAGCATGAAGCTCATAGAAAAATGCATGCATCAACGAACCACGAGTCTGCTATTGATATGTCTTCGCCAGAGGAGAGTGACATTGACCATATGCGTCGTCACTATTATGCCAAAATCTCAACGGTTGATGAAAAGATAGGTCAGATTACTGATGCGCTAGAATCACGCGGTTTTCTGGACAGTAGTATGTTAATTTTTTGCTCGGATCATGGTGAGATGTTAGGGGATCATGGCTTGGCATATAAGTGGCTAATGTACGAATCTGTTGTACATGTGCCGCTAATTATTCGAGACAGTTGTAATTTGTCATCTATGGGAAATTACACAAATGATTTGGTCTCTTTGATGGATATTGGGCCAACTGTGCTCAAGAGAGCGGGGATTGAAGTACCGAATTATTTTGAAGGTAGATCTCTGTGTCATTACATAGATGATAGTCAAGAAAATTTACCGCCGCGTGAGTGGGTATATGCAGAGGATAACTACCAGATAATGATGCGAGGTCGTCGATACAAAATGGTTTACTATATTGGTCAACAGGCTGGTGAATTATATGATCTTGAAGTAGACGCGAATGAATTGGAAAATCTTTGGGATATTGAAGAGTATTCTGTTTTGCGATCAGAGTTGAAAGGTCGGATGTTAGAATGGTTAGCTACTAGTACATACTACAATGCAGGCTATAAAAGAGGACAACAGAACCCTTGTTCAATGCGATGGCCTCGTTCGGAAGATTATTTCTTACACGGGTCCGTTTCACAGCCGATTGAACGAATTGTAGATCTATAATGTCTGGTTTTGTTTATATTTTAAGCGATTGAAGTTATTTATGGATTTGCCTGTGAGGGTTCCTACCCTTTAGCAGATTGAAACATGGGTTTGTTTATGGATGGAAGTAGAAAACATTCTGACGTGACTTACCTTTCTATCGCGGAAGCGACTTCCGAGCATCCACGTAATGATTCGGCTTCTATTGTTGAATTAGTTGGTGGTGAATTATTCGTGGTCTGGATAGAAATGCACGAAAGTAAATGGGGAGGTAACGATGAAGCACCTGCCAGTATCGCCTCAATGCGATCAACCGATGGTGGTTTGACTTGGAGTGATTATCGTATCGAGGTGTCGCCGCTTTCGGGGGACCGAAGTGTTTACAATCCGAGTTTAGTCTTATTGTCAGATGAGACTTTGTTGTTTTTTTATCTGAAATATCATCGCTTGGTTTGGAATCAACCGCTTGAATCCTCAGGTTTTATTAAACGGTCTCTGGATGGAGGACGGACATGGACCGAGGCAAAGGCAATATGGGATCACCAACCTTATGGTTGCGCCAATGATACTTTTACCCTTTTGTCAGACGGCAGGCTATTAAAGAGCTGTGAATATTTGCCTATCTGGGGATCTTATCCTGACTGCACATCAAGTTCAGGCTGTTTTATTAGCGATGATGATGGTGAGTCGTGGAAAATTTCAGAAAATATGGTGACTCTTCCATTGCGTGGAACAATGGAGAACCATATCGCCGAAACACGCACGGGAAACTTGTTGATGGTTCTGCGCAATCAATTAGGCAGTGCTTTTTTTTCTCGCTCGGTTGACAGAGGTCTGAATTGGACACATCCGCAGTCAAGTGGATTGAGCTCGAGTGAATCCATGCCCAGTCTAACTAATATTCCGAGTACAGAAGATATCTTGTTAGTCTGGAATAACGCACCGTATGATCACACATATGATCACAGTGGTAAACGAACACCCTTATCGTTAGCGATTTCTCGAGATGAGGGTGCTACATGGATCAACAAAAAGGATATTGAGGATGACCCAACATTTGAATTTAGCAACGTTTCTTGTACTCACCTTTCGGGTGAGAGGTTGATTATTTCGTATTTCACGTCTAAAATGTTAGAGGATAGCCATCCGGGTAAGTTGGGAAGAGATCGGATGTCTCTGAAGGCTGCAAAAACTACCGTCGAATGGTTATACAAGTAGTAATGGTTTTTAGCTGTTAAAGGAATTTATAGACTCAATTAGCAAGACAAACAATTCCTGAGAGATTAATCGTTTCGGGCGTGATTTGTAATAATATCTACGGACTCTTCTGTGCTGATATTAGCCATATTGAGAGTTAAATCGTACAGAAGTGGGTCCTCCCAATCTGCTCCGTGTGCATTACGTAAGTACGCTTGACGCCAGTTGTCATGTTGTTCCACAATTTTTCGCGCGGCTGTTAACTCAATGGATCTATTGCTTGCTATATACTCGACGCGTTGTTCGAAAGGTGCAATTATTTTGACATGGCGAACGTCTGGGCGCCCACTTAAAATGATTTGACTTGCTCGTCCTACAATTACGGTCCGACCTGTCTGACCGAAATCCTGAATTAAAGTTGTAATTAGTAATTGGTAGGTGCCTCTGTCCAAGTAAGTTGCATTTTCAACGTTGTGTTCCCGGGCATAGGAAAACTCAAGCCCAAACTCTGGCGCGTACGCGGAAGCAGAAAGGGGGAAAGTGCCTGGGGCGACATCCGGTAGCAGTAATCGTTTAAGAAAATGCCTGATTGGCCTCTCGCCTTTTTCGTCGTATTGCTCGACTTCTTCGACGGAGGTATCAGTAATTTTTGCAATTTCTTCAACTAGCCGCTGATCGACTAGATCGTAGCCCAATCGTTTGGCTACTTGCTCGGCAATCCAGTCGCCGCGACAGCCTATTTGGCGTGCAACAGTGACAACATTCATCTGCATGCCTCTCAAATACTTGGACCTAGTGTCATGATCTCATTATAGTTTGTTAATAGTACTTGTGTCAATAATAAACTGTAATGTTTAGGAGAAAGGAATGGATAAATGTTAGTAGGAATTTCGCCTCTTATGAGTCCTGAGATGTTGGCTACTATATATCGCATGGGGCACGGTGACGAACTTGTACTTGCTGATGCTCATTTCCCAGGTCATTCATGTAATGTAAATGTAGTAAGGGCTGATGGTTTAATGATTCCAGATTTGCTCGAGGCGATTTTGCCTCTTATGGTTTTAGACTCCTATGTTGATTATCCGGCACTTATCATGGAACCTGTTCCCGGTGACACTGCTGATCCTTCAGTTCGAGAAAACTACGAAATGGTCTTGTCTCGGTATTCCCCTCATGCAGCAAGGGTGGGTGAGATAGAGAGGTTCTCATTTTATGAGCGCACGTCAGAGGCCTATGCCGTGATTATGACTGGAGATACTACTAAATACGGAAATATATTGCTCAAAAAAGGGGTGACACCTGTTGAACATTAGTGAGGGGATAAATGGATATTAGAGTCACAACACGTCCAGTAACCTGCGGACCAAAGTTCCATTGGTTTGGTTATTATGATAAGTGTCAATTTAATATTACCGGTAGGTATGCACTTGGAATGGAAGTTGATTTTGAACACAGAGCTCCCAGCCAGAATGATGAATTGACTTTAGGAATGGTAGATTTACAAGGTGAAGATAAATGGATGGAGATAGGTTCGACTTTAGCCTGGTGTTGGCAACAAGGCTGTATGCTCCAATGGAGACCGGGGTCTGAGAACGAAATAGTTTGGAATGATCGAGAACATAATGAATTCGTCGGCAGAATTTTAAATTTGAATTCTGGTAAGGTAACAACGTTGCCAAGTGCAATTTATGCGCTCAGTCCTGATGGCGGAGCGTCAATCAGTACTGATTTTCGGCGTATTCAGGATATGCGACCTGGTTATGGTTATGCGGGCCTGCCTGATCCGAACAGACATGTATTGGCTCCAGATGATGTAGGTGTGTCCTACCAAGACATGAATACAGGAAAAAGCCACTTGATTGTTTCCATCGCAGAGGTCGCATCTTTACCATACCCACACGGAGATATATCCGGTGCAAAACATTATTTCAACCATTTATTGGTTAGTCCCGATGGATCACGCGCGATTTTCCTTCACCGTTGGTGTTTTGCTGATGGTCCGTTTCATACAAGAATGATGACGGTCGGACTTGACGGCAGAAATCTTCGTGTGGTCGATGATTGGGGTAAAACATCGCATTTTATTTGGCGGGATTCGGAGAATATCCTAGCCTGGGCCTGGCGTCCCTCAAATGGTGAGGCTTTTTATCTTTTTAATGATAGAGACGGAAGCGTTGAACCTGTTGGATTAGGAAATATGGAGTTGAACGGACATTGTACCTATTTGCCTTCTACTAATAATCGGTGTGGATGGATTCTCAATGATACATACCCATACGGAGAAGACAATAAAGTACAAGAAGTCTATTTATTCCATCCCGATAAACAACGTCGTATTACGCTTGCTACTTTTTCTGCCTTAGAAGTTTATCGCAACGATAGTAGATGCGATTTACATCCTCGATCTAATCTTCAAGGGACAAAAATTATGGTAGATTCAGCTCACGCGGGAGGTAGACAAATGTACCTATTGGAAATGGATGGGGTGGATACACTGTAATGAGTACCACTGACATAATTTCATGTCAGTATGATAGGTTCCATCTGGTGAATATCTTTATTTATTGGAAAGCAAGGATGGGTGAGATTTTTAAATGGTAAGTTTTTTACTGAGGCGGGAGTGGGACCAGGTGTATCTAGGATATGTACCTGTGAGGCACAGCCTGAGTACACATTATGGAAGTTCATAGGATTTTTTGCAACAGCAAAACGGGTTAACCGTGGGTCTATGCCAACTGCTTGCCATTGCTCATCTGCCCAATCATATGTGGCATAACTTGTTACAAGTATGCGCACACCCTTTGATTTAAGAACTGCGCATGGCCCCATATCCCCTTTGACCTCGTCCCAGATTCCGCCCTCATATACGAAAGAGCCGTCAAACAGGGCCTCTATTTTACCTTCAACATGGAGGGGGCTGCCCCATCTTGTATCCAAGCTATGTCCCAACATGCAATCCAAGGTTGAACCTACTCCCAAATTGTGGCAAATCTTTGCTACTTTTGGATCGACAACTGGAGCAATAGCGCTGTCTACGTCTGGGACGCTAAGAAGGGCGCGTAAAGTGGCCACGCTGTCCCCAGCGGCCCCACCTCCTGAGCAATCAGCTGTTTCAACCAGTACAACCGTTCCTGGATCTGATTTTAATCCTGATTCTATTGCTTTCTCAGGAGTTATCACATTGGCCTCAATTTCGTGGCGTTGTTCCCAGTAGGCTGCAGAGATTTCATAGCCCAACCTTTTTGCCTGATCTATGTCGTTATCTGTAATTACTAATGCTCCGCTCCCCATGCAGGGTTGATCTAAATATGGATGGGTTAGGAAGAGACTCGTGGAAAGCACACCGCTTTTATTTTCTAAGGCTTTTGTTTGTCGCATTAATTCTGCGAATGCACCGTGTCCGTCAGTGCCCCCGAGAATACCTCCCGTTATGACAGGAACTTTAACCATAGCCATGGTGGGATAGATATCACTTTGAATAATATCGGTGAGAAGTTCAGCCCCTCGCGAACCAGTACTCTTACTATCTCGATGTGGATATGTCTCCCAGGCTAATAACGCGTTGGCGTTGTGAACCATTGCTGGTGTGACGTGAGCGTGTAAATCTAATGTAGCGACGATGGGAATTTCTTTTCCAACGATTTGGCGCACGGCGCCCAAAATATCTCCCTCGGGATCAGGGGTTCCCTCAGCATAAGACGCACCGTGTAAAGGTAGAAGGATACCATCTACCGGCATGGCAGCCTGTAGTCTGCTTAATAGTTCTCCACGAAGGTGCTTGTAACATTCTTTAGTTATGTAACCGCCTGGACAAGTACTGGCGTAAATAAGTGGAACGATTTCAACTCCTATTTTTTTTAGTGCCTCAAGTCCTCCTCCTACCACGCCTCCTTCAACATTTAATACATTTTTACCATAGAAAAGGTCATAACGAGCAAACCAATCTATGTCTATTGCTGAGCCGCCAAATTGGTTGCATTCTGTTAAGATAGATCCAATCGCAATACGCATAAGCTATTTTCCGTTTGTGAGGCCACTATGACGTAGAAGAGCATCGGTACTGGGTTGGCGACCACGGAAGTTTTGATAAATTTCCATCGGATCTTGACTGCCCCCCAAGGACAATATTGTGTCACGTAGTCGTAAGCCGACCTCACGTATTTTTTTTCTATTGTCCAGCCCAACTTCTTCAAAAGTAGCAAACGCATCTGAGCTCAGGACTTCGGACCACTTATAACTATAATAGCCAGCGGCATATCCACCAGAAAAAATATGGCTGAAGGAGCAAAGAAAACGGCTTTCTTCTAATGGTTTAAGTGGAGACATTTTTTCTGATATTTTTTTCTCGATATCAAAGGGAGTTTCAGGACCATCCGGATCAAATGTTCTATGTAAAGCTATGTCGATTCGCCCGAACAACAACTGGCGCATCATCGCCATTCCAGATTGAAACGTTCGCGCTTTAACGATTTTTTCAAATAGTTCGTCCGGTAACTGTTGGCCCGTTTCGATGTGGGATGTCATGCTAATGAGGGTGGGCTTGTTGTAGCACCAGTTCTCCATGAACTGGCTCGCTATTTCCACCGCATCCCATTCGACTCCATTTAGGCCCGATATATCAGCATGATCTATAGTTGTTAACATTCCTTGGAGGCCATGCCCAAATTCATGGAAAAGTGTGATGACTTCCCTGAAACTCATCAAGGACGGCTGATCGCCAACAGGAGGAGTTCCGTTACATATTAGGTGGACAACAGGCGTTTGCAACTCTCCATTTTGGATGCGCCGATCTAAACAACTATTCATCCAAGCACCACCCCGTTTTTCTTCGGGTCGAGAGAAGGGATCTAAATAGAAATTGGCAATAGACTTCTTATTATGTTTTACAGCGAAAAACATTACGCTATTATTCCAGGTATTGGATGGCTTTACATCGGTTTCTTCTATCTCCACATTGAATAGATGTTCGCAAAGGTCAAACAAACCACTTAGTACTTTGGGCAAGGGGAAATAAGGTCTGAGTTGATCATCTGTGTAATCAAATAAATGCTCTCGGAGTCGCTCCGACCAAAATGCGATGTCCCAGTGCATAAGGGGTTCAGTCAGCCCGTTTTGTTCAGCATATTTTTTTATTTCTTCAAATTCACATCTCATTGCTCCTTCGGCGGCGTTTTGTAATTCATCAAACATTTGTTCAACAGTTGCCACATCGGGTGCCATTTTTTCCGAAATACTCCAATCTGCAAAATGTTCAAATCCTAACAGTTGTGCCTGCTCTTTTCTGAGATGAAGAATTTCCTTTATACATTCGCTGTTATCTAATTTATCCGAACTGGCACGACTTACATAAGCCTTGTAAACAAGCTCTCGAGATTTTCGATCTCGATGATGTTGCATAAATGGCATGAATGTTGGCATGTCAAGCGTTATACGCCAAGGCCCTTTATCCGGAATTGCAGAGCTTTGGTGTGCCATACAATGGGATTGAGCCGTTATAGCCCGAAGACTTTGCGGCCATCCCTCTGTTTTTACTTCGTCATCAATAATTAATTCGAAGGCTTTGGTGGAATCCAGAAGTCGATTGGAAAAGGTCGTTTTTAGTTTGGAAAGTGAGCGTTCGATATCATTAAATCGAGCCTTTTCCGTTCCCTTGAGGCCTACCCCTCCTCGCTCTGCATTGCGTATTCTAAGCATTACAGCTCTTTTTTGAGCGGGATTTAGATGTTGTGAATGAGGGCCGTCGCGTAAGTCGCAAAGTTGTTCAAAAAGAGATTGACTCTGTTTGATTTTGAGACTCATTGAGACTACTCTAGGTTGGACGGTTTCATGTGCTTGACGGAATTCCTCCGAATTTTTTACACTCAGAAGGTGTTCAATCGGAGCCCATGATTTTGAAAATAATGAATCAATTTCTTCGAGTTTCTCCATAAGTCCATGCCACGTGGATACAGCATTATTTTCTAAAGTCGTTAAGGATTCTTCGGCAATTTTAATTGTTAAATCAATTGCAGGTCGAACGTGTTCTGGGAGTATTTCTCCATATAGTGGCAAACCTTCTATACCAAGAAGAGGATTGTCTTTTTTCATATCTTTATTATCTACCTTGTTTCCTTTTGAATAAAATGATCTTCTGTTAGAGCTATTGCGTCAAGTCTAATATTGCTTGAGTGCGCCTCTGAGTGTATTTTGCCATTTCCCTTTAAATAACTATGGAATGGTGAGAAAATACGATGACTTACAGACTATCTTCTATTTATCAGGAAATAGGTGTAGAGCCTATTATAAATTGCCGAGGTACTTTTACGATAATTGGTGGGTCGATCGAATTGCCAGAAGTTCTTATCGCTATGGAAAGAGCTTCTCAAAATTTTGTTCAGTATGATGAGCTAGCCGAGGGTGTAGGTCGAAGATTGGCTGAATTGACTGGGGCGGAGTGGGGGATGATTTCTTCCGGATGTGCTGCAGGGATGAAACATGTTACGGCTGCTTGTATTACTGGGGGAGATCCAGAAAAATTGATTCGTATTCCCGACCTTCAAGGGTTCGAAAAAACGCAGGTGATTGTTCCTGCTTATTCGCGGAATGCATATGATCACGCCCTCCGCAACGTAGGTATTGAATTTGTTACGGTTGAGTCTCCAGAAGAAATGTCCGCAGCCATAAGTAGCCGTACTGCTATGGTATACCTAGTGACAGGGGGGGCTTCCGAACCGGGATCCCCTCTGTCTCTTGAAGTAATTGCGGAAATAGCACGGCCGCGCGGGATTCCCATTTTGGCAGATGCGGCAGCGGAAAATTTGACGGTACCCAACGTCCATCTCCAGCAGGGTGCGGACATAATTACATATAGTGGTGGAAAGGCGCTTTGCGGTCCACAATGTACGGGGCTGGTGATTGGTCGTAAGGACTTAATCTTAGCGGCATGGCAAGCCAGTGCGCCCCATCATGGTCCGGGCCGTGATGATAAGGTTGGCAAAGAGGAAATAATGGGTTTGTTGGCTGCTGTTGAATTATGGTTGGAGCGAGATCATGAGGCAGAGTGGCAGGTTTGGTTGGCGCGTTTGGATATCATTTCGAGTAAAGTTAAATCAATTGGGGAAATTGAGACAGAAATTATAAATCCAAGTGGCTTGTCCAATCGCTCTCCGTCATTAGAGATCAGGTGGAATGAAACGATTTGTGGAATAAGGGGTGAAGAGTTGGCAGAATTGGTTGGACGATCCACCCCTAGAATTGCCCTTGCCGCGGCCGATGGGGTCAATCATTCTGGGATATGTATCACACCCAGCCAGATGCAAGAAGGAGAAGCAGAGACCGTAGCCTCTCGCCTTAGTGAAATTTTGTCTGTTGCGTCACCTCGCTCTTCTGAACAGCGATCTCCCTCATTAGATCTTAGTGGTCATTGGCAGGTTCAGGTCGAATACTATGCTAGCACCGTAGAGCATCAGTGGATATTGGAGCAGGACGGTAACTGGCTGGGTGGTGAGCATAGAAGCACTTTTTCGGCCCAACCAATAAAAGGGGTAATTGAAGGGACTAAAATAACTTTGGAGAGTTCTTTTAGTCAGCCTGGTAACATGATACCATTTCTTTTTTCTGGCGAATCAATAAATGGAATGATTACAGGAGAAATCCACCTCGGAGAGTATCAAAAAGCTAGTTTCGTAGCCCTAAAAATTTCCCATGATAAAGGCTCTCGACCAGTGTTTATACCTCAGGGTCCTCCGTTAGCTACATAAATTAAGATTAAAGAATAAAGCAAAAATGTATAATAGTCCTCAGAGCGTGTATTTGGTGACAGGATGTGCTGGGTTTATAGGATATCATACAGTCAAAGATTTACTCGGCAGAGGGCACAAGGTCTTAGGTATTGATAGTATGCAGTCATCGCCTGATTTGTTTATAAGGGAATGGCGTCTCTCACTACTGGACGGGAATGAGGGATTTATTTTTCGTCGACTAAATTTTTGTGATGAGAAAAACTTTTTAAATATTGTCGCGAACTTAGTAAGCTCTTTGGGGGGATTAGATGGTGTCATTCATTTGGGGGGTCGGGCAGGAGTTCGGCAAAGTGTAGGTAGCCCATTTGACTACTATGAGTCCAATGTTTTGGGAACGCTAAACTTGCTTGAATTTTGTCGCGCACATGGTATAAAAAAGTTTGTGTTTGCTTCTTCTTCCAGTCTTTACTCTGGTGTTGGGAAAATGCCATTCTCCGAAGATGCTAATACTGATCGACCTATTTCACCGTACGCGGCTAGTAAAAAAGCTGCAGAAGAATTATGTTTTAGTTATCACTATTTGCATGGGATGGATGTTACGGTTTTTCGTTTTTTTTCGGTCTACGGGCCGGCGGGACGACCGGATATGAGTCCTTTTAGGTTTATTCAGTCAGTTATTGAGGGCGCTCCGCTGACATTTTTTGGAAATGGGACCCAGCAGCGTGATTTCACTTATATCGAAGACATAGTAAATGGAATTATAAAAGGTTTAAAACCTCTCGGCTATGAGATCATTAATTTAGGGTCGGGAAGGCCTATTTCTTTAAAAAACCTTGTTGGTAGGATTGAATTTATTACCGGGAAGAGTGCCGAGGTTTGCTATTCTGACCCGGATCAGGCTGATGTAAAAATAACTCATGCATGCATAAAGAAGGCATATAGTAAGATCGAATGGGCGCCGCGAACCGATTTAGATAGCGGGCTCAAGACGTGTATTAGATGGTATGAGGAACAAAGAGAATGGGTGCGTCGATTAAATGCCTGAAGCGCCTTTCGATTTAATAGAAGACTTTTCTTGTCCAGACACATAGTACCATAGTTTAAATCTTTTCAAAAGTTCATAAATATAGTCGGTATCCTCCCATCCGTGTTTTGTTTTGAGTATATTTTCAACAGCTGGGTTGTTTAGATCGGACGTATTGAATAGACCTATCTGTGGTTGTGACGGATTGAGCCTTAATTTGTACATATATCTTGGACTTTTGGTTCGGTTGGACCGAGCTCCGTGCCAAACCCGCGAATTCCAAACAAAAACTGTTCCGGCTGTACAGATAACGCTAATTTTGCCTCGCATATGCTGATAAATGTCAATTTCAGAAGTACGAACGTTGCGGAACTGAGTACCCGGGATAAAAAATGTTCCACCTTTTTCATTAGGAGTGTCCTCAAAAAAAAACGACAATTGTATGTCAAAATAATTTTCTCGAAAATCGGTAACTGAGTCTTGATGGGTGTCAGGACCTTTGAGCTCGCCTGCATTAGTCAGGTGAGGGCCGTGATGATCGTACAGTGGATTTGGTCCAACCAGTGACCGAATGAGGTCCTTCACGACAGGTATCCGAAAAATTTCTCCGAGAGCGGTATCTTTGGGCCAAGTTTCTTCGAATGGCATGCCTACGGATAAATAACCATTGAATTGAGGAATTTCTTTCAAACACATTTTACACAGGCTGAGAGGTACGATATTATCAAAACGGAGATAGCCATGTGCAATAAAGCTCGCCATTTGTGTTGATGTTAACAGTTGGTTAATCATTTCGATTGTGTTAATTTTCTTTTTTAATCTGCATTATGAATGCTAAAATATTTTGTGTATAACTCGAAAGAACATAGATCGCTAAGAACATAAAAAGTAAATGAGATTTGTATGTCAAAAACTTTTGTTTGTGCTCATCGCGGTGCTTCAGGTACTCACCCGGAAAATACATTAGAAGCATTTAATGAGGCCATTAAGTTGGGTTGTGAAATGATTGAATTCGACGTTAGGATGACTAAGGATGAACATTTGGTCTTGCTTCATGATCCGTTGTTAGACCGAACAACTAACGGAAATGGACCAATATGGGAATTACTTTACTCTGAAGTACTTGATCTAAATGTGTATTTTGAAAACGCGTTTTTATCAGATACTCATGTACCCACATTGGATGAAGTTTTAAATATGATTCCATCTAATATCAGACTCAATGTACATGTTTATCCTGGACCTGAAGGTAGCAATGACATAGTTAATGCTGTTTGTTCGGATATTCGAACGCGGGATCTTTATGGAACAGCTTTTATTGCAGGGACGGATGAAGTTGTTGAGAGCGTAATTCGGATTGATGAAAGAGTGAATAGGTGTTTATTGGGTAGTCAGGGGCGTATTGATAGTTATGCTCAAAAAGCACGGGATTATGGATGTACTAGTGTCCAACCATTAAACTCTTTGACTACAAAAGATTTCTGCA
>JAYYVF010000001.1:0-8963 GCA_036343635.1 Candidatus Latescibacterota bacterium | reverse complement strand
CGGTAGATGCCATGCAAACTCATAGCTCTGACGTAAACCTGGAATTGTCTATGAGTTTTCGCTTTGGGGCTTCAGTAGCAGAAACCGTCAGTAAACTCATCACCGAAGCAAAAAATGAGAAGGGCTTTTCTATACAGGGGACTCCCCAAGTAAAATCATCCGTCTCTTTTTACAAAGATCGAGATCTGTTATCTCTCGTCCGGCGTTTCAAAGGCCTAGCTATCCTCTCGCGTACCAACCTGAACCTTTTTACAAAGGCCATCCAATTACGCAAGGATGGAATCCCGTTCACATTTGAGCGCGATGTCACGCCTCAAATGTTACGGACCTTAGATGTATACTGGCTATCGCTTGGCAATAACGAAAAGATACGGGATCCCTTTATCAAATCTTTTAAGACACTCGAACATCTCGAACATCACGCCTCGGAAATGGACGACCGTGAATTCAGTCAGATGGCTAAAGTGGTTAGGGATTATGCCAAAGATCTTCCAAACATCATTTTCGATCTGATTAAGATACACAAAGATAACACGCAGAAAGCAAACAAAGATGCCGTCATCCTCTCTACCATCCACTCTGCAAAAGGGCAGGAATACAATCACGTCATAATCGGATCCGATCTTCCCTATTTCCTAAGCGAGGATACAGATCAAGAAGAAGAGACGTTTCTTGAAGAAGTAAATATAGCCTATGTTGCTTTCACCCGGGTAAAACAACAACTTTTTCTTCCGACTGACTTTAAGACCCTGTTCAATCGTGAATGGCAGGACTATGTTAGCAAATTCAAGCCTTTAAGCAAATCCCCAAAAGGATCCCCTCGGACAGCCTCGTATGCGCGCAGGAAAAAGCACCCGGCCTCGACCATTGATATTCCAAGAACTGTGTCGCATCCCCCTCCAAAGATGATTTCCAACGGAACGCGCGTCACAGTTCCTAACGGAGAAGGTATTGTAGTTGAAATAAAACCAGATAAATGCTTGATAAATTTGAATAATCAGGAAGCAAATATCTGGGAACAAATCGAGAACATAAAACCCGTTTAAGGTTTTCGAGATTAATCTACTTACTGTTCATTGTGACTTACCATGTCGGATACCCATGTCCAATAATTTTTTGAGAACATACTTCGTCGCACAGCAGTCGTGCCGGTTGTGATTTAACAGCTTTCTCACGTTTTTTATAGCACTGGGCCACCAAGATTGATATGGAACCTGTCTCTGAGATTGGGCTATCATGCTACGAAGCCACTTACCTACCAACCCCGCGCCGAATGATGGAGGACGAGGCTTTCCAAGAGCTGCAGCAACCAGGGTAAGCAAGCTGTGAGCCTTGGGGCGCAGAGCCTTTTTTGTGGCTGCGGCCAGACCTTTTTGTCGGTATTTGTCTTTATTCTTTTTATAGTCCTGATAAACTTTTTTTAGTGTAGAGTCTTTTTTACGTTCTTTGTCAAAAGGAATTTTTACATCAAATCCAATATTCTCGGGCGGGAAATTCTGATTCCGGAACACCTCAAGGTCATACCAGCTCCAACAAATAAGGCGTCGATCTTCCTGCCGCGCTTTAGATAGAACGGTAGAGCAAAACTTTTCCAGTGACTGATATCGTATTTCCTGTTCATTCGTTAAATCACTCAATTGAGTATCCAGAACAAAAACCTGATAATCCCCCTCACATAGTACTCCGGCCAATAACGGAGGAGGATCGGGGTTGTTCTTTGATGGCCCCAGTCCCTCAAAATCAAAATAAATAGCCCGTTCCACTCCCTTTCCCGTAATCGGGTGATTCTTCCTTTTAACAATTTTTTTTGCCATAATCAGTCCACTTTAATCTCCAATTAATACGAAATTAACACACACTTCATTGAAAAAAAGGATGGATTCCGCCCATGTTACTCGGAGTATAAAAAATTGATTTGAGACCTCTGTTTTTTAGACAATAATGCTTAACGTACTCACAACGCCTGATTGTCCTGAGCCGTTTCGGGAACGCATCTCAGCTGTGTTCATCCCATTTTCAAGAGCCCATTGCCAATGCCTTGGAGTTTCTTTCCAGTTTCCACGGTTTATCCTAATCTCGAAAGCCTCGAAATCGTGCGTAGACGATTCAAGTGAGAAATTAATTTGACGCCCGCAGTCGCCATAATTTGCGGTATAACGTGTTTGGTTCAACGTTGGGTAAAAGTCGGCACGCCTATTTGTGTGATGCGAGAATTGACGTAGTGGCGGAACTTTATCCTCTGCCCAGTTTAGATAATCGTTCCAGGACCACACTTCCGTTCCTTGACTGACTGGAATTGGGAATTCTTGGCTGAAAACATTGAATCGTGGAACTATTCGGAAATGACAAAAGCTGCGAAAAAGAAAGTGAGCCCCGTGTTCGCCTGATCCAGCAGAGTGTTCGTATTCACCGTCCCAATAAGTTATTGGAAGATCTTCAACAAGCTTTTCAAGGTCTTGGAAAAATAGGTAGGGGCGTTCCCACGTTTCAGTATTCTCAAGTCGTTCCACGAGTACTCGATGGATCTCTTCTGTATCCAGCGGCACCAATGTTCGCCGGTCATACCAATAGTAATCGCGGGTTGCATCCAAATGAATCCATTTATTATGGTCGTTAGACCAAACTTCGCAGATCTCGTGCCCCGTCATTCCCTCACTGTGAAAGTTCAAGTGTCGAGCAGGAAGTCCAAAGCTTTGTAGTGCTCCGGTAAGCACGAGGTTTGGATAGAGACACATCGTATCGCGTCGCCTTTGCTCGTAGGTATTAAGTTCAATATTGCAATCTGCATCGCGACGGATGTCTATCCAGTCCAGTGGATTCCAGGGAGTATGGGAACAACTACCTAAAGGTATGTGATATGCCCAACGATGAAGGCGCTGAATAGCATCAAATTCTGTTTGTGCTCCGGCGACGACTGCATCGAGTTCACATTCTCTTCGAAGTTGTTGAAGCTTGGGCGTCCGGGGATTTTCAAAATTCATTTCGTAAGAAGAGCGTAAGATGAGGGGATTACTAAAAGCAACAACCCGGGGGATGTCTCGTTTAATTTGGCTTACATCGGCAATTATTTCTATGCCCTTCAACTTTGGCGATTTAAGTGAATCCGTTGATTGCCATACTATTTTCAACTGAGCATAGCGACCTGAATTTTTTCCAACAGGTTTACCGCATTCGCATGAACACCAGGGAGTCCAGGATTCGACCTCGATTGTTTCGGTGGGGCCCGTGCGATAAAAAACATTGATGTCACCACCGGGAAAATTATCTGAATCCCAGCCAAAGCTTAGCTGATCTACATGGGCTTCAGTCAGTACCGCTTCATCTTGTTGACCAGCGCAATCGAAAACGCGGCTTACAAGCTGTCCGTCGGGCAAATGACGGTCCAAAAGAAGGCGTACCACATATTCGCCGCGTTCCTTCGTCCATGAATCGCCTCCGTCCTGGCTAACTTCACTATCTGCAGGCAATGGTTTTTCTTTTTTCATGCCCTTGTCGAATTCTCGATAGTCCGCAACCATAAGTTGCCAGCCTTTACCACCATCAACAGCACTGAAGCGAATGTCGTTATCTCCAGGACGCAGGACATCTGCGGGAATACCGACATAGTACCAACGACTCCAGGATAATTCGGTGTACTGATGTGCTTCTGGTTCAGATATAGCAGAGGGTGTGCGCAAGATTTCCACACCATTTATTTGGATCCGGAGAGTAGTAGAATTGTCCTTGTCCTCTATTGCAATAAATCCGATTTCAGACTTATGGAAAACAGCCTTGTCTAAGCGTAAAATCTTGCGAATTTCGACCGGCCCTTCGACTCGAATGAATGGTTCGATTTCAGGGTTATCCGAATGACCGGAACCGGGGGAATCGCTCTCGACAACTTCGCCACGAAAGAGACGGATACCGTCTTCTTCGGAACTTTTCCAAAGTCTAATAGCTGAATCTGCTTCGTCATAAAGAGTTTCCACGTCTACAGAAGTACGTATCGTTTTCGTTTCTAGTTGAGTATCCGAAGCCATGATCAATCGTTTGATATTGGGATTAAAAGCAAGAGTTTACTATTTATTATAAGCTACCCTGAACTCATCCACCAGTTTCTGCAATTCGTGCGCATTGGTAATATCAACGCTCTGTTTACATAGCATCGCCTTACGCAAAATCCTATGCAGTAATTCCAATTTATTCCAATATGAGGACTTCAATTTTTCATCATCTGTCTTAGGTTCTTTTAACCGCTGCGTCAAAAAATATTGAGAAACCGTTTGTTGGATTCGGTTTGCATGCTGCTCTTTCGTATCTACCCAGCGAGTTAACTGATTGGCACTAATTGCGTCAGAATTCTTAGCTAAATCATCAATAGAGCTCATTGCTTTTTCTATTGTATAGATATCTTCTGACATGGCCGAGAATCGTGCATCGTCTCCATATATACCGCATGGAACTTCACAATGGGACCAAATTTCATTAGGTGCAATAATGGATATCAGTGTAATGATTGTTATTTTAATAACTACTTTCATTGTTTCCTCCATGCGGGATGTATGGGCGTAAAACTGGATGCATTATATTATCAAGGAGTATTTAACGCAACACCTTTACAAACACAAGGAGACCATCCATGTCGAAAAATTACGTCAGCAGTGTACTAACCGAACCTAACGGTTTTACACGCGGCATTGAGGGACCAGCCTGCGACAAAAATGGCGTTTTATATGCGGTCAACTATGAGCGTCAAGGCACGATTGGCAGTGTCTCCCCCGAAGGGGGGAGTGACGTGTTTGTCGATTTACCCGCAGACAGTATCGGAAATGGAATACGATTCCACAGCGGCGGGGACATGTTTATAGCCGATTATACAGGGCACAACATTCTGCGAGTTGATATGAATACCAGAGCGATTTCCATTTTTTCTCATGAACCTCGTATGAATCAACCAAATGATATCGCCATCGCAAAAAATGACACGATCTACGCATCTGATCCGGATTGGTCGAACGGCGTCGGACAGATATGGAAAATAGATAACCAGGGCAATTCAGAATGTTTGGAAACCGATATGGGAACAACCAACGGTATCGAAGTCAGTCCGGATGAAAAAACATTATACGTCAATGAAAGCCTTCAGAGAAACGTTTGGGCCTACGACATCATGCCGGATGGAAGCGTAAACAACAAACGTCTTATGATCCAGTTTCCGGACTTTAATATGGACGGTATGCGCTGCGATATAGATGGTAATATTTATATCACCCGACATGGCAAGGGCACCATCGCAAAGCTGTCTCCATCTGGAGAAGTGCTTTTGGAGATTGAACTAACGGGCAAGGACCCCAGCAATCTTGCTTTTGGCGGATCAGACGGCTGCACATGTTACGTTACGATTCAGGACTGTGGGAACGTAGAATCGTTTCATGTCGAACGACCCGGTCGCAGCTGGGCATTACACACCAACAATATCTAATTCTATGCGCTTTTTATCTTGGTGGACTAACTCCTTAATAACAGGCATACTGCTGACACTATCCTTTCCCGGCCCACCGATAGCATTTCTACAATGGGTTTATCATCCTTATTGGGCGTATTGCGCTCTAATTCCCTTGCTATATTCCCTGACTCAGTGCAACAGCCGCAAAGCATTTCATTTGGGATGGGTTGCCGGCATCACACACAATCTGCTCAGCCTGTATTGGGTAGCCTATACACAGGGGGGTGGACCTGCTGTTGTGGGAGGGACTTTTTTACTTGCCTTTTATCTGGGACTGTTTACAGCAGTCTGGGCATGGGTCTATAACAAAGCCTATCAAAAATGGAATTCTCTATCTTTTGGCCTGGCACCTGTATTATGGGCAACCATCGAATATGCTCTGTCTCTTGGCGAGTTGGGCTTTCCCTGGCTTCTGTTGGGACATGGGCAGGCCGGACAAATACAGTTTGTCCAATTTGCTGCCTTTACGGGTGTTTATGGTGTTTCTTTCTGGATTGTAGCCGTCAACGTATTAGTGTTGAGATGTATCTACGGCGAAACTCGCCTCCGCAGATACTGGGTTGGCGCCACAATAATGTCCTTTGTAGCTCCATGGCTTTATTCAAATTCGGCAATAAATAACGACGAGCCATCTGGAGAATCTATTCGGGTAGCCCTTATTCAACCTAACCAGCGATTAGAAGATAAATGGGGGCCAAACGGCCTAGAAAACAGCCTCACAAAACTTCAGGGCCTTTCCTTCAACACAATATCTGAAAAACCGGAGATCATAGTTTGGCCTGAAACGGCTCTTCCCTGCTACTTACAGCATTCAGCATACTGCCAAAACCGCATACGTGAATTTGTAAACACTACGAACGTTCCGCTGTTAACCGGGGCATCCCATTACAATTCATCCACAAGGCGTCCATTCAATTCAGCTTTTTTCGTAAAACCCAACTCCTCTGATTTACCTACGTATGCAAAAATGCATCTCGTTCCTTTTGGAGAGCGGACACCATACCGCGATGTGATTCCGTTTTTCCGTTCCATCGATTGGACCAAATGGACCGGTGACTTAGGACCCGCAGAATTCTCTCCCGGAGTCGAAAGGACACTCTTTAATCATCCCAAAGGAAAATTAGGTACTCTTATTTGTTTTGAATCCGTTTTTCCTGACTTGGTCCGACGTCACGTTCTTTCCGGAGCACAGGCACTGATTAATATTACCAATGATTCCTGGTTTGGTTTTAGTGCTGGGCCCTACCAACATGCGTTATTAAATGCAATGAGAGCGATCGAAAATCGCATTGCCATCGCTCGGTCTGCAACCACCGGTCAGTCCCTTTTCATTGACCGGTTTGGCAGGCGATATCAACGAAGTGACCTTTTTGTGGAAACGAGCCTAATTGGCGAAATTAAACTCGCAACGTCAGGATCTTTTTATACTCGTCACGGCGATCTGTTTGCATGGATATGCTCTTTAACCACTGTAATAATTCTCATCATGTTATATAAAAAACCGCGCAAAACCTCATGACCGAACAAAACGAAGAGTCACAACCACTAGTTAACGTTTCCCATTCATCATCTCCCCCGAGCACCGGAGATATGGGATTTCTCGAACATCTGGAAGAGCTCCGCTGGCGTATTTTACGGGCCGTGGCTGCTATGATCATTGGGTCTATTCTTTGTTTTGTATTCTCAGACTATCTGATGGACCTTCTTATTCAACCTTACGAAGAAGCTGTACTCAGTATTGAAAACCAACAAAAAATAGACGCAATAGCATCCGTGGAATCCTTTGTGAAGGAGATGTTTTCCGACACAGCACCAACCATCCAATCCGGCAAGAATATCGTCGAAATACCACCTCACCGACGACTCCAGGCCCTAAGGCCCATGACCTACTTTTTTATCAGTATTCAAGTGGCACTGCTCGGAGGATTGCTAATAGCTTTACCCGTTATTTTCTTACAAATCTGGAAATTTGTAGCTCCTGGGTTACTAAAGAATGAGCGACGCCTGATAATACCTATCGTGTCCTCAAGCGTATTTTGTTTCACTTTGGGAGGTGCTATCGCATACTTCCTGGTCTTACCCATGGGACTCCGGTTTTTTCTAGCTTTGGAGCCTCCGGATATGACCTCTCAGTGGGCTGCAGATGAATATGTCGGGTTTGTGCTCCGGCTATTATTCGGTTTTGGAATTGTTTTCGAAATGCCCGTCGTAACGCTCTTATTAGCAAAAGCGGGTTTGATAACCTCAAACCTAATGCGCCAATATAGACGTTACGCGATCATAGGGATTTTTATACTCGCTGCATTTATCACACCGCCCGACCCGGTATCTCAACTCATGATGGCTATGCCGTTACTCTTTTTGTACGAAATTAGTATCTGGGTGTGCAAAGTAGTCGGTAAAAAACAAAGCACCTAAAATAAATTCTATTTAGATCAGAAATCACGTCCTATACCCAAGTAGGTACGAAAGCTACTGGCATCTATAACATTACCCCAAGCCATTACTTTTTGGTAACCAACCTCTATTGTAAAACTCCAGGTACCAGGGATGTGAACACCACATAAGGCATTAACCAATAATTTATTTGCAGAACTACTGGCATTACTTCCAGTCGGCGAATCTATACTCAATTGGGCGATTCCTAAACCCGCACCCAAATAAGGTCCTGGCCTTCGGTAACTTTTCTGCAGCCATTGAAGGTCCGTTTCAATGGAAAGATTCTGAAGGTCATCGGCTCCGCGACGATACGTCATCCCCCAACGCCAATGATCCGTGATCATTTGCCCCAAACGCAAACCTATGATCGAGACATTGTTTTTTTCGCCTGAGATCAATGTTGTAGGTAAACCTGACTCTCCATCTTGAGACCACTTCAAATTGGAATTACGAGCCGAGTCCATTCCCATCAAAAAATACATCGAACGTCTACCCGCAGCCCCAACTAAAGGCTGAGACTCTTCACCGTCAGAATCATCCTCTGGCAGTGGCACTATTCTTTCACTAGCTATCTCCAACCAGGCATCAGTAGGAATCGACCACTGCAATAAGGCAACATTCTCCCCTTTATAAGGCTTAACGATCTCTGCAATGCTAAAATTGGGAAACATCCGCAACACAGAAATATCCGCAACAGGAGCATACGCGTCTCCCTCAGAGCGAATCACAGTATGTTTGTCGCCAATTCCAATTCCGTCATCAGTTCCCTTATCTATATAGACTAACGTTGGAGTTACTCTAATGACGTAACCCATCTCTTCTGACTGGACACACAATGCAGAGCCGAACAAGAATCCTACCATAATCATTGCGTATTTCATTTATCGCGTGACTCCAATTCTTGAGCCATTGTGTAATCATCATCATCTAATAGGTCCTCATAATCCTCACCAAAATCATCCACGACCTCATCATACTTTTCACTGTTTTGTTTTATGAAATAGAGAATCATAACTACGATAAGTATCACAACAATAAT